>DATJFY010000015.1:0-88059 GCA_035495415.1 Verrucomicrobiia bacterium
ATTCGGCTGCAGCCGCCCAGCCGCGAACACCTCTTCGGCACCGACGACATCGGCCGCGATGTGCTGAGCCGTATCATCTATGGCTGTCGCATCTCGCTCTGGGTGGGACTCCTCGCGGTGGGCATCGGCACGGTGGCGGGAATGATCGTGGGGCTCGTGTGCGGCTACTGGGAGGGGCGGCCGGATCTGATCCTCCAGCGCGTAATGGACGCTGTGCAGGCTATCCCGGCGCTCATCCTCGCCCTCGCCATCGTATCGGTGCTGACGCCCAACACGACGAACGCGATGCTCGCGATCGCCCTCGTCATCATCCCCGGCAACTCGCGCATCGTGCGCGGCGCGGTGCTGTCGGCGAAGCAGAACCGCTACGTGGAGGCGGCGGAGGCGCTGGGGTGCCGGCATCTGCACATCCTCGCGCGCCACATCCTGCCCAACGTGACCGCGCCCATCCTGATCATCGCGTCCATCTGGCTTGGCAACGCGATTCTCATCGAGGCCACGCTGTCCTTCCTGGGCGTGGGGACCCAGCCGCCCACGCCATCGTGGGGCCTCATGCTCAGCAGCACCGGGCGCGCGTTCATGGAGCAGGCCCCGTGGCTCGCCATCTTCCCCGGGCTCGCCATCAGCCTTGCCGTGCTCGCCTTCAATCTCTTCGGCGACACGCTCCGGGACGCCTGGGATCCCAAGCTCCGCCGAAAGGGCTAGTCCGCCGTCCGCTGTGCTACGCTCCCGCCGTGAGACGGCGTCCCATCTTTCGACGGGAGGACCTTCCATGACTCGATTGGTTCTCGCCGTGCTGGCCCTCGCGGTCGCGCTGGCGCCCGGCGCCGCCGTCGCGCAGGCCCCGCCGGTCAAGCTGGGCCTCCTCTTGCCCTACACGGGCGTGCTGTCGGTGCAGGGGACCGACGTCACCAACGGGATCGACCTCTACCTCAAGAAGATCGGCGGCCGCGCGGGTGGGCGCGAGATCCAGCTCCTCAAGGAGGACGACGAGGCGAAACCTGATGTCGGCATCACCAAGGTCAAGAAGCTCGCGGAGCGCGACCGCGCCGACTTCCTTGTGGGGCCGGTGTCGAGCGTGGTCGCCCTCGCCATCCGAAACTACGTCCACGAGCAGGGCACGCCCCTGGTGGTGCCGGTGGCGTTCACCCGCGTGCTCACCTCGCCTCAGCAGGCCTCGCCCAGCATCTTCCGCCTCGCCGAGACCACCGATCAGTCCAACTATCCGATGGGCGCGTGGATGATCAAGCACACGAAGTATCGCAAGGTCATCGTGATGGCCACCGACTTCGTGGCGGGGCGGCACGCGGTGGAGGCCTTCATGGCGGGCTTCAAGGCGGCGGGCGGCGAGATCGTGAAGGAGATCTACGCGCCGCTCAACACGCCGGACTTCGCGCCCTATCTGGCCCAGGCGGGCTCCCTCCAGGCTGACGCGGTGTACGCCTGGTTCGCGGGCGCCGACGCAATCCGCTTCGTGAAGCAGTACAAGGAGTATGGCCTCGCCGCCCGCATGTCCCTCACCGGACACGGCGTGCTCACCGACGACACCGTCCTCCCCGCCATCGGCGACGCCGCCCTCGGCATCCTCACCATGCACGGTTACAGCGCGGCGGTAGACAACCCCGAGAACCGCGCATTCGTGCGCGACTACGAGGCCGCCTACAAGGTGTGGCCCAGCCGCTACAGCGAGGGCGGGTGGGACACCGCCATGCTGATCACGGAGGCCCTCGACAGCCTCAAGGGCGATCTCTCCAATCGGGATCGGGTGCGTGAAGCCCTCCGCGCCGCCCTGCCCAAGCTCAAGCTCCCGCGGGGCAGCGTGCAGTTCGACGCCTATCGGCAGGTGATCGCGCCCATCCTGGTCACACGCACCGAGAAGCAGGGGAGCCGCATCGTGAACGCGGTGGTCGACCGGATCCCCTCGGTGTCGCAGGAGGCGACCTGGGGCTGGTGGAACAAGTAGGGCCGGGCCTCCGGGCCCGGCACCCTCGCCGCTGAGTCGCGCGCACCGCCGGGCCATGAGCTTCTATCTCATCCAGATTCTCAACGGCGTCTCGTTCGGGATGCTGCTGTTCTTGCTCGCCGCCGGCCTCTCGCTGATCTACGGACTGATGCGCATCCTGAACCTCGCCCACGGCTCCTACTATCTGCTCGGCGCCTACACCGCTCTGTCGGTGGCGCGCGCGACCGACAGTCTGCTCGTCGCCGCGCTGGGGGGCGTGGCAGTGGTGACCGCGGTGGGCGTCTTCATGGAGCGCGTGCTCCTGCGCCGAGTACCGCGCGCGGAGCTGCCGCAGGCGCTACTCTCCTTCGGCATGCTCTTGATCATCGGCGATCTGTGCCTCTGGCACTGGGGCGGCACGCCGCAGACCCTGCCGCGGCCCGAAGTCCTCTCGGGCGCGGTGCAAGTGGGAACGTTCTTCTTCCCCGCCTACCGGCTGTTCGTGATCGGCGTGGGCGTGATGGTGGGCGTGGCGCTCTGGCTCCTCCAGGAGCACACGCGGCTCGGCGCCATGATCCGCGCCGCCATCGACGACGCCGAGATCGCGCGCACCACCGGCATCAACGTCTCCGTCCTCTCGACCGTGGTCTTCGGCCTGGGCGCCGCGCTCGCCGCGCTGGGCGGCATCATCGGCGGGCCCATGCTCGGCGTGTACCCCGGCGCCGATTTCGAGATCCTGCTCCTGGCCTTCGTGGTCGTGATCATCGGCGGGCTCGGGAGCCTCAAGGGCGCCTTCGTGGGCGCGCTCCTGGTGGGCCTGCTCGACACGTTCGGCAAGGCGCGCTTCCCCGAGCTTGCGATGTTCACGATCTTCGCGCCGATGGCCCTGATCCTCGCCGTGCGTCCGACGGGCCTCTTCGGCGTGCGATGATCCTGCGCGCGGGCGCGGCGGTGGGGGCGCTGGCGGTGCTGCCCCTCGCGCTCTCGAGCTATCAAGTCGACCTTCTCACCAAGATGCTGATCTTCGCCATCTTCGCGATGAGCCTGAACCTCTCGCTGGGCTACGCGGGCCTGCCCTCGCTGGGACACGCGGCCTACTTCGGGGTGGGGGCCTACACGGTGGGGCTCCTCGCCGTGCGCGTCTGGAACAACTTCTGGGTGGATATGGCCTGCGGCCTCGTCGCCGCGGCAGTGGCGGCCGCGCTGTTCGGGCTGCTCGCGCTCCGCGCCGAGGGCTCCTATCTCCTCATGATCACGCTGGCCCTGGCCCAGGTGCTGTGGGGCATCGCGTTCGGCTGGCGCCGGCTCACCGGCGGTGACGACGGGCTGCCCGGCATCCCGCGGCCGGCGGAGGGCCTGCCCCTGAGCCTGGCCGACGGGCGACGCTTCTACTACCTGGTGCTCGTCTGCTTCGTGGCCAGCGTGGCCGTGCTCGCGCTGGTGACTCGCTCGCCCTTCGGGCGCGCGCTCGTCGGCATTCGCGAGAGCGCGCGCCGCATGGAAGTGCTCGGCTACGACACGTGGCGCTACAAGTACGTGGCGTTTGTGCTGGCGGGGCTCTTCGCGGGCCTCGCCGGCAATCTCTTCGTCTACTACAACGGCTTCGTGAGCCCGGCGTACCTCTCCATCGTGTTCTCCGCCGCGGCGCTCATCATGGTGATCCTGGGCGGGGCCGGCACGCTGCTCGGTCCCGTCCTCGGGAGCGCCGTCATCGTGTATCTCGAGAATGCGGTGAGCGCCTACACCCAGCGGTGGTTGCTCGTGCTGGGTTTGGTCTACGTGGCCGTGACGCTCTTCGTCCCCGAGGGCCTGGTGCGCCTCCTGCGACGGCGGAAGGACCAGGCGGCATGAGCGCGCTCGAGGTCCAGGGACTCGGCCACGACTTCGGCGGCCTGCGCGCGCTCGACGACGTCACGCTGGACGTGCCTCCGGGCGAGCGGCTCGCCATCCTCGGGCCGAACGGCGCCGGCAAGACGACGCTGTTCAACGCCATCACGGGGCTTCTGCGCCCCGCGCGCGGGCGCATCCGGCTCCACGGCGAGGACGTGACGCGGCTCGGCCCTCACGCGCGGGCCCAGCGAGGGCTCGGGCGGACCTTCCAGATCACCACGCTGTTCCCGGATCTCAGCGTGCTCGACAGCGTGCTGCTGGCGGTGCAGGGGGCCGACCCTGCGCGCTTCGCCCTGCTCCGCCCGCAGACCGCGTTCCCCCATCTCCGCGCCCGGGCGCTCGCTCTCCTCACGGAGTGGGGCCTCGCGGAGCGGCGCAATGTGACCACGCGCCTTCTCTCCTACGGCGAGCAGCGGCAAGTCGAGCTGATCCTGGCGCTCGCCGCGGGCTCGCGTGTGCTGCTCCTCGACGAGCCGACTGCCGGGCTCTCGCCCGCGGAGACCGCGCAGGTGGCGGCGACCATCCGCCGCCTGCCCCGCGATCTTACCGTCCTCTTCATCGAGCACGACATGGACGTGGCGCTCGATCTCGCCGACCGCGTGCTCGTGCTGCATCAGGGGCGAGTGCTGGCCGGTGGCACGCCCGACGAGATCCGCAAGGATCCGCGCGTGGCCGAGATCTATCTCGGCACCCCGCATGCTTGAGCTGGACGATCTCCAGGTCGCCTACGGCGACTCGCGCATCATCCAGGGCGTCTCGCTACGTGTGGGCGCGGGCGAGATCGTGGCGTTGCTCGGCCGGAACGGCGTGGGCAAGACCACCCTGATCCGCGCCATCTGCGGCCTCACGCCCGCGCGATCGGGAGCCGTCCGCTATCGGCAGGAGGACATCACCCGTCTCCCCGCCCACGCCATCGCGGCTCGCGGCATCCGTCTCGTGCCGCAGGGGCGGCGGCTCTTCTCCTCGCTGGAAGTGCGCGAGCATCTCCACGTCGGGGCGCGCCCGGGTGCGCGCGGCTGGGACGCGCCGCGCGTGCTGGGCCTCTTCCCGCGTCTCCGCGAGCGGCTTCGCCACCGCGGCGGCAAGCTCTCGGGCGGCGAGCAGAGCATGCTCGCCACCGGGCGCGCGCTGGTGGGGAATCCCGACCTCCTGCTGATGGACGAGCCTTCCGAGGGACTGGCCCCGGTGCTCGTGCGGGATATGGCGCGGGTGCTCGGCGAGCTCAGAGCCGCGGGCGCGTCGATCCTCCTGGTGGAGCAAAACCTCGCCTTCGCGCTCGCCGTGGCCGACCGTGTCTATCTCATGAGCAAGGGGCGCATCGTCCACGAGGGCCCGGCCGATGCGCTGGCGCGCGACGAGCCGACCAAGGCGCGCTGGCTGGGCGTCTAGCGCCCGCTACGGCGCGGGCAGGCCGACCGGCGTGAAGCCGAAGCGCTCCAGCGTCGCCTGGCCCCCGGTGGAGAGGATGTAGAGCATCAGGCCCGCGGCATAGGGCCGCGCGCCCTTCAGCAGCGCGATGCCGTACTCCGGCCCCACGCGGAGCGATTCGGGCAGGGCGGTCACGGTGAGGCTCGCCACTTGCCGCTCGAGCCGGCCCCGCGCTGAGCAGTATGCAAGGAACACGTCCACCGTACGCTCGTTGAGGGCGGCGGCGACCGGGTCCTGGCCGGCGGGCGCCTGAATGCCTCCGCCGATGAGGACGCGCGCCTTGCCGGTGAGCACGGCCTCGCTGCCCGCCTTCACCGCCTCCGCCTTCTTGAACAGCTGCCAGGTGTAGTCCCCCAGCGGGTCCGCGTTCGGCGCCGCGGTGCCGAGCTTGATCGTCGGATCCAGCAGGCTGTCGAGCAGGCCGGCGGTGGTGAGGCTGGCTCGCGTGGTGGAGAACGCGCAGACGGTGTTGCGCGCGAACATGGCAACGGCGACCGCGTGGCCCTCGCGCTCGAGGCGTAGCGGGTTCGCCATGTCCGCGGAGGTGAAGAGGTCGACCTTCTCACGGGCCTCGATGCGCTCACGCATCATGCCCGACGGACCGAACTCCATGCGCACCGGTGGGCCGCCGCGCTGCTGGAACTCGCGGCCGATCTGCGTCATCGCCTCGCGGAGGCTTCCCGGGCCGTAGAGCACGAGCTCGTCGGCGGCGACGACGGGACCGGCAGTCGTGACGAGCAGCGCGAAGGCCGCCATGCCGCCGCCGAGCCGTCCCAGCACCGCGAGCATGACGACGATGATACGCTACGTCTTGGCAAGGCGGGTCGCCCGCCTCCCGCCGTTCACTGGACGATCACGAGAGGCCCGTCCCCGGGACGGGCGAAGGAAGGAGACGGTAGGCATGAGCAGCGAGCACCATCGCCAGTTCTACATCGACGGCGCCTGGGTCGATCCCGTGGAGCCGCGCACGCTGGACGTCATCAACCCCGCGACCGAGGAGACGGTGGCCACGATCAGCCTCGGCTCGGCGAAGGACGTGGACCGGGCGGTGAAGGCTGCGCGGGCCGCGTTCCCCGCTTTCTCGCACACGTCGAAGGCGGACCGCCTCGCGCTGCTCCAGCGCATCATCCAGGCCTACAAGGCGCGCTACGACGACATCGCCAAGGCCATCTCGCTGGAGATGGGCGCGCCGGCCTGGCTCGCGACCAAGGCCCAGGCGGCCACGGGCATCGGGCATCTCAACCAGATCATGACCGTGCTCAAGGACTACGAGTTCGAGAAGCTCGAAGGGCGCACGATGATCATCCGCGAGCCCATCGGCGTGTGCGGGTTCATCACGCCGTGGAACTGGCCCATCAACCAGATCATGTGCAAGGTCGCGCCCGCGCTGGCCGCCGGCTGCACGATGGTGCTCAAGCCGAGCGAGATCGCGCCGCTGAACGCCATCATCTTCGCCGAGGTGCTCGACACCGCCGGCGTGCCCCGAGGCGTGTTCAACCTCGTCAACGGCGACGGGCCCACCGTGGGTCAGGCCATCGCGTCCCACCCCGGCGTCGACCTCGTGTCCTTCACCGGCTCGACCCGCGCGGGCGTCCTCGTGGCGAAGGCGGCGGCGGACACCGTGAAGCGCGTGCACCAGGAGCTGGGCGGGAAGTCGGCCAACATCATCCTGCCCGACGCCGATCTCAAGAAAGCGGTGGCCGAGGGCGTGAAGAGCTGCTTCCGCAACAGCGGACAGTCCTGCAACGCGCCCACCCGGATGTTCGTCCCCGCCGACCAGCACGAGGACGCGGTGAAGGTCGCCCGCGAGACGGCCGAGACCGTCAAGGTCGGGGCGCCCGACGGGAGCGACACCATCATCGGGCCGGTGGTGAGCGAGACCCAGTTCAACAAGATCCAGCGCCTCATCGAAACCGGGGTGAAGGAGGGCGCCACCCTCGTCACCGGCGGCCCCGGCCGGCCGGAAGGCCTCCCCAAGGGTTATTACGTGAAGCCCACCGTCTTCGCAAACGTGAAGCCCGAGATGACGATCGCGCGGGAGGAGATCTTCGGGCCGGTGCTATCGATCCTGCCCTATCAGAGCGAGGAGCAGGTGGTGGAGCTCGCCAACGACACCGTGTACGGTCTCGCCGGCTACGTGCAGTCCGGCGATCTCGCCCATGCGCGCCGCGTGGCCTCGGAGCTGCGCGCCGGGCAGATCGCCCTCAACGGCGCGCCCGGCGACATGGCCGCGCCCTTCGGCGGATACAAGCAGTCCGGCAACGGACGCGAGTGGGGCAAGTACGGCTTCGAGGAATTCCTGGAGATCAAGGCGGTGATGGGCTACCAGCAAGGCTAGCCCGCGCGTCCTCTCGCCCGCCGCGCCGGTGGCCCACCCGGGCCGCCGGCGCGGCGATCGTCCCCGCCAACATGTTCGGGGGAGCAGTTTGAACGGTCCGGCCCCGCTGCGTACCCTACGCGCCATGCGCTTCCTTCGCGCCGCTGCGCTCGTGTTGGTCGTGGTGCTCCTCACGGTGACCGCCGCGCTCGCCCAGGACGTCACGCTCTCCGTCGCGGTCAGCCTCAAGGACGCCGTCGAGGCGCTGGGCCGCCAGTTCACCACAACTCGGCCGGGCGTGACCCTGCGCTACAATTTCGGCGCCTCGGGCGACCTGCAGAAGCAGATCGAGGCGGGCGCGCCCATCGACCTCTTCCTCTCCGCGGCCACGCGGCAGATGGACGAGCTGGAGAAGCAGAAGCTGATCGTCGTGGCCAGCCGGAAGGCGTTCGCACGCAACGTGCTCGTCGTGGTGAAGCCCACCGACTCCAAGGTCGACATCGCGAAGGCGTCGGATCTCCTCGCCCCGCGGGTGACCCGCGTGGTCATCGGGCAGCCGAAGACGGTGCCGGCCGGGCAGTATGCCGAGGAGAGCCTCCGCGCGATTGGCCTCTGGGATCGTCTGCAGCCCAAGCTCGTGTTCTCCGAAAACGTGCGCCAGGCCCTCGACTATGTGGCGCGGGGCGAGGTGGACGCGGGGTTCGTCTACACCACCGACGCCGCGACTCGCGCGCAGGGCGTGAAGGAAGCCTTCCGCCCGCCCGAGGACACCTATCGCCCGGTGATCTATCCCGGAGCGGTGGTGGCGACCTCGAAGCAACCGGCGCTGGCCCAGGCCTTCCTCGATCTTCTGGGCAGCGTGCCGGGTCGGGCCGTGCTCGCGAAGTACGGCTTCCAGCCGCCGGCCGCCGGCGCCCACTAGTTGCCTCGGCGCGCCTGGCGCGCCAGGCTCACATGGGCGGGACGACCCCGTCTTTGCCGATCATGAGACGTTCGGCGCTGATCGTGCCATCGGCGGCTTGTCGTGCCGGTACGAAGACGGCGGCTCCAACGGCAATGAGGGTCCAGTCGCCTGGCAACAGCGTGACAATGGGCGCATCGGGCGGCACCGCGATACGTGTCTCACCGTCCTTGTGCTCGAGGGTGAGGACCGGGCCCGCTGGCCTGGCTTACCAGGCTCACCACCGTGGCATTCGTCATGGTGCTGGCCACGCCCAGATCCCAGGGATAGTGCCCGTCGTTGGCGCCGCGCCCCGCCAGCGAAGATGACGACCGGCGAGGCTCGCTCTGGTCACCGCGATCATGCTCCGATTGTGGCTCACCTGGACGACGACGGACCGGCCGTCGCGCGTCCGGATGGTGACCACACCCTCGTCGATCTTCTCGATGACGCCCCGTACCCGCACGGGCGAAAGCGAGAGCGGCTGCGCGACGACCCACGACGGTCCGAGGGCGAGCCCGAGCACGGCGATCAGGGCAATGGCGACCCGGCGCCGCGTCGTGCGCATCAGGGCAGGCGCGCGATGTAGGGCAGGTTGCGGTGCCGCTCGCCCGCGTCCAGCCCATAGCCCACCACGAAGGCGTCGGCGATCTCGCGCCCGACGTAGTCCAGCTTGATCTCCACCGGCCGCTCCCGCTGCTTCACGAGCAGCGCGCACACACGGATGGACGCGGGCTGGCGGGTCTCGAAGTTCCGCACGAGATAGGACAGGCTGAGCCCGCTCGCGCACACGCCCTCCACCACGATCACGTCCTTGCCCTCGATGGGGTCGTCCAGGTCCTTGCGGATGCGGACGACGCCCGATCGGCTCGCCTCCGCGTAGGGCACGATCGAGATGAAATCGAGCGAGGCGGGCAGGTCGATGGCGCGGATCAGATCGGCCACGAACACCGCCGCCCCCTTGAGCACGCCCACGAGGTGCGGCCGCTTGCCGGCGTAGTCCGCGGTGATCTGGGCGCCGAGGCGGGTCACCTCCGCGCGGATGTCGTGGGCCTCGAGGACCATCTCGCCGACACCGTCGGGCGGGGGCGCCATCACGCGAACCGCGTGACCCGAACGAACTCCCGCGAGGCCTCGACGACGGTGGGCTCGACGAGGCCCACCCGTGCCAGCTCGTCGAAGCACTGGGTGATGGTGAGCACGGCGTGGAGCGTGTAGCCGCGGGCGGCCAAGCGCGCGGCTCCGCCCTGCTCGCGGTCGACGAGGATCACGAGATCCTTCACCACGAGGCCGGCGTCCTCGAGCGGCTCGATCGCCTCGAACTTGCTGGCGCCGTCCGTGATGATGTCGTCGATCACCACCACGCGCTCGCCCGGCTCGAAGGCGCCCTCGATGCGCCGCCGGGTGCCGTGGGCCTTCTCTTCCCGCCGGGGATACACGAGGGGATAGCCGCCGGCGAGGCTCGTCGCCACCGCGAGCGGCAGGCCCGCGTAGGGAATGCCGGCGATGCGGTCGACCTTACAGTGTCCCACCGCCTCGGCGAGGAGGCCGCCGATACGCGCGAGCACGTCCGGATGGGAGATGACGACGCGGAGGTCCACGTAAAACGGCGAGCGAATGCCCGACTTCAGCGTGAACTCGCCGAAGCGGAGCGCGCCGATCTCGAAGAGCCGCTGGATGAGGTCGCGATGCGCGACGGACGGGCTCATGCGCCGAGCTCCGCGCCCACTTCCTTGAAGATCGCCTCGGCGGCGCGCGCGGGCTCCGGCGCGCCGGTGATGGGACGGCCCACCACGAGGAAGTGCGCGCCCGCGCGGGCGGCGGCGCCGGGCGTGGCCACGCGCACCTGATCGGCCAGCTCGGCCCCGGCCGGCCGCACGCCCGGCGTGACGATGACCCAGTCGCGACCGAGCCCGTTGCGGATGGGCGCGATTTCCTGGGGCGACGCGACGCAGCCGTCGAGTCCGGCCTCGCGTGCGAGGTCGCAGAGCCGCAGCACGTGGCCCTCCACCGAGGCGGCCACGCCCAGCTCGCGGTGCAGGGCCGCGCGGTCCAGGCTCGTGAGCACGGTGACCGCGATGGCCAGCGGCCGGCGCACCTTGAGCTCGCGCGCCGCGGCGGCGGCGGCGTCCGCGGCGGCCTTCATCATGGCGCGGCCCCCCGAGGCATGGACGTTGAACATGAACACGCCCATGCGCGCGGCCTCGCGCACCGCGCCCGCCACCGTGTTGGGGATGTCGTGAAACTTCAGATCGAGGAACACCTCGGCGCCGCGTTTCTGCACCGCCTCCACCGCGGCCGGCCCGGCGGCGGTGAACAGCTGATTGCCCACCTTGTAGCGAGCGATCACGCCCTCGAGCCGGTCCATCATCGCCTCAGCGGCGCTCAGGCTCTCCACGTCAAGGGCGACGATTATTCGCTGCGCGGCGGGGACTCGCTGCCCGGCCGGGATGCGCTCTCTAGGATCGTGCGGCGGCATGGTACTCCTGCAGACTCTGGACGGCGATCTCTCCCTTGAGCAAGGCCTCGATGCCGCCGATAGCTGCCTGGGCGCCGTCCACCGTCGTGTAGTAGGGGATGTTGAGCATGACCGCGGTGCGGCGGAGCACGGAGGAGTCCTTCCGCGCGCGGCCGTCTTCGGGCGTGTTGAAGACCAGCGCGATTTCACCGCGCTTCATGAGGTCCACGATGTTGGGGCGATAGCCCTCGCCCACCTTGTGCACGGGCTCCACCGTCATGCCCTGGAGGGCGAGCAGCTTGGCGGTGCCGGCGGTGGCGACCAGGCTGAAGCCCATCTCGACCAGACGCCGGGCGATGCCCATGGCCGCGCGCTTGTCGCGGTTCTTCACCGAGACGAACACCTTGCCGGATGTCGGGAGCGGAGAGCCCGCGGCGATCTGAGACTTGACGTACGCCTTGCGGAAGTCGCGGTCGATGCCCATGACCTCGCCGGTGGACTTCATCTCCGGCCCCAGGACTACATCGGTGCCGGGGAACTTCACGAACGGGAACACCGCCTCCTTGATGGCGATGTGCTCGGGCTCGCGCTCCTCGGTGAAGCCCAGGTCGGTGAGCGGGCGCCCGAGCATGATCTTGGTGGCGAGCTTGGCGAGCGGCACCCCGATGGCCTTGGAGACGAACGGCACGGTGCGGGAGGCGCGCGGGTTCACCTCGAGCACATAGACCGTCTCGTTCTTGATGGCGAACTGGATGTTGAGGAGCCCGATCACGCCCAGCTCGAAGGCGAGCGCCCGCGTCTGGCGCTTGATCGTGGCGATCTGGTCGTCGCCCAGGGAATAGGGGGGCAGCGCACAGGCTGAGTCGCCGGAATGGACGCCGGCCTTCTCCACGTGCTCCATCACCCCGCCCACGATGACCCGTTCCCCATCGCTGATCGCATCCACGTCGATCTCGAGCGCGTCCTCGAGAAACTTGTCCACGAGGATCGGGTGCTCGGGGCTCACGCGCACCGCCTCCGTCATGTAGGTGCGGAGGTCGTCGGCGTCGTAGACGATCTGCATGGCCCGGCCGCCCAGCACGTAGGAGGGCCGCACGAGCGTGGGGTAGCCGATGCTGGCCGCGATTGTCGCCGCTTCGTCGTAGGAGCGCGCGGTGGCGCCGGGCGCCTGGGCCAGCCCGAGCTTCTCGAGCAGCGCGGCGAAGCGCTTGCGGTCCTCCGCGCGGTCGATGGCATCCGACGGCGTGCCGAGGATGGGCACCCCCGCGCGCTGCAGCGGGACGACCAGCTTCAAGGGCGTTTGTCCGCCGAACTGCACGATGACCCCCCGGGGCTTCTCGCGCTCCACGATGTTGAGCACGTCCTCGAAGGTGAGCGGCTCGAAGTAGAGCCGGTCGGACGTGTCGTAATCGGTGGAGACGGTCTCGGGGTTGCAGTTCACCATGATCGCCTCGACCCCGACCTCCTTCAACGCGAAGGCGGCGTGGACGCAGGCGTAGTCGAACTCGATCCCCTGACCGATGCGGTTCGGCCCGCTGCCCAGGATCACCACCTTGTCCCGGGTGGTCGGCGGCGCCTCGTCCTCCTCCTCGTAGGTCGAGTAGAGGTAGGGCGTGTGGGCCACGAACTCCGCTGCGCAGGTGTCGACCATCTTGTACACGGGCCGGATGCCCGCGCGGAGCCGCGCCTGGCGTACCTCGTCCTCGGTGCTGCCGGTGAGCTGGGCGATGCGCGGGTCGGAGAAGCCCATCTGCTTGGCCCGACGCAGGAGGCCCGCGTCCCCCAGGCCGGCGGCCGTGAGCCGCGGCTCCAGCTCCACGATCTCGCGCATGTTGTCGAGGAACCAGGGATCGATGCCGGACAGCGCGTGCAGCTCCTCGGTGCCGAGGCCGCGACGGTAGGCCTCGGCGATGGCGAAGCACCGCTCGGCGTTGGGGATGCGGATCTTCTGGCGAAGCGCGTCGAGATCGGGGATCGGGCGCTCGAGGGTGAGCCCCCACCGGTCCTGCTCGAGCGAGCGCACCGCCTTGCCCAGCGCCTCCTTGAAGGTGCGCCCGATGGCCATGACCTCGCCCACCGACTTCATCTGGGTGGTGAGGGTCTCGTCCGACTCGGGGAACTTCTCGAAGGCCCAGCGGGGGAACTTGACCACGCAGTAGTCGATGGCGGGCTCGAAGGACGCCGGCGTCTCGCGCGTGATGTCGTTCCTGAGCTCGTCCAGCGTGTAGCCGACCGCCAGCTTGGCCGCGATCTTTGCGATGGGGAAGCCCGTTGCCTTGGACGCGAGCGCGGAGGAGCGAGAGACGCGCGGGTTCATCTCGATCACGACCATGCGGCCGTTGGCCGGGTTCACCCCGAACTGGATGTTCGCCCCACCCGTCTCGACGCCGATCTCGCGGATGATCGCGAGCGAGGCGTCGCGCATCCGCTGGTATTCCTTGTCGGTCAAGGTCTGGGCGGGCGCCACCGTAATGGAGTCCCCGGTGTGCACGCCCATCGGGTCGAAGTTCTCGATCGAGCAGATGATGACGACGTTGTCGGCGAGGTCGCGCATGACCTCGAGCTCGTACTCCTTCCAGCCGATCACGGACTCCTCGACCAGGACCTGCTGCACGGGGCTCTGCTGGAGGCCCCACTTGACCGCCGCCTCCAGCTCCTCGGGGTGATAGGCGATCGACCCGCCGGTGCCGCCCAGCGTGAACGACGGGCGAATGATCAGCGGGAAGTCCATCTTCCGTTCGCGCATGCCGCGAAGGGCATCCTCCGGCGTTCTTGCATAGAAGCCGGCGGGCATCTCGAGCCCGATGCGGGCCATGGCCGCGCCGAAGAGATTTCGGTCCTCGGCGGTCTTGATCGCGGGGATCTTCGCGCCGATCAGCTCGACCCCGTGGCGCTCCAGCGTGCCGTCCTCGGCGAGCGCCACTGCGAGGTTGAGCGCAGTCTGCCCCCCGACGGTGGGCAGCAGCGCGTCCGGGCGCTCCCGCGCGATCACGCGCGCCACGAACTCGGGGGTGAGCGGCTCCACGTACGTGCGGTCCGCCATCTCGGGATCCGTCATGATCGTCGCCGGGTTCGAGTTGACGAGGATGACCTCGAAGCCCTCTTCCCTCAGGGCCTTGCAGGCCTGTGTCCCCGAGTAGTCGAACTCGCAGGCCTGGCCGATGACGATCGGTCCCGACCCGATCAGGAGGATCTTCTTGATGTCAGTGCGTTTCGCCAACGCGCGAGGCCTTCCTAGTCCTGGACGAGCCCGTAGATGATGGAGATTTCGGGCGCCGCCTCTTCGCGCTTGTAGAGCACGTCATCCAGCCGACCCGCGCCGACCCAGGCCACCTCGCCGGCGCCCCAGAGCTTTTCGCCGAGCACGCTCATGCGCTTCTCGACCCGCTCGCGCACGGCGTGGGCCTCCATGGTGGCATCGCTCTCGGTCGTGAAGCTGGTCCACTCGGGCTTTTGCCCGGCTTCCTCGGTCTTGCGGTACGAGATCAAATACTTGGGCACGGAGCAGGACCTCCTTCCATCAGCGTGACGAACCGATCGAACAGGTAGTCCGCGTCGTGTGGTCCCGGCGACGCTTCCGGGTGGTACTGAACGGAGAACACGGGCAGTTCGCGATGGCGCATGCCTTCCGACGTCCCGTCGTTGAGATTGACATGACTCTCGACGAAGCCGGCCGCGGCCACGGACGCGGGATCCACCGCGAAGCCGTGGTTCTGCGAGGTGATCTCCACACGCCCGGTGGCGAGATCCTTCACCGGGTGATTGGCGCCGTGATGGCCGAACTTGAGCTTGTAGGTGCGCCCGCCCACGGCGAGGCCGAGGATCTGGTTGCCGAGACAGATCCCGAAGATCGGCACCTTGCCGATGAGGTGCCGTACCGTGCTGACGAGATAGTCCACCGCCTCGGGATCGCCCGGGCCATTGGAGAGGAAGATGCCGTGCGGCTTCCGCTCCAGCACCGCCTCCACCGGCGTGCGCGCCGGCACCACGTCGAGCGCGCAGCCCAGCGTGGCCAGCCGCCGCAGGATATTGCTCTTGATCCCCGAGTCGAACGCGATGACGCGATAGCGCGCGCCGCCGACCTGCCGGTAGCCCTTCGTGATGTCCCAGTCACCCTCGCTCCAGCCGTGCGGGGCCGCCACCGAGACCTCGCTCACGAGGTCTCGGCCGGTGAGCCCGGGCAGCGCGCGCGCCCGATCCGCCAAGCGCCGGGCGTCCGTCTCCACCGTCGAGATGATGCCTTCCTGCGCGCCGCGGTCGCGAAGATGCCGCGTGAGCGCGCGCGTGTCGATGCCCTGTATCCCCACGATCCCGTGCTCGCGCATGTAGGCGTCGAGCGTCATGCGCCCCCGCCAGTTCGACGGGTAGGGGCACGCCTCCTTCACGATGAAACCGCCCAGCCACGGCCGCCGCGACTCCACGTCCTCGGGGTTGAGCCCGTAGTTCCCGATCAGGGGATACGTCATGCACACGAGCTGGCCGCGGTAGGACGGATCGGTGAGGATCTCCTGGTAGCCCGACATGGCGGTGTTGAACACGACCTCGCCGTGCGCCTCACCCGCAGCGCCGCAGGACTCGCCGCGAAACGCGCGGCCGTCCGCCAGGACCAGGAGCGCCGGCGTGCTCACGCGGCGCCTCCGGAGATCGCCAGCGGGTAACTCGGCAGCGCGGGCTTGCCGCCCACCAGGGCCAGCACTGGCGCGCCCGTGCCAGACCAGCCCGCGAACGGCGTGTTCTTGCTGCGCGAGAGCAGATGCCGCGGCTCCACGGTCCACGCGCGCTCGAGGTCGAGCACCGTGATGTCGGCGGGCGCGCCCACCGAGAGCCGCCCGCCGGGAAGGTTCAACAGGCGCGCGGGTCCCGCCGTGAAGCGCGCGACCAGAGTCGGAAGGTCGAGCCGGCCCTGGCGCACCAGCCGGTCGAGCAGGACGGGCACCGCCGTCTCGAGCCCGACCACGCCGTTGGCGGCCTCGGCGAACTCGCCCTCCTTGTCGGAGAGGGCGTGCGGCGCGTGATCGGTGGCCACACAGTCGATGGTGCCGTCGGTCAACGCCTCCAGGCACGCCTCCACGTCGCGCTTGCCCCGCAACGGCGGCGCCATCTTGGTATTGGAATCGTAGTCGCGCACCGCCTCGTCGGTCATAACCAGGTGATGCGGCGTCACCTCCGCGGTGACCCGAACGCCGCGCGCCCGGGCGTCGCGCACCATGCGCACGGCGCCTGCGGTGGAGATGTGGGCGATGTGCAGATGCGCCCCCGTCAGCTCGGCGAGGAGGATGTCGCGCGCCACCATCACGTCCTCGGCGGTCGCGGGCTGGCCGGCCAGGCCCAGCTCGGTCGAGACCAGGCCCTCGTTCATCACGCCTCGGTGGGCGAGGTGGCAGTCCTCCGCGTGGCTGATGATGGGCACGCCGAAGGGCAGGGCATACTCCATGGCCCGCCGGTACACCTCCGCGTTCATCACGCACTTCCCGTCGTCCGAAAAGGCCACGCACCCGGCCTCGGCCTGCTCGCCCATCTCGGCCAGCTCGTCGCCCTTGAGCCCGCGCGTGGCCGCGCCGATGGGGTAGACGCGCACACAGCCCTCCACGCGCGCCTTGGCGAGGATGAAGTCGGTGACCGCGCGGTTGTCGTTCACCGGGAAGGTATTGGCCATGCAGGCCACCGCGGTGAAGCCCCCGGCCGCGGCCGCGCGCGTGCCCGTGGCGATGGTCTCCTTGTATTCGAAGCCCGGCTCGCGGAGGTGCACGTGGATGTCGATGAAGCCGGGGCAAACCACGTTGCCCGTGGCGTCCACGACCGCCCCGCCCTCGGGCGCCTTGAGCCCGACGCCGAGCTTGGCGATCGTGCCGTCGATCACCAGCACGTCCTGGACGCCGTCCACCCCGTTCCAGGGATCGATGACGCGTCCGCCCTTGATGAGGAGGCTCATGCGCCCTTGCTCCCCGCGAGAAGGTAGAGCACCGCCATGCGCACCGCCACGCCGTTGGTGACCTGATCCAGGATCACCGAGTAGGGCCCGTCCGCCACCTCGGGGGAGAGCTCCACGCCCCGGTTCACCGGACCCGGGTGCATGATCAGCACGTCCGAGCGGCAGTGCTTGAGCTTGTCGGGCGAGAGACCCCAGACGCGCGAGTACTCGCGGAGCGAGGGAATGAAGCCCGCCGTCATCCGCTCGTGCTGGAGGCGCAGCATCATGATGACGTCGGCGTGGGCGATGGCCTCCTCCAGCCGATGGCTCACCTTCACGCCCAGCTCCTGACAGGCGGCGGGGATCAGGGTGGGCGGCCCCGCCACCGTGACCGTGATGCCCATCGTTTTCATACCGTGGATGTCCGAGCGGGCCACGCGGCTGTGCGCCACGTCGCCCACGATCGTGACGTTGAGGCCTTCGAGATGGCCTTTCTTTTCTCTTATCGTCAGCAGGTCCAGGAGGGCCTGCGTGGGATGCTCGTGCGCGCCGTCGCCCGCGTTGACCACCGCGCAGCGGAGGTTCCGCGCCAGCATGGCCGGCGCGCCGGAGGCCTTGTGCCGGACCACCACCACGTCCGGGCTCATCGCCTCGATGTTCTTGGCGGTGTCGAGCAGGCTCTCTCCCTTCTCCGCGCTCGAGCCCGACGCCGAGAAGTTGATGACGTCGGCGGAGAGCCACTTGCCCGCGATCTCGAACGACGTCCGGGTGCGGGTGGACGACTCGTAGAAGAGGTTGACCACCGTCTTGCCCCGAAGGGTCGGCACCTTCTTGATCTCGCGAGTGGCGATCTCCTTCATGGACTCCGCTGTGTCCAGCACGTCACGGATCTCGCCGGCCTCGAGGTCCTGCATGCTCAGCAGGTCTTTGCGCTTCCAGGTCATTGGCTAGCCCTCGCTCCGCTCGGGGGGACTGTCCATGTTTGCTCGCCTCGCCTTCGGCTGCGGCTCGCCCTCCTCGCGCTCCGCCGGCTCCTGGATGACGACACGGTCCGTGCCGTCGTGCTCACGCAGCAGCACGGCGACGGTTTCCCGGCGACTGGTGGGCAGGTTCTTGCCGATGTAGTCGGGACGGATGGGCAGCTCGCGGTGGCCACGGTCGACCAGCACGGCCAGCCGGATGACTCGCGGCCGGCCGAGATCCATGAGGGCGTCCAGGGCAGCGCGGATGGTGCGGCCGGTGAAGAGCACGTCGTCCACGAGCACCACCGTGCGCCCCTTGATCGGGAAGGGGATCTCGGTACCACGGACCACCGGCTGCTCGGCCTTGAGCCCGAGGTCGTCACGGTAGAGGGTGATGTCCAGTGCCCCGACCGCGGGCTTCTGCCCTCCCTCGATGGCCGCGATCTTGGCGGCGATGCGCTGGCCGAGGGTCACCCCACGGGTCTTGATGCCGACCAGCGCGATGTCCTTCACGCCGCCGGCCTGCTCGACGATCTCGTGCGCGATGCGGGTGAGCGCCCGGTCCAGCGCGCCCTCATCCAGCACCTGCGCCTTCTCCCGGTACGCCACGCTCACCGAGAGTCCGCTGACGGAACGTCCGCCGGCTGGGGGAGACCGGGGGCCATGTCTGGGCCCCCGCTGATGGTGAACCCGGGGGCCATGTCTGGGCCCCCACTGATGGTGAACCCACCGCTGATAACGAAAAAGGCCCCGCTCAGGGGCCCTGGGGTCCAGCCTATGGTCTTCCGGTCTAGCATGCCTTCTCCTTGCCGACCTCTCAGGGCCGGATTAAAGGAGCGAAGTAGGTCTTGCCCACCTTAACGTTGGGACCACGACCTGTCAAGGCCCGGCTCGAATTTTCGGCGAGTCAATCGCTGAAAATTTGCTCGGCCTTCACCGTCGTCGCCCCCTCCGCGTGTCGCGCCCTCGCTGCCAGGCAGCCGCCCAGGAACAGCACCGCCGTCACCGCCACGGCCGTCCACTTGATCATCGCGCGCATGGTGTTGCCTCCCCTGCGCTCGCGCCTCAGCATCGCGCGTGCCACCGCGTTCGATGGGGCGCGCACCGCGATTGGCGCGGGGTTTCGGCGTGAGAGGCCGCGGGCGCGAGCCGCGCGCGGCACAAACTACACGGCGTCTCTACACGCCGCTAGCACGACTCGCACGCCACGGCTCGTCGACGGTGTGACGATGCGCCACGGTGACGCGCCCCGCCTTGACGACGAGACGCCGCGGCGCCACGCCGCCCACCGCTTCGTCGAGCGCCGCCGCCTCCCACACGACGAGATCCGCCGGCCGGCCTTCGGCCAGCGTCCGCTCGCCCAGGCGCAGCATGCGCGCGGGCTCCGTCGTGATCATGGCGAGTACCTGCGCCTGCTCTTCTCGTGTGCCCATGTGGGCGCCGACCGTGAGCAGGAACGCCATCAGCGCGGGATCGGCATTGCCGACGGGGGTGAAGGCATTGCGCACGTTGTTGGTCGCCGCCGCCACCGCCACGCCGCCGGCCAGCAGACGCTTGGCCGGGGCCAGCCCCCGGCGCACCGTGGAGGCGTCGGCCCGCCCCATCAGGTAAAGATCGGTGGCGGGCAACATGATCACGCCTACTCGCGCCGCCGCTAGCTCGCGGACGATACCATCCAGTTGAGGCGGGGGCAGGGCGGCCAGCTCGGTCATGTGGCCGACGACCACGCGTCCCTCCCACCCGAGGCGCGCCGTCTGCTCGCAGATGTAACGGACGTGGAGATGCGTGGGTTCGTCGAAGAAGTCCGCGTGAAAGTCCGCGTCCACCCCGAACTCCTGGGCCAGGCGGAACACGATGTCCACGTGGGCGCGGGGGTCGGTGTCATTGTACGGGCAGCCACCCACCAGATCGGCGCCGCCGCGGAGAGCCCGGGTCAGCAGCGCTTCCGTGCCGGGCGACCGGAGAATACCCTCCTGGGCGAAGGCGCAGACCTGGAGATCGAGAGCTGGGGCGTACTCGGCCTTGAGCGGGAGCACGGCTTCCAGCGCCATGAGCCCGACGATGGGGTCCACCTCCACGTGGCCCCGCATCGCGGTGGTGCCGCTGCGCACGGCGAGGTCCAGCACCTGTCGGGCGCGGGCGCGGATGTCGTCCACCGTGAAGCGCTTCTTGGCCTCACCGGTCACGCGGATGGCCTCGGCGAGCGTGCCCTCCACGCCCGGCGCCCTCGCGGAGAGGAAGGCCTTGTCCAGGTGCACGTGGGCGTCCACCAGCCCGGGCGTCACCAGGCGCCCGTCCAGCTCGTACGTGGTGGCAGCCGGGGCGGGCGCCGGCACCGACCCGCCGCCCGTCCCATCCGCGGGAGTCATGGCCCCGAAGACGCCGCCGCGGCAGACGATATCCACGCGGCGCCCGTCAGGCAGCCGGGCATCGCGGAGGAGCAGGTCCGGCAGCGCGCTCACGCCAGGCCGCGGGCGTGCGCGAGCGCGTCCAGAGCCTGCTCGAAGCAGGCCAGCGGCGCCCGCACCACGCCGGCGCCGATCTGCCCCGTGCCCGGCTTGCGCCCCGCGATGCCGGTGTTGATGAGCGGCGTGATGCCCGTCTCCACGACTTTTCTCACGTCGATCCCCACGGGCGCACCGCGGTCGTCCAGAGTGGGGATGCGGAAGTGCGGGTGTTCGCCCAGCGTGATCTCGCCCATCTCCTCGGTGATGCGCTGGGCATCCCGCAGCCCGCCCGCGCCCACGAAGCCCACGACTGCCGGCGCGGCGGCCATGGCGAAGGCCCCCAGCCCCACCGTCTCCACGATGGCGCTGTCGCCCATGTCGGGATTGGCGTCGGCCGCACCGTAGGGCGCGAAGTACAGGCCCTCGGGCGTATTCACCGGCGCGGTGAACCAACGCGGGCCCAGGCCGGCGACGCGGATACCGAAGTCCGTCCCGTTCCGCGCCATGGTCGCCACCATGGTGGCGCAGGCCACGTCGAGGCAGGGATCGGCCGAAGCCTTGGCCGCCGCCATGGCGAGATTTAGGAAGAACTGGTCGTTGCCGCCGATGAAGTCGGCCAGCCGCGCCACTGCCGCGGTGTCCGGCGCCGTGCGCGCCAGATGCGGCATCAGCGCGCGGGCGAAGAGGGACGAGGCGGCCACGTTCCGTTGATGCATCTCGTCGCCCATGCGCAGCGCCTGGGCCATGAGCGCGCGGAGATCCACGCCGGCCGTCGCGCGGAGCGCCGCGCCCAGCCGCGGTCCCGCCTCGGCGGCCAGCCAGCGAAGGCGCGTCAGCACGCTCTCGTCGTTGGCGCCGAAGCGCAGCACCTTGCCGAGCCCCTCGTTGATGGTGGCGAAGGCGCGATTGCCGCGCGGCCGGTTCTCGACGACGAAGACCGGCATGGAGGCAGTGACGATGCCAGTCATGGGTCCCGCCGCGCCCGAGTGATGGCACGGCGCGAGCGTCACCGCGCCCGACTGGACCAGACGCTGCGCCCCCGCGTCGTCGGACGCCCAGCCCTCGTAACGGATGGCGCAGAGGATGGCCGTTTGCACGGGCAGGCAGGCGCGCTCCCAGGCCAGGGGCGGTCCCGAGTGGAGCACAGTGCGCTCGGCCAGGCCCAGCGCCTCGTGCGCGGGCACGCAGTCCACGAGCACGGGCTGCGCCTCGACCAGGCGCGCGAGAGCCGCCGCGTTCGCCTCGCGGGTTGTCAGCGGGGACCGCTCCGCGGCGCGGCGTCCATCACCGCCGGGCCGCCTCGTAGACGAGCTTGGCCGCTGCCACGTCCTCGCTCGCGATCCCCACCGACTTGAACACGGTCGTCACGGAGCCGGGAGCGGGCTTGAGGCCGGCGAAGATCTCCCCGGCCTCCGCGTACACCGTGGCCTTGGAGAGGTGACGTCGCCGGATTCCTTGAGCACCGCCTCGCGCGAGTCAACGACCAGCACATGGGCCATGGCCTCGTCGTCCAGCTCGCGCCAAGTTGGACGCGGGAAGCCCACTGTGGCCACGAAGGCGCCCGGTTGCAGGACGGCGCGTACCGCGCTCTCGTCCAGATACGAGACCATCAGTCCTCCTCCATCAAAGCGAGCAGGCGCGCGCGCTCGGGGTCGCCGCCCGCGGGCGGGGTCCACTGCACCTGCAGCACCGGCACCCCGAGGCCGTCCAGCGTCTCGGCGAAGCTCTCGAGCCCCACGTTGACCACGCGCAGCTCGGGCCCCAGCCGCGTGAAGAGGTCGCGGTAGTCGGCCATCACGCGCTCCCGCCCAGCAATGCTTCGGCTACGCGCGGCTCGCCCGCGATACAGGCGGCGGCCCGCGCGGCCTGGGCATTGGACGGGAGCACCCAGACGCCGGCTGCCTCGAGCCGGGCCGTCTGGGCGGCCAGACCCTGGGGATCGGCCGCGGTCCCGACCACGCTGCCCACCACGGCCAGGCCGCGGCCGTGGGCCCGGGCGTGGCGCCGCGCGGCCTCCAGCGCCGGCGCGATGTCGCCGGCGGGATCGGGCGCGGCGCCGTGGCCCAGCACCACGTCCACCAGCAGCACCGTGGTGTCCGGCTCCTTCGCCGCGCGCTCGATCTCCTCCACGCGGAGCGTGGCATCCAGCATGGGGTGCGCGCGGCCCACGGTGAGCTCATCCGCGCCGAGATCGAGCACGCGATGGGGTCCACCGCCGTGCCCGCTCAGATTGCCGCCCACCGTGCCCGCGCCCAGCAGCGGCTCCAGGACCAGCAGCGCCTCGTAGGCCAGCGTCCCGCCCGCGAAGAGCCCGCGCACCGCCGCCGCGCCTGGCCCACGGGCCCCGCGGGATTCCTTGACGCGCTGGCGCGCCGCCGCCGGATCCGAGAACACGTGAGGCTCCCACGCGCGCCCACGCCGCCCCGCGACGGCGGCGGCCGCCGCGTCTTCCAGCGTCGTCACGGTGGTGAGCGCGCCGGACGAGCCGGCGGCGATCCCGCGCCCGAGCATCGCGACCACCGCGGGCTTGCCCAGTGCGCGGAGCCGCGCCTCCACCATCGCCCGCACCGCAGGGGCGGGGGGCTTGCCCACCACCACGATCAGCTCGGTGGCGGGATCCGCGCCGAGAGCGTCCAGCGCGGCCAGCGTCATCGCCGCGCCCACGGCTTCGGACATGTCGCGCCCGCCCACGCCCACCGCCTGGGAGACGCCCTCGCCGGCCGCGGCGAGGAGGGTCACCACCTGCTGAAGGCCGGTGCCCGACGCGGCGACCAGGCCGATGCGCCCGCGCGGGACCGCATTGGCGAAGCCCAGCGGTACCCCGCCCAGGTACGCGGTGCCGCAGTCCGGGCCCATGAGGAGGAGCCCGCGCTCGGCCGCCTGACGCTTCAGCGCGATCTCGTCCTCCAGCGCCACGTTGTCGCTGAAGAGCATCACGTGGAGGCCTCGGCGCAAGGCCTTGCGCGCCTCGGCCGCCGCAAACACCCCGGGCACCGAGACCAGGGCGAGATTGGCGCCCTCGAGCTGGCGCACGGCGCTGTCGAGCGTGCGGGGCAGCCGCCGGCCCGAGGCCTCGCCGCGCGCCCGCCGCGCGGTGAGGAGAAACTCAGCGCGCGCCAGAGCCGCCTCCGCCTCGGCGGCCGAGTCCGCGCGCACGACGATCACGAGATCGTTGGGCCCCGCGGCACGCGCCTCGTCGGTGAGGAGGCCCGCGTCCGCCATCAGCGCTTGGTTGGCGGAAGTGCCCATCAGCGCCGCCGTCTCGCGCACCCCCGCGCCCCTGCGCAGCTCGCGCGCCAGCCCCATCAAGGCCACCGAGTCCTGGTAGAAGCTGCGCCGGAGCGTGGTGCGCGTGGTCACGCGGGCATGGTCTCGAGGGCGGCGAGCGCCGCGCGCATGCCGGCCAGCGTGTCCGCGCCGGACGTCGCACCCATGCGCGCGAGCGCGGCGGCGGCGGCGCGCGCGGCGGAGGGCGACTTTGCCATGGTCAGGTCGCGCAGCGGCTCGGAGAACTGGCCCGCCACGGCGTGACGCAGGAAGGCCGCGCCCACCGTGGTGGTGGCGTCGACGGCCCGCGCCGTGAGGGCGCGCACGACGGCGCCCGAGGCGGGCCAGCCCTCGGCCAGCCGGTGCAGGATCGCCAGGGTGCCGACGAGATAGTCGTCGCCCGCCGGCGTGAGCCCTTCACCCAGGCCGATGAGCCCGCACGCGGCATCGATGAAGTCGGCCGCATCGCGGACGCCGATGGCGCGGCTCAGCGCCGCCCGGGCGTCACGCGCCCGCGGTGTTCCGAGCCCCGTGGCGCAGGGCTCCGGGCGTGGCTCGGCGAGGCCGGCGGCCAGGAGGAGGCGGGCGGTCACGCCGTTTCGCGCGGGGCGAATCGCGAGATCCACGCGTGCCGCACCGCCGAGATCGAGCGTGCGAGGCCCGCCGCGGAGATCCTCGTTCCAGGACTCCAGCGCGATGGCGAACGGCGCGGCGAGCGGGCCGGGCCCGTGCAGCGTGAGCAGCGCGCCGTCCGCCGCCTCGAAGTTGACGGCGTGCTCGAACACGGAATGCGGCCGGTCTGGAAGACTTGGCTCAGTCTCGAGCCGCGCCGCGAGCTTGGCGCCGAGGGCGCGCACCCGAAGTCGCGTACCGATCATCGCGTGGGGAGAATAGAGCCTCGCCGGGGCGGGTTCAAGAGGCGGCGCCTCCGTAGCCGCGCGCGCCCGCGCGCCCGAGATACGCCCGGACCAGGGCAGGATCGGCTCGGACCTCCGCCGCCGTCCCCGCGGCGATTATGCGCCCGCTGGCCAGCACATAGGCGCGGTCCGCGAGGGCGAGCGCCTGTGCCGCCATCTGCTCCACGAGGAGAATGGTCAGGCCTTCCGCACGCAGGCGGGCGAGCGCCGCGAAGATTTCGCGCACGAGGAGGGGGGCCAGACCCAGCGACGGCTCGTCCAGCAGGAGCACGCGCGGGCGGGCCATGAGGCCGCGGGCCAGGGCCAGCATCTGCTGCTGCCCGCCGGAGAGCCGGCCGGCCGGCTCGTCCAGGCGCGTACGGAGGAGGGGGAAGAGCGCCAGCGCACGCTCGGTCGGGTCCTCGGCGCTCCCGGTGGCGCGGCCGCGTGCGGCCAGCGCCCCCAGGGCCAGATTGTCCCGCACCGTCTGATCGCCGAAGATCCCGCGCCCCTCGGGGACGAGGGTGATACCGCGATGGGCGACCCACCAGGGCGGTCGGCCGCCGATTTCCTCGTCGTCGAGGCGGATCGAGCCGGCGCGGGGACGCAGTACGCCGGCGATAGTCTTGAGCAGCGTGGTCTTGCCTGCGCCGTTGCCGCCGATCAAAGCCACCAGCTCGCCCGGCCGTACGTCGAGCGAGACGTCGGCGATGGCGCGGGCGCCGCCGTAGCCCGCCTCGAGGCCGCGCACCGCGAGCGCGCTCATGCTTGTACCGCGCCGAGATACGCCTCGATCACCGCGGGATCGCGCTGCACGTCGGCCGGCGCGCCGCGGGCGATGAGGCGGCCGCCGTCGAGCACCGCGACCTGGTCGGAGAGCGCCATCACGAGGTCCATGTGATGCTCGACGAGCACCATGGCGGGGCCGCCGCCGTCGCGCAACGTCGTCAGCGCGGCATCCAGCTGGGCCACCTCGTTCGGCGTGAGGCCCGCTGCAGGCTCGTCGAGGAGGAGCAGGCGGGGGCCCGTGGCCAGCGCGCGCACGATCTCCAGGCGGCGGCGTAGGCCGGCGGCGAGGGCGTCAGCGGGCGCATCGGCACACGCCGCGAGGCCGTGGGCCGTGAGGCGAGCGCGCGACTCCGCGTGGAAAAAACGCTCGCGGCGGCGCGTGGCGGGAAGGCCCGCCAGCGCCCCGAGGAGCCGGCCGAGGCGCGGGCCCGCCAGGCCCACGGCCACGTTGTCGGCCACCGTGAGCTCCCCGAAGAGCTGCGCGGTCTGGAACGTGCGCGCCACGCCGAGCCGCGCGATGGCATGGGGCGCGGCCCCCACCGTGCCGAGTCCGCCCAGGGTGACTCGACCCGCCGCGGGCCGGTAGTAGCCGGACAGGACATTGAGCAGCGTGGTCTTGCCTGCGCCGTTCGGGCCGATGACCGCAGTGATGCCGGGCGAGGGAACGGCCAGCGTCACGTCGTCCAGCGCGGTCACGCCGCCGAATCTGACGGTCACATGCTCGAGGGCGAGAAGAGTCTCTGCCGGTCGTCCATGCTCCACCTTCTGGTCCCCCTCGCCCCTCTGGTCCCCCTCACCCCTTTCGGGGCGAGGGATGGGGCGCCGTCTGGTGAGGGCGCCGACGACGCCGTTGGGGAGCCAGTAGATCGAGAGAAGAAGCAAGAGGCCGTAGAGGATGAGGCGATAGTCCGCCAAGCGCGTGAGGAGCTCGGGGAGGAGGGTGAGGACGAGGCCGCCGACCACGGGGCCGGCGATGGTGTTGACGCCGCCGAACAGGAGGGCGAGGAGGAAGAGGATGGACTGCTGGAGCGTGAAGCTGTCGGGCGAGATGTAGCCGTTGAGGAATGCGAAGAGCGCGCCGGCGCCGCCGGTGAAGGCGGCGGAAATGGTGAAGGCCATGATACGCAGGTGGTAGGGCGAGAGGCCGAGCGACTCCGCCGCGACCTCGCTGCCTTTCACGGCGAGGAAGGCACGACCCCAGGCCGAGCGACGGAGATTCGCCGTGGTCCACAGCGCGACGGCCGCCAACGCGGCCACCACCCAGTCGTAGCGGGCGAGGGGAAGCTTTGGGATGTTGAAGATGCCGCCGGGACCCCCCGTCAAGGACACCCACTCGACGAGCACGCCCTCCACGATGATGCCGAAGGCGATCGTCACCATGGCGAGATAGGGGCCCGTCACGCGCAGCGCCGCCGCGGCCACCACCGAGCCCACGATCGCGGCGGCCGCGATGGCCGCGATGGTCGCCGCCCAGAGGGGGAGGCCCCCGCGCGTGGCGGCGAGCGCGGCCGTGTAGGCGCCGATGGCGTAGAAGCCGGCGTGGCCCAGCGAGATCTGGCCGGTGAAGCCCACCAGCACGTTGAGGCCGGCGGCCACGATGACGAGCAGGGCGGCGCTGGCGCCGAGATAGAGGTAGTAGGTGTTGGCCGTGGTGAGTGGCAGGGCCGCGGCGACCACGGCGAGGGCGAGCCAGCCCGCCCGTGCCATCACACGCGCCGGGTCATGGGCGCGCCGCCCAGGCCGCCCGGCCGGATCACCAACACCAGGATCACCAGCGCAAAGCCCACGATCTCACGCGCGCCGGTGGAGAGGTAGCCCGCCACGAAGGACTCGATCAAACCGTAACCGAGGCCGGCCGCGATGATGCCGGGCGCGGAGGCGAGTCCGCCGATGATCGCCACCGCGAAGGCCTTGAGGCCGATGATGGTGCCCATGGTGGGCGCCACGTTGAGGATGGGCGCCAGCAGCACGCCGGCCACTCCCGCCAGGAGCGCGGAGAGCGCGTAGGCCGTCATCACCGCGCGCGGCACGTTGATGCCCATGAGCCCGGCGGCCTCCGCGTTCCACGCCACCGCCTTCCACCGCTTCCCCCACCGCGTGCGGTGATAGAGCGCCTGGACCAGCCCCATCAGCGCCAGGCCCACGAGGGGAATCAGGAGCTCCTGCGGATAGAAGCCGGCCCCGCCCAGCAGGATGGGCTTCCGCGTGAGCGCCGAGGGAAACGCGCGCGCGTCCTTGCCGAACGACAGCATGGCCACGTTCTCGGCGATGATGCCGAGGGCGATCGTGGAAAGGAGCCACGCGGGCGACCCGGCGAGGAAGAAGGGCCGCACCGCCGCGCGCTCCACCAGCATACCGAACAGCGCGAGCGCGGCCAGCATGAGCAGCAGCGCGGCGGGCAGCGGCCATCCCAGCCCGACGTAGGCCGCATAGGTCACCACCGCGCCCGCCATCACCGCGTGGCCCTGCGAGAAGTTCATGGTGCGGCTGGTCACCCAGGTGATGTGGTAGCCCAGGGCGACCAGCCCGTACATGCTGCCGAGCGCCAGCCCGCTGACGACGAGCTGGACGAACATCGGCGGGCGCTACTTCACGTCGACGGGGACGATCTTGCCGCCCTTCCAGGCCACCATGACGTAGTCCGCGTCGGTGAGCGCGTCGTGCTGCTCGGCGGAGAAGGGCTGCTTGTAGGTCTTGATGAGCCCCTTGTACTCGCCCTTGAGGCTTTCGAGCGCCTCGCGCACCTTCGGGCCCTCGGTGCTGCCCGCCTGCTCGATCGCGAGAGCGACCAGGTGCAGGCCGTCGTAGGCGTTGGCGGTGCCCACCGGCGCCACCACGTCTTCGGGCCCCTTCACGTTGTACTTCTCGCGCAGCGCCTTCAAGAGAGCCTGGCCCCGCTCGTTCTGCTTGCCGAAGAAGGAATAGGTCTGGACGAACACCACGCCGTCGGACAGCTCGCCCGTCAGCTCGGCGAAGCGCCCACCGGAGATGCCCCAATGCGAGATCATGGGCACTTCCCAGCCGATCTTGGCGCGCGACTTCACGACCTGCGCGCCCTCGGGCGCGTTGGCGACCAGGATCACATGATCGGCGCCGGCACCCTTGAGCCGCAGGAGCTGCGGGCTCATGTCGGGATCGTTCCAGTTGAACTTCTCGATGCCGACGGGCTTCACCTTCTTCTCGCCGAGCCACTTGCCCAAACCCGCCTCGTTGGATTGGCCCCAGGCGGTGTTCTCGAGGAGGAGCCCCGGCTTACCCTTCTTCATCACGTCCACGGCGTAGCGCGAGAGAAACTTGTCCACGTAGTCGTCGTTGGCGGAGACGCGGAAACTGAAGTTGGGCGTCTGGCCGTTACGCGTGATGTTGGTGCCCGCCGCCCACGCGCCCATGTAGGGGGTCTTGAGCTCGGTCCACACCGGCACCTGGGCCAGCGCCACCGTGGTATGGAGGCCGCCGAACACGACCGTGGCCTTCTCCCGCTCGACGAGCTCGCGGGCGATGGTCACGCCCTTCGCGGGATTGCCCTCGTCGTCACGGATCACCAGCTCGAGCTTGCGCCCGCCCAGGACGCCGCCCTTGGCGTTCACCTCGTCCATCGCGATCTGGATCCCGCGCTTGATCGCCTCGCCGGAGGCGGCCGAGCCGCCGGACACCGCGGCAGCGAGCCCGATCTTCACGGGCTCCTTGGACTGAGCGCCCACCCCGGCCACGAGCGTGGCGAGGGCGAGGGTCGAGCCGGCGAGGACCGCGAGAAACGGCCGAGCGAGACGTCGCATCGAAGGCCTCCTTGAGGGTGTAGCGGCTGGCCTGACTGACCGGCGATCGCGATGGCGCTGGCGCGGCCGCGGCGGGACCTTTGGTATCACGAAATGCCGCTCGCCGCTAGACCAGGGGCCACACGTCGGACGGGCTTTCGGGAACAGGATGTCGATCAGCGCCCGGCCCTCGCCCGCGTGGACGATGCAGTCGGGGTAGGTGGCCTGAAGCTCGTCGAGCGAGCGATAGCCGAGGAGGAGCTGATTGATGCTGAGCTCTGGAAACAGCGCCATGGGGCGCCGGGGATCGCGGCTAGGCGCACCGAACTCCTGGCCCATGACGTCGAGCGCCGGGTGCCAGGGCTCGGCGGTGATCCGCCCTCCGTCCAGGCGCAGGCGCACGCCTGACCGGTAGGCGCCCAGGGTGAGCTCGCCGGTGTGCCCGGCCAGCGGCGAGGTGGCCACTCGACGCTCGAGGGCGGGCGTGACCGCGCGGCAGAACTCGGTCAGATCCGCGATGCGGGTGTAGAGCGCGTAGGCGCGCCAGCGATCCTTGCCGAAGCGCACCGCCCGGTAGAGCGGGTGCTCGCTTCCCATGTGCCAGCACTGCACCTGGGTGAAGCGTGTCGTCGGGTCGCGTACGACGTAGTCCCGGCCCCGGGCCACGACATACTGGAGCACCGCGGGCCAGGTGGCACGCCAGGACACTCCCGCCCGCACCTCGTAGCGGGTGAGGGCCACCGCGCAGTTCCAGAGCACCGGAATGTGGCTCAGCGTGCCCACGGGCTCACCGTCCGATGTCTCGATCACCGCGAGCTCCAGACGCGTCATGCTGCCCGCGGTGTGTCCCGTCACCTCGTAGCGCCAGAGCGCCTCGTTGCGCGGCACCGAGACCAGCGCGCGGGCCCGCGCCTGATCGTCCAGCGACACGGCGAAGACAGGTCGCGCTCGGTCATGGGACGCACGCGGAACGGCAGGGCGGCGTCGGCGGCGGGGGGCTCGAGGCTCGCGAGGTCGGCGCGCGGCCCGCCGCCGCGCTCGCTCCGCCGTAGTCGCAGCGCTGCGAGATCAGGAGCATGGAGGAGATGATGGCGCCGGTGGCCTTCTCCTCCACGATCAGGCCGTCCTCCGGCGCGAAGGTCGGATGGCGTCCACCCAGTAGATCCCGCGTCCAGACCGCGAGAGGCTCCCAGGGGTCGGCCGAGTCCTGCCCCCGGATCTGGTCGGCGTTGAAGGCGGCGAGGGCGTCCGCGTCGGCCGCGGTGGTGCGTCGGAGGATCAGGCCATCGCCGAGGTCAGCCAGCATGACGCCCCCGAGTAGCACGGCGGCGGCGCCAAACGCAATGCGGACCGCGGATCAGCTCTTGGGCGGGGTGATGCCGTAGCTCTTCAGCTTGCGGTAGAGGTGGCTCCGCTCGATGCCGAGCTTCTCCGCCGTGCGGGTGACGTTGCCGTCGTGGGCGCGCAGCTCGGCGAGGATGAAGGCGCGCTCGAACGCGTCGCGCGCCTCCTTGAGCGTCTTCTCCCGCTGGATCTCCTCGGCGCCCGAGGCGGGCTCCTTCGGTCGGAGCGGGGGCGGGAGGTCCTCGGGCCCGATGACGTCACGTGGGGTCATGATCACGAGCCGCTCGACCATGTTGCGCAGCTCGCGCACGTTGCCCGGCCAGTCATAGGCGAGGAAGTAGGCGAGGGTCTCCACGGACACCGTCTTCGAGCGCTTGCCGTTCTGCGCGGAGAAGAGGGCGATGAAATAGGACACCAGCCCAGGGATGTCCTCCTTGCGCTTGCGGAGCGGAGGCACCTCGATCGGAATGACGGCGAGGCGGTAATAGAGGTCCTCGCGGAAGCGGCCCTGGGTGATCTGCTCCTTGAGGTCCTGGTTGGACGCGGCGAGCACGCGCACGTCGACCTGGAGGGTCTCCTTGCCGCCCACCCGCTCGAAGGCCTGCTCCTCCAGCACGCGCAGGACCTTGGCCTGGGTCTTGAGGCTCATATCGCCGATCTCGTCGAGGAAGATCGTGCCGCCGTTGGCCGCTTCGAACTTGCCGCGATGCCGGGCCACCGCGCCGGTGAAGGCGCCGCGCTCGTGGCCGAACAGCTCGGATTCGATCAGCTCCTCGGGGATGGCCGCGCAGTTGACCTCGACGAAGGGCGCGTCGCGCCGGGTGGACTGCGCGTGGATGGCGCGCGCCACCAGCTCCTTGCCGGCGCCGTTCTCGCCGTGGATGAGCACACGCCCGTTGGTGGGCGCGGCGACCGCGATCTGGCCGCGCAGCTCCTCGATGAGCGCGCTCTTGCCCACGATCTGCTGGCCGCGGTCGAGCTGCTCGCGGAGGGCGCGGTTCTCGCGCTCGAGGCGCGAGTGCTCGAGGGCGCGGCTCACCGCGAGCAGCGTCTTCTCGAGCGACAGCGGCTTCTCGATGAAGTCGTAGGCCCCGAGCTTGGTGGCCTTCACCGCGGTCTCGATGGTGGCATGGCCCGAGATCATCACCACCGTGGTCTCGGGCTGACGCTGCTTGATCTCGGCGAGAGCCTCCAGCCCGTCCATCCCCGGCATCCAGATGTCGAGGAAGATGAGATCCGGCGTCTCGTCGGAGAGCTTGGTGAGGGCGTCGGGCGCCGAGCCAACCGAGGTGACGCGGTAACCCTCGTCCTCCAGCACCGCGCGTAGCGTGGCCTGGATGGCGCGCTCGTCGTCGACGATCAGGATGTGCTCGCGCGGCACGCTAGACCTGCGCCGGCGCCGCAGCGGGGGCGAGCCGGCCCGCCGGCAGCTCGATCACGAAGCGGCTGCCCTGCGGCAGATTGTCCTCCACCCAGATGCTACCGCCGTGATCGGTGACGATCTGATGCACGATGGCGAGCCCGAGGCCCATGCCGGTGGCCTTGGTGGAGAAATAGGGGACGAAGAGGCGCTCCTTGTCCTCGGGGCTGATGCCGGGACCGGTGTCCGAGACCATGATGCGGGCGCGCCGGGCCTCAGCAAGCCAGAGGGTTTCCACCAGCACCTCGCCGGTCAGCCCCACCGCCTCCACGGCGTTCTCCACGAGGTTCAACACCGCTCGCTTGATCTGGTTCGGGTCGACCTCGATCGGCGGCAGCTCCGTCGAAAATCCGGACTTGATCCCCAGTGCAGGGTGCGACTCGCGGTAGAGCACGCACACGCCGTCGAGGAGGCGCGCCAGGTCGGTCGAGCGGAGGGCCAGCGCGGGCATTCTCGCGAAGCGGGAGAACTCGTCCACGAGCTGCTTGAGGCCGTCCACCTCCTGGATGATCGTGCCGGTGGCCTCGTCCAGCAGCCGTTTTTCATCGGCGCTGCGGTCCCCGGCCAGACGGCGGCGGAGGCGCTGGGCGGAGAGCTGGATGGGGGTGAGCGGGTTCTTGATCTCGTGCGCGATGCGCTGGGCGACCTCCCGCCAGGCGGCCAGGCGCTGGGCCTTCAGGAGCTCGGTGAGGTCGTCGAACACCAGCACCATACCCATGTCCGCGCCGTCCGGGCCCTTGAGCGCGGTGGCAGAGGCCAGGAGGGTGATGGCCTGGCCGTCGCGCCGGAGATGCACCTCGCGCTCCACCGTGCCCTCGCCCAGACGCGCCATGCGTGCGATCAAGGCGGAGATCTCCGCGTAGTCGGGCCGGCGCAGCGCCACGCTGGCCGAGAGCCCCTGGGCGCTCCGCGCGGGGATGCCCAGCATGCGCTCGGCCGCCCCGTTGATGGTGGTGATGCGCCCGGCGGGATCGAGCGAGACCACGCCGGTGGCCACCGCGCCCAGTACGGTCTCGGTATAGCTCCGGCGCATCTCCATCTCGCCGTGTTTGGCCTGGAGGTCGGCGTACGTCGCTTCGAGCTTCGCCTTCGACGAGGCGAGGTCGCTCGTCATCTGGTTGAACGAGTCCACCAGGATCCCGATCTCGTCGTCCGCGCGCGCCTGCACTTTGTAGTCGAGGTTGCCCGCGGCGACCTCCCGGGTCCCCTCTGCGAGCATCTGAATGGGCTCGGTGATGCCGCGCGCGAGGTAGAGGCCGAACCAGGTGGCGGAGAACACGATGATGAGCGTCATCAGGAGGAACAGCAGGATGTAGATGCCCTTGATGGGGTTCTTCAGGAGCTTGAGCTGCTTGTACTCCTGGAAGGCCTGGCTGATGCCGCGCAGACGGTTCTCGAGGCGCTGGGCCACGTGGATGGAGACGACGAGGCTGCCGATCACCTCGCGATCCAGGTCGCGCACCGGCACGACGGCCTGGATCATGTCGCCGTTTTCCAGCTCCTGGACGGTCGTCACCTCCTGCCCGCCCAGCCCCTGCGCGATCTTGCCCTGGGCAATGGCCCGCGTGCCCAGCGCGCCCATGGCGGGATCCTTGACGTGCAGGACCTCGTTGCTCTTGCGGTCGAAGAGGGTGATCGCGGAGAGGCCGAGCCGGTCGCGCTGCTCGCTGAGGAAGGCTTCGAGGGGCTCACGCTGCGTCTCCGACATGAGTCCTTCCCGCTCCACCACGCGGGCCATGAAGCGTCCGTGGCGAAGCGCGGTGCTCTCCAGCGTCTGGTAGTAGGTCTGGGCGACCTCGAGAGCCTGATCGAGCGGTTTCTCGACCTGCGGCTTGAACCATCCCTCGATCGAGGTGGTGATGAAGTTGGACGCGATGATGAAGATGAGGATGCTCGGCACCAGCGCGAGAGACAGGAAGGCCAGGACGAGCTTCACCTTGAAGCGCGCGCCGATGCCCTTCTGCCGGTGCTCGAAGCCGAGCTTGACGAGGTTGCGGAAGAGCAGGACGAGGAGCAGGAGGAAGACGATGACGTTGAGGTTCAGCAGGGCGAGCACGACGAGGTTCGAGGCGACCGGCAGCTGCGGGGCCCGCACCGCGAACTCGAAGGACGAGGCGAGGACCAGCACCACCAGCACCCCGCTGATGATGAGAAGATTCCGCTTGCGCTTGCCCTGATCCCGGGAGGTCTCGGCGAGCGGGCTCACTGACTGCGGCTCGGCGTCAGGAGGTTGGACTGGATCCAGGGCGTTTCGGCGGCGTCGCCGGTCATGCGGGCGACCCACGAGTTCTGACCGTTGAGGGAGACGTCGGCCCGTACGCGCACGTAGTAGAGCTCGTGGCCGTCGAGGGAGGCGCCCGGCGCGAGCTTGGAGAGCCGGAGATCGGAGAGCACGCGCTGGGCCTCGCGAAGGTTCTTGGTGAGGAAGGGCTCGCGCTGCTCACCGGCGAGGGAGGCGACGCGGTACTCCTTGGTGAGCACGTTGTACGTGAGCTGCCGCTCCACCACGCGCGTCTGGATCATGCGCTCCACCCAGAAGCGGCTGTATTGCCAGAGCTCCACGTGGTAACGCACATGGGTCGGAACCCCCGAGTGGAGGCTCTCGTGCAGCGTGGCCGGGATTGCGCCGAGGAGCACGACCTGGACCGTGACGTCGAAGTCGTTGAAGAACACGGAGAGGTTGCCGATGCGGATCTCGGCCTCGGCCGGCGCTGAGCCCAGAAGGACCAGGCCCGCCAAAGCGCAGACCACGAGGATGAAGCGCGAGCTCCGGGGGCAGGAAATCGACGTCGCCACGACCGGACCATTATAGCGTTCGGCCGGGCAGGGGGGGCAGGAACCACCCCCGGGGGAGGGCGGCGGCTAGAGCGCCGCGACGCCGGGAGCGGACCGGTAGGCGGCCTCGGCGACCAGGGCCTCGACCGGCGCGCTCCGGTACCGGCGCCGCTCGGGGAGGGCGGCCTTGCGGATCGCCGCCGCGAGCTGATGGTTCATGGCGTGCCCGGCGTTCCGCGCGACCACGTGCCCCAGGATGGGGCGCCCGAGCAAGAAGAGGTCGCCCACCAGGTCCAGGATCTTGTGCCGCACGAACTCGTCGGGGAACCGCAGGCTTTCGTTGAGGACCGTCCGCTTGCCCACCACGATGGTATTGTCCAGCGACCCGCCCCGGGCTAGCCCGCGCTGGCGCATGGCGCCGACGTCTTTGAGGAATCCATAGGTGCGAGCCGGCGCGATGTCCTCGGCGAACGTCTTGGGAGTGATCTCGACCGTCACCGCCTGTACGCCGATGGCGGGGTGCTCATGGTCGAGGGTATAGCTCACGCGGAACGTGTCGCACGGGAACACGCGCAGCCAGCGCGTGCCGTCTTGGACCGAGATCGCCGCCTCGATGTGGATGGGCCGCCGGACGGCAGGCAACGGCACCTGACCCGCGCGCTCGAGAAGGTCCACGAACTGCTTGGCGCTGCCGTCCAGCCCGGGCAGCTCCTCACCGGAGACGTCCACCAGGAGATTGTCGATGCCCAGCCCCGCCGCGGCCGCCATGAGGTGCTCGATGGTCCGGACCCGGACGCCGAACGCGCCCACGGTCGTGGCGAAGTGGCCGTCGACCACATGATCGGCGTTGGCCGGGATGAGGGTGCCATCCGGCGCCCGGAAGAGAATGCCGGTATCGCTCCCGGTGGGGGCTACGGTCAGGCGAACCGTCTCTCCGGAGTGGAGACCGAGACCCTCGATTGTGACCGAGCGTCCTACGGTCGTCTGATGGTCCATGGCTGGGCTCGGAGGGAGCAAGCACGGTGCCACACTGCGTTGTTGCTGGATAATATGTGGATTTGATGAGTAAATTGGGTGTATACGCCCAGGAAAACCTTGCCGCGCTGTGGTATGCGTGACACGCGATGACACCCGGCTTGTCTCATTTCGGTGACAGCTGGCTGACGGTCAGACATCGACGATGAGCCGGGCCTCGTAGCCCTCCCCAGCCGGCCCGACCGATACCTGGTGGAACGTGGCCGCTTTCACGATCGTCCCCAGGCGATGTCGAGTCGGGTCCAGCTCCTCCCCGCGAAGGAACGAGTGGAGTCTGAGCGGCTCGCCCCCGGCCCGCGGCGACGTCTCGAACACCTCGAGATCCACATCCCTTGCTACGAAGCCCTCCACCTCATGGACGTAGAGACACTCGTTGACCCAGGTGACCAGGAGCGCCTCGAGCGTCTCGGCATGGGCCCGGACCTCCCGCCGATCCCGCGGCTCCACGGAGGCGGGCTCCACGATCAGGGCAAACACGCCCAGGGCGGTCTGCACGAACGCCTCGGCGGCGGTGTTCCCCCGGCCGATGATCCCCACATCGGCCTCGACGTCGAAGTAGTCGTAACCCGGCGTCATGGCGCGACGCCCTCGGCACGGCGCCCGAGATCGCCCCATCGCGCCTGCAGGAGGGCGACCGCGACCGGGCCTGCCGTCTCGGTGCGAAGAAGCCGTGGCCCCAAGCCTGCGACGACGGCGCCGGCCGCGCGGAGCGCCTCGACCTCGTCGTCGGCGAGCCCCCCTTCGGGGCCGACCACCACCGCTGCGCGCGCCGGCCGCGCCACGGGCAGGACCTCGGCGAGCGGTGCCGTCTCGCGCTCCCAGAGGCACACGAGGACATCACCCCGCTCGCGCGCATCGCGCGTCCCCAGCCAGTCGGCGAGGGTGGCGGGCGTGGCCACGGCGGGCACGGTCGCGCGCCCGCATTGCTTGGACGCCTCGCGCGCCACGCGCTCCCAGCGGGCCCGCCGCCCTGCCCAGCGCGCAAGACTCTCCTCCCGCGCGATCGAGCGGGCGGTCATGAGCGGGGCGACGGCGGCCACGCCCAGCTCCGTGCTCATGCGAATGATGGTCTCGAGCTTATCTCCCCGCGGGATCCCCTGGGCCAGGGTGAGCCCGAGCGGCGACTCCTCGGCGGGCGCGGCAGCTTCGAGAATCTGGCCCTCCGCGCGTGTGCCCAGCGCGCTGAGGCGCACCGTCCACTCGTGGCCGAGCCCGTCCATCGCGCGCACGATGTCGCCCACCCCGAGACGGAGCACGCGGCGCACATGGCGCGTCTCGCTAGCGTCGAGCACGATGCGCCCCCCGCGCACCGCCTCGGGTCGCACGTGCACGCGCGTGCCCGGCGCGTCGCCGGGTTTGGCGCCCGGCATCATTCGGCTCGCCGGGAGACCAACCCGCTCGCGCGGCGGCTTGGCCTCTTCGCGCCTTTGGCGCTCATCAAGTGGCGTGGTCCCTGACCATGAGCGAGGCGGCCCAGCCGTCGCGCTCGAGGGACTCGCGGGGCGTGAAGCCGTGGGGGACGAGCGCGCGGGTCACCTGATCGTCCTCGCCGACCAGCATGCCGCCCAGCACGAGGGCCCCGAAGGGCGCGACGCGTCGGCGGTACTCGCGCACGAGAGCCAGGTGAGTGTGGGTCAGGATGTTGGCCAGCACGAGGTCGTAGGCCGCGGGACGGGGCAGCGACTCGGGGCCGCCCGTGCTGACGTCGATCAAGTCCCCCACGCCATTGGCCGCGGCGTTCTGCCGGGCGGCGGAGATCGCGTCTGGATCCAGGTCGATGGCGGTCACGCGCGGCGCGCCCAGCGCCACCGCCGCCACCGCGAGAATGCCGGTGCCCGTCCCGATGTCGAGCACCCGTCCGGCCGGCTTGGCGGCCAGCCAGCGGTCCAAGAGGGCAAGACAGCTCTCGGTGCTGCCGTGATGCCCCGTGCCGAACGCGCGGCCGGGCTCGATGACGATCCGGCGGCGACCCGCCGGCGTGGGCGCGGCCTCCCACGGCGGCGCTACGAAGAGCCGGTCGCCGACGCACAGCGGGGGAAAGGACTGCTGCCAGGCGCTCGCCCACTGCTCGTCGTGGATGGGATGAACCTCGGCGTCCCCGCCGAGGACGAACTGCATGGCGCGCAGCCCCGCGCGGTAGGCCTCGACGGCGCCGAGCAGGGCGGTGGACGATACGCTCGCCGCGTAGAACGCGCGGAGCCGCGGCGGCGCTGACGGCGTCTCTTCCTCCACCACGCCGAGGGCGCCCTGCTCCCACAGGAAGTTCGTCAGGCCTTCGGTCGTCTCCGCGGTGGTGGGAACGGTGAGCTCCCAGAACTCCATCAGGAGCCGAAGAGCTGCTTCATCCGCTCGACGAACGACGTGTGCAGCGGGCCGTGCTGGCCGGAGTCGCGGTGGAACTCCTCGAGCAGCTCGCGCTGGCGCGCCGTGAGCTTGGTCGGGACCTCCAGCACGACCTGATAGACGGCGTCGCCGTGACCGCGTCCCCGAAGGTGGGGCAGGCCCTTGCCGCGCAGGCGGAGCTGGGCGCCGGGCTGGGTGCCCGGTGGCACCGTCAGGGTGGCCTTGCCGCCCAGCACCGGCACCTCGACGGAGTCGCCCAGAGTGGCCTGCGGGAAGGACAGCGGGAGCTCGCACAAGAGGTCGGCGCCCTGGCGCACGAAGATCTCGTGGGGTTTCACCGTGAGCACCACGTAGAGGTCGCCGGGCGGGCCGCCGAACACCCCACCCTCGCCCTCGCCGGCGAGCCGGAGCTGATTGCCGTCCTCGACCCCGGGCGGGATCGTGATCTTCAGGAGCTTTTCCCGCCGCACGCGCCCCTGACCGCGGCAGTCCTTGCACGGGGCGCGGTTGATCTGGCCCTCGCCGCCGCACTGGGGGCACGGGCGGGCCACCGTGAGGAAGCCCTGGGAGAAACGCACCTGCCCGGTGCCGCGGCAGGCGCTGCACGTGTCGGGCTTGGTGCCGGGCTGCTGGCCCGACCCGTGACAGCTCTCGCAGGTCTCGTTACGCGGGATCTGGAGCTTGGTCTCGAGCCCCTGCGCCGCCTCCTCGAGGGTCAGCTCGAGATCGTAGCGAAGATGCTCGCCCCGCCGCGCGCGGGTGCGGCGGCCCCGCTCACCCCCGCCGAAGAAGCCCTCGAAGAGGTCTTCGAAGATCGTTCCAAATCCCTGGTCCGCGGGTCCACCCCCAGATGCCGGCGCGGTGCCGAAGCGGTCGTAGTGCGCGCGCTTGTCGGGGTCCGAGAGGATGCCGTACGCCTCGGTGACTTCCTTGAAGCGCTCCTCCGAGGCCTTGTCGCCCGGATTCTTGTCCGGGTGGTACAACCGTGCGAGCTTGCGGTAGGCGGTCTTGAGGATGGTGTCGTCGGCGTCGCGCGGCACGCCGAGCACCGTGTAGTAGTTCTTGGTCGCGGCCACGCTAGGGTTCGCCCGCGTCGCCGTCGGCGTCCTTCATGGCGACGGTGACCTGGGCAGGACGTAGCACCCGACCGTTGATGAGATAGCCGCGGGCGGTCTCGTCGACCACCGTCATGTCGGGCTGGCCGGCCGCGCGCACGCGGGCCACCGCCTCGTGACGCTCGGGGTCGAAGGGCGCGCCCACCGCGGAGAACGCCGTCACCCCGGCGCGCTCGAGCACGCGGAGCAGCTCGCGCTGGATCAGCTCCACCCCGGCGGTGACGGCGGCCGCGGCGGGATCCTGGCGGGCGGCCTGCAAGGCGCGGTCGAAGTTATCGAGCACGGGGAGGAGATCGCGGACGAGCGACTCGGCGGCCGAGCGCACGTACTCCTCGCGCTCGCGCACCGCCCGCTTGCGGTAGTTGTCGAACTCGGCGACGCTGCGGATGTAGCGGTCACGCGTGGCCTCGGCCTCCCGCGTCTTCGCCTCCACCGCCTCGCGCAGCCGCTCCACCTCGCGCTCGAGGTCGATCTCGGGAGCGCCGTTCCAGTCTTCGGAAGCTTCGCCATGATCGGACATTGCGAAGAAATTATAGCAGACGGTCCGAGGGCGGCCGGGGCGAGTCAGGAAGGCAGGTAGAGGTCGGAGCGGGCGCGGGACAGCGACGACGAGACCAGCCGCGCCGTCTCGTCGACGATGGAAATCACGTCGGAGTAGAGCATACGCCGAGGTCCGACCACGCCGAGGACGCCGAGGACCTGGTCACGATAGGTATAGGTCGAGGCAATCAGGCTCACCTCGCGCAGCTCCTCCATCGGGTTCTCGTTCCCGATCACCACGCGGACGCCGCGCTCCTGCGCCATCTGGGAGAGGAGGTCGATGAGCCGAGCCTTCTCCTCGAAGGCATGGAGGAGGCGGCGCATCGTGGTCACGTCGCCGAGGTCGGGGTGGTCCAGCATGTTGAGGGCCCCGCTGACGTAGAGGGTGCGCGCGCGCAACAGGGCCACGACCTGATCCAGCAGCGAGCGGCCGCGCGTCCACAGGGGATCGAGGGGATCCAGCGGCGCGCCGATCTCATCGACGATGGCCTGGAAGGTGCGGCCGCGGAAGCGGCGGGTGAGCGCGCGGCCGATCTCCCGGAGCTCGTCCGGCCCCAGCCGGCCTTCCACCGACAGAGACTGCGTGGTGACCCAGCCGGTCTCCGTCACGACCACGGCAAGGGCGCGGCCCTCGGCGAGGGGCATCAGCTCGATGCGGTCCAGCGCGGTCTGCTTGAGCGGCGGCGCGAGCAGGATGCCGGTCATGTTGGTGCTCTGCGAGAGGGCGGCCGGCGTCTCCGCCATCAGCCCCTCGGCGGCGCTCGTGGGGGCGGGCGCGGCGTCCCGGGGCGGGGCGGGCGCGGCCCTGTCTCCCCAGGGCATGCCGCGCAGATGGTCTACGTAGAACCGGTACGCCTTGTCGGTGGGCACGCGCCCCGCGGAGGTGTGGGGCTGGGAGAGGTAGCCCATCTCCTCGAGATCGGCCATCGCGTTGCGGATGGTGGCTGGGGATAGCCCGCGCATGTGCCGCCGCGAGATCGAGCGCGAGCCCACCGGCTCGGCGCTCTCGACATACTCCGCGATGACCGCCAGCAGGACCTGGCGTCGCCGCTCGTCGAGGTGATCGTTCCCCGCCATGGCGTCATCGTACAACTACAGCAGGTCGACAAACAGGGCGTCGGAGAGGAAGAACCCCCGTTCGGTGAGGCGTGTCCGGCCTCCGCGGGTCTCGAGGAGGCCGCGGGCCCGCCAGTCGTCGAGCCGCTCGGGCAGGCGTCCGCGCTCCAGCGCGAGCCGCTCCGCGAGCCAGGCCTCGGGCACGCCGTCGCTGGTGCGCAGCCCGAGGAAGAGGCGCTCGGCCAGCCGCTGCCGCGCGGTCAGCGTCTCGTGCGTGGTCACGGGGAGCCGGCCCGCTTCCAGGGTGGCGCAGTAGCGTTCGAGCGGCTTGGCGTTGCCGTAGCGCACCGCCCCGAGGAAGCCGCAGGCGCCGGGACCGAGACCGAGGTACTCCTCGGCGCGCCAGTAGACCTGGTTGTGGAGGGAGCGATGACCGGGCCTGGCGTAGTTTGAGACCTCGTAGTGCTCGTAGCCCGCCTCGCCGGCGAGGCGCGTGAGGACGCGGTACTGCGCCGCCACCGCGTCCTCGGCGGGGAGACCGGGCACCCCCGCCGCCGTCCAGAGGCTGCCCTCGTCGAGGGAGAGCGCGTAGGCGGAGAGATGGTCCGGCTCCCAGGCGAGCGCCTCGCGCACGGTGCGCTCCCACCCCGCCTCGTCCTCGCCCGGGAGGCCGTAGATGAGGTCCACGCTCACGTGGGGGAAGCCCGCGCCGCGGGCGGCGTCGAAGGCCCGGCGCGCGTCCGCGGCGGAGTGGAGCCGGTCCAGCGCGGGGAGCACGCGGTCGTCGAGGCTCTGCACGCCGAGGCTGATGCGGGTGACGCCGGCCGCGCGATACCCGGCGAAGCGCGCGGGGCTCACGCTCTCCGGATTGCACTCCACCGTGATCTCGGCCTCGGGCTCGAGACCGAAGCGGCCGCGGAGCGCGTCGAGCACGCCGGCCAGCTCATCCGGGGCGAGCAGGGACGGTGTCCCGCCGCCGAGGAACACGGTCTGCAGCCGCACGCCGGCGGCCCACGGCACGGCGCCGGCGAGCGCGATCTCGGCGTCGAGGGCGCGCAGGAACCGAGGCACCGCGGCCTCGAGGTACGGAGCGGTGTTGAACGAGCAGTAGCCGCAGCGCTTGGTGCAGAACGGGACGTGCACGTAGGCGCCCAGGCGATTCGCCCGCGGCGCCCACGCGTCCAGCGGCGCTACGGGAGCCAGTTGCCCAGCCGTCTCCACCGCAGCCAGTGCCGGTCGCCGTTCCACGACCAGTAGATCAGGAAGGCCTTGCCGCGGATCTTCTCGCGCTTCACGAAGCCCCAGTAGCGGCTGTCCTGGGAGTTGTCGCGGTTGTCGCCCATGACGAAGTAGGACCCGGGCGGCACCACGATGGGGTCGCAGGCATAGAGATAGCCGCAGTGCCCCGAGGGCGTGGTCGGGATGGAGCCCGGCCGCACGTACGGCTCGTCGAGGGGCTGGCCGTTCACGAAGGCGCGGTTGTCCTTCACCTGTACCGTCTCGCCGCCGGTGGCGACGATGCGCTTGATGAAGTCGCGCGATTCGTCGTTGGGGTACTTGAACACGATGATGTCGCCGCGCCGCGGCGCCCGCAGGCCGGGGAGATGCGCGTCGGTGAACGGGATCTCCGGACCGAAGAGGAACTTGTTCACGAGGATGTAGTCACCCACGAGCAGGGTATCCATCATGGAGCCGGAGGGGATCGTGAACGCCTGCACCACGAACGCCCGGATCAGCAGCGCGAGGAGCACGGCGACGATGATGGCCTCGCCGTACTCGCGAACGAGCGACTTGCGTCGGGGCTTGACGACCGCCTCCGCGGGCCGGGCCGGCGCCTCTTCGGGCCGGGTCTCGATGTCGCTCATACTCAGCTCTTGAGGACCGACAGGAACGCTTCCTGCGGCACCTCGACCTTGCCTACCTGTTTCATGCGCTTCTTTCCCTCTTTCTGCTTCTCGAGGAGCTTCCGCTTGCGGGTGATGTCACCGCCGTAGCACTTGGCGGTGACGTTCTTGCCCATCGCCTTCACCGTCTCCCGCGCGATGACTCGGCTCCCGATAGCGGCCTGAATGGCCACCTCGTAGAGCTGGCGGGGAATGACGCCGCGGAGCTTCTCGGTCAATGCCTTGCCGCGCTCGTAGGCCTTGTCGCGGTGCACGATGATGGACAGCGCGTCCACCGGGTCGCCGTTGAGCAGGATGTCGAGCTTCACCAGCTCGGACTCACGGAAATCGAGGAAGTCGTAATCGAAGGAGGCATAGCCCTTGGACACCGACTTCAGCTTGTCGTAGAAGTCCACCACGATCTCGGCGAGCGGGAAGTCGAACAGGATGTGCACGCGCTTGCCCATGTACTCGAGCGAGCGGTGCTCCCCCCGCTTCTCCTGGGCCAGCTTGTAGATCTCGCTCATGAACTCCGTCGGCACGAAGATGGAGCCCCGGACGTACGGCTCCTCCATGTGCTCGATCTTGTCGGGGGGCGGCAGCTTGGAGGGGTTGTCGACCTCCAGCACCTCGCCCTGCGTGGCCATGACGCGATAGCGCACGCTCGGCGCGGTCACGATCAGGGAAAGATTGAACTCGCGCTCCAGGCGCTCCTGCACGATCTCGAGGTGCAGCATGCCGAGGAAGCCGCACCGGAAGCCGTAGCCCAGCGCCAGGGAGGTCTCGGGCTCATAGTTGAACGCGGAGTCGTTCAGGCGCAGCTTCTCGAGCGCGTCGCGTAGCCCCTCGTAGTCCGTGTCCTCGATCGGGTACAGCCCGGCGAAGACCATGGGCTTGGCGTCCCGGTACCCGGGGCACGGCTCGGCGGTGGGACGGAGGGCATCGGTGATGGTTTCGCCGATCTTGGCATCGGCCACCCGCTTGATGGACGCGGTGAGGTAGCCGACCTGCCCCGCGGACAGCTCCTCCACCGGGCGCATGTCGGGCGAGAACACGCCGACCTGCTGCACCTCGTAGAACTTGCCGTTCGACATGAAGAGCACGCGCTGGCCCGCCCGCACGCGGCCGTCGATCAGCCGGATGTAGACGACCACGCCCTGGTACGAGTCGTAGAAGGAGTCGAAGACCAGCGCCTTGAGCGGCCCCTCCGGGTCGCCCTTGGGAGGCGGAATGCGCTGCACGACCGCCTCCAGCACGTCGTCCACCCCGGTCCCGTGCTTGGCGGAGATGGCGATGGCGGCGTCGCCGTCGAGCTCCAGCAGCTCGGTGATCTGGGTGCGGGTGCCCTCGACGTCGGCGGCGGGGAGATCGATCTTGTTGATGACGGGGACGATCTCGAGGCCGCCGTCCAGCGCCAGGTAGTAGTTGGCGAGCGTCTGGGCCTCCACGCCCTGCGCGGCGTCGACGATCAGGAGCGCCCCCTCGCACGCGGCCAGGGAGCGCGACACCTCGTAGGAGAAGTCCACGTGGCCCGGCGTGTCGATGAGGTTGAGGGTGTAGGCCTTCCCGTCCTTGGCCGTATGGAGCAGGCGGACGGTATGGGCCTTGATGGTGATCCCCCGCTCCTTTTCCAGGTCCATCGAGTCCAGGACCTGCCCCACCGCCTTCTTCGCGTCCATCGTCCCCGTCAGTGACAGCAGCCGGTCGGCCAGGGTGGACTTGCCGTGGTCGATGTGTGCGACGATTGAGAAGTTTCGGATGCGGTCGGTCGCCATCTATTCGAAGGATAACACGTCCTCCCGGGGGGGCTCAGGCCCCCACGGGTCCGGTCAAGGGAGCGAAGCCCCGGCCGGCACGACGGTTCCTCCCTCCAGCACGGCGCCCGGGCCGATGCGGGCTCCTGCGCCCACGCGAACTCCGGCCCCGACGATGCAATCCCGCAGGGCGGCTCCCTCGCCGACCTCCACCCGCTCCCACAGCACGGCGCCCTCGACGGCCGCCGAGGGGTGGATCTCGCAGTCCGGCCCCAGCACGGCGTGGGGGCCCACGCGGCTCCCCGCGGCGAGGCGGCAGCCGGCTCCCACCACCGCGGGCCCGGTGAGGCGAGCGCCCGCGTCCACGGCGGCGCGTTCGGCCACGAAGCGGCCGTCGCCGCGCGAGCCGGCGGGGGCCAGCGCCGTCGTCACCCGCCCGGCGAGGAGGTCGAGCTGACCCTGGCGATACTTCGCCGGGCTGCCGATGTCGAGCCAGTAGGCACCCGACACCCAGCCGACGAAGGGCAGGCGATCGGCGAGCAGGCCGGGGAAGAACTCCCGCTCGATCGACACCGCCCGGGCGGTGGGGATGCGCTCGAGCAGCCCGCGAGCGAGGAGATACACCCCGGCGTTCACCGTGTCGGTGGTGATCTGCGCGGGATCGGGCTTCTCGATGAAGCGCTGGATCGTCCCGCGCTGGCCCAGCTCCACGAGGCCGTAGGCGGTGGGATCCGGAACCCGCGTGAGGTAGATGCTGGCGACGGCGCGGCGCTCGGCGTGGAAGGCGAGCATGGCGCGGAGGTCGGCGTCGGTGAGGATGTCCCCGTTCAGGACCAGCACGAGATCGCCGACCTGCTCCACCGCGTTCCGCACGCCGCCGGCGGTGCCCAGGGGCTCGGCCTCGACGGCGTACGAGAGCCGCACCCCCCACGCGGCGCCGTCGCCCATGGCCGCGCGCACCGCGTCCACCATGTAGGAGCAGGACAGGACGACGTCGCGCACCCCGTGGCGAGCGAGCAGCGCGAGCTGATAGGCAAGGAACGGAATATTCAGCAGCGGAACGATGGGCTTGGGCCGGTCATAGGTGAGCGGCCGGAGCCGCGTGCCCTGCCCGCCGGCGAGGATGACCGCGGTTACTTGGTCGGGGCCCAGGGCTCTGCCTCGCCGATCAGCATGACGGGGATCCCGTCGCGGATGGGATAGGCCTTGCGGCAGGCCGGGCAGATGATGCGGGTGTCTTCGAACAGGAGATCGCCCTTGCAGGCGGGGCAGGCCAGAATGGCGCGCAGCTCGTCGTCGATCATCGGGAGCGCTCCTTCTTGAAGAATTGGAAGGTGAGGGCCAGCCCCTCGTCCAGCGACACCGCCGGGCGCCATCCGAGCTCGCGAGCTGCGCGCGCGGCGTCCAGACAGCTCCGGCGCTGCTCGCCTGGACGGGCGGGCGCCGGGACCGGCGCAACGTCGCGTCCGGCGGTGCGGCCGAGCCGCTCGTGGAGCTCGTTCACGGTCGTCTCCATGCCCGTGCCGATGTTGAGGCCGCCGGTCACGCGCGGCCTCTCGAGGGCGGCCAGGTTCGCCGCCGCCACGTCGGTCACGTAGGTGTAGTCGCGCGTCTGCTTGCCGTCGCCGTTGATCTGGCACGGCTGGCCGTCGAGCAGCCGGGTGCAGAAGATCGCGACCACGCCGGCCTCACCGGCGGGATTCTGACGGGGCCCGTACACGTTGGCGTAGCGCAATGACACCGTCGTCCAGCCATGCAGCGGGCCCAGCGCGAAGAGGTACTGCTCCATCGCGACTTTCGACACGCCGTAGGGAGACGAGGGCCGCGAGGGATGATCCTCCGGCGTGGGGATGATCTCGGTGTCGCCGTAGGCGGCGCCCCCGCTGGCGGAGTAGATGACGCGTCGGACGCCCACGCGCCGGCAGCACGCGAGGAGATTGAGCCCGCCGCCCAGGTTCACGCTCGCGTCGAACCCGGGATCCGCCACCGAGCGGCCCACCGAGGCCTGGGCGGCCAGATGCGCGACCGCCTCGGGCCGCTCCTGCTCGAACACGTCGGCGAGCCGCGCGCTGCGGAGATCCAGGGCGTGGAGCGTGACCGGCTTACCCTCGAGCCAGGCGGGATTGCCGGTGGCGAGATTGTCCACCACCGACACCGTGTGGCCGGCGCCGAGGAAGGCGTCGACCACGTGCGAGCCGATGAAGCCCGCGCCGCCGGTGACGAGAATCCTCACGTCGGACGCCTCATCGGCTCACGCGAGCCCGCGGGATCGGTACCAGTCGACCGTCTCGCGGAGACCCTGCTCGACGTCGACGCGCGGCTCCCAGCCGAGCATGGTGCGGGCGCGGGTGATGTCGGGCTGGCGGACCTTGGGGTCGTCGACGGGCAGGGGAATGAAGCGGAGGTCGCTCCGGGAGCCCGACAACCGGATGATCAGCTTCGCCAGATCGAGCAGCGTCATCTCGTTCGGGTTGCCGATGTTGACGGGGTCGTTCACCGACGAGTTCATCAGCCGCCAGATCCCGTCGACGAGATCGGAGCAGTGCGTGAACGAGCGCGTCTGCGAGCCGTCGCCCGCCACGGTGAGGGGCTCGCCGCGGAGGGCCTGGCGCACGAAGGTCGGGATCGCGCGGCCGTCGGTGAGCCGCATCCGCGTCCCAAACGTATTGAAGATCCGGACGATCTTCGTGTCCACACCGTGGAAGCGGTGATAGGCCATCGTCATCGCCTCGGCGAAGCGCTTGGCCTCGTCGTAGACGCCGCGGGGGCCCACCGGGTTCACGTTGCCCCAGTAGTCCTCCTGCTGCGGGTGCACGAGGGGATCCCCGTACACCTCGGAGGTGGAGGCGAGCAGGAACTTCGCTCCCCGCGCCTTTGCCACCCCGAGGGCCTTGTGGGTACCCAGCGCGCCGACCTTCAGCGTCTGAATCGGCAGCTCGAGGTAGTCGATGGGAGAGGCCGGGCTCGCGAAGTGGAGCACGAAATCCACCGGCCCGTCGAGCACGATGTAGTTGGTGACGTCGTGCTTGACGAAGAGGAAGCGGGGATCGCGGATGTGAGCGATGTTCTCGGCGTTGCCGGTGAGCAGATTGTCCATGCACACGACCGAGCAGCCCTTTGCGAGGAGGAGATCGCAGAGATGGGAGCCGATGAAGCCGGCTCCGCCGGTCACGAGCACGCGCACGGTGTCCGCCTAGGCGGGAACGACCGGCTTCCGGCCGATCGAGTAGTACTCGAAGCCCAGCCGCCGCATGCGCTCCGGCTCCCAGACGTTCCTGCCGTCGAAGATGATCCGCCGCCGGAGGACGCCGCGCAACCGCTCGAGGTTGAGGTACTTGAACTCGTTCCACTCGGTGATGAGCACCACCGCGTCGGCGTCCTGCGCCGCCTCGTAGGGCGACGCCGCGTACACCACACAGTCCGGGAGGAGCGTCCGGGCGTTCTCCGCCGCGACCGGGTCATAGGCGCGCACGGTGGCGCCGGCGGCGGTGAGCTGATGCACCACGTCGATGCTCTTGGCCTCGCGCATGTCGTCGGTGTTCGGCTTGAAGGCGAGACCGAGCACCGCCACCGTCATGACTTCGAGCGGACCGAGCACCTTGCGGATCACCTCCACGAGCCGTCCCGAGCGCTCGCGATTGATGTCCACCACCGCCTTGAGCAGCTTGAAGTCGTAGCCGAACCGTCCCGCGGTGTGGATCAGGGAGTCCACGTCTTTCGGGAAGCAGGAACCGCCGTAGCCCAGCCCGGCCTGAAGGAACGCGCCGCCGATGCGACCGTCCATGCCCATTCCCTTCATCACCTGCGTGACGTCCGCGCCGGCGGACTCGCACACGTTGGCGATCGCGTTGATGAAGGAGATCTTGGCGGCGAGGAACGCGTTGGACGCGTACTTGATGACCTCGGCGGAGGGCAGGTCGGTGATGATCATGGGCCGCTCGAGGGGGGCGTAGAGCTCCACCAGCTTCATCGCCGCGCCCTGGTTGGAAGCGCCGATCACGATGCGATCGGGCCGCAGCGTGTCCTCGATGGCGGAGCCCTCGCGTAGGAACTCGGGGTTGGATACCACGTCGAACTCGATGGGTCGGGCCTGATGCCGCGTGATGACCTCGCGAACCAGCTCGCCGGTCCCGACGGGGACGGTCGACTTGTTCACGATGACCTTGTAGCGGTCCATCGTCTTGCCGATCTCGGCGGCGACCGCCTCCACATGGGACAGGTCGGTTTCACCCGATTCGCGGGGCGGCGTGCCGACGGCGATGAAGACGACATCCGACTGGCGGACCGCGGCGGGGAGGTCGGTCGTGAAGGTGAGGCGGCCGTCATCGACGTTGCGGACGACCATTTCCTCGAGCCCGGGCTCGTAGATCGGCATCTTCCCGGCCTTGAGTGAGTCGATTTTACCGCGTACCTTGTCGACGCAGACCACGTCGTTGCCGAGGTCTGCAAAGACTGCGCCCGTCACCAAACCGACGTACCCGGTCCCGACCACGCAGATGTTCATTCAGACCTCCCGCTCGGGCTTCAGGATAGCAGACAACCTCGAGTTCAGGCGAGGACGTGGCGGGCGAGACGCTCCCCGACCTGCACGATGAACAGGAGCAGGAGGTAGAGATTGGAGAAGAGAAACAGCGAGAGCCAGCCGCGCTGATCCTCGGGCCGGCGCGCGAACTTGGTGGCGAGCCACACCAGGCGCCAGCCCAGCACCGCCGCGGCGACGAACGACACGATGCCGCCGACGCCGAACGTCGGCGCGGCGAGCGAAAGCGCGGTGAGCCCGAACGCGTAGACGAGGATGAGCCGCGCGGTGCCCTCGACGCCGACCGCTTCGGCGACCATCGGGAACCCGCCTGCCGCATAGTCGGCCCGGTAGCGGAGGGCGAGCGCCCAGAAGTGAGGCATCTGCCAGAGGAAAAGAATGCCGAAGAGGATGAGCGCGCCCGCGTCCCACGGCGCGCCGCCGCCCGCGACCCAGCCGATCACCGGCGGGAGCGCGCCGGGCAGCGCGCCCGGCACGGCGGCGAACGGCGAGGTCGGCTTGAGCCAGGGGGTGTAGAGGCCGTTGTAGAACGCGGCGGCCACGATGCCGAGGACGCCGGCGGTGCGGCCGATGCCGAGCCACAGCACGGCCGCGCCCGCAAGCAGGGCGAGGGTCGCGAAGGCGGTGCCCTGGACGAGCGACAGGCGGCCCGACGGCAGCGGGCGGCCCGCGGTGCGGGCCATCAGGGCGTCCCGCCGGCGCTCCTGCACCTGATTGAGCGCGGAGGCGCCGCAGGAGAGCAGCATCACGCCCAGCAGCACCGCGAAACCCGCGCGCCAGGGGAACTCCGCGCCGAGCGGCGCCACCAGCATGAACCCCGCGCCCGCCGACACCAGCACGAGGAGCACGATGCCGAACTTCGAGAGCTCGGCATAGGCCTCCACGCGCGCGCGCACGCCGACCGTCGCTCCTGCACGGGCCCGGTCCGCCATCGCTCCCGCCATCAGCGTGATCTTACCGGCTCTCCCGCCGCCGCGCGCTCGCGATCCGCGCGGGCCGCCGTTCCCGCCCGCCAGACCCCGCTGCGCAAGGCGAGCCACACGAGCAGGGCCCAGAGCGCATAGCCGCCCGCGGCGTGCGCGGCCCGCACCGGTACGGGGAGACGTAGCAGGACCGCGGTCACCCCGAGCGCCACCTGTAGCACCGCGACGGCGCCGAGCGCTGCCCCCACCCCGGCGAGCGGCGTGCGCCGGCTCGCCATGGCGACGTGGAGGAAGAGACCGAGCAGGAGCACGCCCAGCCAGCGATGCACCCAGTGAATGAGCGGCGGGCCCGCGGCGGGAAGCACGTCGCCGCTGCACAGGGGAAAGTCAGGGCAGGCGAGACCCGCGCCAGTATGGCGCACATAGCCGCCGAGCGCGAGCTGCCCGAGGAGCACGGGCAGCCCCATTCGGGCCAATCGGGCCAGGGCAGTTGCTTGGCGAGGTGTAGCCGAAAGCGAGCCGCGCGGATCAGTGGGCCCATCCGCCGCGATCGTGAGCAGCCCCGCCATGATCGTCAGCGCGGTGAGCAGATGCACCGTGCTCACCGGCGCGGACAGCCCGAGCTTCACGGTGATCCCACCGAGGAGGACCTGCACCGCGAGCAGGGCGAGGAGGGCGACCGCCACGCGACGGAGCGCTCGCGACTCGGTCCGGCGCAGCGTGACGACTGCCGTCGCGATCAGGAGCGCGGAAAAGAGCGGGACGCCGAGGCGGTGGCGGAACTCGATCCAGATCTCGGTGCCGCCCGGCGGGATGAAGCGGCCGTGGCAGAGGGGCCAGTCGGGGCAGCCGAGGCCGGAGCCGGTGGCGCTCACCACATTGCCCAGCATCATCACCAGCGCCAGCGCCCCGAGGGCGAGCCAGGCGAGACGGCGCGGCGCGCTAGCGGCCATTTGGGACATCGGATGCGACCTTTGACCCCGCCTCTACGGGGCGCACCGCGATGTCGTCGCCGCCCGCCGCCTGCCAGCGGAAGAAGACGACGGTGAGCGCCGCGAGGAAGATGAGGCCGCCGGGGACCCACATGATGAGCCCGCCGAGGTGCTGATCCGCCCGCGGTGTCAGGGCCTCGATCACCCGCGGCGCCCGGGAGTAGTACGGGTAGAGGATGCCGTCGGCCATGCTGATGAAGATCGACACCACCACCATCGGCAGGCCGACCAGGAACATGTAGAGCATCTGCACGGGGTAGGGCGCGCGCGGCAGCTCGGGTAAGGGCGAGAGCAGCGGCCACCACAGAATCACCGACGCAGCCATGATCATGAGGTGCTCGACGATGTGCACCGGATGCTGCTCCATCGCCAGGTTGTAGAGGGGCGGCAGGTGCCACGCCACCAGCACGAGGTTGAAGGTGGCGAAGGCTCCCGAAGGCCGGGTGAGCCGGCGTCCGAGGGCGAAGAGATCCGGGCGCCGCAGGAGCGGTCGTATCATCCAGCCGGGCAGACCGTGCAGGAGCAGGGGCGGCATGGCGAAGGCGAGCATCATGTGCTGGATCATGTGCGCGCTGAAGAGGTAGTAGTCCGAGAGATCGTGAATGGGTCCCGTGAGCGCGACGAACAGCACGCCTAGCGCCCCGGCGAACGACACTGCCTGATGCGGGGCCAGCCGCGCTTCGGGATCGAGCCGCCGGCGGTAGAGGGCGGCGGCGGCATACGCGGCGCCGAGCACCGCGAGGCCCGCGACGACGGTCGGGTCGGCATTCCAGGCGGTCCAGTCGAATCCCCCGGGCGGGAGGGGCGGTGGCCCGCCCGGCCCGGGCACTCCATGCGCCATGCTAGTGGGGGCGCGGGAGCAGGATGAAGGCGCTGAACAGCGCCATGAGCGCGAGGATGATGCAGATCGCGATGAAGAGCGGCCCGATGAAGAAGCTCCGCATGATGTTGTGGTCGTACTTCAGGTGCATGAAGAAGCCGACCACGAGCGCGAACTTGATTGCGGACATGATGAGGAGCGCCGTCACGAGGAGGACGTTGGGGATGCCCGGCACGTAGAGCGTGGCGACCTCGATGGCGGTGATGATCGCGAGCACCACGGCCACGACGATATAGGTCTTGACGGTGGCGTGCCCGCCCCCGTGGGTCTCGGCGTGGACCCCGTGGCTTCCCGGCGCGGCGGCGGCGTGCGTGTCGGCCATGTCGGCGCTCCTACGGGATGAGGTAGACGATGGTGAAGATCGCGACCCAGACGATATCGACGAAGTGCCAGTAGAGACCCGCGATCTCGACCTTGGTGTAGTCCCGCGCGTCGAGCCGGCCGCGCTTGAGCTGGAACCAGAGCCCCAGGAGCCAGATCACCCCGCCGGTGACGTGCGCCCCGTGGAACCCGGTGAGCGTGAAGAAGCTCGACCCGAAGAGATTGGTGCCGAGGGTGAGCCCGTCGTGGAGGGCGAAGGTCGTGAACTCATAGACCTGGTTTCCCACGAAGTGCGCGCCGAGGAGGGCGGTGGCGAACAGCCAGCGGCCCGCCCAGGTGAGGTCGTGCTTCTGCAGCGCGGAGAGGGCCAGCACCATGGTGAGCGAGGAAGCGAGCAGCACCGCTGCGCTCTCCGAGGTGAGGGGGATGTTGAACACGTCGTGCGGGCCGGGCCCGGCGAGGCTCTTCCCCTTGTAGGCGAGATAGGTCCCGATCAGGGACCCGAAGAACATGCAATCCGAGCCCAGGAAGATCCACATGCCGACCTTGCGATTGTCCAGGCCGGTGGTGCCGATGTTCGGGTCGTGATGCGCGTGGGCATGCGCGTCGGCCACTAGTGCGCCTCCTGGGCGGGGCGATGGTACTCGAGCGCGAACTTGAACATGCAGTACAGGGTGAGCAGCCCCCCCGCGACCACCTGGACGTAGCTGATCAAGAGACCCGAGAGCATGACCGCGAGCGCGAGGGCGAGGAGGATGGGCCAGTAGGACGGCGGCGGCATGTGGATGGCGGCGATCTCCTTCGCGGTGGTGGGCGCCGGCTTGCGCGTGGGCGCGCCGCCGTGCCCATCGCCGTGCTTCTGCAGCCAGAGCTCGTCACGGCCATGCACGGTGGGAATGGTGGCGAAGTTGTAGACGGGCGGGGGCGAGGGGATCGCCCACTCCAGCGTTCGGGCGTCCCACGGATCCGGGCCGGCCACCGGGCCGGACCGGCGCGTCTTGATGACGTTGACGATGAACACGAAGATCGAGAGCGCGATGATGAAGGCTCCGATGGTGGAGACCAGGTTCCAGAAGCCCCAGTTGAGGTCGGCGGCATAGGTGTAGATCCGCCGCGGCATCCCGATGAGCCCGAGGTAGTGCTGGGGGAAGAACGTCATGTTGAAGCCGACCATCATGAGCCAGAAGTGGAGCTTGCCCAGCTTCTCGTCGAGGAGGCGCCCGGTCATCTTGGGCCACCAGTAGTAGAAGCCGGAGAAGATCCCGAAGATCGAGCCGCCGAACAGCACGTAGTGGAAATGCGCCACCACGAAGTAGGAGTCGGTTTGCTGGAGATCCACCGGCGGCGAGGCGTGCATCACGCCGCTGAGCCCGCCCATCGTGAACATGGCGATGAAGCCGAGGGAGAAGAGGAGCGCGCTGGTGAAGCGGATCGAGCCGCCCCACAGCGTGCTGATCCAGTTGAGGATCTTCACGCCGGTGGGCACCGCGATCAGCATGGTCGCGATGGAGAAGGCGGAGTCTGCCACCGGCCCCATGCCCACCGAGAACATGTGGTGGGACCACACGCCGAAGCCGAAGAAGCCGATCATGATCCCGGAGTAGATGACCACCGGCGCGCCGAAGAGTGGCTTGCGCGCGAAGGTCGGGAGCACCTCGGAGACGATGCCCATCGCGGGCAGGATGAGGATGTAGACCTCAGGGTGGCCGAAGATCCAGAAGAGGTGCTGCCACAGGAGCGGATCGGCCCCGGCGGCGGGCGCGTAGAAGAGGGTGCCGAAGAAGCGGTCGAACATCAGGAGGATGAGCGCCACCGTGATGGCGGGGAACGCCAGGACCACCAGGAACTGCACCACGAGCGACATCCAGACGAACACCGGCATGCGCATGAGGGTCATGCCCGGCGCGCGCATGTTGACGATGGTGACGATGAAGTTGAAGCCGGCGAGCATCGAGGCGATACCCAGGATCTGCAGGCCCAGCATCCAGAAGTCGATGTGGTGGCCGGGCGAGAACTGGCGGGTGGTGAGGGTGGCATAGCCAAACCAGCCGCCGTCGGGGGCCGCGCCGAAGAGGAAGCTCGAGTTGATGAAGAGGCCGCCGGACAGGAAGATCCAGTACGAGAGCGCGTTGAGCCGCGGGAAGGCCACGTCTCGCGCCCCGATCTGGAGCGGGATCATGTAATTGAAGAATGCGGCGCTGAGCGGCATGATCGCGAGGAACACCATGGTCGTGCCGTGCATGGTGAACAGCTCGTTGAACGTCTGCGCGCTCACGAGGTTGTTGTCGGGACGCGCGAGCTGCGCGCGCATGATCAGCGCTTCGATGCCGCCCATCAGGAAGAAGATGAACGCGGTGACGCCGTACAGGATGCCGATCCGCTTGTGGTCGACGGTCGTGATCCAGGACCAGACGCCCGTGGTGGCCGTCTCGGCCTTCGCGCCGGGCATGAACGCCGCCTGTGTGGCCATGGGGCTCCTCTACTTGAGGCTCTGGAGGTAGGCGGTGACCGCCTTGATCTGCTCGTCACGCAGCCCCAGGGCGGGCATGAGCGCGCCGGGCTTCACGTGCGCCGGATTCTCGATCCACCTCGCGACGTTCTCCGGCGTGTTCTTCATGATGCCGGCGGCCATCGTGGTGCGGCTCCCGAAGTGCGTGAGGTTCGGTCCGAGCACCCCCGCGGACAGGCCGTCGATGGTGTGGCAGCCCATGCAGGCGGACTGGCTGAACACGTCCTTGCCCTTGACCGCGAGATCCTCTTTCGGCTCCACCGGGGGCGCTTGCTGCGCGGCCACCCACTTGTCCCAGCCCGCCTTGTCGTGCACGAACACCCGGAAGCGCATGTTGGCGTGCGACATGCCGCAGTACTCGGCGCACTGGCCGAGGTACTCGCCGGGGACCTCGGGGGTGAGGATGATACGGTTGACCCGCGCCGGCACCACGTCGCGCTTGCCTCCGAGCTGCGGCACCCAGAAGGAGTGGATCACGTCGGGTCCGTGAAGGTAAAACGCCACCGTCTGCCCGACGGGCAAGTGCAGCTCGTTCGCGGTGTGGATCTTGAGGGTGGGGTACTGGAAGTCCCACCACCATTGCTTCCCCGTCACGTCCACGTGGAGGGTGGTCGCGGCGGGCGCCTCCTGGGTCTTGAAGATGACCCGGATGGTGGGAATGCCGATGATGACCAGGATGGCCGCGAAGGCCACCGTCCACGAGATCTCCAGGGGCGTATGGCCGTGGGTCTGCTTGGGGATGGGCGCGCCCGGCCGATCGCGGTAGCGGAAGCACACGTAGAGCAGGACCGCCTCCACCGCGATGAAGATCACCAGGGTGGTCCACGAGATCAGCATGAAGATGTCGTGGGTCATCTTGCCGAAGTCGGACTTCGGCTGCACCGTGCTCATCGGGGTGTCCCATTCCCAGCCGACGAGGCCGCAGCCCGCGCCGAGGACGACCACGGCGAGGAGGAGCAGGGAGGCGGTGACGCGCGCGCGCTTGGTCATGATCTCCCTTAGCGAGTGGGGTCCAGGGACGCCGTGGGCGCCGCCGGGGTGTTCACGACCGAGGAGGCCACCGCGGGCCGCCCGAGGTCGAAGACCGCCACCCAGCTCCGGGCGGCGAGGACGAGGACGAGCACGACCGGGATGGCGCTCCACAGGAGCTCGGTGGGGCGCCGCCGCCGTCCGGACGCGAGGGCCCGGCGGGAGCGGAGCACGAAGACGAGGGCGCCGGCCTGGAAGGCGAGAAACATCGTCAGCGCGAGCGCCAGCACCAGGTGCACTATCGTGGACACAACATCCTCATCTGAAGAGGGCTTCCCCGTTTCCGCCGGAGTGTACTCGATGGCTCCGGCAATGCCAAGTGGAATCTTTCACATGCCGTCGGATCGAGCTCAGAACGGAGGGCGCCGGAGCGGCGCGGCTCAGCTGGCGAGCTGGAGGAGAGTGCGGAGCAGCACGTTCCCGCCGCGCTCGATCGCCTTCCAGTCGCTCGTCTCGTCGGGGCGATGGCTGCGGCCGCCGCGCGAGGGAATGAAGAGCATGCCCGAGTCCGTCACTGACGCCAGGTTCTGCGCGTCGTGACCGGCGCCGGAGGGCATGCGCCGGTACGCGAGCCCCAGCTCGCCGCACGCCGCCTCCACCGCGCGCATCACCCGCGGCGAGCAGCGCACGGGCTGCGTCTGCGAGATCGTCTCCACCTTCACCCGCAGGCCGCGCCGCTTGGCCACCGCCCGCGCGAGCGCGCGGCACTGCTGGTCGAGGCGGCCGAGGATGCGCCCGTCGAGCGAGCGCATTTCGTGGAGCAGGGTGGCGCGCGCGGGGACGATGTTGGACACGCCGGGCGCGAGCTCGATGCGGCCGAAATTGGTCACGCTCTTGCCCCCGCCGCGCTTGACCACCAGCTCGCGCGCGGCCAGCGCGTATTCCGCCGCGCCCAGGAAGGCGTCCTTGCGCCACTCCATGGGCGTGGTGCCCGCGTGGTCCGCCTGGCCGACAAAGGTCACCCACGCCCGGCGATTTCCCACGATGCCCTGGACCGAGCCGATGGGGATGCGCGCGGCTTCCAGATGCGGGCCCTGCTCGATGTGGAGCTCGACGTAGGCGGCGAGCGTCTTGGGATCGCACTTGGCCTTGGGCGCTTCGAGGGGGTCGAAGCCCGCGCGGCCCATCGCCGCGACCAGAGGCTCGCCGTCCGCGGCGCGGAAGTGGGGGATCTGGCGCGCGTCGAGCTTGCCGGTGAAGGCGCGCGAGCCGAAGAGCCCGGCGTAGCGTCCCTCCTCGTCGCTCCACGCCACCATGGTGAGCGGCCGCCGCGTCCGCGCGCCCGCCTCGCGCAGGGTCTGCAGGCACTCGAGCCCGGCCATGACCCCCAAGGCGCCGTCGAGCGCGCCGCCCTGCGGCACGGTATCGATGTGCGAGCCCGTCATGACGGTCGGACCGCCTTCGCCCAGCTTGCCGAAGGTGTTCCCGGCCTCGTCCACCCAGGTGGTGAGGCCGGCTTCCTTCATCCGCGCCAGCAGCCAGGCGCGCGCTTCCTCGTGGGCCGGGCTCCAGCAGAAGCGGGTGATGCCCTGTCCGTCGGGATTGCGGCCGAACTGGGACAGCGTCTCGAGGTTCGCGCGGAGGCGGGGCAAGGAGATGGCAGGCGCCATGGCAGCGAAAAGTATACAAGAGGCCGAGCGTCTTGACACCGTCTCCGCCGGGCCCGTATCATGGCGCTGAACCGTCGTTCAGTCACGTCTGGACGCGCCCCAAACCCGCCGAGCAGGAGGGTCTATGGATTTCACGCTGACCCCCGAGCAACAGTCCTTCCGGGACGAGATTCGCTCGTGGCTCAAGAAGAACCTCCCCAAGGACTGGACCAGCCGGGTCCAGGCGGCGTCGGACGTGCCGCGCGAGGAAGCCTACGACTTCCTGCGGCAGTGGCAGCGGAAGATGTACGAGGCCGGTTTCGTGGGGCTCACCTGGCCGAAGGAGTCGGGTGGCCGTGGGCTCACGTTCATGGAGGAGATGATCCTCCAGGAAGAGATGGCATTGGCGAAGGCGCCGCCGGTGCTCAACATCCTCGCCGTCGGCATGGCCGGCCCCACCATCAACGCCTACGGCACCGAAGAGCAGAAGAAGCGCTATCCGCCCAAGATGCTCTCCTGCGAGGAGATCTGGTGCCAGGGCTACTCCGAGCCCAACTCCGGGTCGGACCTCGCCGCGCTTCAGACGCGCGCGGTCAAGGACGGTGACCACTACGTGATCAACGGGCAGAAGGTGTGGACCTCGCTGGCCCACATCGCCGATTGGATGATGCTGCTGGCGAGAACCGATCCCGACGCGCCCAAGCACAAGGGCATCACCTACTTCCTGGTCGACATGCACGCGCCCGGCGTCACCGTGAAGCCGCTCAAGCAGATCACCGGCGACGCGGAGTTCAACGAGGTGTATTTCGACAACGTGCGTATCCACGAGTCGCAGATCCTGGGCGGCCTCAACAACGGCTGGGCGGTGGGCCTGACCACGCTCATGTACGAGCGGCTCGCGCTGGGGTTCGGCCTGCAGGTACGGCTGCGCATCGCGCTGGACGGCCTTGTCGATCTCGCGCGGCGGTCGTCGAAGAACGGCACGCCGGCGACCAAGGATCCCGTCACCCGCCAGAAGCTCGCGCAGCTCTGGATCGACACCGAGGTGTTCAAGTACACCGGCGCTCGCGCCATCACCAAGCTCCTCAAGGGCGAGCTGCCCGGGCCCGAGGCCTCCACCGGCAAGATGATGTGGGTGGAAGGCCATCAACGCCTCCAGGAGCTCGCCATGGAGCTCGAGGGTCCCTACTCTCAGCTCACCAAGGGCAGCCGCTGGGCTGTCGAAAACGGGCTCTGGCAGTACGGCTTCCTCCGCTCGCGCGCCAACTCCATCGAGGGCGGCACCACCGAGATCCAGCGGAACATCATCGGCGAGCGCGTGCTCGGACTCCCGAAAGGCTAGGTCATGAACTTCGGCTTCAGCGACGAGCAGGAGCTTCTTCGCAGCACCGCCCGGAAATTCTTCGAGAATGAGTGCCCCTCGGAGACGGTGCGCCGTCTCATGGACACGCCCGAGGGCATGGGCCCCGAGCTCTGGGCGAAGCTCGCCGAGCAGGGCTGGCTCGGCCTCGTCTATCCGGAGGCCTACGACGGCATGGGGCTCGGCTTCGTGGATCTCACCGTGCTCTTGGAGGAGATGGGCCGCGCGATGGTGCCGGGCCCGTACTTCTCCACGGTGCTCCTGGGCGGTCTCGCCATCCTCGAGGCGGGGAGCGAGGCGCAGAAGAAGGAGTGGCTGCCGAAGATCGCCGCGGGTAGCAAGCGCGCGACGCTCGCATGGATGGAGCCGTCCGCCGTGCTCGGCCCCGCCGGCGTCACCCTGACCGCCAAGGCGGCCGGGGGCGGCCACACGCTGTCGGGCACCAAGCTCTTCGTGCCGGACGCCCATACCGCCGACGCCATCGTGGTGGCGGCGCGCACCGGTGGGGGCCCCGGCGAGGACGGCGTGAGCCTCTTCCTCGTGCCTCGCACCGCGCGCGGCGTCGACGTGAAGCTCTTGCCCACCATGGATCAGACGCGGAAGCTCTGCGAGGTCACCCTCGCCGACGTCACCCTCGGCCCCGAGACCTTGCTCGGCGCGCCGGGGCACGGCTGGAAGCCGCTCGAGCGCGTGCTCGAGCGCGCCTGCGTGGCGCTCTGCGCGGAGATGTGCGGCGGAGCCCAGAAGGTCCTCGACATGACGGTGGAGTACGCCAAGATCCGCCAGGCTTTTGGCAAGCCCATCGGCTCCTACCAGGGCGTGAAGCACCGGGCGGCCGACATGCTGGTCGACGTGGAGAACAGCAAGTCCATCACGTACTACGCGGCATGGGCGATGGACGAGGGCTCTTCCGAGGGGCCGCTGGCCGTGAGCATGGCCAAGGCCTACGTCTCCGATGCCTACCGCAAGGTGTCCGCCGCGGGCATTCAGCTCCATGGCGGCATCGGCTTCACCTGGGAGCACGACCTGCACCTGTACTTCAAGCGGGCGAAGGGGTCGGAGTTCACCTTCGGCGACGCCACCTATCATCGGGAGCGCGTGGCCCAGCTCGTCAATCTCTAGCGCCCTCGATGCTCGAGGCGGTCCGGCGGACGGTCGCGCGCTGGATCCGACGCGGGAGCGCCCCCGAGGCGCTCGCCGCGGACCATCGGCTCTTCGCCGATCACGAGGAGATCCGCGACATCGCCCGCCAGCTCGGCCGCTCCAAGGTCGAGCTGGACCGCACCGTGCTCACGCTGCGGAGCTGGGCGCGCGATCTCAACCGCCGCCTGGACGAGTCGCCCGATAGCGTGGGCCGCTCGGTGGACCTGCGGACCCTCGGCGAGACGGTGGGGGGCCTCACCCACAACTTCAACAACTCGCTGGCCGCCATCCTCGCCTACACCGAGCTGCTGCTGAAGGAGGCCCAGACGGAGACGGCGCAGCGGCGCCTGAAGGTGATCCGCGACGTCGCCATCGAGGCCTCGGCGTCGGTTCGGCGCTTCAAGGAGTTCGTCTCGCGCGAGCCGCAGGTCGCCTTCGGTCCACTGGGCTTGCCCGCGGTGGTGGCGGAGGCGCTCGAGATGACCGCGCCGCGCTGGCGCGACGAGGCGCAGCGCCGGGGCGTGGTCATTGCCGTTCGGCAGGAGCTCGGCTCGATCCCGCCCGTCGAGGGCAATGGCTTCGAGCTCCGCGACGCCCTCGTGCATCTCATTCTCAATGCGGTGCAGGCGATGCCCCGCGGGGGCACGCTGACGATCCGCGCGGCGAGCGAGGAGTCGGGCTGGGTCGCGCTGGAAGTCTCGGACACGGGCGTGGGCATGCCCGAGCAGCTCCGCCGTACCCTCGCCGAGCCCGCGTCGCGGCTCCGCGGGCGGGCGGCTGGGCGGGGGCTCGGCGAAGTCGTGGACATCGTGGAGCGCCATGGCGGCGGCATCCAGGTCGACGCCCACGAGGGCGAGGGGACGACCATCCGGCTCCGGCTCCACGCCAGCCGGTTCCAGATCATCCCGCCGTCGGAGGAGCTGCCCTTGCCGGTGCAGCCCGAGCGGGCGGCGCGCGTGCTCCTCGTGGACGACGACCAGCGCCTGCTCACCGTGCTCACCGACGTGCTGCGCTCGGGCGGCCATCAGGTGACGACGGCGGGCGACGGCGAGGAGGCCCTCGAGATGTTCGATCCCGAGCAGCACGACGTGGTCATCACCGATCTGGGCATGCCGCGCGTGAACGGCTGGCAAGTGGCCGAGCAGGTGAAGCTGCGCGCGCCGGCCACGCGCGTGTTCGTGCTCACCGGCTGGGGCGAAGGCGTCACCGCCCCGGAGGCCAGCAAGTACGTGGACCAGGTGCTGGCCAAGCCCATTTCCGCCGACGCCATCCTCGAGCGCCTCGCGGGCGGCCGCGGGAGCCGCCCCGAGTGAGCCCGGCGGCGGCGCCGGATTCCGCTCCGCCGGCGGCGCCGCGGCCGGCGGCGTCCGTGCTCCTGGTCCGCCCGGGCGCGGCGGCGCCGATTGACGTGTACATGATCCGCCGCCAGCAGACCATGCGCTTCCTCGGTGGGTTCTATGCCTTCCCCGGGGGCAAGGTGGATCCCGGCGACGCCGACCCGGCGCTGCTCGCGCGTTGCCGCGGGCTCGCCGCCGACGCGGTCGAGCGCATTTTCCCCGGCAAGGAGGGCGCGCCCGCGCTCGCGTACTGGGTCACCGCCGCGCGTGAGCTCCTGGAGGAGACCGGCCTCCTCGTGGCGACCGACCGAGAGGGCCGGCCGATCTCCGCTGCCGATCCCGCCGTCGCCGCGATCGTGGCGGGCATGCGGCACTCGCTGGTGGCGGAGTCCGGCCGGCTGCTCGACCTCATGACCGCCGTCGACTGGTATCTGGACGTCGCGCCGCTGCGCTACCTCTCGCACTTCATCACGCCGCCGTCGAGTCCGATTCGCTTCACCGCTCGCTTCTTCCTGGCCCCGCTGCCCGAGGGCCAGGCGCCGCGCCTCTTCACCGAGGAGACGTCGGAGGGGCTGTGGATCGCGCCCGCCGAGGGCGTCACGCGCTACGAGGCGGGCGACATGCCCATGGCCGAGCCCGCCGAGTCCGGCCTCCGCTATCTCGCGGGCTTCCCGAGTCTCGACGCCCTCTGGGCGGCGCACGCCGACGGACGCCACAAGTTCCACGGCATTCAGGACCGCATCGTCGCCGCGGGCGTGGCGGTGCAGCGCCCGCGCGGCGTCCCCCGCCCGCGGTAAGCTCTAGGGCGTCATGGGCAACGCGACCATTTACCTGTTGGACGACGCCGTGCGTGAGGGTCACGGCGCCCGCCCGGCCCTGCGCACGCCGGCGGGCGAGGTGAGCTACGCGGCGCTGCTCGCCGTGGTCGAGCGCGCGGCCGCGGGCCTGCGCGCCCGCGGCGTGGGCCGCGAGGACCGCGTGGCCCTGCTGCTGCCCGATGGGCTCGCGTGGGCGGCGACCTTCTTGGGCGCGCTCCGCATCGGCGCGGTGGCCATGCCGCTGAACACGCGGCTGCCCGGCGCCGGCCTCGCCACACTCTTCGACGACGCTCGGCCGCGCGCGCTCGTGGCCGACCCGATGCTGCTCTCGGGCGTGGCCGACACCGTCGCCGCCGCCGGCATCCCCCACGTCCTGTCGTTCGAGGCGCTGCTGGCGTCCGAGGGCGCGAAGGTCGAGCCGGAGCCGGTCAGCGGCGACGCGATGGCGGTGTGGATCTACACCTCGGGGACGACCGGCACGCCGAAGGCGGCGATGCACCGGCACCGCACGATGGTCGCCGGGGGGAACTACGCCGCCAGCATCGTGGGTCTCCACGCCGACGATCGGATCCTCGCCACCTCGCGCCTCTTCTTCGCCTACGCGCTGGGCAACGCCCTCCTGAACCCGCTGCTCGCCCGCGCCACCGCCTGCCTCGTCGACGAGTGGCCGACGGTGGAGACGCTCGGCGCGCTGCTTCGCGAGCACCGCCCCACGCTGCTGTTCTCCGTGCCGACGTTCTACGCGCGCGTGCTCGCCGGCGAGCTTCCCGCCGATGCGCTCGCCTCCGTGCGCGTGTGCGTGTCCGCCGGCGAGCGCCTGCCCGCCGAGGTGTACCGTGCGTGGGGGGAGCGCTTCGGGCTCGAGATCCTGGACGGGATCGGTGCCACCGAAACGATCTTCATGGTGCTGTCGAGCCGCGCGGGCGCGAGCCGGCCGGGCACCACCGGCGGGCCAGTGCCCGGCAGCGAGGTGCGCCTCCTCGACGCGGACGGGCGGCCCGTCGCCCCGGGACAGCAAGGGGTGTTGTGGGTGAAGACGCCTTCGGTCGCGGCCGGCTACTGGGGGCGGCCCGACGACACGCGGCGCGCCTTCGACGACGGGTGGTTCCGCTTCGGCGACGTCTATTACGTGGACGGCGCTGGCCACTGGGTGCACTGCGGCCGCCAGGACGACCTCTTCAAGGTCGCCGGCCAGTGGGTGATTCCCTCCGACGTGGAGGCGGTCGCGCTGCGGCATCCCGATGTCGTCGAGGCCGGGCTCGTCGGCGCCGAGGAGGGCTCGGGGCTGATCAAGCCGTTTCTCTTCGTGGTGCTGCGCCCCGACGCGGGGGACGTCACCCGGTTGACCGCCGAGCTGACCGACCGCCTGGCCCGTGAGGTCCCGACCTACGCGCGCCCGCGCGAGGTGCGCGTGGTGCCGGAGCTGCCGCGCACCACCACCGGCAAGCTCCAGCGCCACAAGCTGCGGGAATACCTGACATGACCCCCGGCGCCCGCCATCGCTGGACGACACGGGTGCGCTGGAGCGAGGTGGACCCGGCCGGCATCGTGTTCTACCCCCGCTTCTTCGAGTGGTTTGACCTCGCCACCGAGTCCTTGTTCGAGGCGCTCGGCCAGCCGTGGCCCATCATCTTCCCGCTCTATGACATCGTGGGCGTGCCGATCGCCGAGTCGGGGGCGAAGTTCACCGCGCCCGTCCGCTACGGGGACGAGGTGTCCATCGACAGCGTGGTGGCGCACGTGGAGGAGAAGACGTTTCGTGTGGAGCACGAGGTGAAGGTCGGCGACATCGTCTGCGCGCGGGGCTTCGAGCTGCGCGCCTGGGTGGGTCGGCCCGCGCAGCCAGGCGACCGCCTCCGCGCGCGGGCCATTCCCGAGGAGGTTGTCAAGATGCTCAAGGACGGTGTGGAGGATCCCCACGGATGAACGGCCCCGAGGTGGTGTTCACGAAGTCCGCGCCCAAGACGGGCTTCTCCGAAGGCACCGAGTCGCCCATCGCCCAGGGCGTGAAGGTGGGCGGCTTTCTCTTCGTGTCGGGGCAGGGGCCGCTCGACCCGGTCTCGAAGCAGATCGTGTCCTCGGACATCGTCGAGCAGACGCGCGTCACCCTGGACAACGTCAAGGCGGTGCTGGAGGCCGGAGGCACCGCAATCGCCCACGTGGTGCGAGTGGGCGTCTACCTGCGGGACATGAAGGACTTCCCGGCGTTCAACCGCGTGTTCAAGGAGTACTTCGGCGGGGTCCAGCCCGCCCGCACCACGGTGGAAGCGGCGCCGCCGCGCGCCGGGGTGAACGTGGAGATCGATGCGATCGCGTGGATCCCGGAGTAAGGAGGCCCCCATGGGCTCGCTCGCCGGAGTCTTCCTGTCGGTGCACACGCCGCGCTACTGCACGCTCGAGGCCGCCTTCGAGGGGCGCCTCGCCTCCGAGGTGTTCCGTCCCGTGCGCGACGGCCTCGTCGCCCAGGGCCGTGACGTAGCCGAGGCGCGGCTCGACCTGATCGCAGTGAATTCGTGCCACCTCATCACCACGTTTCCCACCGTGATCGACGGCACGCCGCGGCATCAGGGTGTGCTCACCGCCCAGGAGGCGCCGGAGATCATCCACGGGGTGCGCTACGACTATCCGGGCGACTACGCCTTCGCGTCCACCCTGGCCACGCGGGGGAAGGCCGAGGGGCGGCAGACCGTGCTTGCCAACGACGTGCACTACCCGCTCGACTACGGCACGGTGATGCCGATGGTGTGCTATCTGGACCGCGCCCAGCGGCTGCCGCTGGTCCCGATCTCGGTCTGCCTGGCCGCGAACCTCGACGAGTGCTTCGCGTGGGGCCGCACGCTGGCCCGCGTCGCACGCGAGGGTGCCCAGCGGGTGGGCTTCGTGGCGAGCGGGAGCGTCTCGCACAAGCTCGTCCGTGGGCCGGAGAAGGGGCCACGGCCCGCGGACGAGGCGCTCGACCACGAGTTTGCGCGGCTCCTCGCCGGCGGCGACTACGACAAGCTCTGGAGCTGGCTGCCCGGCTACGTGGCGAGCGTGGAGGCCGAGATGGGTGGTCGGCACCTGGCCATGATGGTGGGGGCCCTCGTCGAGTCCGGCGCGCGCTACGAGACCCGCGTGCACGCCTACGGGCCTTCCTCCGGCTCGGGCAACTACGTGATTTCGCTCCTCGCGACGGCGTGAGCGGCGGGGCCGACGCCCTTCGTCGCCAGGGTGTCTTGGTGTACCATCGGAGGGCTCATCGGTGGCCCATGACACCTTTCAGGGATGCATAGGGGGAGGAGCAACGCCATGACGGAGCTCAGCAGGCGGACATTCCTTGGCGCGACGGGCACGGTGGCCGCCGGCGCGGCAGTCGGGCCGTGGGTGCGGCGGGCGCACGCGCAGGGCGCGCCGCTCAAGATCGGGCTCGTGCTGCCGTACACCGGCGTCTACGCGGTGCTCGGCGAGAGCATCACGCAAGCGATGGAGCTCGTCTTCGCGCGCGAGAACTGGACGGTGGCGGGCCGCAAGATCGAGATGATCAAGGAAGACGATGAGATGAAGCCGCCCGTCGGGATCCGCAAGACGGAGAAGCTCATCGATTCCGACAAGGTCGACATCCTGACCGGGCCCGTGCACTCCGGCATCCTCATGGGAATGCGGGACAAGGTGCACAACAGCAAGACCATCCTCATCGTGTCGAACGCCGGAGCCGACGCGGTTTCGCGCGAGCGCTGCTCCCGGTGGATCTTCCGCAGCTCGTTCTCGAACTGGCAGCCGAATCAGCCCATGGGAGGCTGGGTGGCCAAGAACGTCTCCAAGGACGTGTTCCTCACCGCCCCCAACTATCAGGCGGGCAAGGACATGATGGAGGCGTTCAAGGAGACTTTCGTGCCCGCCGGGGGGAAGGTGGTCGGGGAGGACTATCCCAAGCTGGGCGAGACCGACTACGCCCCCTATCTCACGAAGATCAAGCAGTCGGGCGCGAAGGCGGTGTACGCGTTCTATTCGGGCACCGATGCGGTGAACTTCGTGAAGCAGTTCGCCAGCTTCGGGCTCAAGCAGTCGATCAAGCTCACGGGCGCCGGCTTCCTCACCGAGCCGGACGTCCTCCCGGCGCAGGGCGCCGCAGCGCTCGGGGTCATGACGGGACACTTCTACACCCCGCTGCTCGACAACGCCGCGAACCACAAGTTCGTGAAGGACTTCCGTGACAAGTATTCCGGCAAGATGCCCGACGGCTTCGCCTGCCAGGGCCACGACACCGCCGAGGTGATCGTGCGGGCGGTGAAGGCCGTCAACGGCAATACGCAGGACAAGGACAAGCTGGTGGATGCGATCGCAAAGGTGGAGTTCGACAGCCCGCGCGGCCGCTTCCGGTTCGATCCCAAGACGCACAATGTGATCCAGCCCTACATCTACATCCGCGAGGTGCGCGAGGTCTCCGGCGGCCTCAACAACGTCCCCATCGACAAGGTCGCCGACGTCCGCGACCCCGGGACGGGGTGCACGCTGCCGGCGTAGCGTTGTCGCAGTTGTCAGCGGCGGCCCGGACGGCGGCACCACCTCCCTTGCTCGGTACAGCACTCGCCGGGAGATGGCGCCGCCGCCCGGGCCGCCGCTGCGTCGCGCGCACGAAGCGCGCCCCGATGCCCTGCCGCCCCGATCTCCCCCTATCTGCCCATGCCCGCTGATCTCTTCGCCCAGGCGCTGAACGGGCTTTCGTACGGTGTGCTGCTGTTCCTGCTCTCCGTCGGGCTCACGCTGATCTTCGGCATGCTCGACGTGGTGAATCTGGCCCACGGCTCGTTCTACATGCTCGGCGCCTACGCCGGCCTGACCCTCATCGCGGCCACCGGGAGCTTCTGGCTCGCCCTCGCCGCGGCCCCCATCGTCGTGGGACTTGTCGGCGCGCTGATCGAGCGGAGCTGCCTGCGCCCGCTGTATCGCCGCGGCCCTCTGGATCAGGTGCTCCTGACCTTCGGCCTCATCTACGTGTTCGAAGACCTCGTGAAGTGGATGTGGGGCGGCCGCATCCGCTCCATTCCGCCGCCGGAGATCTTCTCGGGCTCGGTGAACCTCCTCGGCGCCACCATTCCGTCGTACCGCGTGTTCGTGATCGTCTTCGGTTTCGTCATGGCGCTCGCGCTCTGGCTCGTCATCGAGCGCACGCGCGTCGGCGCCATCATTCGCGCGGGCGTGTTCGATGCCGAGATGTCGGCCGGGATGGGCATCAATGTTTCCCGCGTATTCACCATGGTCTTCGCCTTCGGCGCGGCGCTCGCGGGAATGTCGGGCGTGATCGCGGGACCGATCCAGTCGGCCTATCCGCCGATGGGGGCGAGCATCCTCATTCCCGGCCTCATCGTCGTGGCGGTGGGCGGACTGGGTAGTCTCAAGGGCTCGCTCGCGGGCAGTCTCCTCATCGGCCAGGCCGAGACCTTCGGCAAGGCGTGGCTGCCCGGCGCCTCCATGATGATCATCTATGCGGTGATGGCCCTCATTCTCCTCGTCCGCCCTCAGGGGCTCTTCGGCCGGGCGCTCCGGTGAGGGGGCGCGCCGCGGGCCTCGCCCTCGTGGTCGCCGCGGTGGCGGGCTTTCCGCTCCTCGCGGGGACGTATCCCGTGAAGCTCCTCCAGGAGATCCTCATCTTCGGCATCTTCGCGATGAGCCTGGATCTGCTCATGGGCTATGCCGGCATGGTGTCCTTCGGCCATTCCGCCTTCTTCGGCATCGGCGCCTACGCCGCCGCGCTCGCGCTGGTGAAGTGGCCCGGCCTCACCGCCGCGCTGCTCGTCCCCGCGGCGGCGGCCGCGCTGGGCGCCCTCGTCATCGGCTTCTTCTGCATCCGGGTGAGCGGCGTGTACTTCATCATGCTCACCCTCGCCTTCTCCCAGATGTTCTACGCGGTGGCGTTCCAGAATGCCTTCGTGGGCGCCGAGGATGGCATCACGGGCGTGCCGCGCCCGGCGGTGCTCGGCCTCGACATCGGGAGCCCCGCCCGCTTCCACGGCTACCTCATGGTCATCATCGGCCTCGCGGCGCTCTTCATCTGGCGCGTGGCGCGCTCGCCGTTCGGCCACGTGCTGCGCGGCATTCACGAGAACGAGCCGCGCATGCAGGCGGTCGGCTATCCGGTGCATCGATACAAGCTCCTGGCCTTCATGGTCGCGGGGACGGTCGCGGGGCTCGCGGGCTCGCTCTACACGCAGTTCCAGGGCTCCGTCTCGCCGGACGCCTTCTTCTGGACCACCGCGGGCGAGGCGCTGCTGATGGTCATCATCGGCGGCACCGGCACGCTCGGTGGCGCCTTCCTCGGCGCGGCCGCCTTCATCCTGCTCCAGAGCCTCGTCTCCTCGTACACCGAGCGCTGGATGCTGATTCTCGGCCTGACGTTCGTGCTGCTCGTGCTCTTCGCGCCGGGCGGCATCGTGGGCGCCCTGCGGGGCCGCGTGGGGCTGCGCGCATGACCGCGCCGGGGCTGCTCGCGCTCGATCGGCTGTCCCGCTCCTTCGGCGCGCTCTCCGCGGTGAACGGGGTGTCCCTCGAGGTCGCCCCGCGCGAGCGACGGGCCATCATCGGGCCCAACGGCGCGGGAAAGACCACGCTCTTCAATCTCATCACCGGGCACCTCGCGCCGAGCGGGGGGCGCGTGCTGCTCGGCGGCATGCCGATCACCGGGCTCGCCCCCCACGCGGTGGCGCGCCGCGGGCTGGCCCGCTCCTTCCAGCGCAACAACCTCTTTCCACGCCTGTCCGTGCTCGAGAACCTGCGCCTTGCCGCCGCCGCCGACGGGCGGGGGAGCTGGAGCCTCCTCGGCTCGGTGAGTCGGCTGACCGCGCCGCTCGCGCGCGCCCGGGAGACCGCGGAGGCGGTGGGGCTCGCCGAGCGTCTCGACGTGCTCGCGGCGGCCCTCTCCTACGGGGAGCAGCGCCAGCTCGAAGTGGGCCTGGCCCTCGCCACGCGTCCGCGCCTGCTCCTGCTCGACGAGCCCACCGCGGGGATGTCGCCGGAGGAGACGGCGCGTATGACGCGGATGCTGGAGGGGCTCCCGCGCGAGCTCACGCTCCTCATCATCGAGCACGACATGGACGTGGTCGCTTCGCTGGCCGACCGCGTGACTGTGCTCCACTACGGCGAAGTGCTCACCGAGGGTTCCTTCGCCCAGGTGAAGGACGACCCGCGCGTCTACGAGGTCTACCTGGGCTCGGCATGACCGCCCTGCTCGGCGTCGACGGCATCGAGACCTACTACGGGGAGAGTCACGTGCTGCACGGCGTCTCGCTCCGCGTGGAGCCGGGCGAGGCGGTGGCCTTGCTGGGCCGCAACGGCGCGGGGAAGACGACGGTGATTCGTAGCATCGTGGGCTTCACCCCGCCCCGCGCGGGGCGGATCCACTTCGATGGCGAGCCCATTCATACCTGGCCCGCCTACCGCATCGCCCGCCGCGGCATCGCCCTCGTGCCGCAGGGCCGCCGCATCTTCGCGCCGCTCAGCGTGCGGGAGAATCTGCTCCTCGGAGCCCGCGCCAGCGGCTGGACGCTCGAGCGCGTGCTGGAGGTCTTTCCGCGCCTGCGTGAGCGCGCCGAGCAGGCCGGCGGTACACTGTCGGGCGGCGAGCAGCAGATGCTGGCGATCGGCCGCGCCCTCCTGACCAACGGGCGCCTGCTCCTCCTCGACGAGCCATCGGAGGGCCTGGCGCCCATCGTCGTGCGGGAGATCGGGCACATCGTGCGGCGCCTCAAGGACGAGCGCCTGTCCATCCTGCTCGTGGAGCAGAACTATCATCTGGCCCTCCGGGTCGCGGACCGGGTGTACGTGATGAACAAAGGTCAGATCGTGTACGAGGGAAGCCCGGCCGGCCTCGAGGCCGCCGAGGACGTGAAGCGACGCTATCTCGGGGTGGCCTGACGCCGGCAAGAGAGGACGCACGATGCCCTGGATCGATCCCAATTTCCCGAAGTCGGCCACGCCCGCGGACTGGGTGGGACGGGTGCTCGGGCTCAACCCCGGCATGATGACCGGGCCCGGCACCAACACCTACCTTGTCGGGGACCGCTCCCCGATCCTCATCGACACCGGCGCGGGGGTGCCCGGCTGGATGCCGCTGCTCGAAACCTACATGGCGGAGCGGGGCTGGCGCGCGCCCGCGCGCGTGCTCATCACACACCGGCACAAGGATCACCTCGGCGGGGTGAAGCATCTGCTCGAGCAGTATCCGGGCACGCCGGTGTCCAAGATGATCCACAAGGATGCCGATCTACCGCCTGGCATTTCCGATCTCAGAGATGGGCAGCGCATCACGGGCGACGGGGTGACTCTCGTGCCCATCCACACCCCCGGGCACGCCTCCGACCATCTCTGCTATTTCGTGCCGGAGACCAAGTCCCTCTTCACCGGCGACCTCGTGCTCGGCGGCTCGACCACCGTCATTCCCGACGAGGACGGCGACCTCACCCAGTACATGGACTCGCTCCGCCGCATCCTGCGCCTGGACGTCGCCACGATCTATCCCGCGCACGGGCCGGTGATCGAGAACGCGAAGGCGCTGATCAAGGAGTACATCGCGCATCGGCTGGAGCGGGAGCGCCAGATCCTCGCGGTGATGGGCGATGGGAAGACGACCATCCCCGACATGGTGAAGGTGATCTACGCGGCGGTGCCCGAGGCGCTCCACGGCTACGCCGGGCAGTCGGTCCACTCGCATCTCAAGAAGCTCAAGGCCGAGAAGCGGGTGCGGGAAGAGACGGTGAGCGGTCAGCCGTCACGGTGGACGCTGGCCTAGCGGGCTAGGCCAGCGTCCCCCGCCGGTCTCCGGCGCCGGGCGCTTACTTCAGCCGCAGCTCTTCGGCGGGCCCCGCGTAGGGGAAGCCCTGGATCAGCCCGAGCCCGCTCTCCGCCACGCGCGCGCCCACCGCGCAGAGGAATCCCTGCTGGAAGATCGGCGCGGCCAGGACCTGGTCGTGAACGATCTGCTGGATCTGGTGGAGCTGCGCCTCCCGGCGCTTGCGGTCCGTCTCGCGAGCCTGGCTCTGGAACAGCTCGTCGATCTGGGGCAGCGAGCCGTAGGCATAGAAGCCCGTCTTGGTGAAGAACGGCTCGATGCGGGCGGCGGCATTGCCCGCGGCCCCGGTGGCGCCGACGAGGAGGCCCCGGAGCTTCTTCTCGCGCCACGTCGTGAGGAACGTGGCGCGCTCCATCGTGCGCACGCGACTCTTGATGCCGATCGCCTGGAGCATGCCCGACACCGTCTCGCCCAGGGTGGTATAGGGGGGCAGCGGCGTGATGTCGCCCGCGTCGAAGCCATTGGCGAAGCCGGCCTCGGCGAGGAGCTGCTTGGCCCGCTTGGGATCGAAGGGCGTCGTCTCGAATTTCATGGAGAACTCGAACTCGGGCGGCACGAAGGCGCTCGTCGCCTTGCCCAGCCCCAGCATCTCCGCCTGGTTGATGGCGTTGCGGTCGATGGCGAGGCTCGCCGCCTGCCGCACGCGCTTGTCATGCCACGGGGACTTCGGATCCCACTGGTCCAGGAAGTCCAGCCAGTACACGCCGTAGAGCAGCGGCGCCTGGATGCGCATGCCGGGTGAGCGCTTCAGATCCTCCGCGACCGGCCCCCCGAAGAGGAAGGCCATGTCCACCTCGCCGGACTTCACCGCGGCGGCGCGCGTGGTCTCGTCCGGGATCGACCGCATGATCACGCGCTTCACCGTCGGAGCCTTGCGCCAGTAGTCGGGGAAGGCTTCGGTGACGAGCTCGATACCCGGGTTGAACGAGATGAGCTTGTAGGGACCGGCACCCACCGGCGCCTTCTTGTAGGCGTCTTCGCCGACCTTCTCGATGTACTTCTTCGGCACGATCCAGGACGCGCCGGTGGCGGAGGTGCCGTAGAACGCCATGAAGTCCGGCCACGGCTCCTTGAGGATGATGCGTACCCGGTTCGGCGCGGGGGTCTGGATCTCCTTCACCTTCTCCTTGAGGAGGCCGGCGCTCGCGCCCTTGTAGCGCTCGAACGTGAACTTCACGTCCTCGGCGGTGACTGGGTCGCCGTTGTGGAACTTGGCGTTCTTCCGGATCACGAACTCGTAGGTCACGCCGTCCTTGGCCAGGGACCACGACTCGGCGAGGCTGGGGGTCATGATGCCGCCCGGCATGGGCTTCACGAGCGCGTCGTGGAGCAGGTACAGGACCATGAAGGGCGTGATCAGCGCCTCGGTCTCCCCGGGGTCCAGCCAGCGGGAGACCAGGGTCACGTGCACGCCGATGGCGAGCGTGCCATCAGGCGGCGCGGCGTAGGCCGTGACCGCTCCGCCGAGGAGCGCCACGACGAGCAAGATGACAATGGTGGTCCGGACACGCATCGGTCACCTCCGGGTGAATGGAGCGGGTGAAGGAGCGAACGAGCCGATGATCGGGTTCCGCAGACCCTACCACGACTGCCCGCCTTCCTGCTCATGCTCTACCTCTCGCGCGCGCCGCGGGCAGGCCGGCTAGGTCAGTCCCCCGTCCACCGCGATGACCTGGCCCGTGATGTAGCTCGCGTCATCGGATGCGAGGAACGCCACCACGCTGGCGACTTCCTCCGCCGTCCCGACCCGACCCAGCGCGGTGAGACGCACGAGGGCGTCCCTCACCTCCTGGGGTAGCCCGGCCGTCAGATCGGTCGGGATGAGACCCGGCGAGACCGCATTGACCGCGATGTTCCGGCCGCCATATTCCTTCGCCATCGACTTGGTGAAGCCGATGATGCCGGCCTTCGCCGCGGCGTAGTTGGTTTGGCCGGGGATGCCGATCAGCCCGCCCATCGACGCCATGTTGACGATGCGCCCGTACCGCTGCGCGATCATCTGACGCAGGGCGGCCCGGCTGCAGTTGAACACGCTCTTGAGGTTCTGCTGGATGATGGCGTCGAAGTCGTCTTCCTTCATCGTGGCGAGCAGGGCGTCGCGGGTGGTCCCCGCGTTGTTCACCAGGATGTCCAGACGTCCATAGGTGCTCAGAGTTGTACCGACCACCTGCTGGGCCACCGCGAACTGGCTCACGTCGCCCTGGACGGCGGTCGCGTCGCCGCCGCCCGACTTGATCGCGGCGACCACCTCGTCGGCCGCGCTCGCCCGCGTGCGGTAGTTCACCGCGACCCGCGCGCCGAGCGAGGCGAGCTTGATGGCGCACGCGCGGCCGATGCCACGCGATGCGCCCGTCACGAGTCCGACCTTGCCCTCGAGGTTCATCGTCGCCGTGCGCTCGAGACCGCGTCCGCGCCTTCCACGCTGGTATAGTATCGTGGTCGGACTTGCACGATGACGGACAGATCCCTTGCCCAGCCCGCCGCGCCGCCGGTCGCCCGCACCGACACCCGTGGCCACGCCGTCCCGCGCTGGCATTCGCACGCGTACAATCGCGCCGAGCTCTACCGACTGGCCGCCGCGATGGGCTGGCTGCCCCGCCCCGCCCGGCTTGGCCTCGCGCGGGCGGTCGGACGGGCCGCGCGGCGGCTGTTTCCGGCCGAAGGCGCGGTCATTCACGACACCCTCGCGGTGATGACGGGGGCCACCGGCGCGCGGTTGGACGAGCTGACCGTCGGGGTCTTCCGCGATTTCGCCATGTGCTTCAGCGACCTCGTCACCACCAACCGCCATCCCACCGCGCAGCTGAGCGCGTACGTGAGCCGGACGCGCAGCACCGAGCGGCTCGACGAGCTCAAGGGCGGCATGATTTCGCTGACCGCGCATGTCGGGAACTGGGAAATGGCCGGTCGCCTGCTCGCGGTCCGCTCGGCGCGGCCGACCCATGTCGTGGTCGCGCCGGAAGAGATCCGGGCGCTCGAGCGGTGGGTGCGCCGCGATGGCGATGGCGTGCGGTTCGTGCCTCGCACCGCGCCGACCGTCTCGCTCCAGCTGGTCGCGGCGCTTCGCCGCGGTGAGGTGGTCGCGGTGCAGGGCGACCGTGCCCTGGGAACCCGCGGCGACGCTCTCGTTCCGTTCTTCGGGCGCCCCGCGCCCTTTCCGCTCGGCCCCTTCATCCTGGCGCGCGCCCTGCGGGTTCCGCTCGCCCCCGCGTTCTGCATGCTCGGGTCCGACTATCGGTATACGGTGACCATGCCGGAGCCGCTCCACGTCCGCGCGGGAGGGGAGGAGGAAGCCCTCCGCGTCTGGGTGGCGCGTCTCGAGGAGACTGTCCGCGCGCACCCGACGCAGTGGTTCAACTTCTTCGACGTCTGGAACCCTCCTCTCGGTTGACCATCGAACCATGATCGACGATCAGTTCGGGGCGCGACATGGGCGGTAACGCCAGCGCGCTCGCCGAGACGACGGCCCTCGCGGCCGGGCTTCAGCGGGCCCTGCCCCCTTCGCTGCGTCCGCTGTTCGACGGCGCGTTCCTGCGCTCCTGGGACCTCTACGACGAGTTCGTCTATCGGCTGGCGCTCGGTGTGTTCCGGAGCGCGGGGCTGGAGGCCCTCACCCGAGTGCCCGGCACCAGCGCGGAGATCGTGGCGCGCGCCGGCTTCGACCCCGAGTGCGCCGTCGTCCCCCTCGAGTGGATTCTCCATCAGCTCGCCGCGCGGCAGCTTCTCGAGGAGACGACCACCGACGCGGGGGTCCGGTGGAGGGGGCGTGGGGAGTCGCTCCCCGCGCTCGATCCCGATCCGATCCGCGAGGAACAGGCCGAGCTCGATCGGTCGTGGCTGCCTTCGTACACCCTCGCGGAAACGGTGGCGCGAGACTACGTGCGGTTCCTGCGCGGCGAGATCACCGGCGAGGCCGTTCTCTTCTCCCCCGCGCGTTTCCGCCTCTGGATCGACTACTTTTCCAATGCCCACGGCCTCTACTCGGTGAACAACCGGCTCGCCGCCATCGCCGTCGAGGAGTGGCTGCCCTCGGCCGCGCCGGCGATCCTGGAGCTGGGGGGCGGGTTGGCGAGCGCCGCCTGTGCGGTTCTGGAGCGCCTCGAAGAAGCGGGCGGTCTCCGCGCGGTCCGCGAGTATCGCTTCACGGAGCTCGTCCCGGCGTTTCTCCGGCGCGGACAGCAGACGCTCCAGTCACGGTTCCCCGGGCTGCCCGCGCTCCAGTTTGCGCTCCTCGACATGAACCGCGGGTTCGAGGCGCAGGGTGTGCCGGCGGGCAGTCAGTCCGTCGTCTTCGCCGTGAACACTCTCCACGTGGCGCATGACCTCACGTTCACGCTCGGCGAGATCCTCCGCGTGCTCGAGCCGGGCGGGCGCCTCATCATTTCCGAGTGCGTGCGCGTTCTGCCCGGGCAGTCGCTGACCCCGGAGTTCATCTTCAATCTGATGGCGACCTTCCGGTCTCGCCGCCCCGACGCGCCCGGTCAGCCTCCGGCGGGGTTCCTGCTGCCGGCGCAGTGGCGGGCGGCCCTGGAGGCGGTCGGCTTCGCCGATGTGCGCTTCTTGCCGGACGTGCCCAGCTGGGGTGATCGCTTCACCCGGTTTCACGTGGCGGTCATCGGCGCGACGCGCCCGTGACGGGGCGCGGCGCCGGCTCGGTCAGGGCGCCGGCGTGACCTGGAGCAGGAGCGGCCGCTGGCCGCCCTTGCCATTCGCCGCCCAGCCGCCGAGGTAGAAGCGCCCCGCGTTGTCGCGGGCCATCGAGCAGTAGAGGAGCACGTCCCGCAGCCCCTTCGTGTCCAGCGGATGGGCGACCGATTTCCGGGATTGGAGATCGAAGGTCACCCAGTCGAAGCGTCGCCCCCGCTGGGTCACGCCCGCGAGGAACCGGCGGCCGTCCACCGCGAAGAGCGACGGGGCATAGGTCCCGGCCTGCGGATGGAACCACCCCATCGCGCTGACCTTGGCCGCGCCATCCGCGCGCGGCTCGATCAGATAGAGCTGGCCCACGTGCGTGCTGAAGGCGAGCCGCCCATCGCTCAGGTAGGCGACGCCGATGACACCGTGGTTCTGGTCGATCGAGACGCGCCCGGTATAGAACTCGAGCGGCGTGGCGGCCACCTCGCGCAGCTCGGCGTCGTACTCCACGAGCGCCGCCGCCACCTTGTTGCCGGCCTTCGTCACGCGCGGGACATAGGCGTGGCCGTTGACGTCGGCGAGGAAGTTGCGCGACACGTGGCCGCCCACGGAGCCCACCGTCGTCCGCTTGAGCGCCCCCGTGGCGGTGTCGTACTGGATGAGCACGTGCCCCCAGTAGCCGAGGGCGTAGACGTACCGCCCCACGCCGCTCACCGCCACCAGGCCCTCTGCCGCGGTGAGCAGATGCTGCCAGGCGCCCGAATCGGGATCGATGCGCCAGAGATGCCCGCCCCATCGCGGGGGGACGCTGCCGTCCTCCGACTCTCCGTCCTCGTCGGTGGAGGCGAAGTAGATCCAGCCGTCTTCGGCGGTAACCATGCGCGAGTGGATCTTGATCTGCCCTTCGCCCGCGCGGAGCAGGCCGGCCGCGCGGAGCTGCTCGAGCACGGTGCCCCGGTCCTTCCAGGCGTCGGACTCGGGATCGTACTGCATGAGGTGCGCGCTCATGCGCGGGGAATTCGCGGAAATACCGTACCAGATGCGCCCTCCGAGATCGCGGCCGGTGGAGCTCCAGACCGCGTAGGCGTCGGGGAACGGGGGCGGGGTGAGCTCCCGGGTGACGGGCGAGTCCGACGGCAGCGCGGTCATCGGGGTGACGAGCAGGCCCGCACGCTCGTCGTAGGTGGCGGGCTTACGCGCGGGATCCGCGGCGCTCGACGGGCCGAGCAGCGCGAGCGCGGTGAGCAGGATGAGGCCGGCCGTTCGCAGCCCGCGCACGGGAGCGCGCCGCCTACACCGGATCGGGGTAGATGCGCTTGAACACCGCCGGCGAGCCCGGGTCGAGCCGCATGAAGGGCCGGATGCGATGCGTCCAGGGGTTGAGATCGCGGACGCGGTTCCACGCCTCGCTCTTCGGGACGTCGGCCCGCTCGAACTCGTAGACGGTGAGGTACTTCGGGTGGCCGTCCACGACCATGTAGCGCCGCGCGCGGATCACCCCCGGCACGCCGAGGTAGTCGGGCACGTACACGCTGTTGTACCAGGCGTTCCACTCTTCCTCGAATGCCGCGGGGATGTCCATGCGGCCCATCTGGAGATAGGGCGGGGGGCCCATCGTCAGCTCGACCGGATTGGTGCGCGCGGGGAAGATCTGACGGTAGCCCTGGACGAGATAGTTGCGGCCGACATGGCCGCCCGAGGCCTTCGTCCGCCACGGCGAGGGACGGAAGCGCACCTCGTCGAGGAACGCGGAGGTACGCAGCACGCTCACGTCCTCCAGCTCGTACATCGCGAGGTACTTGGGCCCGCCCGAGATCGCCTCGTAGCGCCCCGCGGAGAGGAAGCCCGGCACTTTCAGGAGATGATGCAGATGTTCTTCGTTGTACCAGCGGTTGAAGTCCGCCTCGTGCGCGGGGTCCACGTCCGTCCACAGCATCAGGAGGCCGGTACCGCGGGTCTTGGGCATGGAATCCTCCGGAGGCCCCGGGATCGGGGCGGGCGGGCGGGGTGTTATCTGCGGGCGTGCGTCACGAGGGCGGCGAAGAGCCGGCGCGCCGCATCCGAGTGGCCGATCAGCTCCTCGGGATGCCACTGCACGCCCAGGACGAAACTCGGCTGCTCGGGCATCTCCACGCCTTCCACGAGCTGATCGGGGGCCCACGCCGTCGCGACGAGACCACGTCCCAGCGCCTTGAGCGCCTGATGGTGCATGCTGTTGACGTCGACTTCCTCGGCGCCCATCACTTCCGCGAGCCGGCTGCCTGGCGCGACCTTCACCTTGTGGGTGGGCTGGTCGCGCGGCTCCTTCTGGCTGTGGGTGAGCGGGGTGCCCGGCTCGGTGCCGACGTCCTGATACAGGCTCCCACCCAGCGCCACGTTCAGCACCTGAATCCCGCGGCAGATACAGAGCAAGGGGAGATGGTGCTCGAGCGCCCAGCGCGCGGCATTGGCCTCGAACGTGTCGCGGATCGGCGCCACGTCGTAGAGCGTCGGATGCGCCGCCTCGCCGAAGAGGGCGGGGTCGATGTCGCCACCGCCGGTGAGGAGGAGGCCGTCGAGCCCGGCGGCCACCCGCTTCCACGAGCGGCTGGAGAGCTGGGGCGGCAGCGGGAGCGGCACGCCGCCCGCCTGCTGGATCGCGTTGAGGTACGTCGAGTTCACGTACGCGCGCTCGGGCGCGGTGCCGACGGTGATGGACGTGCTGACGCCGATCAGCGGGAACGTCGACATGGCGCTATGTTACCATGCCCCCCATGAGCCTCGACTCGGTCCAGAGCCAGAAGCAGGGAGCGGGCGCCTCCGGACTCATGAACCAGGTGATGGGCCGCCGCTGGATGGTGGCGGCCGGGCATCCGCTGGCCGCGCAGGCGGCCGCGCGCATCCTCGAGGCGGGTGGCAACGCCATCGACGCCGGCGCGGCGGCGGGCATGATGCTCGGCACCGTCCATCCGGACATGGTGAGCTTCGCCGGGGTCGGTCCCACCCTCGTCCACATCGCGCGCTCGAAGAAGACCTACGAGATCAGCGGTGTCGGACCGTACCCGCGCCTGGCTTCGTCCGAGTTCTACCGCACCCAGTGCGGCGGCGAGATCCCCGCGGGGCTCCTGCGCACCGTGGTGCCGGCCACTCCTGACGCCTGGTGCACCGCGCTGGCGCGCTGGGGCACCAAGAGCTTCGCTGAGGTCGCCGCCCCCAGCTACGAGTGCGCCAAGGACGGCTATCCCGTGTCCACGTTCAGCGCGGCGATGTTCGCGCGCAGCGCGGAGAAGATGGCGCGCTGGCCGTCCTCCGCCGGCCTCTACCTGCCCGGCGGCAAGGCGCCCGCGCCGGGCCAGATTCTCGTGGAGCGCGAGCTGGCCGGCACCATCAAGACCATGATGGACGCCGAGGCGCGGGCGAAGCGCCAGGGCCGGGTGAAGGCGATCCGCGCCGCGCGCGACGCGTTCTACAAGGGCGCGATCGCCCGGCGCATCGCGGCCTATCACGAGAAGGAGGGTGGGCTCCTCCGCTACGAGGACCTCGCCGGCTTCCACGTCGACGTGGCGCCCGCGCTTCGTACCGCGTTCCAGGGCTACGAGGTGGCGGCCTGCGGCTTCTCCTGCCAGGGGCCCGTGCTGCTGCAGATGCTGAACCTGCTCGAGGCCTACGACTTCACCGCGCTCGGGCATAACACGCCGGCGGCGCTGCACGTGATGCTCGAGGCGATGAAGCTGGCCTTCGCCGACCGCGAAGCCTACTACGGCGACCCCAAGCACGTGAAGGTGCCGATGGACGGCCTCCTCTCCAAGGTGTACGCGAAGGCGCGCCGCGCCCTCATCCACGAGGACCGCGCGTGGCCCGAGATGCCGCCCGCCGGCGATCCCTACGGACTGGCCGCGGTGAAGAACGGCGCGCCGCGTACGCCGCCCGTGCCCACGGGAGTGAGCACCGCGCTCGACACCTCGTACGTGGCGGTGGTGGACGAGGAGGGGAACGGCTTCTCCTCGACGCCCAGCGATCCGTGCGTGGACTCCCCGGTGATTCCCGGCGTGGGGTGCGTGGTGTCTCCGCGGGGCTCGCAGGGCTGGCTCGTGCCTGGGCATCCGAGCGAGGTCGCTCCCGGCAAGCGGCCGCGGCTCACGCCCGCGCCGTCGATGGCGTTCAAGAACGGGCGGCTCTTCATGGCGTTCGGCACCCCGGGCGGCGACGTGCAGCAGCAGGCCATGCTGCAGGTGTTCCTGAACGTCACCGCGCACGGCATGCCGCTGCAGCGGGCCATCGAGGCGCCGCGCCTCGCCACGCGCTCGTTCCCCGACTCGTTCTGGCCGCATCCCAACGCCCCCGGCGTCGTCGAGGTGGAGAAGCGCATGCCCGCGGCGACGCGGCAAGGGCTGGCCGCGCTGGGTCATCAGGTCAGCGACTGGCCGGAGTGGGACTGGCGCGCGGGCGCGGTGTGCGCGGTGATGGTGGGGGCCGACGGCGCGCGGCTGGGCGGCGCCGATCCCCGGCGCGGCGCGCACGCCATCGGCTGGTAGCCTCCCCCGCCGCGCGCGTGCACCCCGACGCCGCGCGCTGGATCGAGCTCCTCCGCCTCACCCCGCATCCCGAGGGCGGGTTCTTCCGCGAGACGTACCGCGCCGAGGAGACCATCGCCTCCGCCCATCTCCCCGCGCGCTTCGCGGGCGCCCGCGCCTTCGCCACCGCGATCTACTTCCTCCTCGAGGGCCGGCAAGTGTCGCGGCTGCACCGCCTCCGCTCCGACGAGGTGTGGCACTTCCATGCCGGCGGGCCGCTGGTGATCGAGTCCATCACGCCCGACGGGGCCGCCGGGCGCGCCGTACTGGGTCCCGTCCCGGACGCCGGGCACGTGTTCCAGCACGTGGTGCCCGCCGGACACTGGTTCGGTGCGGTGCTCGAGCGGCCTGACACCTACGCGCTGGTCGGCTGCACGGTGGCCCCCGGCTTCGACTTCGCCGAGCTCGAGCTCGCGCGCCGCGACGAGCTCCTCGCCCGCTTCCCGCAGCACCGCGCGCTCATCGAGCGCCTGACGCCGTGACGGGCGGCAATCTCTTCGCCGCGCTCCCCGGCGCATCCCTCTGCGAGGAGATGGTGAACGCGCTCGTCGACGTACCCGGACTCCGCATCGAGCGCATCGTGTCCACGGGGCAGGCGACTCCGCCGGGCGAGTGGTACCAGGGTGCGCGCGACGAGTGGGTGGCCCTGCTCGCGGGGGCGGCGCGACTGCGCTTCGAGGATGAGGCGCGGGAGCGGACGCTCACGCCGGGCGACTGGCTGCGCATCCCGGCGCACGCGCGGCATCGCGTCGAGTGGACGGATCCCGCGCGACCCACGGTCTGGCTCGCGGTGCACTTCGACCCCTCGCTCTGACTCTCCCCGGGGGGGGCGGAGCGAGAGGCTCAGGACGCGGGGACGGGGACGCCGGAGGGGGCCCGGCTCGGGGTCGGCCGCTTCGAGACGTTCTCTTCCTTGATGGCCAGCGAGAGCCCGGACGCGACGAAAGCCAGGATCGCGGAGGAGATGAACGCCCACGAGTAGGAGCCGGTGTAGTCGAAGATCCAGCCCCCCGTCGCCGCGCCGAGCGCCGAGCCCACTTGATGGGCGAAGTAGATCCAGCCCGAGAGCACGCCCACCGAGAAGCGGCCGAAGATGTTGGCGGTGAGTGTCGTGGTGGGCGGCACCGTGGAGATGTAGTTGAGCCCGAAGATGGCGGCGAACAGGTGGAGCGACGGCACGTTCCAGACGTAGAGCAGGAAGACGAGCGAGAGGCCGCGCACGCCGTAGTAGAAGGCCAGCGGACCCTTGCGGCCGAAACGGTCGCAGATCCAGCCGGACATGATCGTGCCGAGCATGGTCATCGCGCCCATCACGCCCAGCGCCTGCGCGGCGTGCATCTCCGAGAACCCGTGCTCGGCGGCATGGGGGACGAGGTGAGTGAGCACCATGCCGTTCGAGGTATAGCCGCAGATGAAGAACGTGACGGCGAGGAGCCAGAATGCCGGATACGCCATCGCCTCGCTCACCGCGATGCGCGCCTCGGAGGCCGTCTCGGCGAGGCCGCTCTGAGGACCGGCCTTGTCCGCGCCATACGCGGTCATGCCCTTGAGCTTGGGATCGTCGCGGACGAACAGGAGCGCGAGGGGGATGGCGGTGACGAAGACGAGGGCGCCCAGCCAGAGGAACGCGCGCCTCCAGCCGTAGTGCGTGGTGATCCACACCGCGGTGGGGATCACGACGAGCTGGCCGGCCGACATGCCGGCGCCGAGGATGCCGATGACGAGGCCGCGCCGCGCGACGAACCACCGCGCGGCGATCGTGGACGCGGTGGCCATGCCCATTCCCCCCGCGCCGATGGCCATGATCACGCCCGCGGTGACCGTCACCTGCCACAAACTGCCGATTCTCGACGAGAGGATCGCGCCGACGGCCAGGATGGCGAGGAAGAGCGCCATCACGTTGCGTGGCCCCCAGCGGTCGGCCAGCCAGCCCACGAAGGGACCAATTGCGCCCACGAGGAGGAGGGAGATCGCGGCGACCTGCGACATGGCCGAGCGGTCCCAGCCGAACTCGGCTTCCATGGGCTTGATGAACACGCCGAGCACGGCGCGCAGCCCGGAGGCGCTGAGCATGATGAGGAAGACGGCGCCCAGGACGATCCAGCCGTAGTGAATCCGGGTCCGCGTCGCGGTCATGGCTCCTCCCCGAGGATCATGCCTTCAGACGCGGCATCCGGACCAGCAGATTCGGGCCCCTCACCATCACCCTCTCCCCTGCGGGGGAGAGGGTGATGGTGAGGGCGAGCGGTCGAACTCGGGCGCCGGTGTTCTAGACGGCGTGGGCCTCGACCTGCTTCTCGAACACGATGCGGCCGCCCTGGGCCCCGACCAAGATGGTGTCGCCATCGTGGAACTCGCCGTTGAGCAGGGCGAGGGCCAGCGGGTCCTGGATGAGCCGCTGGATGGACCGCTTGAGAGGCCGCGCCCCGTAGGCCGGGTCGTAGCCCTCCCGCGCGAGCAGCTCTTCCGCGGCGGGCGTGAGCTCCACCGTGATGCGGCGCTGGGCCAGTCGCTCGCGCAGACGGGCGAGCTGGATCTTCACGATCTCGCGGATCTCCTCCCGCCCCAGCGGGTGGAAGATCACGATCTCGTCGATACGGTTCAGAAACTCCGGCCGCAGCGAGTCGCGGAGCGTCTGCATGATGCGGGCGCGCACCGTGTCCGCCGGCTCCCCTTCGGTGAAGAGGTGGCTGCCGAGGTTCGACGTCATGATCACTACGCTGTTGCGGAAGTCGACCGTGCGCCCCTGGCCGTCGGTGAGCCGTCCGTCGTCGAGCACCTGCAGGAGCACATTGAACACGTCGCCGTGCGCCTTCTCGATCTCGTCGAACAGGATCACCGAGTAAGGGCGGCGCCGCACCGCCTCGGTGAGCTGGCCACCCTCGTCGTAGCCCACGTAGCCCGGCGGCGCGCCGATGAGGCGGGCCACCGTGTGCTTCTCCATGTACTCCGACATGTCGATGCGGATCATCGCGCGCTCGTCATCGAAGAGGAACTGAGCGAGCGCCCGCGCCAGCTCGGTCTTGCCCACCCCGGTGGGGCCGAGGAAGAGGAACGAGCCGATGGGGCGGTTGGGATCGGCGAGGCCGGAGCGCGCCCGCCGCACCGCGTTCGACACCGCCACGATGGCCTCCCGCTGTCCGATCACCCGCTGAGAGAGCCGCTCTTCCATCTTCACGAGCTTCTGGACCTCGGCCTCGAGGAGGCGGGAGACCGGGATGCCCGTCCACTTCGCCACCGTCTCCGCGATGTCCTCCTCGTCCACTTCCTCCTTCAGCATGCGCCCGTGCTTCCGCAGCTCCTCGAGCCGGGCGTTCTCCGCCTCCAGCCGCTGCTCGAGCTGGTGCAGCGTGCCGTAGCGCAGCTCGGCTGCCTTCTGGAGATCGCCCCGGCGCTCCGCGTCGGCCATGCCCTGCCGGGCCGCGTCCATCTCCTCCTTGATCTTCGCGATGGCGAGGATGGCGTCCTTCTCCGCGCCCCAGCGGACCTTCAGCGCGTCGAGCTTTTCCTTGAGCTCGGCCAGCTCCGCGTCGATGCGGGCGAGCCGCTCCTGTGACACCGGATCGCTCTCCCGCGCCACCGACACGCGCTCGATGCCGAGCTGCATGATGCGGCGCTGGATCTCGTCGATCTCCTGGGGCACGGAGTCGATCTCCATGCGCAGCCGCGAGGCCGCCTCGTCGATGAGGTCGATCGCCTTGTCGGGCAGGAAGCGGTCGGCGATGTAGCGGTGCGACAGCACCGCCGCGGCGACGAGGGCGGCGTCCTTGATCTTGACCTTGTGGTGGAGCTCGTACTTCTCCTTGAGGCCGCGCAGGATGGCGATGGTGTCCTCGACGGACGGCTCCTTCACCAGCACCGGCTGGAAGCGTCGCTCGAGCGCGGGGTCCTTCTCGATGTGCTTGCGGTACTCGTCGAGCGTCGTCGCGCCCACGCAGCGAAGCTCGCCCCGGGCCAGCGCCGGCTTGAGCATGTTGGCCGCGTCCACCGCGCCTTCGGCGGCGCCCGCCCCCACCAGGGTGTGGAGCTCGTCGATGAAGCAGATGATCTCGCCGCTCGACTCGGTGATCTCGCGCAGCACCGCCTTCAGGCGGTCCTCGAACTCGCCACGGTACTTGGAGCCCGCGACCATCGACCCGATGTCGAGAGCGACCAGCCGCTTGTGCTTGAGGCTCTCCGGCACGTCACCCGCCACGATGCGCTGGGCGAGGCCCTCCACGATGGCGGTCTTGCCCACGCCCGGCTCGCCGATGAGCACGGGGTTGTTCTTGGTCCGGCGCGACAGCACCTGAACTACCCGACGGATTTCTTCATCCCGGCCGATCACCGGGTCCAGCTTGCCGGTGCGGGCCAGCTCGGTGAGGTCCTTCGAGTAGCGCTGAAGCGCCTGGTATTTCTCCTCGGGGTTCTGGTCGGTCACGCGTTGGGTCCCGCGCACCTCGACGAGCGCGCGGTAGATGGACTCCGGCGTCACGCCCTGCGCGGCGAGGATGCGCGCGGCCGCCCCGGACTTGTCCTGCGCGATGCCGATGAGCAGGTGCTCGGTCGAGCAGTACTCGTCCTTGAGTCTCTGCGCTTCATCCCAGGCGGTATTGAGGGCCTTCTCGAGCCGGGGGCCAATGTACTGCCGCCCCGCGCCGCTCACCTTCGGCATCCGGGCGAGCTCCGCCTTGATCTCGCGGGCGATGATCTCGGGCCGCGCGCCGAGCTTCGCGAGGAGCGGGCCCACCACACCCTCCTGCTGCTCCACGAGGGCGAGGAGCAGATGCTCGGGCTCCAGCGACTGCTGATTTCCCTGATCGGCCAGCGACTGCGCCGCCTGGACCGCTTCCTGTGCCTTGACCGTCAGCTTGTCGAACCGCATCTCATGTCCTCTCCGGCCGAAGCTTCTTCAGCTCCGCCAACAGCTCCTTCTCCTTGGCGGTGAGCCCCGAGGGGATCGTCACCTGCACCCGCACGTACTGATCGCCCTGGCCGCCGCCCTTGAGATGCGGCATGCCGTAGCCGGGGATCCGGAAGACGCGCCCCGTCGAGGTCTCCGGCGGGATCTTCATCGACACGGCCCCCTTCAGCGTCGGCACCTGCAGCTCCCCGCCCAGCGCGGCGTCCACGAACGGGACCGGCAGGTCCACGTAGAGGTGATCGCCCTTGCGCTCGAAGCGCTGGTCGGCCTTCACGGTCACGCGGAGGTAGAGGTCCCCCTTCTTGCCGCCCGCGCCCGCCACGCCCTCGCCGGCCACGCGCACCCGTGCGCCCGTATCCACGCCGACGGGAATCTTCACCTCGAGCCGCCGCTGCGTCTTCTTCCACCCGCTCCCGCGGCAGGTCTCGCAGGGCCGGCCGCTCACGTGCCCGGCGCCCCCGCAGGTGGGGCACACTTCATCCATCTCGAGGGCGATGGGCTTGCGGACGCCGTTGAACGCCTCCTCGAGAGTGAGCTCGATGCCCGCCTCCGCGTCGCCTCCGGTCTGCGGCGCCTCCGTGGCGCGCTCCCCGCCCAGGTCCCCGAGGTCGCCGAAATCCATGTTGGCGAACCCGCCACGCCGAAAATCACGCACGCGTCCGCTCGACCCGCGGCCTGCCCCGCGCCGGCCCAGATCGCCGAAGATGCTCTGGAAGAACTCGGAGAACCCGCCGAGGTCACCCTCGGTCTCAAACCGCACCTCGCCTCCCGGTCCCCACGTGGCCCGCCCGCCCGACCCGGCGCCCTGTGCCGCCTGCCGTTCCCAGTCGGCTCCAAGCGTGTCGTAGCGGCGCCGCTTCTCCGGATCCGACAGCACCTCGTACGCCTCATTGACCTCCTGGAAGCGCCCGACGCTCGACGGGTCCTTGGCGACGTCGGGATGGTACTTCCGGGCAAGCTTCCGGTAGGCGGTCTTGATCGCCTTGTCGTCGGCCGACCGGTCGACGCCGAGTATCTTGTAATAGTCCTTGAATTCCATGAGTTTAGACGAGGAAGCGGCGCCCAACCCCATGAGGCTCGGCGGGCGCCGCCTCGATTTGAGTGTAGCAGACGAATCGCACCGCCGTCGGGAGGGGGCCGCTCGAGCGGTTCAGGGTGTGCGGGTGACAGCGCTACCCTGGGGCTCGCGTGTCGCGGCTCCCACTCGCCACGACCCACGGCAGCGCCATCAAGGCCCAGGCGACCATCACGACCTCCGAGTCGCCGAAGTTGTATTCCGAGAGGCCCGCGACAAGGAAACCCAGGATGGCGACCAGGCTGCCGACCACGAGCGCGCGCTCCCGCGCCGCCTCCTCAGGCAGCCGCCGCAGCACGCCCACGCACCTGGCGATGAAGGCGGCCCAGATCCAGAGCCACGCGGCCAGGCCCAACGCCCCGCGCTCGATCAGGATCTGCAGGGGCGTGTTGTGCACATGCCCAGTGCGCTTCTTGACTGCGTCCGGCAGGGCGTAACTCGCGTATTCACGCTTGACCCCCCCGGGGCCCAGGCCGAGCACCGGGTGCTGGCGCCACATCGCAAGCCCACTGCGCCACATGTAGACCCGTTCCTTCACGGTGGGATCGTCGGGATTGCCCATCGTCATGAAGCGTTGGCGCAGGTGCTGAGGGCCGGCCAGCGCGGAGAGCGCGAGCACGACGAGACCTGCGAGCAGCAGCCACCGGCCCTTGCGGGTCACGGGCATCAAGGCGAGCACGCCCGCGGCGAAGCCCATCCAGGCGCCCCGGGTGTAGGTCGCCAGCAAGCCGACGAGCGACATCAGCCAGGGCATCGCTGACCAGCGGTGGAACGCAGCCCCCGGTATCAGCCGCGGCAAGCTTGCGAGAAGGACGAGGCTCAGGACCCCGGCCAGCGTCATGTAGATGCTGAAGAACCCTCGGGCACGGTAGCAGCGGTGATAGAGCCAGGCCGGGGAGCCGTAGTCGGCGGCCTGCCCGGGGCACACGACAGTCTGCAATAACCCGACGACCGACGCGACTGTTGCCACCAGAAGCAGCGCGGAGAGAAACCGGTCACCGTCCGCCGGCCCGGATAGCACGTCGGCCGTCATGTACAGGGCCGCGACGAGCAGGAGCCCCTTACTCGCACCCAAGGCGGCGAGGGGATGGCCGGAGGCGAGCGCCGAGACCAGGGTCACGGCGCTGAAGGCCAGAACGGGTGGCCAGAGCGGCCAGCGCGCCGTCGCGCGCGCCGCCGGCTCGCGGAGACGCCAGAGTCCAACGAGCGTCAGGAGAGCCAAGGCCGACTGGGACAGCGTGATGGAAAGGCCGAGGCCGAGGACGAACGCTCCGAAGATGGCGCGGCGTAGCTGTGGCCCCATGGTCATGGAATCTGGCTTTTCTTTCTCTCATGCTCTATGCTGCCCCTCCAAGCTCAATCCTGGTAGTCGAGTGGCCCGCATCCGATCCTTGAGGACCTCCGAGCGATGACTCGCCCGTCTCGGGTCGCCGTGAACGCTTCGATCCTGGGGTCCGTCCCGACCGGGCTGGGCCGCTACGCCCATGGCCTCGTTCGGGCGCTCGATTCGCTCCGGGAGGGCCTGATCGTCTATACCTCGTGCCCCGAGGCGCTCTCGGGTCTGCGCGCGACGGTCCGGCGCACATCTGCCCTGACGAGACCGGAGCGGGGTCTGCGGGGCCATGGGGCTCGGCTTCTGTGGACTCAGACCGCCTTGCGAGCCCGAGTGCGGTTGGACCGGCCGGCCGCGCTGCTCAACACGCTGCCGGAAGGGATCCTGGGTTGTGGGGTACCCCAGGTGACCGTAGTTCACGACGTGATCCCGCTCGCCTTCCCGAGTCAGTATCCTCGCCAGCAATTCTACTTCCGCCGCCTGGTCCCAGCGGTGCTGCACGCGTCGCGCGCCGTCATCGCGGTCTCGGAGGCGACGAGACGTGAGGTGATCGCCGCGTATGGCTTGAGCCCGGACCGCGTCCATGTCGTTCTCAATGGCTACGACGCCGCGGACTATGTGCCCGTCGGGCCGGCCAACGATGACGGCGGAGTACCCTATGTCCTCTACGTAGGCAGTCTCCTGCCTCACAAGAACTTGCCTCGGCTCGTCCAGGCCGTGGCCCGCGTCGCCCGTGACACCCCCGTGCGGCTAGTCATCGTCGGCAGCGGAAGACCTGCGCGCGTCGCGGAGCTCCGACGGCTGGCCGCGAGAGCCGGGAGCCCGCTCGAGCTGTTGCCATACGTGGAGCAGCGGAAGCTGCCGGCTCTCTACCGAGGGGCCCGCGTCCTCGCGATGCCGTCGCTCGCGGAGGGATTCGGCCTGCCCGCGCTCGAGGCGATGGCCTGCGGCACCCCCGTCGTCGTCGGTAACACCTCCGCGATGCCAGAGGTCGTGGGCGACGCGGGACTGCTCGTCGATCCGACGGA
>DATJFY010000016.1:0-44139 GCA_035495415.1 Verrucomicrobiia bacterium
CCGTTGGGGGCGACGACCCCGATTCCGGTGATGACGACGCGGCGCCCGTTCCGCATACCTGCCTCCGCCCCTAAACGGCTGAAAGTTAAAGCGAGGTTTCGCGTACGATAGCAAGAAATCGGGGCTAATCCAAGTTTCGCCTGGAGTTTCGCGCAGATTAGCGGTCAGCTACAATGAAGAAGTCAATGACCTTGAAACTCTCGCGTCGTCAGTTGCTTGCGCTTCCCCTCGGGATGCTCGCCCTGCCGCGTCTTGCCTCGGCCGAGACCCCCGTCAGGAAAACCTTTTCCTACCAGGCCGACATGGGCGTGCTCTTCGACCTCCTGACCTTCCACGTGACCGGGACCGTGATCGAGGAGATCGACTACGCTGCCGGCCGCTACCGCGTGGTCCTGACCGGCGAGGGCTCCGGCGTCACGCATCGCACGGAATCGCTCGGCACGATCCGCGGCGGCCGCTTCCTTCCCACGGCCTCGTGGAGCTCGGGCGCGATCCGCGGCCGCGAGAATCGCGCGTCGACGCGCTACGACTACGAGAAGGGCACGATCGAGTTCCACTCCATGGGCCACACGCTGTTTCTCGGCCGCCTGCGACAGGTCGACGACGTGCTCAGGCTGCCGACTGGGATCCCGGTGGACGATCTCGCGTCAGCCACCCTCAATTTCGCCGCGGGCCAGCTCGAATCGGACAGTGAGGGCTCCTACCACACGCAGGTCGTGCGGCGGGCCAAGGCGGAGAACGAGGGCCCCGACGACGTCTCCGCGAGCGGATATCACGCCGAGCTGGTGCCACTACGATTCCGAGTCGTCCCGGATCCCGCCACGGGCCGACTCCGCGCCACCATCGACATCACGCGCTTCTCGTCGTGGGCCCGCGCCAATCAGCCCGCGCACGTGACATTCGATCAGGAGCGTCATCTGGAGTCGGTGAGGTCCTCGCTCATGCTCGGCAGCACCGTGAACGTTCGCCTCACCTCGTCCAGCTGATCCGCACGCCCATGGGCTTCGACCTCGTCGCCCTCGGGGAGGTCATGCTGCGGCTGTCCGCGCCCCCGCCGGAGCGGCTCGAGCAGGCGGTCGCGCTCAACGTCCAGATCGGCGGCTCCGAAGCCAACGTCGCGGCCGCGTGCGCGCGGCTGGGGATGCGCACGGCGCTGCTCTCGGCTCTGCCGGCGGCGCATCCTTGGGCCGACCGCGCGGTGCGCGAGCTGATCAGCCACGGCGTCGACTGCTCGGGAGTCCGGCGGCCGGACGGCGTGCGGATGGGCCTCTATTTCCTCGAGTATGCGCCGCCGCCGCGTCCGGTTCGCATTCACTATGATCGCCGAGATTCCGCGGCAAGCCGGCTCGTCGCCGACGATATCGACTGGTCCATCCTGCGCGGCGCTCGCCTCCTGCACCTCTCAGGAATCACGCCGGCGCTAGGAGAGGGCCCACGCGGGGTCATCCGTCGCGCGATCGCCGAGGCGGCCGCTGCGAGCGTCCCCGTCTCGTTCGACGTCAACTATCGCTCGCGCCTCTGGACGCCGAAGGAGGCGCGGCAGTTCCTGCTCGAGGTGCTGCCCGGCGTTCGCTACCTCTTCGTCGGGTGCGACGACGCGGAGACGGTGTTCGAGCTGCGCGGCGCTCCCAGCGCGGTGCTCAAGGGCTTCCGCGCCCTCGCTCCCCGCGCCACCGTCGCCCTCACGCTCGGCGAGGCGGGGTGCGCCGTGCTCGACGACGACGCCGAGTGGACCCCTCGCAAGCGCTACGCCGTTACGGTGGTGGACCGGGTGGGGGCGGGGGACGCCTTCGCGGCGGGCTTTCTCTGGGCCATGCTCGAGGGCCGGGGCGCCCAGGTGGCCGTTGAGGCCGCCACCGCGCTGGCGGCCCTCAAATGCACGATCTGGGGGGACATCGCCCTGGTCTCGCGCTCCGAGCTGATGGAGCTGATGGCCACCGACAATACCGAGATTCGCCGCTAAACGAACCGAGCCGGTACACCAGGGGTCGTCGTTCGGGCCCCCCACACCTACTACGGAATGTTATGATCCCCTCGTGGAGCGAGAGCCGCGAGGCGTCGATCGAATCCTGGACGGCCTCGACGCCCCTCAGCGAGTGGCGGTCACGCACGAGGCGGGTCCGCTGCTCATCATCGCCGGTGCGGGCACCGGCAAGACCACGGTCATCACCCGGCGCATCGCCTATCTGATCGCCAGCCGTCGCGCGCGCCCGTCCGAGATCCTGGCCCTCACGTTTACCGACAAGGCCGCCGCCGAGATGGAGGAGCGGGTCGACACCCTCGTCCCGTACGGCTACGCGGACGTGCAGATCTCGACCTTCCACGCGTTCGGCGATCGCCTCATCAAGGAGAACGCCCTCGAGCTCGGCCTGACGCCCGACTTCCGCGTGCTCACGCGGGCGGAGCAGGTGATCTTCCTCCGCGACCATCTCTTCGAGTTCCCGCTGCGGCACTACCGGCCGCTGGGCGATCCCACCCGCCACCTCCAGGCGATCTTGAGCCTGTTCAGCCGGTTGAAGGACGAGGACGTCGGGCCCGACGAATACCTGGCCCACGCGGAATCGCTGCGTGCCGGCGCGGTGGACGACGAGGCGCGGCTACAGGCGGAGGAGCACCTCGAGCTCGCGCGCACTTACGGGCAGTACCAGACCCTGATGGCTCGACTGGGCCAGGTGGATTTCGGCGATCAGATCGTCGAGTCGCTGCGTCTCTTCCGCACCCGCCCCCACGTGCTGCGGCGATATCAGGACCGCTTCAAGTTCATCCTCGTCGACGAATTCCAGGACACCAACTACGCCCAGTTCGAGGTCGTGAAGCTCCTGGCCGCGAAGAATCGCAACGTCGCGGTCGTGGGTGACGACGATCAGGCGATCTTCCGCTTCCGGGGCGCGTCGATGAGCAACATCCTCGACTTCGACCGTACCTATCCAGACGCGCGCAAGGTCGTCCTGCAGGAAAACCGCCGGTCGCCCCAAGCGGTGCTCGACGCCGCGTACCGGCTCATCCAGCACAACAACCCCGACCGCCTGGAGGTCGCCCAGCAAATCGACAAGCGTTTGATCGCGCGTGGTCCGGACGGAGGCGAACGCATGGGCAAGGGGCCGGAGCACCTCGCCTTCGATACGCTCTCGAGCGAGGCGGATCACGTTGCGGCCATGATCGCCGACGGCCACGCCGCGGGTCAGCCACTCAAGGACTTCGCCATACTCGTCCGGGCCAACCACGACGCCGACGCCTTCCTGCGCGCGCTCAACATGCGGGGCCTGCCGTGGACCTTCTCGGGCAACGCCGGCCTGTACGGGCGGCCCGAGGTCCGGCTCCTGATCGCCTTCCTGCGCACGGTGGCGCATCCCGACGAGTCGGTGAGCCTGCACTACCTCGCGTCGTCGGATGTGTACCAGGTGCCGATTGTTGACCTCACCAAGTGCTCCACGTACGCGGATCGTCGGCACCGCTGGCTGTTCGACGTGCTGCGCGATCCGCCTGCGGAGCTCGAGCTGAGCGAGGAAGGGCGCGGCGCGGTGGGGCGCCTGGTGGCCGACCTTCGGCGCTATCAGGAGCTGGCGCGCGAGATGCCCACCGGCGAGCTACTCTACCAGTTCCTCGTCGAGTCCGGCCTCATGACCCGCTACGCGAAGGCGCCCGCCGAGCTGGAGCAGGAGGTGAAGAACGTCAGCAAGTTCTTCAATCGGGTCCGGGACGCCGCCAACGTGCTCAACTACAACCGGGTCAGCGAGTTTGTGAATCACCTCGACGCGCTGATCGACGCCGGCGATGATCCGGCGGTGGTGGAGGCGGACGCCGACACCCCGGCGGTGCACGTGCTCACCGTGCACAAGGCGAAGGGCCTCGAGTGGCCGGTGGTGTTCCTCGTCAACTGTGTGCAGAACAAATTCCCGTCGCAGCGCCGCGCCGAGCCGCTCGAGATGCCGGCAGCCCTCATCAAGGACACGCTGCCCACCGGCGATTTCCACGAGCAGGAGGAGCGCCGGCTCTTTTACGTCGGCATGACTCGGGCGAAGGAGCGCCTCTACTTCACCAGCGCGGAGGACATGGGCGGCCCGCGGCGATGGAAGGTGAGCCAGTTCGTGCTGGAGGCGCTCGACTTGCCCAAGGACGTGGCGCGGCCCTCACGCACCCGGGCGCTCGAGGAACTCCTGCGCCACGCGCCTCCGCCGGAGGTGGAGGCGGGCGGACCCGACGCGCTGCCCCCCGACGCCGAGCTCGCGGTGAGCCACCACCAGGTCGATGACTACCGTACCTGCCCGCTCAAGTACCAGTACGTGCACCTGCTGCGCATCCCCCTGCGTCAGCATCACGCGATTGTGTACGGCAGCGCCCTGCACACCGCGGTGGAGTTCTATCTGCGGCGGCGCGCGGTGGGGAACTACACCTCTCTGGAGGATTTCCTCCGCGCCTTCGAGGACGCCTGGCGGAACGAAGGGTTCCTCACCCGTGAGCACGAAGAGCAGCGCAAGCGGGCGGGCATCGAGGCGCTCACGCGCTTCTATCACGAGGAGGAGGCCTCCGGCGGCAAGCCCGCGGCGGTGGAGCAGGAGTTCGTGTTCGGGCTCGGGCCCACGCGCGTCCGTGGGCGCTTCGACCGCGTCGACGAGGAGCCGGGCGGCACGGTGATCGTGGACTATAAGTCGAGCGACGTCACCGATCAGAAGGTCGCCGACCGCCGGGCCCGGCAGAGCCTCCAGCTGAAGATGTATGCTCTGGCCCATCGGCACGCGACGGGGCGGCTGCCGGCTCGGGTGGAACTTCGCTTTCTCGAGTCGGGGCTCGCCGGGCGCCACGTGCCCACCGAGCAGGACTTGGCGGACGCGGAGCGGGCGATACTCGAGGCATCGGCGGGTATCCGGGCGCGGCGCTTCGAGGCCACGCCCGGCTACCAGACCTGCCGGTTCTGCGCGTACAACCAGATCTGCCCGAGCACCGCGACACGCGAGTGAAGGAGAGGATTCGATGAAGCTCGCCGCCAACGGCATCGACATCAACTATGAGCTCGAGGGGCAGGGGCCGGTCGTGACGTTCAGCCACTCGCTGGCCTGCAGCCTCGCGATGTGGGACGATCAGGTGACCGCGCTCCATTCGCGCTATCGCGTCCTTCGCTACGACACGCGCGGCCACGGCGGGACGAGCGCGCCGGCGGGCGCGTACACGCTCGAGCAGCTTGCCGACGATCTTCACGCCTTGCTGGGTGGGCTCGGGATTACCGAGACCCACTTCGTGGGCCTCTCGATGGGCGGGATGATCGGGCAGGTGTACGCGCTGAAGCATCCCAAGATGGTGAAGAGCCTCGTGCTCTGCGACACCACGAGCCGCTATCCGGCGGCGGCGAGTGCCATCTGGGAAGAGCGCATCCGCACCACCGAAGCCAAGGGCATGGATCCGCACGTCGAGCCCACCCTGGCCCGCTGGTTCACCGCGCCGTTCCGCGCCCGGCGGAAGGACATGATGACGCGGGTGGGGGCGCTCATCCGGAACACGCCGCCCCAGGGCTACATCGGCTGTTGCCACGCCCTCCCCAAGATCAACGTCACCGATCGCCTCGGCGCGGTCGCGTGCCCCGCGCTGGTCATCGTCGGCGAGGAGGATCCGGGAACGCCGGTGGAGATGGCCCGCGACATTCACGCCGCTCTCCCATCGGCCGAGCTGGCGATATTGCGCTCGGCGTCGCACCTCTCCAACCTCGAGCAGCCCGAGGAGTTCAATCGCGCGCTGCTGCGCTTCCTCGACAAGGCGTCCGGCCAGAGCCCGCTCTAGTGCCGGTCGCCGCGGCGCCGCTGATCCGGAGGCTGCGGCTCGCGGCGGGGCTGGCCCTGTTCGCGTATGTCGTCTCCCACCTCGTCAACCACGCGCTGGGCCTGATCTCGTATGAGGCGATGGAGACGGGGCTCACGTGGGCCCTGGTCGTCTGGCGGAGCGCTGCGGGAACGGTGCTCCTCTACGGCGCGTTTGCGACCCATCTCGGCCTCGGGCTCTGGTCGCTCTACCGCCGCCGCACGCTCCGAACGCCCCCGTGGGAAGCCGCGCAGCTTGTCCTCGGCCTCGCCATCCCGCCCATCTTGCTCTTTCACATGTCCGGCACGCGCCTGGCCGATGCGCTCCTCGGGACGACTCCGTCGTACGCGCGCACGATGCTCTTTCTCTGGGTGGTCGACCCTCAGGCGGGACTCCGGCAGGTACTCCTGCTCCTCATCGCATGGACGCACGGCTGCGTGGGGGTGCATTTCTGGCTGCGCTTCCGGCCTTGGTACGGGCGGGTGTCGCAGCCCCTGTACGCGCTCGCGCTGCTCATCCCGGTGCTCGCGCTGCTCGGCTTCGCGGCCGGCGCCCGGGAGGTTGCGACCATTGCGCGGACGACACCGGGCTTCGCGGAAGGTCTCGTGCGGACGCCGGCGCCGGTCACCGCGGAGCAGCGCGCCGCGCCGGCCCGCGTCTTTCGCCTTGCCCTGGCGACCTACGGGCTCGCGCTCGCGGGCGTGCTCGCCGCCCGCGGGGTGCGGGCGCTCCGGCGCCGGGGCGACTCGATTCGGGTCAGCTATCCCGGTCGCCGCGAGGTGGTCGTGCCGCGCGGGTGGTCGGTGCTCGAGGCCAGCCGCTTCGGTCGCGTGCCCCACGCCTCGGTGTGTGGCGGCCGCGGCCGCTGCTCCACGTGCCGCATCCGCGTGCTCGGGGCAGTGCGCGACCTGCCCCCGCCGAGCGTCGACGAGCGGCGCGTGCTCGAGCGGCTGGGCGCGCCCGGGAATGTCCGGCTCGCCTGCCAGCTTCGGCCGACGCGCGACCTCGCGGTCGTGCCCCTCCTGCCCGCGGTCCTCGCGCCGCGCGACGCCGCGCTGCAGGTGGGCGCCCGTCACGGACGCGAGCGCGAGGTGGCCGTGCTCTTCGCGGATCTCCGCGGCTTCACGCGGCTGGCCGAGCACAAGCTCCCGTACGACGTCGTGTTCTTCCTCAATCGCTACTTCGAGGCCGTCGGCAGCGCGATCGCCGACGCGGGTGGTCTCGTCAATCAGTTCACTGGCGACGGCGTCATGGCCCTCTTCGGCGTGGAGCGGGGGGGCGACGTGGGCTGCGCGGAAGCGCTGGCCGCCGCGGGCGGGATGGTGGCGCGGGTGCGCGATCTCAGCGAGGCGTTGGGGGATGAGCTCGACGCCCCGCTCCGGCTGGGCATCGGCATCCACGTGGGGCCCGCCGTCGTGGGCGGCATGGGGTACGGTCAGGCCGTCTATCTCACCGCGGTAGGGGACACCGTGCACGTCGCCGCCCGCCTCGAGGCACTCACCAAGGACTACGGCTGCGAGCTGGTGATCTCGAGCGACGTGGCGGTGCGGGCGCGCCTCGACGTCAGCGATCTCGCGCGGCACGAGCTCACACTCCGCAACCGCCAGACACCGCTGACGGTGATCGTGGCGCCGAGCGCGGCCGCGCTCGCCGACCGTCTCACCGGCGCCGGTGGTAGAGTCGAGACCGGACCATGAGCCGACCCTCGGAGCCCTCGTTCGCGGCGCGGGCGCGCGCCCTCGTGCACGCGGGGCGGGTCGGCGCACTCGCCACCCATTCCCGGCAGCGCCCCGGCTTTCCGTTCGGCTCGGTGACGCCCTACGCCGCGGACGAGGGAGGCCGCCCGGTGTTTCTCATCAGCGGGCTGGCTCTGCACACGAAAAACCTCGAAGCCGATCCACGGGCCAGCCTGCTCGTCACCCCGTCCGAGCCCGTGGACGATCCGCTCGCCGCCCCCCGCGTCACCGTGCTCGGCGAGGCCCACCGCCTCGCCCCCAGCGAGGCAGGGGCGGATCGCGCGCGCTACCTGGCGCAGCATCCCAGCGCCGCGATGTGGGTGGACTTCGCCGACTTCGCGTTCTGGCGCCTCGAGGTGACCGGCGCGTACTTCGTAGGAGGATTCGGAGCGATGAACTGGATCACACGGGACGCGTACGTCGAGGTCACCCCATGAGCGCGCCGGGGCCGGATCCCGCGCGGGCCGAGGCCGCGAGCATGGCGGCGCTCATCGAGCGGGCGGAGGCGGATCTGGCGATCGCCGAGGAGCCGTCGCGCTTCGCGGCGGCGCTGGAAGCGGGCGCCCCGGCGGGTGATCGGCGCGAGGCGCGACCCGCATGACGGGCTGGACCCTGGTCGCGCTCGCGGCGGCAGTCCGGGCGCGCAAGATCTCGCCGCTCGAGATCACGCGCGACTGTCTCGCGCGCATCGAGCGGTTGGACCCGCGCATCCGCGCCTTCATCACGGTGGACCGGACCGGCGCGCTCGCGCGCGCTCAGGCGCTGGAAGCGGACGCCATGGCGGGACGCTGGCTCGGCCCCCTGCACGGGGTGCCCCTCGCCCACAAGGATCTCTTCCGCATCGCGCCTCTGCCGACCTCATGCGGCAGCAAGACCGCCGAGTACTTCGTGTGCGAGCGCGACGCCACCGCGGTGATGCGGCTGACCGACGCCGGCGCGATCACGCTGGGCAAGCTCAACATGGCCGAGCTCGCCATGGGCCCTTATGGCGACAACGCCCACCACGGCGACGTGCAGAATCCGTGGCGGATGGGGCACGTGTCCGGCGGCTCGTCCAGCGGCTCCGGCGCGGCGGTCGCGGCGGCGCTGGCGCTGGGCGCGCTCGGCACCGACACCGGCGGGTCCATCCGGCTGCCCGCGGGGTGCTGCGGGATCGTGGGACTCAAGCCCACGTACGGCCGCGTGAGCCGAGCGGGCGCGATGCCGCTCTCGTGGTCCATGGATCACATCGGGCCCATGGCCCGTACGGTGCAGGACGTCGCTCTGATGCTCGAGGTCATCGCGGGGGAGGATCCCGCGGACGCCACCGCGAGTGCCCGCCCGGTCGACGACTATCTCGCCGGGCTCGAGCGGCCGATCCGCGGGCTCCGCGTGGCGCTGGCCGACAACTACTACTTCGATGGCGTGGCGCCGGACGTGGCGCGCGCCGTGCAAGAGATGGCCCGCGCGCTGGAGCGGCTGGGCGCACGGGTCGAGCCGCTGCGCCTGCCTGATCCGCAAGTGATCCACGATGTGAGTGGAATCGTGGCGCGCGCGGAGAGCACGGTGGTCCACACCCGCATCCTGCGCGAGCGTCCCCACGAGCTGCAGCCCGCGGTGCGCGCGCGGCTCGAAGTCGGCGAGCGCATCAGCGCCCACGACTATCTGCAGGCCCTACGGCTACGGGCGCGGCTGACACGCGAGTTCGTCCAGGACGTTTTCGACGAGGCGGATCTCGTGCTCACGCCCGTCACGCCCACGGCGGCCCCCGCGCTCGCCGAGGTCACCGCCGGCGACGGCGAAGCCATCGCCGCGCGGATGGGTCGTTTCTCGCGGCTCACGCGGCCCTGGAATGGCCTCGGCCTGCCCGTGCTCGCGCTGCCGTGCGGCGCATCCCTCGACGGACTGCCCATCGGGGCCCAGATCGTGGGCCGGCCCTTCGACGAGGCGACGGTGCTACGCGCGGGTCACGCGTACGAGCAGGCCACCGACTGGCACCGCCGCCGACCGACGCCCCCGTGAGCGCGGCCCGCTCAGCGGGCGAGCGCGTAGACCAGACGGTAGAGAGAAAGGGAGACGTCGGGCGCCGCGCCGTGCCGCGTGAGGTGCTCGGTATCGAGCAGGGCGCGCACGGCGCCCTCGACGAGCTCTGGGTCGAGCCCTTCCACCATGACCACCCAGCGCGCGAGGGTGTCCGGCTTCTCCAGAAGCTTCTTCTCCGCAGTGCGAACGATCGTCATGTCGACGTCGGCTTCGCAGAGATGCGCCCCCACGATGCCGGCGCGCTCCGCGGCAGCGGGCAGCGCGGTGCTGCTGAGCCAGGCGCGCAGCCCGTCATCGCGACCGGCGCGCGGGCCGAGCTCGAGCGTGGCCAGCACGCCGCCCATCCCCGCACCGAGGGACACGGTGGTGCGGCAGGCGGTGCGACGATTGTTACGGAAGAGCTGGATGCACTTGGACGTCCACGGCGTCGGCGCGTTGAGCCGCTCCAGATAGTCCGGGCTCTGCAGCACGGACACGGAATCGGTCTCGTAGAGGGTGAAGTATGTCGGCTGACCGGCGATCACGTTGTAGCGGCGGCCGCGCAGGAAGCCCGGGACGCCCACGCGCTCCGGAATGTGCTCACTGGTGTGCCAGTGATCGAACTCGGCATCGCCACCCGGCGCGATGTCGTTCCAGATCGCGAGCACGGCGGAGCCGACAAGAGGCATGTCGTGACCCTACCCGGCGGCCGGCGGCGGCGTCAAGGTCGGCGTCGCGCCCTGCGCTAGACTAAGGCCATGCCCGACTCGACGGAGACCGTATTCAGCACGGTTCCGGCCCGTCGCGGGCTCCTCCAGCGACTATTCGGCACCTTTCGCGCCGCATATGTTCCGATCCTCGTCACCTATTTCGCCTGGGGTGCCAGCGGCATCACTGCGGTGGCCGCGCTCTACTTCCAGAAGGACGCACTCAAGCTCACGCCGGCGGAGGCCGCGGGCATCGGATTCTGGCTCGGGCTGCCCTGGAGCATGAAGATGATCGTGGGCGTCGCATCCGATGCCTTTCCGATTCTCGGCAGCCGCCGGAAGGCATATCTGATCCTCGGCGCCCTCTGCTCCGTCGTCGGTTATGCGTTGGTGGCGTGGAGCGTGTCGACACGCGACGGATACCTGGCGGCGATGCTGCTCGTGGTGATCGGCTTCATGATCCAAGACGTGGTGGCCGACGCGCTCTCGGTGGAGGTGGCGCGGAACGACGACGAGGTCGCGCAGGTCCAGACCCTGGGGCGGGTCGCGTTACTCGTGGGGACCATCAGCGTGGGCTACGCGAGCGGCCTCGTCGCCGCCGCGCTGGGGCCGCGTCCGGTATTCGCGATCGCCGCCGTGTTGCCGGTGGTGGTGGCGATGGCCGCCTTGTTCATCCGGGTGGCGCCGCGCCCCGCCGCTCCCGCGGCGCCGGCCGCGCCTCCCGCCGATGGTCCGCTCGCGGGAGGACGCACGCGCCTCGTGCTGGGGGTGGGTCTCGCCTATGCGGCGTTCAGCGTGGGCCTCGAGCTGCTCGACGTCCCATTCACGCAGGAAATCGTGCTCACGGTGTCGGCGGTCCTCATCGTGGTGCTGCTGCGGCAGATCGGGCTGTCGCGGGCGGTGGCGATTTCCGCCTTCGTGATCTTCCTCTTCCGGGCGGTGCCCGGCGTGGGGCAGGGCTATAGCTACTGGGCCATTGACCACCTGGGCTTCGACCAGCAATTCCTCGGTCTCCTTGCCCAGGTGAGCTCGGTGCTGAGCCTGGCCGGCCTCCTCGTCTTCCGCAAGACCATCACGCGTCGGCCGGTGAGCTTCACGATCTTCTGGGTGACCATTGCGGGATTTCTTCTCTCGCTTCCGACGATCGGGCTCTTCTACGGCGTCAACGAGTGGCTCGGGCTGTCACCCCGCGCCTTCGCGTTCATCGACACCACCATCTCGGCGCCGCTGGGCCAGCTCGCCATGGTGCCCATGCTCGTGCTGATCGCCAAATCGGCCCCGGAGGGCGCGGAGGCGACCATGTTCGCGGTGATGGCGTCGCTCATGAACCTGGCGCTCTCCGCCAGCGAGCTGGGGACGCGTTATCTCAACACGGTGTTCGCGGTCACGCAGGAGGACTACGCCGGGCTCGGCCGCTTGATGATTCTCGCGAGCCTGATCGGGCTCGTCCCCCTCCTGGCGCTCCCGCTGCTGAGACGCGAAGAGGCGCGCGCGGCCGCCGCCATCACCGCCACGCCCACGCCGGTGGCGCCGGTGGCGGGTGGGGCGAAATGACCGCCGGCCGCGCTATAGTGAGCGGCGGAGCGATGGCATGACCCCCCTCCCGCGTAGACCCTGGTCCGCGGTCGTCCGGCTCCTCGAGCGGGACGAGCGCGTGTTCGCCTTTCTCCTCGCCGTGGTGATGGTGGGCGGCCTGGCGACCCTCGGCCTCGCCCCCCTCCGGCCCCGCTACCGCTTCGACGTCTTCTCGCTCGTGCTATGGTTCGCCGCGTACAAGGCGTGCATCCTCATGTGGGTCACGGTGAACCCGCGCGCGACCCGCTTCATCTTCAGCGGCGCCCTCGCGGTGGATCTCCTCCTCGTGTTCGCGCTGCTGTACCTCACCGGCGGCGGCGACAGCCTCTACTACCTGCTCTTCTTCCCGCTGGTGGCGATCAATGCCTACTATTTCGGTCGCGCCGTGGGCATGCTGGTGACACTGATCGCCGGCCTGCTCTACGCCACGTCCTCGTGGCTCGTGCCCCCCTGGGTCGGCTGGGTGCCGGTGATGATCCTGGTGGCCTTCTTCGGGCTTCCCGCCTTCGCGGTGGCCCACGTCGCCGAGCGCGAGCGGCGCGGCCGGACCGAGGTCGAACGGCTCAACGCGGAGCTGACGGGCACGCTCACGCGGCTCCAGGCCGCGCAGCAGGAGCTGGTGGTGGCCGAGCGCATGGCCACGGTGGGCCGGCTCTCCCTGAAGGTCGCCCACGAGGTGCGCAACCCCATCGCCGCCATCGGCCTCAACGCCGAGATGCTGGGCGACATCGTGGGCGGGCGCTCCGAGGCGGAGATGGTGGAGGCCAGGGGGCTGGTGAGCGCGATCCGCGACCAGGTCGGCGCGCTCGACGCCTTGACCGAGGAATACCTCGCGTTCGCGCGCTTTCCACGCCCTCAGTTCGAGGAGGATTCGGTGAACGACATGGTGTCGGCGCTCATCGACTTCGTGCGCCCGCTCGCCTCCCGGCAGGGCATCACCCTGAGGGCGGAGACCGACCCCTCCGTTCCGCCGATGGCGATCGACCGCTCCCTGCTGCGCCAGGCCGTCCTCAACCTGATCAAGAACGGGCTCGAGGCGCTGTCACAGGGTGGGAGCCTCACCGTGACGACCCGCCGGGTCGAGGACAACGTGGAGATCGCGGTGAGCGACAGCGGACCGGGCATCAACGACGAGGTCGCCAGCCGGCTCTTCGAGCAGTTCTTCACCACCAAGCCCCAGGGCACCGGCCTCGGCCTGTCCATCACGCGCCAGATCGCCGAGGAGCACGGTGGCCAGATCCAGTGGTCGAGTCGTCCCGGCGGGGGGGCGACGTTTACCATCACCGTCCCGATCAAGAGACCCGAGCATGCCTGCTGAGAGCCCGCCGCCCACCCTGCTGGTCGCCGACGACGATCCCGCCGTCCGCCAGAGCCTCGAGCGCACCTTGGCCCGCGAGGGCTACAGCGTGCTGCTCGCGCCCGACGGCCAGGCCGCGATGGAGCGCTTGCGCGAAGGCGGGGTCGACCTCTTGCTGTCGGACCTCCGCATGCCAGGCCTCAACGGGCTCGAGCTGCTGCGGGAGGTGAAAGCGGCGCAGCCGGACGTGGACGTGATCATGCTGACGGCGTTCGGGACCGTCGAGGAGGCGGTCACCGCGATGAAGGACGGGGCGGTGGACTTCCTCACCAAGCCCTTCCAGCGCGCCCAGCTGATCCGGGTCATCCGCAAGGCGCTCGAGCGCCGGGAGCTGATCGCGGAGAACCGCGCCCTCCAGCGCCGCCTGGACGATCTCCTCGCCCAGGGCAACCTCATCGGAGTGAGCCCGATGTTCCGGTCGACGATGACCCTGCTCGAGCAGGTCGCCAACAGCTCCGCCACCGTCCTCATCCACGGGGAGAGCGGTACGGGCAAGGAGCTCTTCGCCCGGGCCATCCATGATCGCTCCCCCAGGCGCAATGGGCCTTTCGTGGCAGTCAATTGCGCGGCACTCCCTGAGACTCTGCTGGAATCCGAGCTGTTCGGCTACGAGAAGGGCGCCTTCACGGGGGCGGCCGGGCGCAAGGAGGGCCGCTTCGAGCTGGCCGACGGCGGAACGCTGTTCCTCGATGAGGTCGCCGATCTCTCCCCGGTGACCCAGCCCAAGATCCTTCGAGTGCTGCAGGAAGGCGAGTTCGAGCGCCTCGGGGGCACCAAGACCAACAAGGTCGACGTCCGCATCGTGGCCGCGAGCAACCAGGATCTCACGACGCTCGTCACGGAGAAGCGCTTCCGCGAGGACCTCTTCTATCGGCTGAACGTCATCACGATCACGGCGCCGCCACTGCGCGAGCGGCGCGAGGACGTGCCGGTGCTCGCCCAGCACTTCCTTCGGATCTATTCGGCCAAGAACAACCGGAGTCTCGTTGGCTTCTCGGAGGACGCCCTCCGCTGCTTCGAGAGCTACGCGTGGCCGGGTAACGTGCGGGAGCTGGAGAACGTGGTGGAGCGGGCCGTGGTTTTGGCCCGTGGCCAGACCGTGGAGGTCGGAGACCTTCCCGACAAGGTCACCGCCCGCGCGATCGTGCTCGAGCGTCCCGCGCCGGGCGAGGGCGAGGGCGCGGACGGGGTTCTGCGCATCCGGGTCGGCACGCCGCTGGCGGACGTCGAGCAGCGCATGCTCGAGGAGACGCTCCGCATGACCCGGGGCAACAAGACGCTGACCGCGAAGCTCCTCGGCATCGATCCCAAGACGGTGTTCCGCAAGTTGAAGGCGGCCGAGGAGGAGGAAGACGCCGAGGCGGGTGAGGACAGCTCCGGCGACGAGCGGCCAGGCGCCTGATCGATGGCGTTCACTGAGATCCTGTACGTGGTGGAGGGCGGCGTGCTCACGCTGACCCTCAACCGGCCCGCCAAGCTCAATGCGCTCACGCGCACGATGCTCGCCGAGCTGCTGGAGGCGCTGGAGCGCGCCGATGCCGACGACGCCGTGCGCGCGGTGATCGTCACCGGGGCGGGCCGCGCCTTCTGCGCGGGCGCGGATCTCTCCGCGGGCGGAAAGACGTTCGATCGCGCGGCCCGGCCCGATGCGGATCCCGGGGCGCCGCACCGCGACGGTGGCGGACTCTTCACCCTGCGCGTCTACGCCCTCAAGAAGCCGGTCATTGCAGCCATCAACGGCCCGGCGGTGGGGTTCGGGGCGACCATGACGCTGCCGATGGACATCCGCATCGCGTCGTCGGCCGCGCGCATGGGCTTCGTGTTCAGCCGCCGTGGCGTCGTGCCCGAGGCCGCGAGCACATGGTTCCTGCCGCGCGTGGTGGGGATCAACCAGGCCGCCGAGTGGGTATACACCGGCCGCGTCTTTCCCGCCGCCGAGGCGCTCGCCAGTGGGCTCGTGAGCCGTGTCGTCGAGCCGGATGCGCTCCTACCCACCGCGTGGGCCCTCGCCCGCGAGATTGCGGACAACACGTCCGCGGTGTCGGTGGCGCTGGCCCGGCAAATGATGTGGACCCTGCTGGGCGCGGATCACCCGATGGCGGGCCATCGCCTCGACTCGCGTGCCATGGAGTACATGGGCCGCTCCCCCGACGCCTACGAGGGCGTCACGTCGTTCCTCGAGAAGCGTCCGCCGCGCTTCACCATGCGCCCGAGCAAGGACATGCCGCCGTTCTACCCCTTCGGAGACGCCCACCCATTCACGCCCTGAGCGGCACCACGCTGCTCTGCCTGGTGATCCTCGGCAACACGTTCCTCGTCGGCGCCTTCGGCCCCGTGCTCCCCGACATCGCGCGCACCCGCGGGCTCGCCGACTGGCAGCTCGGCGTGGTCGCGGGCGCGTTCGGTTTCGCGCGCATGGCGGGGGCGATGCCGGCCGGGCTCATCGCGGCCCGGCACGTCGCGCTGAGCCTGGTGCTCTCGCCGGTGTTCCTGTCGATCGGGCTCGCCTGCGTTACCGTCGGCGGCAACTTTACGTGGCTCGTGCTGGGCCGCGCGCTCATGGGGGTGGGGCACACGCTGCTGATGGTCGGCGGTCTCACCGCGATCCTCCTCGACGACAGGGGGGCGGATGCGTCGCTTCGCCTGAACACCTTCGAGTTCTCGGGCATGCTCGGCATCCTCGGCGGGCTGCTCGTCGTCGGCACACTGCCGGCGAGCTGGCCGTGGAATCTCTCGCTGGCGGTGGCGTCTTCGCCGCTCATCGTGAGCGCGCTCGTGGGGCGCGCGATCCTGCGCCGTTTTCCGCCGACACCGCCGCCCGCGCGGGCGGCGGCGACCGCGTCCACCACGGGCGCGCCCCGGCGCGGCGCCCGCGTGTTCTGGCTCATGCTCGCAGTCGGGGTCACCATGGCCTTTGCCTGGTCGTCGGTGAGCCAGTTCCTCGTCCCGTTGCGGGGCACGCGCGAGTTCGGGCTCGAACGCGGAGGAATCTCGCTGCTCCTTGCCCTCGCCCAGGTCGTGGACTTGATCGCCCTTCTGCCGGCCGGGCGTCTCGCCGACCGGGTGGGCCGGCTCCCCGTGCTCGCGGCGATGACCCTGGTGTTGGGGCTCGGCGCCATCGGCACGGGGCTCGGGAGCTATCCGCTCTTCGTGGCGGGCTGCGCGGGCCTGGGCCTGGGGCTCGCGGGCTGGATGCTGCCGCTCGGGATCGCGCGCGCCCACGGCGGCGTGGAGGGGCTCGCCTGGCGCACCGCGCTCTATCGGGTGGGCACGGACGCCGCGATCTTTCTCGGACCGGTGGTGAGTGGGCTCCTCGGCGAGCGGGCGGCGCGAAGCTTCGTGGCGGTCATCGGCCTGGCCGCGCTCGCGGTGGGCGCGCGGCTGCTCCTCCGACCCCTGCCGCGGTAGCGTGACTCCGTGGCCCGTCGTATCCTCGTCGTCATGATTCCACGCCGGCGCGCGCTCGTGCTGGGGCTCGCGCTGGGCGTGCTCGCGCTCTTCCTGCCCGCCGCGGCACAAGAAGATCCCGCGTGGGGCCTGCTCCGCGCGGGCACGCAGGTGATCCTGATCCGGCACGCGGCCACCGACATGAGCCAGCGTGACCAAGGGGGCGTCCCGCTGTCCGACTGCTCGCGCCAGCGCAATCTCACCGACGCGGGGCGGGCCGACGCCCGCAAGATCCGCGAGGCGTTCCGGCTCCGCGCGATCCCGGTGGGGCGGGTGCTCTCGAGCCCGTACTGCCGCTGCCTCGACACGGCGCGCCTGGCCTTCGGCGAGCCGACACCGTGGCTGCCGCTGCAGTCCTCGGAGAGCGATCCGGTGCTCCAGGCCGAGCGCACCGCCGAGATTCACCGGATCGCCGCCACCGTGCCCACCGGCGGCAACCTCGTCCTCGTCACCCACCAGTTCACCATCCGCGCGGTCACCGGGGTCGACGTGGCGGAGGGCGAGATGCTCGTGCTCTCGCCGCACGGCGACGGCACCTTTGAGATCCTGGGCCGGATGGCGCCGGACGATCTGCCCGTGCCGTGACGGCGCGGCCCGCGTCAGGCGGTGCGCGTCCGCAGGTGGAAGCTCTTGGGGCGGGTGAGGTGCTGGAATCCCAGATGGGAGAGCGAGCAGCCCTTGCCGCTGTCCTTGACCCCGACCCAGGGCAGGAGCGGGTCCAGGTAGTCGCAGCGGTTGGCGTACACGGTGCCCGCCTCCAGCTGATCCATGAGACGCACCGCGCGCGCGGCGTCCTCGGTCCAGACCGACGCGGTGAGCCCGTAGGGGCTGTCGTTCATCATCCGCACCGCCTCCGCGTCGTCGGCGACGGGCATGAGGCCGATGACGGGGCCGAAGCTCTCCTCCCACATCACGCTCATGCCGTGATTGACGTCCACCAGGACGGTGGGCTCGCAGAAGTAGCCGCGGCCCTTCCAGGGTGTGCCGCCGGTGAGCACGCGCGCGCCCGCCGCGCGAGCCTGGGCCACCTGGCTCTGCACCGTGGTCACGACCTTCTTCTGGGCGCACGGGCCGAGGGTGGTGGCGGCATCCTCCGGATCGCCCATCCGGTACTGTCGGACCAGCGCGACATAGGCCTCCACGAAGCGCTCGAAGAGCGAGCGGGCCACGTAGATGCGCTCGAGGCCGCAGCAGCTCTGGCCCGCGTTGTAGAACGCGCCGTCGACCAGGTTCTCCACCGCGAAGTCGAAGTTGGCGTCGTCGGCGACGTAGGCCGGGTCCTTGCCCCCGAGCTCGAGGCCCGCGTCGATGAAGCGGCTCGCCACGTGCCCGTGAATCTCGCGCCCGCCCTCCACCGAGCCGGTGAAGGAGACATAGTCCACCTGACCCGAGCGGATCACCTTCTCGGCGAGCGCGTGGTCCATGGGAGTGGCGGCGATGAGGCCGGCGGGGAGTCCGGCCCGGGCGAAGGCGGTCACGAAGTGGTCGGCGCAGAGCGGCGTGAGGCGGGCGTGCTTGACGAGCACCGCGTTGCCCGCAAGGAGAGCGGGCACGATCACGTTGACCGCGATGAGCAGGGGATAGTTCCACGCCGCGATGTCGAGCACGACGCCGAGCGGCTCGTGGCGAATGAAACGATCAAAGCCTTCCTTGGGCGGCAGGGCTTCGTCGGCGAGGGCGGACTCTGCGAGGCGACACATCGTCTCCGTGCGGTCGATCATGGTGTTGATCTCGTTCCGCGCCTGCTGGATGGGCTTGCCCATCTGCCGCGTGATCTCGAGCGCGACCTGATCCGCCTGGGCGCGGAAGGCCGGCACCATCTGCGCGACGATCTTCACCCGCTCGGCCACCGGCGTCTGCCGCCAGTCGCGCTGGGCGTGGCGCGCGCGCACCACGGTGGCGGCCAGCTCGGGCTCGGAGATGGCGATGATCTCGCGGTAGGGTTCCTCGGTGGCGGGATTGACGAGCGTCCAGGTCTGGCTCATGCCGGCGAGCTTACCGCAGTGCTATGCTGCGCGACATGAAGACTCGCACCGAGACCGACACCATGGGTCCCATCGAAGTGCCCGCCGACCGCTACTGGGGCGCACAAACCCAGCGCTCCCTCGAGCACTTCAAGATCGGAGGTGAGCGCTTTCCCCGCGAGTTCATCCGCGCCCTGGGGCTCGTCAAGAAGGCCTGCGCCCAGGTCAATCGCGAGCTGGGCCTGCTGCCCGCCGACAAGGCCGACGCTATCCTCCGCGCCGCCGACGAGGTGATCGCGGGCACGCTGGACGAGCACTTCCCGCTGGTGGTCTGGCAGACGGGCAGCGGCACCCAGACCAACATGAACGCGAACGAGGTGATCGCCAATCGGGCCAACGAGCTGCTGGGCGGCGTGCTCGGGTCGAAGAAGCCGGTGCACCCGAACGATGACGTGAACCGCTCGCAGTCTTCCAACGACGTGTTTCCCACCGCCATGCACGTGGCGGAGCTCGAGCAGCTCGAGGGCCATCTGCTCCCCGCCGTCGCCGCGCTCCGCGGCGCGCTCGACGCCAAGGCGCGGGCCTTCGCGGACATCGTCAAGATTGGCCGAACCCATCTCCAGGACGCGACGCCGATCACGCTCGGTCAGGAGATCTCCGGATGGGTGGCGATGCTCGATCACGCGCTCGCGGGCGTGCGGGTCGGCCTCCCCGCGCTCGGTGAGCTGGCCATCGGCGGCACCGCCGTCGGCACCGGTCTCAACGCCCCCGCGGACTTCGGGGAGCGGGTCGCCGCGGCCCTCGCGCGCCTGACCGGTCGCGCGTTCGCGAGCGCCCCCAACAAGTTCCAGGCCCTCGCCTCGCACGAGGCCGATCTCCAGGCCTCGGGGGCGCTGCGCACCCTCGCGGGCTCCCTGACCAAGATCGCCAACGACGTGCGCTGGATGGCCTCGGGCCCGCGCTCCGGGCTAGGCGAGATCACGATTCCCGAGAACGAGCCGGGCTCGAGCATCATGCCGGGCAAGGTCAATCCCACCCAGTGCGAGGCTCTCACCATGGTATGCGCGCAGGTGAGCGGTAATGACGTGGCGGTGGGCATCGGCGGCGCGTCGGGGAACTTCGAGCTGAACGTCTACAAACCGCTGATCGTGTCGAACCTGCTGCGCAGCACCCGCTTGCTCGCCGACGCGGTGGAATCCTTCCGGGTCCACTGCGCGGAAGGGATCGAGCCGCGGCCGGAGCGGATCGCCGACCACCTGGGCAACTCGTTGATGCTGGTCACCGCGCTGGCCCCGCATATCGGATACGACCGCGCGGCGCAGATCGCAAAACGGGCGCACAAGGACGGGACCACCCTCCGCGAGGCCGCGCTGGCCCTTGGCTACGTCACGGCGGAGGAGTTCGACCGCCTCGTGCGCCCGCAGGAGATGGTGAAGCCGGGCGGCTCGAGCTAGCTCTTGAAGCCGACCTTCTTGTGGCCGCCGTCGCAGTAGGGCTTGTTGGCAGAGGCCCCGCAGCGGCACAGGGCGAACTGCTGCCCCTTCGAGGGCAGGGGATTGCCCTGCGCGTCTTGCAGCTCGCACTCCCCGTTCACGATGAGCGGACCGTTTTCCATCAACTTCACCGTTACCGGCATGCGCTCGTCTCCTTTGGCTGGGCCACTGACGTCGCGGCCGTGGCGTGACGCGCGCTCCCTGGCGCGCAGGCGCAGTATAGGGGCGATCCCCCCTCGCGGGAAAGTAGCTTTTCGCGTCGGTACACTCACGCCATGGGCGCCACGCCCACCATGGCCGATCGGCTGCTCGAGGCTTTCCTGGGATCGGCGGCCCGCCTCTACGGCGGCGAGCCGGTCACCGAGCTCGCCCACTCGCTCCAGTGCGCGGAGCTCGCGCGAGAGGCGGGCGCCGACGAAGACCTGCAGCTGGCCTCCTTGCTCCACGACGTGGGTCGCTTCGCCGTCGATCCCCGCGAGATTCTCGACCAGAAGGATCAGACGCGGGGCGCGGCGGCGGGGGCGCGGGGCCATCACGAGGTGGGCGCGGACTTGATCGCCCCGTGGGTGCCCGCCCGGGTCGCCTGGCTCGTCCGCATGCACGTGGAGGCCAAGCGCTATCTCTGCGCGACCGAGCCTGGCTATTACGACGCGCTCACGCCGGGCTCGCGCTTCACGATGACGCTTCAGGGCGGCGCGATGACGACCGACGATGCGGCCCGGCGTGCACAGCACCCCTGGATGGCGGATGCGGTGCGGCTACGCCGGTGGGACGACCTCGCCAAGATGCCCGACAAGGTCACCGAGCCCATCGAGGCCTGGGCGCCGCTCTTGCGGCACCATTTCGGGCGGGTGCGGCCGATTTAGATCGACCATCAGCGGGGCCCTCGAAATGGCCCCCGCTCTCCCCCGTCCGCGGAGGTCCGGCTAGTCGACTTTCCGGAACTTCTGCAGCGACCGGATCTCGCGCGGAGGGCTCTCCAGGCTGCCCTTCGCCGTCCAGGACACCTCGGAGACGTAGACGTTCCCCCGCGAGTCGACGACGACGCTGTGCGGGGCGGTGAACTCTCCCGGCTTCTCGCCCGCGAACTGTCCCCCGAAGCGCGCCACGCGCTGGCCCTTGGCGTCGAGCACGGTGACGCGCGGCCCGATGTTGGGCGTGTGGTCGGTCACCGGGATCGCCGATCCTAGCTCGCCGATGAAGAGCAGATCGCCCTGTCGCTTGTCGGTGTAGAGGCCGCAGGGCCGGTGCAGGTTGTTGACCTGCCCCTGATAGCGCCCGTCGCCGTCGAAGATCTGGACGCGATGATTCTCGCGGTCCGCCACGTAGACGAGGCCGTTCCGGTCGGTGGTGATGTTGTGGGGCAGATTGAACTGGCCGGGATCGGTGCCCGGCTCGCCCCACGAGTGCACGTGCGTGCCGTCGGGCGCGTACTTGTGGACGCGCGAATTGCCATAGCCGTCGGAGAGGTAGAGGTTGCCGGTCTTCGGGCACACCGCGACGTGGGTGGGGCGGTTGAAGGGCTTTCCGCCCTGAAGGGTGGACGGCGTATCCGGATCGCCGATGGTCAGGAGGAGCTTCCCCTCCGGCGTGAACTTGCGGCTCGTGTGGTGCAGATCATCGGTGAGCCAGAGCATGCCCTCGGCGTCGACCGAGATCCCGTGGGCGCGCCGGATCTGCCCTTCGCCCCAGGAGCGGAGGAAGTTGCCGTCGGCGTCGAATACGATCACCGGGTGCTCGCCCCGGGTGAAGCAGTACACGTGGTCCTTCGCATCGACCGCGACGCCCGCTACTTCGACGTAGCGCCACCCCGCGGGCAGCTTACCCCATCCGACCACTGGCTCGAAGCGCATGGTTACTGAGACTCCTGGATGGCCTTCTCCATACGGGCGAAGCGCCGGCGGAGGGGCTCGAGCCCCTCGGGGTGAGTGATCACGTAGAGACGGTTGTCGAGGACGGCGCGCAGCACGCGCTCCGCCACCTGCTCGGGGGAGAGGTAGCGGCCGATCAGCTCCACCTCACCGCCGGATTCGGGCGCGCCGGTATTGCGCAGAGCGGGCGGCCGGTTCCGCGCGCTCTGACGGATCTGCGTCGTGACCCCCATGGGACAGAGCACGGAGACGCCGATGTCGTGACGGCGGAGATCCTTCTGGAGGGTCTCGGAGAGCCCCACCACCGCGTACTTCGTCGTGTTGTAGACGCCGAGCCCTTCGGAGGCGATGAGGCCGGCCATCGACGCGGTGTTGACGACGTGCCCACCCGCCTGCTGGGCGATCATGCGCGGCACGAACGCCTCCACGCCGTGGATCACGCCCCACAGGTTGACGCCGATGGCCCACTCCCAGTCGGCGTGGGTCGCGCCGTCGAGGCTGCCCCACAGGGCGACGCCGGCGTTGTTGCACAGCACGTGGACGCCGCCGAGGTCGTGCCACGCGCGATCGGCAAGGGCGCGCACGTCCGGGAGACGGCTCACATCGGTGCGGACGGTGATGGCGCGGCGTCCCTTCTTGGCCACGCCGGCGGCGGTGTCCGCCATGCCGGCCTCGTCGAGGTCCGCCACCACCACGTCCATGCCCGCCTCGGCAAACGCGAGGCAGAGCGCGCGCCCGATGCCGCTCGCGCCGCCCGTCACCACCGCCACGCGGTCCGCGAGATCTTTCACGATCCCGGAGTGTGGGCCCGCCAACGAAGCGATGTCAAGTGTGTGACCACGCCGACTCTGGTATCCTCCACGGTCATGGACTATCGTTTGCCGACGTCCGTCGTCCCCAGCCGCTACGAGATCCGGCTCACGCCCGATCTCGATGCCGCCCGCTTCACCGGGGAGGCCACCGTGTACGTCGCGATTGCCGAGCCGGTGACGGACGTGGTGCTCAACGCCGCCGAGCTCGCCATCCAATCGGTGGCCGCGCGCGATGCGAGCGGCACGGTGGTGCAGGGCAGCGCCGCCTTCGACGAGGCGCAGGAGCGCGCCCGGCTATCGTTCCCGTCGCCCCTGGCTCCGGGCGCGTGGCAGCTGGTCCTCGGCTTCACCGGCACGCTCAACGACAAGCTCCACGGCTTCTACCGCAGCACGTACAAGGACGCGACGGGCGGTGCGCACACGATCGCGGCCACCCAGTTCGAGGCCACCGACGCGCGGCGCGCCTTCCCGTGCTGGGACGAGCCCGCGTTCAAGGCGGTGTTCGCCGTCACCCTGGTCGTGCCGGAGCGCCTCACCGCCATCTCCAACACCGCCATCGTGTCCGAGGAGCCGACGGGGGACGGGCGCAAGGTCGTCCGCTTCGGCGACACCATCAAGATGTCCACGTACCTGGTGGCCTTCGTGGTGGGCGAGCTGGAGGCGACGGCGCCGGTCATGGTGGGCCCCACGCCCCTTCGGGTGTGGGCGGTGCCGGGCAAGACGCCCCTGGGCCGCTTCGCCCTCGACTGCGCGGCGTTCTCGCTCGACTTCTTCGAGAAGTACTACGGAGTCCCGTACCCGGGCGACAAGGTGGACCTTCTCGCCATCCCCGACTTCGCGGCGGGCGCGATGGAGAATCTGGGCGCGATCACGTTCCGCGAGACGGCGCTCCTCGCCGATGAGCAGAGCGCATCCCATGCCGAGCTCGAGCGCGTGGCCGACGTCGTGGCGCACGAGCTGGCGCACATGTGGTTCGGCGACCTCGTCACGATGGCGTGGTGGAACGGCATCTGGCTCAACGAGGCCTTCGCCACCTTCATGGAGATGCTCGCGGTTGACGCATGGAAGAAGGAGTGGGAGCGCTGGACGAACTTCGGCGTGTCCCGCGCCGCCGCGATGGGGGTGGACGGGCTGCTCGCCAGCCGGCCCATCGAATTCCCCGTGCGCGAGCCGAAGGAATGCGAGGCGATGTTCGACCTGCTCACGTACGAGAAGGGCGCCTCCGTGCTCCGCATGCTCGAGCAGTATCTCGGCCCGGAAGTCTTCCGCGAGGGCGTGCGCCGATATCTGCGGGAGCACCCGTACGCCAACGCCGAGACCACCGATCTCTGGAAGGCGCTGGGGGCGGCCTCCGGGCAGCCCATTCCCGAGGTCATGGACGGGTGGATCTTCCGCGGCGGCTATCCCCTGGTGACGGTGGAGCCCGACGGAACCGGCGTGAAGCTCTCCCAGCGGCGCTTCCTGTACCTCGGCGATGACGCGGGCGACGGCGCGGCGGGCGAGCCACCCTGGCGCATCCCCATCAATCTCCGCGCGTCGGTGAAGGGAGGCTGGGTGGACAAGCGCCTGCTCCTCGACGGGCCGGAGACACGCGTGGCCCTGCCCTCCGCCCCCGACTGGGCGCTGGCGAACGCGGGTGGCCATGGCTTCTACCGGGTCGCCTTCGCGCCCGCCATGCTCAGGAAGCTCGCGCGGTCCGTCGGGAGGATCGCGCCCATCGAACGCTTCAACGTCGTCAGCGACGCGTTCGCGGTGACGCAGGCCGGCCACATGTCCGCGGTGGACTACCTCGACCTCACCGGGAAGTTCCGCGAGGAGACCGACCGCAATGTCTGGACGGTGCTCGCCGGCTCGCTCGCCTTCGTCAACCGGGTGATCCCGGAGTCCGCGCGCGGCGGCCTCGAGAGCTTTGTCCGGCACCGCATGGGGCTGGCGGCGGGCCGTCTCGGCTGGGAGGCGGAGCCGGGTGAAAGCGAGCTGATCCGGCAGCTCCGCGGCGACGTCATCCGGGTGCTCGGCACCCTGGGGAACGACGAGGAGACGCAGGCCCAGGCCCGCGCGCTCTACGCGCGCTACGTCGACGATGAGCGCGCGGCCGACCCGAACATCCTGCCCGCGGTCATTTCCATCATCGCGACGGTGGGGGGCGCCGCCGAGTACGCGGAGTTTCTCCAGCGCTTCCGGAGCGCGCGCACGCCGCAGGAGGAGCAGCGCTTCCTCTTCGCGCTGGGCGCCTTCCGCGACCCCACCCTCATTGCCCAGACCCTCGAGCGCACGATCAACGGCGAGGTGCGGAGCCAGGACGCGCCATTCCTGATGCGGGCGATGCTGAGCGGCGTGCACTCACGCGGGCCGGCCTGGGACTTCGTCAAGCAGCACTGGCAGACCATGGCCAAGCAGTATCCGGGGAGCGCCTATCGGCGCATGTACGAGGGCGTGACCGCGCTGATCAGCCCCGAGTGGGAGCGGGATGTGAACGAGTTCTTCCCGTCCCGCGGCATCGTGCTCGGCGGCAAGACGCTCGACCAGTACCTGGAACAGCTGCGCGTCGCGGTGCGCTTCCAGCAGCGCGAGAGCGCCGCGCTGGCCGGGTACCTCGCGCGGCCACCTCGTTGAGCCGGCACTGAACCCCTAGTCCGAGAGGGCCGCCCCATGCTCTACGGCTGCTTCATGTTCGCCACCGACTACGCGATACGTCCTGACGAGCTGGCCCGCGCCCTCGAGGACCGCGGCTTCGAGTCCTTCTGGGTCCCGGAGCACACGCACATCCCGGCGAGCCGCCGCTCTCCTTTCCCGGGCGGCACGCCGCTCCCCAAGGAGTACTGGCACACCCTCGACCCCTTCGTGGCGCTCGGCGCGGCGGCCGCGGTGACGAGCCGCATCAAGCTCGGCACCGGCATCTGCCTGGTGATCGAGCGCGATCCGATCGTCCTCGCCAAGGAAGTCGCCAGCCTCGACTGGATCTCGCGCGGCCGTCTCCTCTTCGGGATCGGCGGCGGCTGGAACGCCGAGGAGATGGAGCACCACGGCACCGTCTTCGCCGACCGCTGGAAGGTGCTCCGCGAGCGCATCGCCGCCATGAAGGAGATCTGGACCAAGGACGAGGCGGAGTATCACGGCAAGCACGTGAGCTTCGACGCAATGTGGTCGTACCCCAAGCCCGTGCAAAAGCCGTATCCGCCCATCCTCATGGGTGGCGTCGGACCGCACGCGCGTCAGCGCGCGGCCGAGTTCGACGGTCATTGGCTGCCGCTCGCTACGCGCGAGCCCATTGCCGACGGCATCGCCGATCTGAAGGCGCGCGCGGAGAAGGTGGGCCGCGATCCCGCCACCGTCACGGTGTCCCTGTTCGGCGCCCGCCCCGACGAGGCGCGCCTCGCCGCCCTTCGCGAGGCCGGCGTGGCCCGCGCCATCTTCGCGCTCCCGCCCGCGGGTCGCGATACCGTGCTGCCCCTCGTCGACCAGTACGCGAGCCTCATCAAGAAGATGGGCTGACGGAGTCAGCCCCACCCTCTAGAGGTCGTCGCTTGCGACGATCGTAGATCGAATCAGGAAAGGACGACCTCCCGCTCCGCGCGATTTCTCACCCGGCACGCCGCGCGCCCCCGGTCATGAGCACGAACCCTGTCAGCGTGGCCAGACCGAAGAGGCCGACACCCGTCGCCCAGAGGTAGATCGCTCCGTAGGAGCCCGTCCGATCGTAGAGCACGCCCGAAAGCCATGGCCCCGCCGCCGCGCCCAGATTGTTGCCGATACCGAGGATGCCGAAGATCACGCCGTAGTGCGCGGGCGGCGTGATGCGGCTCACCAGCACGGAGAAGATGGTGGCGCGGCTGCCGAGCGGCAGGAAGAGGAACACGACGTAGCCGTAGGCCAGCGCGCGCAGCGGCCACGCTTCGAAGGCGAAGAGGCAGGCCATCCCGAGCAGCGATAGGGAGAACGAGAGAAACCCCGTCGGCGCCGCGCCGAGCCGGTCCGCGGCCACCCCCGCGAGCATGCGACCGCTCGCCGACAACACGCCGCCCACCGCGAGCATCATGGAGGCCTCCTCCGCGGAGAGCCCACGCGCCGGGAAGTACAGGGCATGCTGCGTGGTCGCCAGGTATCCGAACATCGGCGGTGTGGTGAAGGCGAGGAAGAGCATCGCAAACGGCGGGGAGACCAGGATCTGGCCCACTGAGGGGTTCGGCTCCGTCAGGGGGCGCGTCCCCGGAGCAGGCGCGCTCTGCAGGCGCGTGGGGAGAATGCGCCAGGCAAGGGGAATCAGCACACACACTGCGCCGCCGTAGAGGCCTAGCGCGGTCCGCCAGCCCGACCGCTCGATCACCGAATGCATCAGGGGCGCGACCGCGTACGCCGCCATGGAGCCGGAGAACGCGATGCCCATGGCCACCCCGCGCCGCCGATGATAAATGTCGGCGAGCAGCGAGGCCTGGGTCGCAATGCCGGTCAGTCCCACGCCCATGCCCGCCCCCATCCCCACCGCGAGCACGAACGCGGTCAGCGTGGGCGCGGCCGTTCCCAGCAACATGCCGGCGGCAGCGCCGGTCAGCCCCGTCATCGCAACCGCCCGGGGATTGCCACGGGCCACCAGGAAGCCGGCGATGGGGCCGAGCACCGCGCCGCCGATCCAGCAAAGGGACACGGTCGCGGCGGTCGCGCCGCGCGAGCCCCCGAATTCGGCGAGCAGCGCCGGAAAGAAGACGGGGAACACGTTGGTGATGCCGGAGACGAAGAGCATGCTGGCGAAGGCCAGCCAGAGCCGGGCGTTCGCCAGCGTCTCGCGGTCGGAGGTCACGCGCGTCACATTATTGACAAGCCGCTCCGCGCGCGCAACAGTTCGCTTCCGGGAGGAACGCCATGGCCGACGACAAGCGCGTGCTGCTCACCGTCCTGCTGCACCACGATCAGTCCAAGACGCTCGACGAGATCATGGCGCATCTCCGGAAGACGGGCTTCTACCGTGACTTTCCGCCCGAGGGAAGCGAGCTGGTGTCCTGGGTGGTGGCGATGTCCTACGGCTTCATCATCACGCTCCGGGTGGAGGCGGACAAGGTCCGCAGCCTGAACCGTTACATGGAGCAGAAGGCATGGGGCGCCTTCCGCTACCAGGTCTTTCCGGCCTACGACTTCGCCCCCATCGCCGCCACGCTCAAGCGCGAGCACGCCTCCTAGGCCGCCCCGCTCCGCGCCGTGGCCGAGCTGCCCGAGCTGACCGTCTACGCGGAGGCCCTCGCCCCGCGCCTGGCCGGCCACCGGCTCGACGCGGCGACGGTACACGAGGCGCGCGCGCTCCGCGGCGTGACCGAGGAGGCCTACGTCTCGGCGGTGCGCGGCGGGCTGGTCGCCGACGTCGCGCGGCGCGGGAAGACCCTCGCCATCGAGCTCGACGGCGGTTCGCGCGTGGACGTGCACCTCATGCTGGGTGGGGCGCCCTTCTGGTTCGAGCCCGGCGAGGCGGTGAGCGTCCCGCTGCCGGTGCTCACCCTCGCGCGCGAGGACGGCGCCCGGCTGGTCTTCTCCGACGAGAGCTTCGACCTGCTGAAGCCGGGCGAAGCCAAGATGTGGACCGGACTCGACCGCCGGGGGCGCGGCGGCCTCGATCCCACCGGGCCGGGTTTCACCCCCGCGGCGCTCCGGACGCTCTGCGCCCGGAACAAGCTGTGGCCGATCAAGACCGTCCTTTGCGACCAGCGGCTGATCGCCGGGCTGGGCAATGCCTACGCGGACGAGATTCTGTGGGAGGCCCGGATCAAGCCTCGACGCACCGCGTCCCTCATGAGCGAGGAGGAGCTTGCCCGGGTCCATGCCGCGACCGGGGTGACGCTGGCCGCCGCCACCGATGCCCTTCGGGCGCGGGTCGGCGCCGGGCCGCTCCGGGGCGAGCCCAAGCGCGATTTCCTCCACGTCCACCACCGGGCACGCAAGCGATGTCCGCGGTGCGGGACGACCATCCAGGTGGAGTCGCTCCGGGACCGCTCGACCTACTGGTGCCCGAGCTGCCAGCCGTGAGCCGGCAACCATGAGGATCAAGCGGGGGTGCGTGCTACGATCTTTTCATGCCGGTTCCGCCTCGCCTGCCCCTCGCGCTGGCGCCGACACCCATCCTCAAGCTCGATCGTCTCTCGCGCCGGCTCGGCGTCGAGCTCTTCGTCAAGCGCGACGACCTGACCGGGCTGCTGGAGTCGGGTAACAAGATCAGAAAGCTGGAGTTCCTCGTCGGCGATGCCCTCGAGCAGCGCGCCGACACCCTCATCACGTGCGGCACGCTCCAGTCCAATTGCTGCCGCGCCGTGGCCGCGGTGGCCGCGCGCCTCGGTCTCAACGCAGCGCTGGCGGTGAAGGGGAGCCGGCCCGCCGCCTATGACGGCAATCTCCTCCTCGACCGGCTGCTCGGCGCGAATGTCCGCTACCTCTCGGACGCCGAGTGGGAGCGGGTGGACGACGTGATGGAGGAGATGGCCACCGAGCTCCGCGCGCAGGGGCACCGCCCGTACGTGATCCCGGAGAGCGGCTCCAACGAGGTCGGCGCGCTGGGCTACCTCGAGTGCGCGGTGGAGCTAGCCGGCCAGATCGGCCACGGCGCCCCCCGCTTCGACACCGTGGCGATCTCGGTGTACAGCGGCGGCAGCCAAGGTGGTCTCCTGATGGGCAAGCAGCTCGCCGGGCTCCCCAGTGAGATCGTGGGCATCCCCATCGCCTGGCCGGCCGCCCGGGTGCGGGAGCACGTGCAGCACACGATGGCCAAGGCCATCCGGCGCTTTGGCTTCGCGATCGAGGTGCCCAAGTCCATCCACCTGCTCGACGGCCACCAGGGGGTGGGGCGCGCCGCGGTGGGGGATGGCGAGCTCGGCACCATCGTCCGCCTGGCCCGTGAGGAGGGCGTGATCCTCGATCCGGTCTACACCGCGAAGGCGTTCACGGGACTTCTCATGACGCTCGAGAAGGACCCGAAGGCGCTTGGCCAGCGCATCTGCTTCATACATACGGGCGGCATATTTAGCCTGTTCCCGTTCCGGGACTCCCTGACCCGCCTGATCGACGCACCGCTCCCGTCCTAGACCCGCCTGCCCGCTCCGGGGACGCTTCAGACAGTAAGGACTGCTAGAAGGTGTAGGTCTTGCCCTGCTCGAGGATATGGATGCGGGTCGGATCGATCTGCGCCAGCTCCGCCGCGGTTTCCTGGTAGAGTTGCGGCTTCACGTGGAAGATCCAGATCGGGAGATCGGACGGCATCTTCCGCATCTCCTCCTGAAGCTTCGCCGGCGTCAGGTGGCCGGAGGCGCGAGCGAGACTGTCGAGCCGGTTTGGGAACGCGGTCTCGACCACGAGGGCCTTGAGGCCGCGCATCTCGCGGGCGACTTCCCAGATCCGGGTGGTAGGGCCCGTGTCGCCGGAGTACACGAAGCCAGTCTCTCCGTCGTGCACAACGAACCCGGTCGTGGGGATGGTGTGGTCCACTAGCACCGGGGTCGCCCAGAGATCGCCGACGCGCGCCTCCGCCTCCTCCGGCAACACCCGCAGCTTGAGCACGGGGTTCTCGCGGGTGGGGATGGTGGTGAAGTCCGGCCAGAGGGCATCGTTGTAGCAGTGGGTGCGCAATGTGTCGATGACGGGAGCGATGCTGCACGCGGTCACCGACCGCTCGGGCGCCACCATCGCCAAGCTATCGGTGAGGAACGCCAGGCCCACGGTGTGATCGAGGTGGGCGTGGCTGATGAGGGCGTGCGTGATGGCCGTTTGCTCGGGGACCGAGAGGGCGCCACCGACGGTACCGGCGTCGACCAGAACCCGATCGTCGACCAGAAAGGCCGACGGCCGCTGGCCCTGCCCATCACTACCAAAGGCTCCAAGGACCTTCAGGCGCATTCGACCTCGCCTGCCTCCCATAGTTCAACGCTGGCGATTTTGGTGACTCTAGTGTAACTGGATAGCCCGGTCAAGTTCCTACAAGTCTGGTGAGCCTTTCCGGCCTCCGGCCTTGCGCCCCCTGGGAGCCATGTGGGACAATCCGAGCGATGATTTTTCAGCAGATCTTGAACGAGGAGGCGGGTTGCCTCTCGTATCTGATCGGCTGCGGTCAGGTGGGGCAGGCGGCCGTGGTGGATCCGGCGCGCGACCGGGTGGACGAGTACGTGGCCCTCGCTCGGCGTAAGGGCCTAGCCATCACCGAGATCGTCGATACCCACGTTCACGCCGATCATGTCTCCGGCAATCAGGCCTTGGCGGAGAAGACAGGCGCCCGGATCCTCCTCCACCCCGCCGCCGAGGCGGCGTTCCGCACCACCCCGATCGAGGATGCTCAGGAAATCGTGGTGGGTAATATTGGCCTGCGCGTCCTCCACACCCCGGGCCACACGCCGGACAGCGTCTGTCTCGTCGTGACCGACCGGTCCCGCGGCGACGAGCCCTGGTTCGTGCTCACGGGTGACACGCTCTTCATCGGCGACGTGGGGCGACCGGACTTCGGGGGCGAGCGCGCCGCGGCGACGCTCTACCGCAGCCTGACCTCCCGGCTGCTCGCCCTACCCGATAGCGTCGAGGTATATCCGGCGCATGGCGCGGGCTCCTCCTGCGGGCGGGCGATGTCCAGCAAGACGGCGTCCACGATCGGCTTCGAGCGGCGGTTCAATCTGGCGCTCCGCGCGGCGACCGAGGACGAGTTCGTGCGCGCCCTCATGACGGGTCTTCCCCCCAAGCCGCCGAATTTCGACCGCATCATTGCGCGTAATCGCGCCCGGGCGCTCCCTCTCACCGGGGAGCCGCGGGCGCTGTCGGCCAATCAGGCCCGCGAGGCGATCGACAAGGGGGCGGTCGTCGTGGACGTCCGCACCGCCGAGGAGTTCGGTGCCGGGCACATCCCCGGCGCGATCAACGTCTGGGTGGACGGCCCGCAGTTCGCCAACCGTGTGGGCATGTTCGTTGCCGGTGACCGGCCGCTGGTGCTCGTCGCGGCCGGCCCCACCGATCTCGCGCATGCCGTGCAGGCGCTTGGCCGCGTGGGGCTCGACGACGTGACGGGGCATCTGCAGTGGGGCATGGGCGACTGGAAGAACCAGGGGCTGCCGGTGGCCGAGGTGCCGCAGATCAGTGTCCACGACCTCGCCACGATGAAGGAGGAGCGGCCGGAGCTCGTCGTCGTGGATGTGCGCGAGCCGTTCGAATGGGACGAAGGACACATCGACGGCGCCCAGCATGTGCCGCTCGGCGAGATCGTGCGCCGGCGGGCCGAGCTGCCCCCCGGCCGGCCCATCGCCGTGGTGTGCGCGGGCGGGCTGCGCTCGAGTCTCGCCATCAGCGCGCTGGCCCGCGAGGGCGTGCCCGCGACGTGGTTCAACGTGGCGGGCGGCATGGGTGGGTGGACGCGCGCCGGCTATCCGAGCACGAAGCGGCGAGGTGCGGCGAGCCCTGCATGAATGACTCCGCGGCAGAGTTCGACTACCCCACCATGTCGCGCGCCCTGATCCTCGGCGACAAGGACACGGTGGCGAAGAAGACGCAGGAAGGTCTCGCCCTCGCCATGGATCCCAAGGCGCTGATCTTCCGGGGGCTGATCCCGGGGATGGACGTGGTGGGGGAGAAGTTTCGCCGTAACGAGTACTACGTGCCCCAGGTCTTGCTCTCCGCGCGCGCGATGTACGCCGGCCTCGATCTCCTCAAGCCGCTGATCACCGCGGCCGCCCGCGATCAGCAGGACCTCGGGGTGGTGGTCATCGGCACCGCGCAGGGGGACCTCCACGACATCGGCAAGAACCTCGTCGCCATGATGCTGGAGGGGGCTGGCTTCAAGGTGGTGAACCTCGGCCGCGACGTGGCGCCGGAGAAGTTCGTGGCGGCAGTGACCGAGCACAACGCGCAGATCGTGGGGATCTCCGCCCTCATGACGACGACCATGCCCGCCATGAAGCGCACGATCGACGCGCTCACCAAGGCGGGCCTGCGCGAGCGGGTCAAGGTGATGATCGGCGGCGCGCCGGTCAGCCAGACCTACGCTGACGAGATCGGCGCCGACGGCTACGCCAGGGACTCCACCCTCGCCGTCGTGAGAGCCAAAGAACTCCTCGGAATCCAGGCTGCGGCATGACCAACGCGCGCGCGCTGAATCAATGTGGGTGGGGGGCGATGGGGGAGGAGCGGCCGACGCCCCCCATCCCCATCAATTCGAAGTCGACGGAACGCGCCCATGGCTAGCTCCCCCGGCTGGCAGATCGTGCAGCGCGTGAAGGCGGGCGAGCTGCTGGTGTTCGACGGAGGCTATGGCACCGCGCTCTTCGACGCCGGGCTCCTGAACGGAGCCTGCCCCGAGCTCTGGAACGACACGCACGCCGATGTCGTCCGCGGCATCCATCAGGGTTATTTCACCGCCGGCTCGGACTTCGTCGAGACCAATACGTTCGGTGGCACCCGGCTCAAGCTCAACGAGTACAGGATCGGCGCCCGGACGCGGGAGCTGAACATCAAGGGCGCGGAGCTCGCCCGCTCGGTGTGCCCGCCCGGTCGCTGGGTGGCGGGCTCCATCGGTCCCACCTCATGCGTGCCCGCCGATTACGGCGTGGGCGACAACATCGCCACCGACGAGGAGTATCTCGAGACGTTCAAGGAGCAGGCGGCTGCGCTCGCCGAAGGCGGCGTCGATATCTTCGCCGTCGAGACCATGATGTTCCCGCAGGAGGCCACCGCCGCCATCGTCGCGTGCAAGGCGGTCTCCGACCTGCCAGTGATGGCGACCATGTTCTTCCAGTACGAGGAGATCCACGACCGCGACCGGACGATGTGGGGGGAGAGCCCGGCGGACGTCGCGCGCACCCTGCTCGCCGCCGGCGCGGACATCGTGGGGATGAACTGCGGGCGCGGCCCCGACCGGGCGATCACGATCATTCGCGAGATGCGGGCGGTGACGGACGCGCCCCTCATCGCCTATCCCAACGCCGGGCTGCCGATCACCACCGGCGACACCACGACCTACGAGCTCGGCCCCGAGGCGATGGCCAAGGATTATCCCGCGCTGCTCGACGCCGGTTGCAACATCGTCGGCGCCTGCTGCGGCTCGGGCCCCGAGCACATCCGGCTCATCGCCGAGATCGTTCGAGCGCGCCGCAAGCGGTGAGCCGCGTGCTGTCGGCCCGCACCCCCGGGCCCGTCGTTCTGGAAGACCTGCCGCTTCGCGTTGACCCCGACGAGGTGCTGCGCTTTCAGGGGTACAAGAAGGGCGTCGACGTCCCGTCCGCCGAGGTGCACGCCATCTTCGATGAGGCGCTCGCTCTCGGCGAGGCCCTCATGGTGCCACGCGCCGTGTACCGGGCGGTCCCCATTCTGGGTCAAGGTCCGCACACGATTGACGCCGACGGAGTCATCCTCACGATCCCGGAGATCGGACGACTCTGGGGCGCGCTCGAGGCCGTGGGAGCCGGCATCTGCACGGTGGGCGACGCCATCGAAGCCCGCGTGCGGACGCTCTTCGAGGCGCGCGAGTTCCCGCTGGCGGTGATGCTCGACAGCGTGGGCTCGGCGGCGGTGGAGAGCCTGGCGGAATACGTCAACGACACTCTTTGTCAAGCCGGGCTCGCCGAGGGCGTCAAGGTGACGAATCGTGTGAGCCCGGGCTATGCGGGCTGGGACACCGCGGAGCAGCGATCGCTGTTCGCGCTGTGCCCGGGCGCGCCCATCGGCGTCACGCTCAATGACGCCTGCTTCATGCTGCCGGCGAAGAGCATCACGTTCCTGGTCGGCGTGGGGCGGACCGCGCGGGTCGACCACTACTTCACGCAGTGCCGACGCTGCTGGATGCGGGACTGCGCGTACCGACGAGCGCCCGCGCTCACGACGGTGAAGCGGTGATACTTCCAGGGCGCGCGCCGCGGCACCTGGCCCGTGGTCGACCGGTTGACGCCCGCCCTGGCGGCCTGGCGGCCCCGGGGTGGAGGAGTTCAGCCAGCTTGACTGCTGGCTGGGCGCGGCGGGGGCCGAACCCCACCAGCTCTACGGCTACCGCATGGAAGACGTGGTGACCTGGGTCCGAGGGGGAACCGCGCGAATCTGCTAGGATGGCAAGGACATGGACCACGTCATCCTGGTCGGCTTCATGGGGGCCGGCAAGTCGTCGGTGGGGCGCCTGCTCGCGCGGAAGCTGGGCCGCTGCTTCGTCGAGACCGACGACATGATCGTCGCCCGGGAAGGGCGGTCCATTCCCGAGATCTTCGCCACGTTTGGCGAGGCGCGCTTCCGTGAGGCCGAGATGGAGGCGGTGCGACTCCTGGCCCTCAAGCGTGGGGACGTGATCGCGACCGGCGGGGGGCTTCCGTGTCGTGAGGGCGTTCCCGAGGCCCTGCGCGCCCTCGGCACCGTGGTATGGCTGACCGGCGGGTTCGACGCGCTCTACGACCGCGCCCGCCGTGCCCGTGACGAGCGCCCGATGCTCGTGAGCCGGTCGCGGGCGGAGGTGGAAGCGCTCTACCGCGCTCGCGAGGCGTACTACCGCCAGGCCGACATCATCGTGGACACCACTGCGCTCGGGCCAGACCAGGTCGCGTCCCGTGTGGCGCTCGCGCTCGCCGAGCGGCGGGCTGCCTCCGGCACCGCGCGCGCGGCGGGGGCCTGAGGCGATGGCCGCGCCCTTCGTCGAGCGCCTGCGCGAGCGCCCGCTCCTCTGCGATGGGGCCATGGGGACGGCGCTCTACTCGCGCGGCGTGTCGCTCGACGCCTGCTTCGACGTGCTCAACGTCAACGAGCCCAAGCTTCCGCAAGCCATTCACGCCGAGTACATCGCGGCCGGCGCCGACTGCATCCAGAGCAACACGTTCGGCGCCAATCGCTTCAAGCTCGGGGTGCACGGCCTCGCGAGCGGCGTGCGCGAGATCAATTTGCGCGGGGCCAAGCTCGCCCGCGACGTGCGCGAGACGATGGGGCGGGACGTACTCGTGCTCGGCTCCGTCGGTCCGCTGGGAAAGTACCTGGCCCCGCTCGGCTCCATCGAGCCCGATGAGGCCCGGGCGGCCTTCGCGGAGCAGGCGGAGGGCCTAGTGGAGGGCGGCGTGGACGGGTTCGTCGTCGAGACCATGTCCGACCTCGTCGAGGCGCGTCTGGCCGTCGAGGCCATCCGCGCGCTGAGCGACCTGCCGATCGTCGTCACCTTGGCGTTCACCGAGGAGGGAGTGACGTATCTGGGGCGCGGGCCGGTCGAAGTGGTGAGCGTGCTGCGCGGGCTGCCCGTCCAGGCGATCGGCGCCAACTGCTCGGTCGGCTCGAGCGTGCTCTACGACGTGCTCGAGAACATGATGCCCGAGGCGGGCGGGTTGCCGCTCGTCATCCAGCCGAACGCCGGCTTGCCGAGCCGGGTGGGCGAGCGGCTGATGTATCTCTCCTCGCCCGCCTACATGGCCGACTACGCGGCGCGGATGATCGCCGCGGGAGCCCGCATTGTGGGGGGGTGCTGCGGTACCACGCCGCAGCACATCCGGGCGATGCGCGAGGCGCTGGACCGCCTCACGCCCCAGCGAAGCGCGGTCCCCTCCGCGCGGAGGATCCGCGTCACCCGCGAGGCCGGCGAATCGGCCGGGCTCGTGACCGCCGCGCCCCCGACGCGCCTGGCCCGCAAGGTCGCGGAGGGGGAGTTCATCGTCTCGGTGGAGCTCGACCCTCCGCGCGGGCACAACATCGAGAAGCTGGTGCAAGGCGCAAAGCTCTTGAAGGAACGTGGTGTCGAGATCGTGGACATCAACGACGGCTCGCTCGGCCGCGTGCGCATGTCCGTGCTTCCCACCGCGATCCTCGTCCGCGAGGCCACCGGGCTCGACATCAACATGCACTTCACCTGCCGCGACCGGAACCTCATGGGCATCCAGGCCGATCTGCTTGGCGCCCACGCCATGGACATCCGGAACATTCTCGCGATGACCGGCGACCCGCCGCGGACCGGGGACTACGTCAACGCCACCGCGGTGTTCGACGTGGACGCGATTGGCCTCATCCGGGTGCTCACGAGCATGAACGGGGGGCTGGACGCCACCGGCAATTCGGTGGGCGAGCCCACCGCGTTCTGTGTCGGCGCCGCGCTGAACCCGGCGGCCGAGGAGCCCCCTCGGGAAATGGAGCGTTTCTTGGCCAAGGTGGAGGCGGGCGCGCGCTGGGTGCAGACCCAGCCCGTGTACGACCTCGAGGTGCTCGAGCGCTTCTTCGCGCGGACGCGTCCGCCCGTCCCGGTGGTGGTGGGCCTCCTCCCGCTGCACTCATCCCGGCACGCCGAGTTCCTCCACAACGAGGTGCCCGGGATCACCGTGCCCGACGGGGTGCGCGGTCGCATGCGCGACGCGGGAGAGCGCGGCCTCCATGCCGGCATCGCCATGGGCCAGGAGCTCATCGCGCTGGTGCGCCGCCACTACGCGGGCGCGTATCTCATGCCGTCCTTCGGCCGCTTCGAGGTGGTCGCGGAGGTCCTGGAGGCCATTCATTGACGCAATCCGCATGGGCTGAGCTGAGCGCGGCGGAAGCGGCGCGACGGGTGCGCGCGCGGGCGCTGTCCCCCGTGGATCTGGTGGAGGCGTGCCTGGCCCGGATCGACCGCGCCGAGCCGTCGGTGAAGGCGTGGGTGCATCTGGACCGCGAGGGCGCACGCCGTGTCGCCCGCGAGCGCGCCGAGCAGGCGGCGGCTGCCGCCTTCCTGGGGCCGCTCCATGGCGTCCCGGTGGCGATCAAGGACATCTTCGACGTGGCGGGGATGCCCACGCGCTGCGGCGCCAAGGCGTTCGCGCACCGCCAGCCGGATACCGACGCCGCCTCGGTGGCGCGGCTGCGCGCGGCCGGCGCGGTGATCCTGGGCAAGGTCACCACGACGACGTTCGCCCTCATGGACCCGAGCCCCACCGGCAATCCGTGGAACGTGGAGCATACGCCCGGCGGCTCGTCCTCGGGCTCGGCCGCCGCGGTGGCCGCGCGGATGGCGTTCCTCGCGCTCGGCTCCCAGACGGTGGGGTCGGTGCTGCGTCCGGCCGCGTATTGCGGGGTGGTGGGCTTCAAGCCCACCCATGGGCGGATCAGCGCCGTCGGCGTCGTGCCGCTCTCGTGGAGCAACGACCACGTGGGGATCTTCGGCCGCGCCGTGGAGGACGCCGCGCTCGCGCTGCAGATTCTCGCCGGCCCCGACCGGAGCGATCCGTTCTCGGCGAGCGCCCCCGTCGACGACTACCTCGCCGCGCTGGGCGGTGGGCCGCCACCGCGCATCGGCGTCCTGCGGAGCCTCGTCGAGCGGGCGCTGCCCGAGACCGCGCAGCACCTGAACGAGGTCACGCGGCGGCTGGCCGCCGCCGGCGCGCAGGTGACCGACGTCACCCTGCCGCCCTCCTTCGCGGGCATCCACGACTCGGGGCAGGTGGTGGTCCGTTCGGAGGCCGCGGCCTATCACGCGCCCAACTTCCCGCGCCTCGCCGACGAGTATCCGCCGAAGATCCGCGAGGCGCTGCATCACGGGCGCGAGATCCGCGCCACTGACTTCCTGAACGCCCAGGCCCACCGGCGCCGGTTCCGCGAGGAGATGGCGCCGCTGGCTCTCCGGCACGACGCGCTCCTCACCCCGACCGCGCCGGGGCCGGCGACGCAAGGACTCGACTCCACCGGCGACCCGTATTTCTGCGCGCCGTGGAGCCATGCCTGGATGCCCTCCATCGCCCTGCCGAGCGGCTTGTCGCGCGAGGGGCTGCCGCTGTCCGTGCAGCTCGTCGGAGGGCAGTTCGCCGAAGCGCGCCTTCTGGCGGCGGCGACCTGGGCGGAAGAGGTGCTGGGCTTCAAGGAGTCGCCCGGTGCTTGACCTGAAGCTCGAGGGCGGCCAGGTGCTCGACGGCACCGGGGCGCCGGCCCGCCGCGCCGACGTCGGTATCATCGATGACCGTATCGCGTCGGTGGGCGACCTCGCGCTCGAGCGGGCGGGGCGGACGCTCGATGTCCGGGGCCTCACCGTGGCCCCCGGCTTCATCGACGTGCACTCGCACTCCGACTGGCGGCTCTGGGCGAACCGGCGCGCGGAGTCCAAGATTCGTCAGGGCGTCACCACCGAGGTTGTGGGCAACTGTGGCTTCTCGCCCGCCCCCGTGACGGACGAGTTTCGCGACGACCTCCGCGGCTTCGCCCTCTATCTGCCCCCAGGCATGGATTTCTCCTGGCACAGCATGCGCGACTATCTCCGGGGTTACGAGCAGGGCGGCGTCGCCCTCAACGTCGTGCAGCTCGTGGGCCACGGCACGTTGCGCATCGCCGCGATGGGTTTCGCGCGACGCGCGCCCACCGGGCGCGAGCAGGCGCACATGGAGCGCCTGATGGACGAGTCGATGGCCGGCGGGGCCGCCGGGCTCGCCACCGGCCTCATCTACGCGCCGGGATCCTATGCCGTGACCGACGAGATCATCGGAATCGCGCGCCGCGCGGGGGCGCGCGGCGGGTTCTACGCGAGCCACATACGCGGCGAGGGGGCGACGCTGCTGGACGCGGTCCGCGAGGCCATCCGAGTGGGACGCGAGGGCCGGCTGCCCGTGCAGGTGAGTCACATCAAGGCGGCGGGCCGGCCGCACTGGGGCCGCGTGAAGGATGCGCTCGCGCTCCTCGACGCCGCCCGCGCCGAGGGGCTCGACGTCCGCGCCGATGTGTATCCCTACACGGCCTCCAGCACGACGCTCCGCACTCTGCTCCCGGACTGGGCGCTCGAGGGTGGCATCGAGCCCATGCTCCGGCGCATCGCCGACCCGGCCGGTCGCGCGCGCGTCCGCGCCGACCTCGACAGGGAGAGCGGCATCCTCGCGCGCGGCGTCTCGTGGGAGGACATCATGATCGCCTACGCGCCGACGCGCCGCGACGCGGAGGGCATGCGGCTATCGGAGGTCGCCGCGGCCTGGGGCAAGGATCCACTCGACGCGGCCTGCGATCTCCTGCTCGCCGAGCACGGCAAGGGATACATGATCCTGTTCCAGCTCGACGAAGCGGATCTGCGCCGTGCCCTCGCGCACCCGCACGTGATGATCGGCTCCGACGGCTCCTCCCTCGCCACCGAGGGACCGCTCGGCGAGGGCAAACCCCATCCGCGAAGCTACGGCACGTTTCCGCGTGTGCTCGGCCGCTACGCGCGCGAGCACAACGTGCTGACCCTCCCCGAGGCGATACGAAAAATGACGGCGCTCCCCGCCGACCGGCTGGGGCTCAAGGACCGCGGTGTGCTGCGGGCGGGAGCCCTGGCCGACGTGGTGGCCTTCGATCCGGTCCATGTCGCCGATCGGGCCACCTACGAGGATCCGCACCGCTATGCCGCCGGCGTGGAGCACGTGATCGTCAACGGACGCATGGTGGTCGAGGGGGGCGAGCACACGGGCGCCCTCCCGGGCCGGGTGCTCTCCCCGTCCTAGCACCGGCGATGACGATCGGCCGGCTCATCCCTGATCTTCTGGCTGCCCTCGGCCGGGGCGCGTCTCCCGAGGTGGGCTTCACGCGCGTGCTGCGCGGCCTGGTCGCTCAGGCAGGCGCGGGGGCGGGCGCGCTGCGCTTCGTCGCGGGGGCGGGCGGCCCCGTCGATGTGATCGTGGGCGCGCGACGTGGGTCCCCGCTCGCGGGGTGGCTCACCGCGCGACTCGACGAGCCGGCGCGCGGCGTGTCGCTGCGCAGCGTGCGCGAGACGCCGCCCGGCTGGCGCCGCGGTGGTCGGCCGCGGCTGCTCCGCGCGGCCCTGGGTGACCCACGGCGACCGGTGGGCCGTATCCTGCTCCTGGGCGCGGACGGTCCGCGCGGACTCCGGTCGGAGCGAGTCCCCGCGGCCTTCGCTCGCGATCTCGGCCTGTCCGTCGAACAAGCGTGGCGGCTCCATCACCGCACCCGGCGCCTGGAGGCCGTCAGCGAGGTGGCGGGACTCGCCAGCGCCGCCCTCGACCTGCCCGCGATCTATCAGGCGGTGGCGCGCGCGGTCGCGCCCCTCATCCGGTTCGGCTCCCTCGGCGTGGCCCTCCTCGACCACGAGCGCGGTGAGCTCCGCCTCATGGACGTGGTCCTGAGCCCCGACGATCCCGGCGCGGGTCAAACGCGGGACTCGCGGCTGCCCAGCGCGGGCACGGTGGCGCAGTGGGTGGCCGAGCAGCGCGCTCCCCTCCGCTTCGACGATCTGTCGGATCCGCGGTTGCCGCCGCCGAGCCGCGAGCGCTTGCGGCGGCGCGGATTCCAGTCCGGCGTGCTGGCGCCTCTGGTGTCGCAAGGGACGGTGATCGGGATGCTGTTCGTGGGCCATCGCCAGCCCCGGGTCTTCAGCGAGGAAGACGTGGAGATCCTCACGGAGGTCGCGCGGCCGCTGTCCGCCGCCATCGAGCGCGCGCGCCTGCACGAGGAGACCGTGCGGCGCTCGGAGACACTCGCCGCCCTCAACGAGACGAGCCGGCTCATCAGCGCGCGGCTCCATCTGCCCGCGGTGCTCGCCACCATCAGCCGCTCCGTGAATCAGCTCATCGGGAGCGCGGGCTGCGGCATCGGGCTCTTGAGCCCCGACGGGACGGGGGTGGAGCACGTGGCCGCGCAGGGCTTCCGCACCGCGGAGTGGCGCACCCTCACCACGCCGGTGGGCGAGGGCATCATCGGACGGGTCGCAGAGTCGGGCTCGCCGCTCCGAGTAGACGACATCCACGGGGATCCGCGCTCGATGGATCCCGCTCTGGACGAGCGCGAGGGAATCCGCTCCATGCTCGCGGTGCCGCTGCGGGTGGGCGAGGCGGTCATCGGCGTGATCTCTGCCTATTCGCGCGAGGCCGGCTACTTCTCGACCCGCGAGGAGACGCTCCTCGAGGCTTTCGCCGAGCAGGCGGCCATCGCCATCCAGAACGCGCGGCTCTTCGAGGAGAGCCAGCGGCGCGGCCGGGAGACGGCGGCGCTCCTCGAGGCGGGGCGAGCAGTGAGCCAGAGCCTCGAGGTGGCCGAGACCATCCGCGTCATCCTGCACGAGGCCCGCACGGTGCTGGGGGTGCAGTCGGGCAGCATCTTCACCCTGGACGAGACCTCCGGCGAGCTCGCCTCCGTGGCGAGCCTGGACGAGGGGCCGGCGCGGGTCGGCCAGATCCGCTTGCGCGTCGGGCAGGGCATCACCGGGCTCGCCGTGGCCGAGGGTCGGCCGCTCCAGAGCGAAGACCTTTGGAACGATCCGCGCGCGAACCCCCAGCCCGCGGTGGCGGGCGGCCTCCGCTCGATGCTGGCGGTGCCCCTCGTCGCGAGCGGCCGCACGATGGGCGCCCTGACGCTCTTGCGCACCGACGTCTATCGCTTCCCGCCCCACGAGGTCGCGCTGGCGTCGGCGTTCGCGGACCATGCGGCCCTCGCGCTCGAGCACGCGCGGCTCTTCAGCTCGGTGCGCACCTATTCCGAGCGGCTCGAGGCCATGGTGATGGAGCGCACCCGGGAGCTCGACGAGCAGAAGCGCTTCGTGGAGGTGGTCCTCGAGACCCTACCGCTCGGCCTCTACGTGCTCGACCGCGACCACGCGGTGGTGAGCGCAAACCGCGAGGCCGGTACCGTGCTGCCGCGCACCCCCGCAGAACGCGGCCCCTTCCTCGACCTCGTGCCGCCGGCGCAGGCGGCAACGCTGCGCGAGCTCCTGGGCAGCGTGCTCGACGAAGGCCTCGTCCGGCAGACGGAGGAGGAGTTCGAGGCGGGCGCCGAGACACGAGTGTTCCGCTTCACCGCGGCGCCCCTCCGCGGGCCGGACCGCCGCATCAGCCACGCGATCCTGCTCGTCGAGGACATCACGCTCCCCAAGCGGCTCGAGCGGCAAATGCTCCTGACCGAGCGCCTCACCACCGCCGGCCGCCTGGTCACCGGTGTGGCGCACGAGATCAACAATCCCCTGGCCACCATCGCGGGCTGCGCGGAGGCCCTCCGCGAGCGAGCGCGCGTGCCCGAGCTGGCGGCGCTCGACGCCTTCAAGGACTTCCCGTCGTACCTCGCGCTCATCGAGGAGGAGGCCTACCGCTGCAAGGAGTTCACGGGGAGCTTGCTGCGATTCGTCCGCGATCCGGGAAGCCGTCGCGGGCCCACCGACGTCAATGCGCTCGTGGAGAAGACGCTGGACCTGCTACGCCATCAGCCTCGCTTCGCCGCGAGCGAGCTCGTCACCGCCCTCGATTCCGCGCTGCCTCCAGTGGTCGCCAACGAGGGCCAGCTGCGTCAGGTGTTCCTCGGCATCGCCGCCAACGCGCTCGAGGCGATGGAGGGCCGCGGCCGGTTGATGATCCGGACGATGCTGCGCAATGGGGAGGCGGAAATCGAGTTCCAGGACGCCGGGCCCGGCGTGCCGCCCGAGATCCTGCCACGCCTCTTCGACCCGTTCTTCACCACCAAGCCGCCCGGGCAGGGCACCGGGCTCGGTCTCGCCATCGCGCAGGGTATCGTGGCGGACCACGCCGGGCGCATCGAGGTGAATTCGCGCCCGGGCGAGGGCGCGGTGTTCCGCGTCTACCTGCCCGTCACCACCGAATCCGAGTCCGGAGAGCCGAGACGATGACCGCTCCCATCCGTGTCCTGGTCGCCGACGACGAGAAGAACCTCCGCGAGCTCCTCGTGCGTGAGCTGTCGCGCAAGGGCCATGCAGTCGAGGGGGTGGGCGACGGGGAGGCCGCGCTGGACCGGCTGCGCGACGATCCGCCTGACGTGCTGATCCTGGACATGAGGATGCCGCGGCTCGAAGGCATCGAGGTGCTGCGCCGGCTCGCCGAGCAGGGCGGGGAGGCGCCGCAAGTGATCGTGACCACGGGCTTCCAGGAAGTGTCGAGCGCGGTGGAGGCCATGAAGCTCGGCGCCTACGACTACCTCACCAAGCCCGCCCGCATCGAGGAGCTCGACATCCTCGTGCGCAAGGCGGCGGAGAAGGGACGCCTCATCCGGCAGAACGTGGTGCTGCGCGACCGGCTCGAGCCGCCCGCGCCCGCCGGAGGCATCATCACCGCGAGCCCGAAGATGCAGGAGATCTTGCGCCTCATCGACCGGGTCGCTCCCACCGACTCCACCGTGCTCGTGCTGGGCGAGAGCGGGACGGGGAAGGAGCTGGTGGCGCGGGCCATCCACGATCGCTCGCCCCGCGCCAGCCAGGCCTTCGTGGCTATCCACTGCGGCGCGCTGCCGCGCGAGGTGCTGGAGTCGGAGCTCTTCGGCCACGAGAAGGGCGCGTTTACGAGCGCCGATCAGCAGCGTGTCGGCCGCTTCGAGCAGGCCGACGGGGGCACGCTCTTCCTGGACGAGATTGGCGACATGAGCCCGTCGACGCAGGCCAAGGTGCTGCGCGTGCTGCAGGAACAGGAGTTCGAGCGGCTGGGCAGCTCGCGGACGCTGAAGGTGGACGTGCGCGTGCTGACGGCGACCCATCGCGATCTGCCCGCCATGGTCGG
>DATJFY010000017.1:0-14403 GCA_035495415.1 Verrucomicrobiia bacterium
TCAGGCGCCGGTGCTCGCCATTACCAACGTGGTCGGCTCGGCCATCGCGCGAGAGGCCACCGGGGTGGTCTACACCCACGCGGGGCCGGAGATCGGCGTGGCCTCGACCAAGACCTTCACCACGACCATCACCGCGTGCTACCTCGTGGCACTGGCCCTCGGAGAGCAGCGCGGCTACCTCTCCGACGCGGACGCCCGCAAGCGCGCGGAGGAGATCCTGGAGGCCCCGCGATTCATCGAGGCGGCGCTGGCGGTGGACGGGGACGTGGCAGCGCTCGCGCGCGACCTCGCGCGTTACCCGAATTTCCTCTACCTCGGCCGGGGGCTACACTATCCCTTGGCCCTCGAGGGCGCCCTCAAGCTCAAGGAGATCTCCTACATCCACGCCGAGGGGTATGCCGCGGGTGAGATGAAGCATGGACCCATCGCCCTCATCGACGAGAACATGCCCGTGGTGGCTCTGGTGCCGCGCGATGGCACCTACGAGCGCATGATGGGCAATCTCCAGGAAGTGCGGGCGCGCGACGGGCGCGTCATTGCGATTTGCCATCCCGGAGATCACGAGGCGAGCCAGCTCGCCGATGCGGCGGTGACGGTGCCCGCCGCTCCCGACCTGGTGGCGCCCCTCGTGGCGGCGGTTCCCCTGCAGCTCTTTGCCTACCACGTGGCCGCCCTCCGCGGGCTCGATGTGGACCAGCCGCGCAACCTGGCCAAGAGCGTGACCGTGGAATGAGCGAGCGCGCCGAGACGATAGACCGCGAGACGACGGGCGCGGAGATGTGCGCGCGTCCGCTCGTCAGCGTCATCGTCACCTTCTACAACCAGGCGGCCTTCGTCGAGCCGACGCTCTCGAGCGTGCTCGCCCAGGACTACTCGCCGATGGAAGTCATCGTGGTCGACGATGGCTCCACCGATGATACGCCACAGGCCTGCGCGGCTTTCTCGGGCCGGGTGCGCTACGTCCGGCGGAGCAACGGCGGACCGAGCGCGGCGAGGAACGAAGGATTGCGGCAGGCCCGCGGCTCCCTCATCGCCCATCTCGACGGCGACGACCTCTGGGATCCCGGGAAGATCACGGCCCAGGTGGCGACGGCGCTTCGCTACCCCGAGGCGGGCATGATCGTGGTGGACGGCGAGATGTTCTGCGACGGTGAGACACTCCGGCCGAGTCTGTTCGGCGGGTGGATCTCGAGCCGCCTGGCCGACGAATCCCACGGAGCGGTGGTGGTGGAGTGTCACGAGCCCTTCGTCCGGGCCTGCCTCGTGACCACGCCGTCACAGGTCATGTTCCGCCGGGAGGCGCTCGAGCGCGTCGGCACCTGGAAGGAGTCCGTCTGGCTCACGGGAGACCATGAGCTGTATCTGCGGATCACGCTCCGCTACCCCGTGGCATTCGTCAGGCGGTCCTTGATCCGCTATCGCTACGGTGAGTCGACCCTGTCGGGCCCTCAGGCCCTCCGGGCCTTTCGCTGGGGGCTGGAGCGGGTCGTGATGCTGCGGTCGCACCGTCACGATATCCCGGGGCATCGGTGCGAGGCGGCCGCCGACCAGGTGGGTCGAACGGTCGCCGACCTGACACGGGACGCCTATCATCGAAGCCCGACCAGCGGGCGGCGGTGGGCTGCCGCGTTCCTCTGCCGATTGGCATGGCAGAGCCGGCGCCCCGACCGGGTATTTCCCTATCTCGTGGCGCTGGCGGTGCCCGAGGGCGTGCAGCGGCTCGCCGCGCGGGCGATGCGCGCTCGCTTCCTTGCGCCGAGCACGGCCCGGGAAGCCGGGGACCGGGAAGGGACGCGCCTGCGGTGATGGACGGCACCAGGCCGCAGGTGACCGTGGTGATGGCGGTCTACAAGCGGGCGCAGTTTCTCCGCGAGGCCATCGACAGCGTGCTCGCCCAGACGTTCAAAGACTGGGAGCTGATCCTCGTGGAGGATGGCTCTCACGTGGCCGAGGCAATCGCGAACGAGTACGGGGGGCGGGTTCGCTACGTGTGGCAGGAGCACCAGGGCGTCTCCCGGGCGCGCAACCTGGGCGCCGCCATGGGCTCGGCACCCTGGATCGCCTTCCTTGACGACGACGACCTCTGGCTCCCCCACAAGCTCGAGCGTCAGCTGTGGGCGGTGGAGTCGACGCCGGAGGTGGCGCTCGTGCACACCGATCACCTGTTTCGTCACGACGACGGTTCGGAACGTCCCGGACCGCGACGGACGCCCGCCGCAGACGTGCCGAGCGGCTGGGTGAGCCGCGCGCTCTTCCTCGAAAACTTCATCATCACGAGCTCGACCCTCGTCCGGCGCCAGGCGTTCGAGCTGGTGGGAGGCTTCGACGCCGAGCTGCGGTTAGTGGAGGACTATGACCTCTGGATTCGCATCTCCCGGCGCTTTCCGGTGACGTTCATCCCCGAGCGTCTGACCATCTACCGGGTGCACGACGCCAACATGACACGGCAGGGTGATCTCCGTGATGCGCTCGCCTCCGTCCAGGCGCTCCACGGCCTGCTCGCGAAGGATCCCGGGCTGAGGGCGGCGGTGGGCCGCGACGCGGTGGCCCTGCGCTTTTACCGGACCCACGCGTACTCGGGGTACACCCACTACTACCGGGGTCAGTTTGCAACGGCCCGCCGACATCTACTCACCGCCTGGCGGTGGAAGCCGTCGGACCTGCGTCTCCTCCTCATGGCCGGGTTCTGTGCGCTGGGCCCTCGCGGCCGCGACGCGGCCCGGGCGGTACGTCGGCGCCTGGGAAGTACCCCCGCTCCACCGGCGGAGCACGAGGGAGCATGACCATGCAGGCGATCCGCGAGCTGCTCCACTACTCGTACCTGATCTTGAGCTTTGCCCGGCGCGACGTGCGCGCCCGGTACAAGCAGACTGCCCTCGGGGCAGCCTGGGCGGTGCTGCAGCCGCTGTCCCTGATGATCGTGTTCACCCTGGTGTTCGACCGGGTGGCGCGAATCCCGACCGGCGGCACCCCCTATCCGATCTTTTCCTACAGCGCCCTCATCTTCTGGTCCTTCTTCTCCACCGCGATGAACCAGGGCACGCTCGCCATGACCGCGAACTCCAACCTGGTTCGGAAGATCTATTTTCCACGGGAGACCTTGCTCCTGGCGGTGCTGCTGTCCGCGAGCCTGGACCTCGTGATCGCGTGCAGCATGCTGGCGGTGCTCATGGTGGTGTTCAAGGTCAGCGTGACCTGGACCGTGCTGTGGGTCCCCGTGCTGCTCGTGGTGCAGGTCCTCTTCACCTTCGCCCTGGTGTGCCTGACCTCAGCGGTGCACGTCTACTTCCGCGACATTGGACACGCGTTGACTCTCGGCCTGCAGCTATGGATGTTCGCCACCCCGGTCGCTTATCCGATGTCGGTGGTTCCCGAGGCGGTGCGCCCCCTCTATGTGCTGAATCCGATGGCGCCCCTCATCGACGGATACCGGCGGGCCATCGTATACGGCGAAAGCCCGGACCTCGCCCGGATCGGGATCGTGCTCGTCGTCGTGCTGGTGTTGATGAGCTTCACCTATCTCGGCTTCAAGCGGGCCGAGCGAACCTTTGCCGACGTCATCTAGGGGAGCCTCGTGAGCGACATCGTCCTCGGCTTCGAGCAGGTCTCCAAGCGCTACCGTCTGCGGCGGGGCTGGCACTTCTCCTCGGTGGGGGAAGCGATCGGCCGGCTGCGGCGGCGGGTCCGTTCGGACGATGGGACCTCGGCCGACTTCTTCTGGGCGCTCCGTGATGTCACCTTTCAGATCCAGCGTGGTGAGTCGGTCGGTCTCATCGGGTCCAACGGAGCCGGGAAGAGCACCACGCTGAAGATCCTGTCTCGGGTCACGGTGCCGACGAGCGGGACGTTTTCCGCGGTGGGGAAGATCGGCGCCCTCATCGAGGTGGGCGCGGGCTTCCACTTCGACCTCACCGGGCGGGAGAACGTCTTCCTCAACGGGGCCATCATGGGAATGAGCCGCCGCGAGGTCGAGTCGAAGTTCAACAGCATCGTGACCTTCGCCGAAATCGAGCGGTTCATCGACACGCCCATCAAGTACTACTCGTCCGGGATGGCGGTGCGTCTGGGCTTCGCGGTGGCCGCGCACATCAACCCCGACATCCTCCTCGTGGACGAGGTCCTCGCGGTGGGAGACGCGGCGTTCCAGGCGAAGTGCCTGAACAAGCTGGCGGAGCTGCGCGAGCAGGCCAAGACCATCGTCCTCGTGTCGCACAACATGACGAACATCATCCAGCACTGCAACCGGGTGGTGTGGCTCGACCGGGGGACCGTGCGCGCGGCAGGCGATCCCGAGGCGATCGTGGAGGAGTATCTCAGCGCGGTGAGCCCGTCCGCGCCCGCGACACGCAGCGCGGAATCCATGGTCGACGGCGATGCGCCGGTGCGGATCGTCTCGGTGGTGGCCCGGAATCACCGGGGCGAGAGCAACGAGCCCCTCGTCTACGGAGCGACGGCCGCCCTCGAGGTGGAGTACGAGGTGGTGGGGCCGGTGGTGGATCCGGTGCTCGGCATAACCTTCGAGAACGCCAACGGCCAGACGCTGGGCGGTCTCACCTCGCGCTTCGCGGGTCTGAAGCTGGACGTCTCCCAGCCGCGGGGCACGGTGCGGCTGGTGCTCGACCCGGTGATCTTCACCCGCGGGCTGTACAAGCTGAGCGTCTCGTTGCAGGACGAGCGGCTGCAGCGCTTCTATGACGTCTGGTCCCGCTCCACCACGTTCTCGGTGGAGGGGCCGAGTCTGGCGTCGCGGGAAGTGTCGGGCCACGTGATCTATCCGCACCGGTGGCACCAGGAGGCGCGCTGAGGCGAGACCATGGCCGGACTCGTGGGCCTCTACCGTCCAGGCGGCCTCACCGCCGCTGACCGGGCCACCGTGCAGCGGCTGGCTCGGGGTCTGGACTACACCGGCGTGTCCGACGTGGATACGTGGAGCGACGCCTCGCTCTGCGTGTCGCGGGTGCATCATCCGGACGACGCACCGGAGCCCGCCGCCCAGCGAGCCGATCTCGACGCGACCCTCATCTTCGATGGGTCGACGGCGGACGAGCCTGAACCGGCCCGCGGTCCCGCCGCGTGGTGCCTCGACCTCTACGCCGACCACGGCGCGGAGGGCCTGGCGCAGGTGAATGGACAGTTCAACGTGATCCTGGCGGATGGGCGCCGCCGTGCCCTCATCCTGGCGAACGATCGCTTCGCCTCGAGGCCCCTCTACTATCACGCCACGCCCGAGCGCGTGATCTGGAGCAATCAGGTCCGCGGTCTCCTGGCCCCCGACGTCGCGCGCCGGCTGTGCGAGGCCGCGCTGCACCAGGTCTTCGTGTTCCAGACCATCCTCGACGAGCGCACGCTGCTCGAGGACGTCTGGACGCTGCCTCCGGCCGGGGTGATGACCTTCCACGACGGCCGGGCCCGAGTGGCGCGGTACTGGGAGTTGCGGTACCAGGACGCCGCGCCGCGCCCCGTTCGCCGCTACGCCGAGGATCTGGCCGAGACGTTGCGAGGGGCGGTCCGGCGAAACCTTCGGTCGGCGAAGCGCGCGGGGCTGCTGCTGAGCGGCGGGCTCGACTCCCGCGCAATCATCGCCTGTTCACCGGTGGCGCTTGCCGCCGTGACAATCGCCGACACGGAGAATACCGAGGTCGAGGTGGCCCGCCGGCTGGCGGCGACCCGAGACCTCCCCTTCACGTTCGTCCGTCGCGATCCGGACTACTACACGGGTCTGGTGGATCTGGGCTCCGCCCTCGGTGACGGGGCCAGCCGGTTCGACAACGCCCACTTCGGTCGGTTGCGCGAGGCCCTGGGGAGCTCGGTCAGCGGGCTTGCCACCGGGTATGGCTTCGACCTGCTGCTGAAGGGGTCCGCCCTTCCCAAGCACCGTCGGCACCTGCTCGGCTGGCCCGTCAACCGTCATCAGCTGGCCGCCCCGGAGGGCCGCCCGTCGCGCGAGGCCCTCGTCGACGTGGTGCTCGATACGCAGGGCGACTGCCTGTGGCGTCACCCGATGCTGCCGCGACTCTTTCGAGGCCCGGAGTTCGCCCGAGTCGAGGACACCGTGCGCGGCGTGGTGGCGGACATCCTGGCTCGAGCAGAAGCTCACGCGCCCGACCCGGTGCGCCGCTGCGAGTTCGTCCGCATGAACATGCTGGCCACGCGGTTCAACGCATTCCTGAACGTCCTGAGCGTCCGGCACTTCTATCGCGACTACACCGTGGCCTTCGACAATGCGGTCCTCGATCGGCACCTGGATCTTCCCAGCGAGCAGAGGCTGGACGGGATCGTCTACAAGCGCGCCCTTCACCTTCTCGATCCGGCACTGGCGGCGGTGCCCGACGCGAACACCGGGCTGCCGCCGCGCACACACTATCTCGTCGAGCACGCGCGCCTGCGGGCCCGCCTCGCCGCGTCTCGGATGAGCCGGCGACCCATGGCTGTCGCGGCGTCCGAGGGCTCGTGGCCACGGATGGAGGAGCTGATCCGGCGACGGCCCTCCCTGGCCGGCCGCATTGCGGACGTGATCGGGGACGATGCCGCCTTGCCCGGGGACCTGCTCGACATCCAGGGACTGAAGGCGGTGCTCGCCGACCATGTGGCCGGCCGGGCCGATGCGACCTGGCCGCTGCTCCTGACCTTGTCGTTCGGCACGTGGTACCGGCGCACCATCACGGCGGAGGCGGCCTAGATGAAGCTTGCCGCCTGCTTCCGGAACGACGAACAGCAGTCCCCGTCCGCGCTGGTGGGCGCCATGACGGAGGCGATGCGCCTCTTCGACCATCAGTCGACGGGGATCCGCCAGGTCGACGGCGGCGCGCTCGGCTACGTCGCGGCGGGGCTCCCAGCGCGTCTGGGCGGCTGGATGGAGCGCGAGCACGGGGGCAATCGTCTTCTTCTCGCCGGGGTGCCGCTGCCGCCCAGCGGGCCGCTCGAGGCCCTGCTGGCCGAGGTGGTCGCCTCGGATCACCGGCGCGCCGCATCGATCCTGGGGACGCTGGATGGAGTGTTCGCGGCGCTATTCTGGGATGCGCGCCACCGACGCCTGGTCGTCGTGACGGACCCGTTCGGCATCCAGCCGCTGTACATGGTACGCGACGGCCGCTCCTTGATGCTCGCCAGCGAGCTCCGTGCCCTGTGCGCGGCGGGGATCCCGGTCGCGATGGACGCGGCAGGCTGGGGGCAGTTCTTTTCCGTGGGCAACACGCTGGGCAACACCACCATGCTGCACGGGGTGTCGCGGGTACCCGGGGCCACCGTGCTCGATTACGCCCCCGCCACCGGAGCGCTCGACCAGCGAACCTACTGGGAATGGGTGGCGCGTCGGCCCGACGTCGTCGACCTGGGTCACGTGCCCACCGGCGAGATCGTGGAGATCCTGCGTCACGAGGTCGAGCGCTACGCGCGGCTCTCGGATGTCTCGACGATGCTCCTCAGCGGCGGGTTCGACTCGCGGATCGTCCTTGCCGTGCTGCGGAAGCTGGGTCTGCCGACGGAGGCCATCAGCCTCTCGCATGCGAACGAGCAGCAGGGCGCCGACGGCCGTTTCGCGACCCGCATCGCCGAGGCTTTCGGCGTTCCTCTCTCGCTCGTGCCGACCGAGCGCGACTACTACAGCTCTGCGGCGTACGCCGGGTATCTCACCCAGAGCGAGGTCGTGGCTCCCAGCCTGTACCTCTTCATCGCCCAGCTCTCGGAGCGTATCGGTCCCGAAATGCATGCGATCTGGGACGGGTTCTTCTGCGGCTTCGGGCTGAACGAGGCGGGCTATCCGGCGGACAGCTTCGACGCCTTTCGCCGGCACAAAGTGGCGGAGCCCGGCGCCCCGGTGTGGGCGGCCATGAAGCGCGTGTTCGCCCCGTCCGTCTACGAGGCCTTGCGCGAAGGCGCCGAGACCAGCCTTCGGCGCGAGATGGCGGGCTACTCGGATGATGCCGAGGGCGTGTGGCGCTTCACGTTCCTCAATCGGGGCCGTCACCGCATCGGTCCGAATCCCGTGAAGGTGTACGCGAACCACGTCTTGCCCTTCACCCCGGGGAGCAGCCGGCGCTACTGGGAGACGGTGGCGCGGATCTCTGCGCCTCTCCGCGAGGCCCACGGGGTGTACTTCCAGATCTTCGAGAAGCAGCTTCCCGAGGCCCTGGGGGTGCCGTTCGTCTCCCAGGGCGGGATCGCGAGCGCGCCGCCGTGGCGAAGCTTCCGCGCCTTCCGTACCGCGGCCCCGGAGCTGGCGGCCCGCGCGCTGAGCTCGGCCCTCCGGCGCGAGTACTTCGACTGGGAGCCGTCGGCCGTCCAGGCGGCGACGCTGAAGCACGTCGAGGTGGAGCATCCCGATCTCGATCCGGACGGCGTGCGCGACGTCCTCGCGTCGGATCCGGGCCCGGGGGGGCCGGGCTCGCCGCACACGGTGCTGTTCTACTGGCAGGCGTGGCGTGCGGTGATGGCGGGGCGTCTCGGGGAGGTCACGCCGGTGTCGAGGGCGCCTGTCCCGCTGGAGGGACGGCGATGAAGGTCGCGGTCATCCTCGGCGGCTTCCCGAAGCTCTCGGAGACGTTCATCTTGCGCCATATCACCGGCCTGCTCGACCTCGGGCACGCCGTCGACATCTACGCCCGGCGCAATCCGCGCGAGGAGCTCGTCCAGCCGGACGTCGACCGGTACCGCCTCCGCGAGCGCACGCACTACTTCGAGGTGCCGGAAGGCCGCGGCGCCCGCGCCCGCCGGGCCGCCGCGACGTTCCTCCGCCACCTACCCCGCCACCCGCGCGCGATGCTTCGTGCGGCGCGTCGACGGCCTGGGCAGTCGCTCTATCAGCGGCTGAACAACGTGATGTTCGTGGCGCCCTTCCTCGGCCGCCGCTACGACGCCATCCTCTGCTACTGGGGCGGGAACGGCATCGACTTCATCGTGCTCAAGGACGTGTTCCCGGACACGCGCTTCGTCACCCGCTTCGGCGGTGATGACTACGCCATCGGGGACGAGCAGGGGCCCGAGGCGCTGGCCGGGCTCCGCACGCGCGGCGACGCCTTCATCGTGCAGACCGACTACTACGGCCGGGCGACCCTGCGTCGATACGGATTCGAGGATGAACGGATCGTCACCTATCCGCACGTGATCGGCGTCCGGAGCATTCCGTTCCGCGAGCGCGGGTCGGTGGGCGACCCGCTCCGGCTGGTCACGGTGGCCCGTCTCGTGGAAAAGAAGGGGCTCGACGTCGGGATCCGCGCCGTTGACGCGTTCCGGCGCGCCAATCCGGGGCGGCGGGTGGACTATCGCATCATCGGCGACGGCCCGCTCGCCGACGAGCTGGGCGTCCTGATCAAGTCGCTGGGCGCCGAGACGTCGATTCATCTGATGGGGGCGATGGCCACCCCCGACGTGCTGCGCTGCCTGGCCGAGTCCGACATCTTCCTGCTGCCGAGCCTGATGGAGCAGGCGGGGTACGTGCTGCTCGAGGCGCAGGCCACCGGCATCCCCATCCTGGCCACCAGGGTGGGCGGCGTGCCGGAGATGGTCCGCGAAGGCCGCTCGGCGGTCCTCGTGCCGGCCGGCGACGCGCCGGCCATCACCGCGGCGCTCCAGGAGCTCGTGGATCACCCCGAGCGCTGGCCCGCCATGGGGCGGGAGGGCCGCGAGCACGTGGAGTCGCGTCATGACCTTGACCGGCTGAAGCTCCGCCTGGCGGAGATCCTGGGAGGCCGGACATGACGGTCTCCGAGAGGGTGGCGGCGCGGGCGCCCGTGCCGGTGGCGTTCATCGAGAGCAGCATCGGCCTGTCAGGCTCGACGATGAGCCTGTCCGTCCTGGTCCGGCGGCTGGACCGCGAGCGCTTCGAGCCCCACGTGGTGGTCGCGCGCGAGGATCAGGGCGAGTACGTGCGAGAGGTGGCGGGCCTCGTGGCGGAGCGCATCGCGCCCCGGCCGCGCGCCTCCACGCGCTCCGGCAAAGTTGCGGCGCTGAGTGACTTGCTCACCGTGACGATTCCTTATGCGAACGCTCTGCGCCGCTTCGTCCGACGGCATGGGATCCGGCTCATCCACCAGAACAACGGGTTCGATGTGGCGGCGATCCTGGCCGCGCGCTGGACCGGCGTCCCCGTGGTCGCGTATCAGCGCGGGCGCGAGTGGAACTCGTCCCTGGTCCGCCGCCTCGCCCCCATGGCCTCGCGCTATATCGCGAACTCGCAGGTCACCCGGGAGAACCTGCTGGAGCTGGGCATTGCCCCTGCGCAGGTGAACGTGGTCTATCCGCCCGTCGACCTCGAGAGGTTCGACCCGGATCGCCCGGCGGCTCCCGCGCTCCGACGTCCGGCCTTCGGCATTCCGGCGCAGGCGCCCTGCGTGGGCATCGTGGGCCAGCTCCAGGAGTGGAAGGGCCACAAGCTCTTTCTGCGGGCATTCGCCCAGGTGCTCCGCACCGTCCCCGAGGCCTGGGGCTGTATCGTGGGGGCCCCGCCCGTCGGTGGCGAGGCCTATGAGCGCGAGCTGCACGAGCTCGCCGAGGCGCTCGGCGTGTCCCACCGGGTGGTCTTCGCCGGATTCGTCGGCGATGTGCCGAGCGCCCTGCAGCTCTTCGACGTGGTCGTCCACGCGAGCATCGAGCCCGAGCCCTTCGGCCGGGTGATCGCGGAGGCCATGGCGATGCGGAGGCCGGTCGTGGCGAGCGATGAAGGGGGCCCCCGTGAGATCATCGAGCATGGGCGTACCGGGCTCCTCTTCACCCAGGGGGACGACCGGGCCCTCGCGGACAGTATCGTGAGCCTGCTCCGGGAGCCCGCGCGGGCGATGCGCATCGCCGAAGCCGGATACGCGGACATGCGGCAAAGATTCTCGGCCACCCAGCACGCCCGGCTCGTCGAGGAGGTCTACGCCGACGTGCTGCGTGGCTCACGCAATGGGAGGCACATGTGATGAGGGGATCACACAGTGTTGCGGCGGCCCTGCTCGCCCTCACGAGCCTAGGGGTAGGCGTCCTGCCGGCGCACGCGCAGAAGTCGACCCTGCCCGAGTACGTGACCAAGCCCACGCGGCAGCCGTCGGGGATCGTGGGCCAGCTCGAGCTCGCCATCAAGGAGGAAAAGCGCGCGCTGGCCGGTTATGAAGTCTCGGGTCCGGCCGACGACATCACTGACTACCACCAGGCGGCCAGCAACGCGTATGTCCTGATCCGCGCCGCCCGGGAAGGCATGTTCAACATGATCGGCATGAAGAAGCTGAAGAATCCCAACTACACGGACCCCATGCTGGATCTTGCCTTCAAGAAGGTGACCGTCGCATGGAACCACTCCCGCGCACCGGTGGACCGCATACACAATGCGGTGAAGCGACAGGAATACCTCGAGACGTCGAGGCGGCAGTTGACCGAGACCATCGCGATGCTCGAGGAGCTGCTCCTCATCTTCCCATGAGCCGGGGAGCGATCTTCATGACCAGGCGGACACGCTAGCGATGCCCTATCGTGACATTGTCGTCACGCTGATCGTCGTCTGCTCGCTACCCTTCTGCCTGACGCGGCCCTGGATCGGCATCCTCATGTGGTCGTGGATCGGCTACATGAACCCGCACCGGCTCACCTGGAGCTTCGCCTATACCCTCCCGTTCGCGATGATGGTGGCCATCGCCACCCTGATCGGGCTCCTGTTCACGCGGGAGCGGAAGCCGCTGCCGCGGACCATCGAGGTCTATCTCCTGATCGCCCTGTGGGTGCTCTTCTCGATCTCGACCTTCTTCGCGCTCAGCCCGACGGACGCCTTCGATCAGTACGACAAGGTCTCGAAGATCCTTCTGGTGACCTTCGTGACCATGCTCCTCTTCCAGGAGACCGAGAAGCTCAAGATGCTTCTCTACGTCATTGCCCTATCTATTGGATTCTTTGGACTAAAGGGCGGAATCTGGGCCCTCGGGACCGGCGGGGGAAACCAGGTGCTCGGCCCGCCGGATAGCTTCATCGCGGGCAATACCGAGATCGGGCTGGCCATCAACATGGTGCTGCCTCTGCTTCTCCTGCTCAGCCGCTTCGAGACCCGCCGGTGGATGAAGCTGGGCCTGCGCGCGACGTTCTTCTTCGGGATCTTCGGCAGCCTCTTCACCTATTCGCGCGGGGCCTTCCTGGGCTTGGGGCTCGTCCTGACCCTCATCTTCGTGAAGAGCCGGGCCAAGTTCTTCGTCATCCCGCTCGCCATCGTGGTGGTGCTGTTCGGCAAGTCGATGGTCCCGGAGCAGTGGCTGAACCGTATGGGAACCATCCAGACGTACGAGCAGGACCGCTCCGCCAATATGCGGCTGAACGCCTGGTGGGTGTCCTATCAGCTCGCCCTGGACAATCCCCTCATCGGCGCGGGCTTCCGGCCATTCACGCCGGCCGTCTATCTCCGCTACTCGCCCGAAGAGAAGTGGAACGATTGGCAGGACGCCCACAGCATCTACTTCCAGGTGCTCGCCGAGCATGGCTTCACGGGGCTGGCTCTCTACCTGGCGCTGATCGGATCGACCCTCATCAGCCTGCGGCGGGTCCGGCGAAGGGCCCGTGCAAACCCCGCGCTGGAATTCCACTATGCGACCGCGCAAATGATCGAGGTGAGCCTCGTCGGCTTCCTGGTCAGCGGCGCGTTCCTGAGCATGTCGTACTTCGACCTGTTCTTCCACATGGTGGCGATCACGGTGATGCTGAAGGTCCTCGTCCTGCAGGCGGCGCCCGCGCCGGTGGTGGCGCGCCCGGTGCCGACGCCTCCGGTGGGGACCCGGCCGCGTGGTCGGGGGCCGGTGGTGGCGCCGGTGCGCCGGCCCGCGCTGCCCCGGCGGACGGAGGCCTGACCATGTGTGGGATCGCGGGAATGGTGCGTGCGGACGGACGCCCGGCCGAAGCGCGTCTCGTGCAGGCGATGACCGATGTGCTCTCGCACCGCGGCCCCGACGGCGACGGCATGTTCATCGAGGGGCCGGTCGCCGTGGGTCATCGCCGGCTCGCCATCATCGACCTCTCGACCGGCGACCAGCCCATGTTCAGCGACGATCGCTCGCGGGTCGTGGTGTTCAACGGCGAGATCTACAATTACCGCGAGCTGCGGCGGGAGCTGGAAGCCTCCGGCGTGGTGTTCCGGACCGCCTCGGACACGGAGGTGCTGCTGCGCAGCTACGAGAAATGGGACGTTGGCTGCCTGGAGCGTCTCCGTGGGATGTTCGCGTTCGCCCTCTGGGACGGCGGCCGCCGGCGGCTGTTCCTGGCCCGAGATCGCGTGGGCATCAAGCCCCTGGTGTACGCGTGGGATGGGCGGCGATTCCTCTTCGCCTCCGAGATCAAGGCCCTCCTCCAGGACGCGACGGTGTCGAGAGACCTCGACTGGGACGCGCTGCGGGATTACCTCGTCTTCCACTACATCCCCTGCCCACGGACCATCTTCCGCGCCGTGCGCAAGCTGCCCCCCGCCTCGTATCTCTTGCTCGAGGAGGGACGGAGCGAGCCCGAGATCCGCCGGTACTGGGATTTGCGGTTCGACCCGCAGGAGCGCCGCGAGGAGGAGTGGGTCGAGGGGCTTCGCTGGCATCTGCAGGACGCGGTGCGCAGCCACATGGTGAGCGACGTGCCGGTGGGGGCGTTCCTCTCTGGCGGCGTCGACTCCGGCTCCGTGGTCGCGCTGATGGCGCAGGCGTCGACGACGCCCATCCGCACCTTCTCCATCGGCTTCGACGAGGCTTCCTTCGACGAGCTCGCGTACGCGCGCGCGGTCGCGCAGCGCTACGGCACGGACCACTGCGAGTTCGTGGTCAAGCCGGACGCCCTGGAGGTGATGCCCCAGCTCGCGTGGCAGCTCGATGAGCCCTTTGCCGACGCCTCCGCGCTCCCGACGTACTACGTGGCCAAGATCACCCGCGAGCACGTGACCGTCGCCCTGTCCGGCGATGGCGGGGACGAGAACTTCGCAGGGTACCGTCGCTACGCCGCCGCCCAGCGCCGCCATGCGGGCCTCGATGCGTTCCCCGGGGTGCTGGGGCGGATGGCGGCCCGCGTGGGCGCGGCCGCGTTGCCGTCGACGGCTCGCGGGCGCGGCTATCTGGAGCTGCTCGGCGCCGGCCCCGTCGATCGCTACTTCCGCATGGTCACGTATCAGCGGGACGCGACGCTCGGACGGCTCCTCACCGCCGAGGCCCAGAGGCAAACGGGAACGCGGGCCGATGACGGCCGATTCGGGACGCTGGCCGCCGCCTCCGGGGCTCCAGATTACGTGGCGACGCTCCAGTATCTCGACGTGCGCACGTACCTGCCGGACGACATCCTCGCCAAGGTGGACCGGACGAGCATGCTGGTGTCGCTCGAGTCCCGCGTTCCCCTGCTCGATCACGTGCTCATGGAGTACGTGGCGACCATGCCGACCCGGCTCAAGCTCGCGGGCGACACGGGGAAGGCGATCTTCAAGCG
>DATJFY010000018.1:0-3536 GCA_035495415.1 Verrucomicrobiia bacterium
CTGCCCTCGATATCCGTGAAAAGGAAGGTGACCGTGCCTGTGGGAAGAGCCGACATGTTCACCCCTCGGCATCCGCGCGATACGCGTCACTCTATCAGATCGGCGCTTCGTTCGCCCGAGCCTGTCAATCCTCCACCGGGACAACTGACTACGTTCAGTAGGCTGCGCGGGTTCAACTCCCGCCCCCAACCGCGGTGACGCGAGCCGACGCGCCAAGGGCTCTGACATAGTCGCCTCGAAACTCCGTGCGCGTCTGCGGCTCGGGGACCTCTCCGTCCTCGAGCCAGAGCGACAAGACCACCTTCGAGGCCTACGTCGAGCGGTGGCTTCAGGTCTACGTGGCGGTCCACTGCAAGCCGCGCACGCTCGACGTCTACACCTTCCTCTGCCGTCGCCATCCGTTCCCCGTTCTTGGGGTCGTGCGACGCCCGTCGGCGATGGCATCCGGATGTGACACTCGTCGATCAAGGTCACGGTGGACCTCTACGGTCACCTCGTCCCGGGGGCCAACCGAAGCGCCGTGGATCGGCTGGCCGCCGCAACCAGCTACAACCCCCAGCAACCAACGAGCAGAACCGAATCGAGGAAGGCGAAGACAGTACTGAAAAAGGCTGGAGCCGGGGGCGGGAGTTGAACCCGCGACCTACTGATTACGAACCTAGGCCCCGGCGACACAGCAGCACACACCAGCGACACATCCCCTTGTAAATCCGATCAGCAGGCATGATGGCTGGACCCGTATATCTCGGTGTGTCTCGTTGCGCTGGAACCAAACAGGAACCAGGCCCGGAGGGGGCGCTCTCACGTGGCTCGCATCCGCTGTCGGTGGGTAGTCGGCGTCCGCTCTCCCTCGAGCACCGTCTCGTAGGTCTTCCCTCCCGGGATGCTGACGCCACGATACCCGAGGGTCACGACGAATCGCAGAGGCATCGGCGTCTGAGCGATGCCGGGGTGTCTGAACTGGAACTCCACAGGGTACGGCTCGCCAGGGAATACGCTGTCACCCCGCAGCGTCCGCACCTCGACCACCTCGACCGGCTCCATCACGCTGTCCAGGTTCATCAGCCGTCCCGAGGCCTCCCACTTGGTGACTTCGGCGGGGATCGTCCCGACGTTCTCGACGATCGCCTGCACCTCCACCACGTCGTTCACACCCACCGTAATGTCGCTCCATTCGATCCGAAGCGACAAGTATGGTCGGTTGGTGGCCGCGAACGTCTGCTTGGTGAGCGTCGCCTGCCGCCCCGTCGCCCGCCACAGCAGGATCGTGAAGAAGGCGTAGATCGCCGTGACCACCGCGGTGACGGCCCCGCTGTTGGCGTTCAGCCATTCGATCACCGAGTGAGCTCCCCTCGTGAACACGGTAGTCATCATCGGAGCCACTCGTCACCGCGGTACACCCCGCCAGGCCTTGTCCTGCCCCTCGCGATAGATTTCGCCGACCTCGACGAGATTCAGGCCGGTTCGTTGGGAGACGGCCACCTCGGCCCTCGTGCGGTCGGCCTTGACGCCGGCCCAAAACATTGCCTCGAGCTTCTTGTCCTTCATCGGAGTGCGATCGGTATCCCACGGCCCCGGCCCCGGGATCCCGTGCCGCTGGTATTCCCGAAACAGCTCGAGGTAGACCTGCTTCCGCTCGGCCGTGGTCAGGCCGAACTTCTTCGGTTCGAGGTACTCGCACCCCTGAACGACGAGGGCAATCAGTCCGACCAAAACGGCCCGTCGCTTCATGGCGCGAGAATGTACCGTGACCTGTGGCCGCGCCGCAAGGGCCCCCGGCACCACTACGACTCGGTCTCCGACCTACTGATTGCGGGTCAGACGCCAGACGAAATCTGCCGCTAGGTCGCGCACTTGCCCGCACTGGTTCCACACCGGTTCCAAGCCTGACGATGGCCCGACCCTACAAAAAGCATGGCCTGGTGGGCCTGCAACGGGCCATCCGCGTGCGTGGTATCGGCGCGCTGGACGGCCGATCCAAGGTCAGTCGCGCCCTCATCGGCTGGCGTCGGGCGCTGGAACACGATATGGGCGCCCCCGGGACGATCACCGCCCAGCAGGCCGCGGTGCTCGACTCCGTCGTGGTGACCCGCCTGCTGCTGGACTCAATCGACGCCTGGCTTTTGGAACAGGACGGCGGCACCGGGATCGTGAACAGGAAGCGACGGGCCGTTTTTCCGGTCGTCGCGCAGAGGCAGGCACTCGCGGACTCCCTGCTCCGGCACTTGACCGCGCTCGGGCTCGAACGCCGACGGGCCGCGGCGACCGACGAGCAGGAAATCGTCCGGGCCGTCCGCGCCGACCTAAGCCGCGCCCGCCGACCACGGAAGCGCAACGAAATTCCTGTGAGCCCGCAGGAGCCGACTTCCCCCCCGGAGCCGATGCAGGAGTCGGGCGTGCGCGAGATCGCCGCGCCCTGTCCGCAGGACGGAGGCACTCAGGGCTAGACCGGGAGCACCGCCGGCACGGGAGGGCCGGCTAACGAGGAGAGACCGATGAACGTCTCGGAGATGACCACCACTGAGCTGGAACAGCTCCGCCAGCAGCTCGCCCACCGCGCCGCCCTAGGCGAGCAGCTCGACGACGACCTGACAGCGGTCGAAGATCGCCTGGACCAGCTTCGCCGCCAGCAGGAGCGCCGGCAGCTCGCCGCCGTGGAAGCCGCCCGCCGGGCCGAAGCCGAAGCCGCCGAAGAGCGGGAAGCCGAGGCCGTACGGAAGGCCGCCCAGCTCCGGGCCGCGCTCGGCGGCCAGATGGTCGCCGCCGCAGAAGTCGAGAAGACGGTGGAGCACCTCGTGGGCGCGCTCGCCCCATACTTGGAGTGCGGGGAGGTCGCCTACACGGCCTCGGAGGGCCGCCTGCGCCGGGTGCGGGGCTCTGAGCAGGCGGCAACGTTCATCTCGTGGAAGCTCTCCGACCTGCTGCCGGGCCACTTCACGCGGCCGGCGCACGAGCTGCGGAAGCCGCTACGTGAGATGCTCCGCGGCCCGGAGGCCCTGTAGCGGCGGCCCCCGGTGTCGGTCGTGAAGTCGCGTCGCGGTCGGCGGACCCGGGCGCTTCGCCGTCGCGGCCGGCGCGGGAAGCAGGAATGGCGCCGCCTCGCGGTGCAGGTGCTCGCCGCGCGCTGGACACTCGAGCCTCGCCTCCCACGACGAGGCTCGCGATGAAGGCGAAGAAACCCTCGAGCCTGGCCACCAGCGGGTTCTCTCCGGTTGATGCCTTGGAGTCGCCGCGGCTGCTCGGCGCGAGTTTCCGGCCGCCCGAGACCTGGCGCGCATGGCGCATCGTCCTGCGCGCCTTCGACGGCCTACCGATCACGGAGCCGGCCGATGTGGAGCTGTTCCGTCGGTGCACGGGGCGCGCCGAGCCCCCGACCGCGCCGGGCGCCGAGCTGTGGATCGCCGCCGGCCGCCGATCGGGGAAATCGAGGATCGCGGCCCTGCTGGCCGTCCACGCCGCCGCGTTCACCGACTGGAAGGCGAAGACCGCGCCAGGCGAGCTGGCCGTGATCGCGGTGCTGGCGGCCGACCGAGCCC
>DATJFY010000019.1:0-7086 GCA_035495415.1 Verrucomicrobiia bacterium
TTCGTCGTATTGAGCCTCGGCCCCCGCGTGGGGCATGCTCCGCCGCGGGGCACCGATGCCCATCAAGAGCTATCTCGCGTACCCGGTGAGCGGACGGCTCGACGAGCTGGCGGCGGCGCTGCGCCGGCTGCCCGGCTGTGAGGTGATCCCCGCCGTCAATCGCGATCTCCTCGTCCTCGTTACCGACTCGCCCGACGAGGCCGCCGAGGCGGCCCTCGGGCTCGAGCTGGCCGAGGTGCCGGCGCTCCAGGCCTTGGCGCTCGTGGCCGGGCTCGGCGATGCGGCCATCGACCCCGCGCCGCCCATTTCCTCTGCGCGTCACTCGTCAGGAGGCCGGTCATGACCCGGCGCGATCTCCTCAAGTCCATGGCCGCCGCGGCCGCGGTGAGCGCGGCCGAGGCCGCGTTCCCCGGCATCGTCTTCCCGGCGCAGGACAAGGCCGCCCCGGCCGGCGGGGGCCCGCCCGCCCCGGCACTGCCCAACGATCCCAACCTCGCCTGGAAGAAGACGCCCTGCCGCTTCTGCGGCGTGGGCTGCGGCCTGCTGGTCGGCATCAGCAACGGCCGTGCGGTGGCGGTGAAGGGCGATCCCGCGAGCCCGGTGAATCGCGGGCTCGCCTGCGTGAAGGGCTATCACTCCGTGATGGCCCTCTACGGCAAGGACCGGCTCACCCGCGCGATGGTCCGGAAGGACGGGAAGCTCGTCCCGGTCCCCATGAAGGAGGCCCTCGACCTGGTGGCGTCGAAGATGGCGGAGACCATCAAGAGCCACGGCAAGGACGCCGTCGCCATGTACGGCTCGGGGCAGTGGACGATCCCCGACGGCTACGTCGCCTCCAAGTTCATGAAGGGCGCCATCGGCACGAACAATCTCGAGGGCAACGCGCGCCTGTGCATGGCGAGCGCGGTCACGGGCTTCATGGCGAGCTTCGGCCTCGACGAGCCCATGGGCTGCTACGAGGACATCGACCACGCGGACGTCTTCGTGCTCTGGGGCAACAACATGGCGGAGATGCACCCCGTGCTCTTCTCCCGCCTGCTGGAGCGGCGGCTGAAGAACCCGGACGTGAAGATCATCGACCTCGCCACGCGCTGGACGCGGACCAGCATGGCCGCCGACCGGAGCATCCTCTTCAAGCCCCAGACGGATCTCGCCATCGCGAACGCGATCTGCCACGAGATCATCCGCAATGACTGGGTGCACGCGGGCTTCGTGCGCGACCACGTCTCCTTCCACGAGGGCAAGACCAACATCGGCTACGGGCTCGAGGACAAGTTCACCTTCAAGGACGAGCCGAAGACGGTCGGCTTCGAGCGCTACCGCGAGCTGCTGGGGGACTACACGGTGGAGAAGGTGGAGGCGCTCTCCGGCGTGCCCGCGCGCGAGCTGCGCTACCTCGCCTCGCTCTACGGCGACCCGAAGAAGAAGGTCATGAGCCTCTGGTGCATGGGGTTCAACCAGCACACCCGCGGGACGTGGATCAACAACCTCGTCTACAACATCCATCTCCTGGTGGGGAAGATCGCCACGCCGGGCAACAGCCCCTTCTCCCTCACCGGCCAGCCGAGCGCGTGCGGGACCGTGCGCGAGGTCGGCACGTTGACGCAGCGCCTCCCCCACGGGGACGTGACGGAGGAGAAGGCGCGCAAGCTGGCGGCGGAGATCTGGGGCGTGCCTGTCGAGCGCATCGCGCCCAAGCCCACGTATCACACCGTGGAGATGTTCCGCGCCGTGGATCGCGGGGACATCCGCTTCCTGTGGATACAGGTCACCAACCCCATGGTGACGATGCCGAAGCTCCGCCGTTACCGCGACGGGCTCAAGAAGGACGACCGCTTCATCGTGGTCTCCGACGTCTACCCCACGCCCACCACGGACGTGGCGGATGTGATCCTGCCCGCGGCGTGCTGGATCGAGCGCGAGGGCATGTTCGGCAACTCCGAGCGGCGAACGCAGCACTGGGACCGCCTGCTGCCGCCGCCCGGCGAGGCGATGTCGGACACCTGGCAGATCATCGAGGTCGCGCGGCGGATGGGCTTCGAGAAGCTCTTCCCCTGGCCGGAGGCCACGCACATCCCGGACATCTGGAAGGAGTACACGCGCTTTCAGGCCGGGCCCGAGCACGAGATGGCGCCCTACGACGAGCTCCGCCGACGCCCCGGCGTCATCTGGCCCTTCGTCAACGGCAAGGAGACGAAGTGGCGCTACAACGGGCAGTACGATCCGGCCGCCAAGGGCGCCTTCGACTTCTACGGTAAGCCCGACCGGCGCGCATGGATCTGGTTCCGCCCCTACGAGGCGCCGCCGGAGGTGCCGGACGCGCAGTATCCCTTCTGGCTCAACACCGGGCGCGTGCTCGAGCACTGGCACACGGGCTCGCTGACCCGGCGTATTCCCGTGCTGCACCAGGCGGTACCCGCCGCGTACGTGGAGCTGCACCCCACGGACGCGCAGCGCCTCGGCATCGCCAACGGCCAGCGCGTGCGCCTGACCTCGCGGCGCGGCGCCCTCGTCCTGCCCGCGCAGATCGACGGCCGGGCGCGGCCGCCCGAGGGGCAGGTGTTCGTGCCGTTCTTCGACGAGGCGCTCCTGATCAACGAGCTGACGCTGGATGCCTTCTGCCCCATCTCCGGCCAGCCCGACTACAAGAAGTGCGCGGTCAAGGTGGAGCGGGCCTGAGGCCGGCGGCCCCGTGAACCGGTCGCGCTACTTCCTGATCGGGCTGGCCGTGCTGTTGATGGCGGCCCTGGTCGCCGTCGCGGGCCAGAGCCTCATCGCCGGGCGCGAGCCCGCGCGCGTGATGCCGGTCACCGCCCAGGCCACGCCCACGCTGCCCACGGAGGCGGGCATGTACGCGCGCGTGGCGCGCGCGGCGGACTACGCGGCCATGCCCGCGGAGCCGAACCGCAAGCGCACGCGCGAGGTCTACTACGCGCGCCGCGCCTACCCGGGCGCGCCGCCGGTGATTCCGCACCCCGTGGACGAGCGCCAGGCCTTCGGCAAGGCGTGCCTGGCCTGCCACGGCGAGGGCGGCTGGGTGCCGCGCTTCGAGGCTTACGCGCCGGTGACGCCGCATCCCGAGATGGCCTCGTGCCGGCAATGCCACGTGCCCCAGGCGGGGCAGCCCGCCTTCAGAGCCAGCGACTGGCACACCCCGGCGCCGCCGGCGCTCAAGGCCGCGGCGATGCCGGGGAGCCCGCCGCCCATCCCGCACGCGCTCCAGATGCGGGAGAACTGCCGCGCGTGCCATGCGGGGCCGGGTGCGGTGGACGTGCTCCGCACGACGCATCCCCAGCGCGTGAGCTGCCGGCAATGCCACGCGCTCGCCGCGCCGGCCGCGGAGGCCTTCGCGCGTCCCCTCACCCTGCCCTCGCCCCCTGGGGAGGAGAGGGAGAAGACGCCATGAAGCCCCACGTTCGGCTCGTGGGGATGCTTTTCATGCTCGCGCTGGGGCTGGCCGCGTGCCACGAGACGGAGGAGCACACGTCCGTGCTGCAGATCGCCGAGCACGCGACGGCGCCCAATCCCGACGCGGGGCTCAGCAGCGAGCCCTACCTGGCGAGCGCGCCGCGGGTCGTGGCGACGGGCTTTCCGGATCGCCCGCGCTTCTTCGTGCTGGCCCGCACGCCCGCCATCGAGAAGTATCCCTGCTCCACGTGCCACACACTGCCGGTCGCGGGCATGCGCGGGCCGGCCGGCTCGCCCCGCCGCGCGCACTGGAGCGTCACGCTCGAGCATGCGCCCGCGACCGTGATGGCCTGCGCCACCTGCCATACGCCGGACGCCCCCGACCGCCTGCGCACGCTCGAGAAGAGCCCGGTCGACTTCGACCACAGCTATCAGGTCTGCGCCCAGTGCCACAGCCGCCAGGCGGCCGACTGGGCGAGCGGCGCGCACGGCAAGCGCGCGGGCGGCTGGGCGCCGCCGCGCGTGGTCTTCGCCTGCGCCCAGTGCCACAACCCGCACGCGCCCCGGTGGGGCACACGCTGGCCCGCCGTGGCCCGGACGCCCGCCCCGGGAGACGAGAAATGACGCGAGGCCATCGATGACCACGCCGTTGCGGCGCCCCCTGCCTGTCATCCAGCCGCGCGCCTTGCATGGTGGCGGGGGTGGCGGCTGCGGCTGCGGAAGTGGCGGCGGCGGGTGCGGCGGGAGCGGCTGGTCCGACGCCGGGGCCGGGCTCGACCGCGTGCGCCACCTCGCCGCCGAGGCGGCGCCGCCCGACGGTGTGGATCCGGCGGAGGATCCCCATCTCTCCGGCTTCCGCCAGCTCCTCGAGCGCCAGGTGGACCGGCGCACCGCGTTGGGCGGCATCACGGCGGGGCTCCTGGCCGGGCTCGGGCTCTTCCAGACCGCGTGCAACCCCGTCGCCTCCGCCGAGGCGCGCGAGAAGGCGGTGCTCGACTGGCAGGAGTACTTCCAGGGGAACTTCCGCCTGATGACCGACCAGGAGAAGAAGGACACGGTGCGGCGGCTCGAGCGCCTGTACGAGCTGCGCACCGGGCAGCGCGTCGACATCACTCCCACCGACGCGCGGCCGGGCGTGCTCTACGGCTACGCCTTCAACATCTCGAAGTGCCGCGGCTACATGGACTGCATCCGCGGCTGCGTGAAGGAGAATAACCAGGACCGGAAGACGGCGATCCAATACATCCGCATCCACGAGCACAAGAAGGGGCAGATGGACTTCGGGCACGCCGAGGACGAGTTCTTCCACGAGGTGCCGGCGGCGGGGCACTTCTACATCGGCACCCAGTGCTTTCACTGCCAGAATCCGCCCTGCGTGGACGTCTGCCCGGTCAAGGCCACGTGGATGGAGCCCGACGGCATCGTGGTCGTGGACTACAACTGGTGCATCGGCTGCCGCTACTGCATCGCCGCCTGCCCCTACGACGCGCGCCGCTTCAACTGGAGCGAGCCCGTCGTCCCCGCCGACGAGGTGAACCCGCACCAACATTATCTCGGCAACCGTCTGAGAAAGCGTGGCGTCGTGGAGAAGTGCACGTTCTGCATCCAGCGCTCGCGCGAGGGCCGGAACCCCGCCTGCGTGGAGGCCTGCCCCACAGGCGCGCGCATCTTCGGCAATCTCCTGGATCCCGACAGCGAGATCCGCTGGGTGCTCGCCAACAAGAAGGTCTTCCGGCTCAAGGAGGACCTCGGGACCGAGCCGAAGTTCTGGTACTACATGGACTGACGCGCATGACCATCGTGACGGCTCCCCCGCCCCGCGCGTCCCTCGTCGGCTTCTTCGTGCGCGGCCTTCGCGAAGTCACCAGCGGCCGGCCCCTCTACCACGCCTGGATGGCCCTGCTCACGCTGGTGATGCTGGCCGGCGCCTTCGCCTATGCCGTCCAGCTCCGCGAGGGGCTGGCCGCCACCGGCATGCACGACCACGTGAGCTGGGGACTCTACATCTCCTGCTTCACGTTCCTGGTGGGCATGGCGGCCGCGGCGGTCATTCTCGTGATGCCGACCTACGTGCTCCACGACCAGGACTTCAAGAGCGCGGTGCTCTTCGGCGAAGGGCTGGCGGTGGCGTCTCTCGTCGCCGCCATCGGCTTCGTGGTGGTGGACGTGGGCGGCCCCGAGCGGCTCTGGCACCTCACGCCCGTCATCGGCATCTACAACTGGCCGCGCTCGATGCTGGCGTGGGACATCCTGGTGCTGAACGGCTACCTCGCGCTGAACCTGGCGGTGCCGTTCTACATCCTCTATAGCCACTACCGCGGCCGCGAGCCCAACCCCCGCTACTACGTGCCGGTGGTGTTCCTGTCCATCCTCTGGGCGGTGAGCGTGCACCTGGTGACGGCCTTCCTCTACGCCGGGCTGCCGGCGCGGCCGTACTGGAACACGGCGCTGCTCGGCCCGCGCTTCCTCGCCACCGCCTTCGCCGCGGGCCCGGCGCTCATGATCATCATCCTGGCGGTGATCCGGCGGACCACCGCCTATGGGGTGCCGGACTCCACCATCCAGAAGCTCGCGCTGGTGGCCACGGTGGCAGCCCAGGTGGGAATCGTGATGCTGGTCTCCGAGCTCTTCACCGAGTTCTACCGCACCACCCATCATGCCGCGAGCGCCGTGTACCTCTATCGCGGCCTCGAGGGGCGCACCGACCTCGTCCCCTGGAGCTGGACGTCGATCGGGCTCACGGTCGCGGCGGCGGCAATGCTGAGCGTGCACCGGGTGCGCCGCACGGCGCCCTTTCTCTACCTGGCCTGCGCGCTGCTCTTCATCGGCGTCTTGATCGAGAAGAGCATCGGCACGATCATCCCGGGCTTCGTCCCCGAGCCCTGGGGCAAGATCCCCCGCTACGCGCCGACCTGGGTCGAGCTCACCGTGAGCGCGGGGCTCTTGGCGCTCGGCGCCTTCGTCTTCACCGTGCTCGCCAAGGCCGCCATCCCCATCGAGCTCGGCCACCTGGCGGGTCGAGGAAGCGAACGGCAGGCCTCGACGCCGGCCCACTAGCGGGGCGCGCCGCCCGACAACGCGGCGTGCCGCCGTATACGCCCTACGTCTTACTTGGGCCGCCTCGTCTGCCGCGGTATCCTCGCCGCGATGAGCGACGGGAAGATTCCGGACCCGGGCGCTGAATCGGCCCCCAGCGACGCCACCGAGGCCCAGGCCTCCGCGCAGCCGACTCGCCGGCAGTTCATCGGCGGCCTCGGCGGGCTCACCACTGGCGCCATCGCGGCGGCCTCCCTGACCCAGGCCGGCTGCGCGCCCGCGGTCCCGGTGCTCAAGACCCGCGGCGCCACCGCCTCCACCACGGTCTGCCCCTTCTGCGGCGTCGGCTGCGGTCAGGTGGTCTCCACGCAGAACGGCCACGTCATCAATATCGAAGGTGATCCGTCTCACCCGGTGAGTGAGGGCACCCTCTGCAGCAAGGGCGCCTCGGCCATCCAGGTGGTCAACAACCCCCGGCGCCTCCAGAAGGTGCTCTACCGCGCGCCGGGCGGCACGGCCTGGGAGGAAAAGAGCTGGGACTGGGCATTCGAGCGCATCGCGGCCAAGGTGAAGGCGACGCGGGACCGCTCCTTCAAGACCACCGTGAACGGCCGCACCGTCAACCGCACGGAAGCCATCGCC
>DATJFY010000020.1:0-4639 GCA_035495415.1 Verrucomicrobiia bacterium
CCGCGCTACACGCTCGGCTGGCGCGTGGGCAACCACATCTACGTCGCGGGCCAGCTGCCGTTCGACAAGGATGGCAACCTCCTCGGGAAGGGCGACATCAAGGCGCAGACGCGCCGCATCTTCGAGCAGATCAAGATGATCATCGAGGCGGGCGGCGGCAAGATGGACGACGTGGTGAAGGTCACCGTCTTCGTCACCGACGTCCGGTACCGCGAGCCGTACGGCGAGGTGCGCTCGGAGTTCTTCGGGTCCAACCCGCCCGCCAGCACGCTGGTGCAGATCGCAAACCTCGCGACCCCCGACGCGCTCATCGAGATCGAGGCCGTCGCGGTGCTCGACGCCTGAGGCCCCCACCATGAACGACAGTCGGATCGCGCCGGTGTTCCAGATCCTGGCCGAGGACATCCACGCCCTCGGCGTCCGCACCGTGTTCGGGCTCATGAGCGACGACACGGCGGTCTTCGCGGTCACGCTCGACGGGCTCGGCGTCAGTTCGTCGGCGCGCGGCACGAGAACAATGCCATCGCCATGGCCGAGGGCTATGCCCACGCCACCGGCGAGCTGGGCTGGCCGTCATCGGTCGGGGGCCGGCGACGGCCAACGGGCTCCACGCTGCCGTGGCGGCCAGCCGCATGGGCTCGCGCGTGCTGCTGATCTACAGCGACGCCGCCGCCGGGGGCGGCGGTCAACGGCATCGGCCCCGACTACAAGGGCTTCAACGCGCAGGCCGTCCTGGGGGCCGCGGGACTCACCTGCTTCACGGCCGCCAGCGCGGCCACCGCGCGCCAGACCCTGACCGACGCGGTGGCCGCCGCCAGTCATGGATCGCTGGCCGCGCTGTTCCTGCCCACCAACGTCCAGATGGCGAACGTGGAGGTCAGGGGGCCGGCCGCCGCGCGGCTCATCGCGTCCTCGCCGGGGACCGCCATGATCGCACCGGTGCCGTAGCCCATCAGCACGTAGTCGGCGAGGAAGAGCGGGATCTCGCCCTTGGTGAACGGGTTCACCGCGCGCGCCCGCAGCGAAGGCCGCGACGGCTCAGCGTCTCCGGGCTCCACCTCGGGCGGGTGCGGGCGAGGGCGCCGACGATCCGCCGGCCCGCGCCGAACCCTCTCTGGGCCGGAAGATCATCGCGGTGTTCGCCGGCAGTTCCCACCACGCATCCGGAATGGCCCCGCGCACGACGGTATGGGCGAACTCCGGCTTCACCCGCATGATCTGCGGGAAATCATTCGTGGCGACCGTCATGTCCTGGCCGCGGAAGCTGACGGAGTCGACGGTCGCGGCCAGCCGCGGCTGGGAGAGGACGAGGCCGGTCACCGTCAGCCTGAGCTGCACGTCTACGTCGTTCATCACCGCGTTCAGGCGCTCGGCGTCCGCCGCCTGCAAGAACCGCAATTGCGGCTGGACGTTGACCTTGGCGCGGACCGCTCGACCCGCCTTGACCTGGGTCAGGTCGATCGACTCGACGGTCACGAGTTCCAGCTGGATGCCGCTCAGCTGCGACTGGACGATCTGCTGGTCGTCCATCGCGGCCATCGCGCTCGAGCGGGGCGGCACCCGCGGCGCCGCGGGATCGACGGAGGCCAGCGGCGGCGCGGACGGAGCGGCTGCCGCGGGGCGGGCGGCCGCGGGGCGCGTGCGCGTCCCCGCATAGGACTCGAGCCATCGGTCCTGCACCATCGTCCGCGGGCCGCACACGGTGTCGGTGCGGCTCCGCACCACACCCCCCGGGACCTCGTCGCTCGTCCAGATCGTCCGGGTCACGGTGCAGCCCCGCGACTGGCTCTGCTGCGTCTGCTCCCAGTGCGTGACCAGGGTCTGCCCCTTGATGGTCAGGGTTTCCGCACCCGTCTTCGCGGGCGACGGCGTCGCCGGCGTCTTCGCCGGATAGACCTCCTCGGAGTCCCGGGGCGGATGACTCTTCCCCGTCGGGTCGTACACGATCTGGGTGACCCACACCTGCGCATTCGTATCGCTGATCGACCGGAGCCGGTACGTCTGCCGGTCGAGCACGTTGCTCGGAGTGGGCTCCGTCGCGCCGGGTTTGAGCTCCAGATAGGTCGCGGTGGCCCCGGGAGCGAAATCCCGCCAGGCCAGGTACTGCGGCGAGTCCGCCGTTGCCGTCGCGGCGGGCGCCGCGTCGGGTGCGGTGGCGTGAAGCATCTCCTTCTCGAGCCGGTCTCTCTCGCCGCGGTAGAAGAAGTACGGCTTGGCCGCCGCCAGGCGCTTCGCCGCGGCCAGGACGTTGGCCTCGCCGTGGTCGGCGAGGAACTGCCGGTAGGCCGAATCGGCCGCCGCCGGCGAGTCGAGCTGGCCGCTGAAGATGAGCGCGCACTTCACGTACCCGGCGGGATCCTTGCGCGCGAGGATGTCCTGCAGCGCCTCGGTGGGCGCGTTCCGCGTGGCGCCGATGGCCTGCTGATCCACGATGGTGTTGCTGGTCATGCGCTTCTTCGCGGTCCGGACGCGCTCGGCCGCGTCGAGGATCGCCGCGTCGCCGAACGCGAGCTTCAGCCGGTTGTAGGCGGTCTCGGCGAACGTCCACTGGGTCGCCCGGTCGATGCGAGTGCCGTTCTCGTTCTGCTCTCGCAGCAGGAAGAGCAGGTACGTGCGCGCATTCCCGCGCGTGGCCAGGATCTCCATCGCGGTCACCGGGCTCGCCCAGGTACCGATCACCGCGTCCGGCATGGGCATGTCGTAGTCCGGCACCTGCGAGCCTCCGGGACCGATCTTCACCGGGGGCTTGGCGGTCACAACGAGCAGTCCCTGCGCGTCCTTCGGCGCGTCGTGCACCGCCTTCGCCGCCGCTCGCGCGGCGTCCGACCCGACGAGCCCGGCAAACGTCCGGTAGGACGCGACCGCCTGCGCCATCGGGAGCTTGTGCCACCGGGAATACAGGAGCGCGCCGTACGCGTCCGGCGACTCGTATCCGGCCGGCACGCGATGTGCGTGGTCGAACTCCCACCAGTCACGCGCCATGAGGTAGGCCTGATACTGCTTGTCGGCCGACGCGACCGCCTTCCAGAAGGACGGCCCCATCCAGGCCGACAGGAACCCCTGCATGAACGCGTCGTCGGTGCTGTTCGACGTGTGCCCCTCGAACACCTTCTTGCGCACCGCGTTCACCCACGCCTCGAACTCGGGCGTGGCCGCTTGGGGAATCCCGTCGTCGATGGGCACGCTGAACATGGTCTCCAGCGCCTTCATGGCCCCGCTCGAGCTCGACCGTCCCGTCTCGTCCTTGAACACGGGCGACTGGAGATTCTGCCGCAGATAGATGATGTCCTTCGTCCAGAGCCAGTGAGCGAAGTCGAGCCGCGCCTCTTCGGCTCCCGGCTTGTCGGGGTACGTCGCCCAGAAGCGGGCGCGCGCATTGCCGATCTTCTCGCTCACTTCCAGGCGGAGCCGGGTGAGGTTCTGCTGCTCCTCCGCCGCACGTTGCCACTGGGCCTGGGACTCGGCGACCTTCCGCGCGTTGCAGTGAACCGGCGGCTCGAACAGACCGCAGATCACCGCGTGCGCCCGCGACGGCGCCAGGGGCAGCAGGAGGAGCACGGCGAGGGCAAGAGACGACGGTCGGATCATGGCGACGACTCCTCCGGCGACAGGCGTGAGCGACCCCGCGACGGGCGGACCGCGGGCGTGTCAGCGGGATTGTGGACCGGAAGCCGTACGCTCGTCCAGCGAGATCGATCGGCGGATGCACTGCCCCCGGGGCCCGGGCCCCCGGGGCCAACGGCTTCACGCCGGTGCTGCACCCAACCGCTCGTTGATTGCACACGACAAAGGAGACTCGTCATGTCTCGCATTCCGATCGCTCGCCCGGCATGAAGGATCAGCGGCCGCGCTACGAGCAGATCAAGATGATCGTCGAGGCGGGCGGCGGCAAGATGGACGACGTGGTGAAGGTCACCGTCTTCGTCACCGACGTCCGGTATCGCGAACCGTACGGCGAGGTGCGCTCGCAAACCTCGCGATCCCCGACGCGCTCATCGAGATCGAGGCCGTCGCGGTGCTCGACGGCGGTTGATCAGGAGGGCCGGTCACTGCGGGCGAGCGGCTCGGTCATCGCCGCCGCGGCGATCTCATAGGACCGGAGGCGGGCCGGCTGATCGTAGATGTGCGACACGACCATCAGCTCGTCGGCCTGCGTGCGCGTCACGAACTCGCGCATCTCCTCGGCCACGGTGCCCGGAGCGCCGACGAACGAGACGCGCGCCCGCCGAAACGGATCGCCGCCATCGCGCGGGTCGGGCTCCCACTCCTTGGACGGCGGCGGCAGCTGGATCGGCCGACCTGAACGCAAGCTGGCGAACGACTGGCGCCCCGACGAGGCCAGAAATCGCGCCTCGTCGTCGGTGTCCGCCGCCACCACGTTGACCCCCAGCATCACATACGGAGCGGCCAGCTGGGCCGATGGCCGGAAGCGCTCCCGATAGATGCCGATCGCGTCGAAGAGCATCGCCGGCGCGAAGTGTGAGGCAAACGCGAACGGCAGGCCCAGCGCCGCGGCCACCTCGGCGCCGAACGTGCTGGACCCGAGAATCCAGATGGGCACCCGCAGTCCGGCGCCCGGCACCGCATGCACGGCCTGTCCCGGTCGCGGGTCGGCCAAGAACTCCATCACCTCGAGCAC
>DATJFY010000021.1:0-2099 GCA_035495415.1 Verrucomicrobiia bacterium
ATCGACGTCGTCGCCGCCGGTATCGGCAACTGGGACGACCTGGTCAGGATGGGCAGCTGGCAGATCGGCGGCCCGGCTCCGATGGCGCTCGGGACAGAGGCGGCCGGGAGGGTCGCGGCGGTTGGCTCCGGCGTGGCCGAGCTGCGCGAGGGCGACGAGGTGATGACGCATCCGCTGCCGCTCCGGCGTCACGGGACGTGGGCGGGGAGGGTGCTCGCGCCGGCGGCGACCGTCGCGGCCCGGCCGCCAGAGACGTCATGGGAAGCCTGCGGAGCGTTTCCCATTCCGGCGCTCACTGCGGCTCAGGCACTCGACGAGGCTCTCGGGATCGAGAGCGGCGGCTGGGTCGTCGTCAACGGAGCCGGCGGAGTCACGGGTGGCCTGCTCGTCCAGCTCGCCGCGGCGCGGGGCGCCCGCGTGATCGCGACCGCGAGCGCGAAGAAGGCCGAGCGCATCCGCGACTACGGCGCATCGGAGGTGCTCGACTACCACGGCGACTGGCCTGCGTTCGTTTGCGAGATCACGGGTGGCGGCGCGCCCAAGGCCGTCAACGCTGCCGGTGGGCAGGCGGCCACCGCGTTCAAGGCGGTTGCTGACGGCGGCCGCCTCGCCACGATCACGGGCGATCCGCCGCGGCAGGAACGGGGCGTCGCCGTATCCGACGTCTACGTCCGGCCCGATGGTCGGCAGCTTTCGGCCCTCGCCGAGCTGCTGGCCGACGGCACCCTTAGTGTGCCGATCGCCTCCGTCCGTCCGCTCGAACAGGCGGCACAAGCGCTGCGCGATGTAGTCGCGGGAGCGGACGGCGCAATCGTCCTGTCACTCCGAACCTAGCCTCGCCCCTGATGGTCGTGCCCGAGATTTGCAACGCTTTAGACGGACTCGAACCGTCGACCCCTCCCTGCCATGGAGGTCCTCTACCAACTGAGCTAAGAGGGCGAATCCGCCATTTTACGCGGTTTGTCGCCCGCCTAGCTCGAATCCGCTGCTGGTGAGCAACCGCTAGCTGGGGAGGCCCAGTCCGCGGCCAGCGTGGTCGATGTCTGGGTCGCGGGCTAGGAGCTCACTCGGCCGCGCACGTACCACGCATCCGCAACGAGACGGAAGGTTCCTTTCGGGTTACCGAGGTTGTTCCCAATCTGGGCCTTCATCCGTGCTCTCGCATCACCATCGAGGGACTGAACGAAGCGTCCTACTCCGCCGACGCCTGCAGCGAACGGGAACCAGAGATCGTCTAGATCCGCGTAGTCCGCGCCGGCGGAGATCTTGCCGACTTCCACCTCCTCGAGGTCGGTTGAACGCCAGAGCTCGTCGAGCTCGTCCGGGCGTGAGAAAGGGAGTCGGCGGTCGGCGCCCAATGAGCGGGCAAGTTCGGCGTCGATCGCGAGTGCGGCGTCCCAGGCCGCCCGGAGTAGCGGCATTCCGCTCTCGAAATCCCACACGCAACCGGACACCACGCCGCCCGGTCGCGCTACACGTCGCATCTCAGCAACCCCGTTCCGCGCGTCGACGATGTCTTGTACCACCAGCTGCGCGAGGACGGCGTCGAAGCTTGCGTCGTCGAACGGCAAGTTCTCGGCCACTCCGATGCGGACGTCGGCTCCGGGAATGCGTGACCGACAGACCTCGACGAACCGCTCTGACGGATCGACTGCCGCGACATTCTCGTCCCCGAGCAGACCGGCAAGTGCGACCGCGAGACCCCCCGGACCGCATCCGACGTCGAGCGCGCTCTGCCCCGCACGGACGCCTGCAACTCGGATCAATCCTGCTGACAGTTCCTTGGCATAGCGACCGACGTGGCGCTCGTAGGCATCGGGCGATGCCCCGCTAACGGCCGACATTCATGCGTCCCGCACGCTCACCGGGAAAGTCTTGCACCCTTTTTGCCGCTTCGTTGGACGGCCGCCCACCCCGACGGCGCGGACTTACGTGCCGGCGCTGTAAGCGGGGCTGCGCAACTGCGGCCCGCGACGTTGGTGAGTAATTGGTGAGTACGCCTTGGGAACGCCGCGGAAATCGGGCCAGCATCGTCGGTAAGAACCGCGCCGCAGCGATCAATACCCCTGGTTCCCGTTTGCGCCTCCTTACCATGGAGG
>DATJFY010000022.1:0-9927 GCA_035495415.1 Verrucomicrobiia bacterium
CTTTTCGGCCCGTTTCGCTCCCGTCTCCCGGTCGATGACGACAAATTCGAGAACAGGAGATCTGGCCATGGCGCGTCGCGCCCCCTTCCCGTCCCGTCTGTTCCTCGCCGCCGTCGTCCTGAGCGTGCTCGTCCTGGCCTCGCTCGTCATGGCCGCCCCCGCGCTCGCCCAGGCCGGCGCCCAGCCCAAGCGCGGCGGGGTCATCCGCATCGCGGAGCGGGAGGCCCCCGGCCTCGATCCGCATCTCTCCATCAGCTTCCTTACCCACTCCTACGTGAGCCTCGCCTACAGCCAGCTCGTGCGCTTCCCCAACGGGCCGGAGCAGAAGTCGCCCACCGACTTCTCGATCCTGCCCGACCTGGCCGAGAAGTGGACGGTCTCCAAGGACGGCAAGACGTACACGTTCAACCTTCGTAAAGGTGTCAAGTTCCACAACAAGCCGCCGGTGAACGGCCGCGAGGTGACGGCGGACGACGTGAAGTACTCGCTCGAGCGCTTCATGGCCAAGTCCGGCTTCCGCGACCGCTTCGAGCCGGTGACCGGCATCGAGGTGGTGGACCGCCACACGGTCAAGATCACGCTCAAGGAGCCCTACGCGCCCTTCCTGAACCACCTGGCGAACCCGAGCTACTGCGCCATCCTGCCGCGCGAGGCGGAGGAGAAGTTCAAGGACTTCAACAACCCGGACGCGGTCATCGGCACCGGCCCCTTCGTGCTGAAGTCGTACGAGAAGGGCGTGCGCGTCGTCTTCGAGCGCAACCCGAATTACTTCATGAAGGGCCTGCCCTATCTGGACGGCGCCACCATCGACATCACGCCCGACGCGGCGGCGCGCCTGGCCGTGCTGCGCGCGGGCAAGGCGGAGCTGCCGCACATCTGGGGCTGGATCAGCCCGGAGGAGGCGAGGACGCTCAAGCAGACCAACCCCGAGATGTCGATCACGCCCTACAAGGTGATCGGCCAGGGCTTCATCTACCTGCGCACCGACCAGCCGCCGTTCAACGACGTGCGGGTGCGGCGCGCGGTGTCGCTGGCCATCGACCGCAAGTCGTGGAACGACGCCCTGCTCTTCGGCGAGGGCTGCGTGGACGCGGGCCCGGTCCCCTGCGCGCTGACCGACTGGAAGCTCGACGCCGCCAAGATGGACCCGGCCAAGGCCAGGTACGTCGTCGGCTACGACCCGGCGGAGGCCAAGCGCCTGCTCGCGGAGGCGGGCTACGCCAAGGGCTTCACGATGCCCATCTACCACTGGCCGGGCTACGTGGTGCCGTGGCGCAACTACTACGAGCTGGCTGCCGAGGACCTGGGCAAGGTGGGCATCCAGGTGGAGCTGAAGCCGGAGGAGTACGGCAAGTACATCTCCACGACCGCGCTCGGCAAGTACGACAAGGCCGCGATGGGCCCCTCCACACCCTTCACCGAGGTGGACGACTTCCTCTTCGGTCGCTTCTACCCCGAGCTGCCCACCAACCAGAGCCACGTGGCCGACGGCGAGCTGACCAAGATGCTGGTGGCCCAGCGGCGCGAGATGGATCCGAAGAAGCGCAAGCAGATCGTGGACGACATCCAGCGCTACCTGGCCGACAAGGCCTACTACGTCTACGTGCCGCAGTGGCCGCAGTACGTGGCGCACCCACCCTACGTGAAGGGCTTCCGGCACCACGACGGCTACGGGCTGGGGATGCGCCTGCTCTACACCTGGCTCGACAAGTAGCGCGGGGGCCCTGGAGGGCGCGGTGATCCCGCGGTGAAGCGCTACCTCATCCGCCGCCTGCTGCTGGCGGTGCCGACGCTCTTCCTGGTGAGCGTGCTGGTCTTCGCGCTCATGCGCTTCATGCCGGGCGACGTGGCCACCCGCATGGTGGAAGGCCACGCCTACGCGCCCACCCTGGCCGCCCTGCGCCACGACCTGGGCCTGGACCGGCCGGTGCACGTGCAGTACCTCGACTGGATCGGCGGCATCGTCCTGCGGGGCGACCTCGGCACCTCCTACTGGACGCGCCAGCCCATCCTGAACGAGTTCGCCCGGCGCTTCCCCGTCACCCTCGAGCTGGCGCTGCTGACCATCCTGGTCTCGGTGGTGCTGGGCGTGCTCATCGGCATCCTCTCCGCCGCCCGGCAGGACAGCGCCGCCGACTACCTGGGCCGGGTGCTGGCCATCCTCGCCCTCTCGGTCCCCTACTTCGGCCTGGCCGTGCTGGTGGTGGTGCTGCCGTCCATCTACTTCAAGTGGACGCCGGTGTGGACCTACGTGCCGTTCACCGTCGACCCCGTCGAGAACCTGAAGATCATGCTCGTGCCCGCGGCCGTGTTCGGCGTCACGCGCGCCGGCCCGGTGATGCGCATCATGCGCTCCGCCCTGCTGGACGTGCTGCGCCAGGACTACATCCGCACCGCGTGGTCGAAGGGCCTGGCCGAGCGGCCCATCATCCTGCGGCACGCGCTGAAGAACGCGATGATCCCGGTGATCAGCCTGGTGGGGCTGCAGATCCCGCTCTACATCGGCGGCTCGGTCATCGTCGAGTCCATCTTTCGCCTGCCCGGCGTGGGCCTCTTCTTCTTCGAGGCCCTCACCCGGCTGGACTACCCGGTGGTGCAGTCGGTGAACCTGATCATCGCGGCGATGGTGGTGGCGCTGAACCTGATCATCGATCTGTCTTACGCGTTCCTGGACCCGCGGATCCGGTACTAGGCTCGTGCGCTCCCGCTGGGCCCGCGCGTTCGGCATTCGGTGGCTGGCGCTGGCCCGCTTCGCCCCCGAGGCCGGCGGCGCCGCGGCCGGCGCGCTGAGCCTGCCCGCCCAGGGCGAGGCCCGGTCGCGCCCGTGGTGGCTCGACGTGTGGGTGCGCATGCTCGTCAGCAAGCCCCTCGGCGCTGTCGGCGGCGTCATCGTGCTGGTGATGCTGGCCGCCGCGGTGGCCGCCGACTGGATCGCCCCCTACGGCTTCGCCCAGACCAGCCTCCGCGAGCGGTTCATCACCATGAGCACCTCGCACTGGCTCGGCACCGACGAGCTGGGGCGCGATCTCCTGACCCGGCTGATCTATGGCGCGCGCATCTCGCTCTACGTGGGCTTCGGCGCCATCGCCATCGGCAGCGCGCTGGCCACCGCCATCGGCGTGGTCTCGGGCTACCTGGGCGGCCGCTTCGACCTGCTGGTGCAGCGGGGGGTGGACGCGTGGATGGCCTTCCCGCCGCTGCTCCTGCTGCTGTCCATCATGTCGCTGCTGGGGCCCAGCGTGTGGAACATCACCATCGTCCTGGGCGTGGCCTTCGGCATCCAGAACTCACGCGTGGTGCGCGGGGTGGCCCTGCTGGTGAAGGAGCACACCTTCGTGGAGAGCGCGCGGGCGCTGGGGGCGGGGCACCTGCGGACCACGCTGAGGCACATCCTGCCGAACGTGGTGCCGACGATCATCGTGGTGGCCACCACCGGGCTCTCTACCGTGATCCTGACGGAGGCGAGTCTCTCGTTTTTGGGTCTAGGCGTGCCGCCGCCCTATCCGACGTGGGGCGGGATGCTGTCCCTGGCGGGGCTGGACCACATGTATCGGGCGCCGTGGCTGGCGATCTGGCCGGCGACGGCGCTATCGCTGGCGGTGTTCGGGTTCAACATGCTGGGGGACGCGTTGCGGGATCTGCTTGATCCCCGCCTGAAAGGTGGCTAGCCGGGCGACGCGTGTCGGACCCGCGTAATAGTTCGAGCTCTCCTGATCGTCGCCGCCATCACGTCCACCCGGAGCTGCTTGCCCGGCACGTACTTCGTCCCGGAGGCGCCGACGCCGCCGGCCAGGCCGAAGGTGGCCCCGTTCTTGGCCACCCAGCGCGGCCCGTCCGGGCCGTCGGCCACGCAGGGCATGCGCTCCTTCAGCGCCTGGGGGGCCTCCGACGCGAACAGATTTGGCGGGAGCCAGATCAGATCGAGGTGACAGTCCGCCGAGATCCGGTTGTAGCGCATGAGCGCCTCCCTTCGCGGGACGGGCAAGGGCCGGGAGCGCCATCGGCGGAGACGGTCGGGTACCTGGTGTCGAGGGCCGACGGGAACAGCTACTACTACGACATCAACGCCACCTCGAACCTCGTCGCCAACACTCCCGAAGTGGTGGGCTTCGACCCGACCGCGCGCTTCGTGGACTACATCGTCCGCGCGGCGCAGGGGGCACCAGGCAGCTCGCGGCCTGAGCGGCCCACCTCCAGCCCTCAGCCTTTCCGGTTTATCCACAGGCATCCACACGATCGGATGCCTCGGAATCCAAGCTCTTGGCCCTGTTATGCACAAATTTGCTTGACAAGTGGAACTGCTCTGCATACCGTTTGGCTCCCCGAGCGGACGAGACCAAGCGGGGCGATCAGATCGGAGGGCATCTATGGCTCCCTCGGTGGCCGAACGGACTCCCGCTCGATCAGTCCCCAGGCGCGGGCCGGCTGGCCCGACGCCCCATGTCGTTCCCGGAGGGCGGCAGCTTTCGTTGATCGACGTGGCCGCGGAGGGAGACGCCAATTCGCAAGGGCTCGACCTCGCGGAGCACATCGCCGCGCTCGAGCGCGAGCTCCGCTACTACCGGCGTCTGATTCCGGCTCTCACCCGCGGCAGCGTGAGGCCAGCCCGCCAGAGCCGCGAGCACGGCCCCGAGATCGACAACCTGGCGCGATGGCTCACCGACGGCACTCGCGTGATCGGCTCCCTTTCGCGGAGCGTCGCGGAACAAAGGCAGCTCGAGCTCCGCCTGGAGGCCATCGAGCAGGCGCACCATCAGCTCCGCGACGAGGTGGCCCAGCTCTTCGCCGACGATCCGGAGCAGCACGAGCCGGGTCCTGCGATGCTCCATGGCGGTTGGCTTGGCGCGGGCCTCGTGGCGCTGATCGTGGTCATCGCAGCCATCGCGTCCGTTCCCTTCCTCATGGATTGGTTGCAAGCGCTGGTCCCGCGACATGGCTAGCGACGAAGGGCCCCATGCCCAGCGGCCCACCTGCTCCACCGCCGGAAAACCTGCTGGCGTGGCTGTCTGAGACGCGGGCCCGCCTCGGGGAGGTACGCCAGGCCGTCGCCGAGCCGACTCGGCTCGAGCAGGAGCTCAGACACCTCCGGCTGGAGGTCCGCCGACTCAAGGCGATGGGTTGGGTCCTGGCGGGAGCCATCGGCCTGGTCCTGATCTCGAGCGCCTTGACGTTGTCGAAGGTCTTCATCCCCGCCGAGTCCCACGAAGTTCGCGCTCGACGCTTCAGCGTCGTGGATGGCGCCGGGACGACCCGCGTCCAGCTCGGGCTGGTCGAGGCGGAAGGCTCCGTGCTGGAGCTCGCGGATGGCCGCGGCACAAGGCGCATCGCTCTCGTCGTGCGGCCCGATGGCGCCGCCGCGATCGAGCTGTTCGGCCAGGAGCCCCACCCGCGGGTGACGCTCGATGTTTCCCCGGATGGGTCGCCGCGGCTCGCGCTCCAGGGCCGGGATGGGATCTCCGCCGCGACGGTCGGCATCGAGCCCGACGGCGCGGTCGGTGTCACGCTCGCGGACCAGCTCGGGCGGCGCCGAAGCGCCCTGACGGTCACGCCGGACGGCTCACCCGCCTTGACGCTGTACGACGAGAGCGGCAGCGCCCGGCTCAGCCAGGCGGTCGGCCCGGGCGACTGGCCGCAGATGGATCTCTACGACGGGGCGGGAGCGTCGCGCCTCGGCTTGAGCGTGTCTCCCCACGGGGCGCCCGCGATCCGGCTGGACGACAAGGTGGGCCGACCGCGCGTGCTGATCGGCTTCCTCGTCGACGGCAAGCCGGTGCTCGATTTCTTCGACCACCGAGGAGTCGCACGACTGCTGCTCGGCCTGAGCGCCACCGGTGCGCCTCGACTGACCGCGGTCGGCCGCAGGAGCCAGATCATCTGGGAGGCGCCGTAGGGCCACCCGGAGCTGCCTGCGAACCCCTTGACGCCGCCTGCCCGGGCGCGCGATGCTCCTCGCCACGAACGGCCCAGACGCTCGCTGACCTCTGACCGACCCCTTCCGGCTCACAGGAGACGGTATGCCCAGCCAGTCCGAGGCCGACGCACAGGACGGGGTGGGGTCGACCGGGTCGCCGTTCGACGCCGTCGTCGTCGGAACGGGCTTCGGCGGGGCCGTCGCCGCGTGCCGTCTCACCCAGGCCGGCAAGAACGTGTGCGTTCTGGAGCGCGGCCGCCGCTACGACCGGGGCGACTTCCCCCGGCCCGCCGTACGGCCCGACCACCTGCCCCACACCGCCCGCTGGGCCTGGGCTCTCGACCACGGGATGTGGGACGTGAAGGATCTCCAGGGCACCCTCGCGGTCCAGGTGGCCGGATATGGCGGAGGCTCGCTCGGCTATGCCAACGTGCACCTCCGCGCGCCCCAGGCCGCGTTCGCGCACCCGACGCGACACGGGCCCGACGCGGATGGCTGGCCCGCGATCTACTCCCGTGCGGAGCTCGATCCGTACTACGACGTCGCCGCCGCCGCGCTCCGGGTCCGGCCCATCCCGTCGACGTTCATTCCGACCGCGCTCGTGGCGGCCCCCTTGCCCAAGGTGGTGGCGATGCAGGGCGCGGCTCGGACGCTCCGCCGCGAGCCCTGGCTCTTCCTGCCTCCCCTGGCCATCGACTTCGACACTTGCGTGATGTGCGGGGAGTGCATCGCCGGCTGCCAGTTCCAGGCCAAGAACACGCTCGACCTGAACTACCTTGCGGTGGCCGAGCGCCTCGGCGCGGACGTCCGGACGCTCGCGGAAGTCGTGGACATCCGTGACGACGGCGGCGAGCACGGCTACGTCGTGACGTACCACGATCACGTCACCGGCGACGCCGCGGTCACCGTGCGGGCCCGGAGCGTGTTCCTCTGCGCCGGCTCGGTGAACTCGACGCACCTCCTCCTGCGATCGAGGGACCACGTCGGGATGGACCCGGCGAGCCGGCCGAACGTCGGGCGCCGCTTCTTCGTCAACGGCGACGCGATCGCCATGGTCTACGACACGAAGCCGGCGCCCACGCCGACGCGTGGCCCCACCATCGCGACGAGCCTTCTCTACAACAACCGCTCGCTCGATCTGACCGGCACGCGCGGCGACTGGTTCATGATCCAGGACGGCGGCTATCCGAAGTGGCTCGAGCCCGTGCTCGGCCTCCTCCGCGCCGACTTGTGGCTGCAGCGCAATCGGATCGCGGCCAACCGTGGGGGGCGGACGGAGGACCGCGACGCGGCCGCCCGTGACGCGGCCGCCATCGGCGACCTCATGGAGAGGACCACGCGGGCGGTCCTCGGCGTGCTGGACGCGCGGCGCGCGTACCACGACCCCTCGGGAGCCGGGGTGCTCGCCTCCCGCTTCGGCCTGCCACCGAAGGACGACGCGCAGTCGCGGGCGCAGGGCCTCGGCATCGAGGACGTGATTCCGCCGCAGATCCGCCGGATCCTCGAGCAGGCCCGGCGGCAGGCCCACGCGGTGGAGAATCGGGAAGCCGACGCGCTCAGCGGGAAGACGATCGAGGAGCTGGCGTACCTCTTGATCACGGTCGGTGTCCCGGATCCATTTCCAGATGGGCCGCTGCGCCCCGTGGACCCAGGGTTCGTCAGAGACTTCCGAAATGTCTTCGTCGAGCCGTATCGCCTCGCCACGACGCTCGAGGCCATCCATCAGCACTTCCTCGACGTCCCGCGCGGCGTGACGGAGCCGTTCACCGCCGCCATCCTCTGGCGGGTCGCGGTCCGCCTCGCCAGGCAGCTGGTCCTCGGCCGGCGTCCGGACGACCACGCGTTCCTGATGCTGGTCATGGGGATCGACGCGGCCCCGGGACAGCTCTACCTCGACGAGGACCAGCGCCTGCTCGCGTACTGGGACCGGGCCGCGAACGCGCGGCTGGCCACGATGCAGGAGCGGCTGATGCACGACATCGCCGGCGCGCTCGAGGGCGAGATGCGGCTCAACCCGGACGCGACGGTGCGGCAGCGGCCCGGCACCGTGCACAACCTCGGCGGATGCGCGATGTCCGACCGCCCGGAAGACGGCGTGACCGACCCCGACGGCAAGGTGTGGGGCACCCGGGCGCTCTACGTGCTGGACGGCGCGGCCATGCCCGGCGCGCTCGGAGCGAACCCGTCGGCGACGATCGCCGCGATCGCCGAGCGGAACGTCCGCAAGGCGCTCCAGGACCGGAGCTCGCCCATCTACACGCCGGCGCCGGTGCCGCTGGACCCTCCGCTGCCCGGCGGACCAAGCCTCGCGGAGATCCGGCAGCGGTACGGCCAGACGCCCGCCGTGCTCGACCCGATCGCCCAGGTCACGATGCCGGCCCGCGAGCCGGACGCGAAGGCGATCGGGCTCACCTTCAACGAGGTGATGCAGGGCTTCTATGCGCCGGAGCCTGGCGGCAACCTCCCGATCCGCGCCGACCTCCTGGCAACGATCGACGACCTGAGCGCCTTCCTCGTCGATCCGCGGCGGCCGGTCGCGGTCACGGGCACGGTGCGGCTCGTGCCGGCGCCGGGCCGCCCCGAAGTCGAGTACACGGCGACGGGGACGCTCGACCTTCTCAGGCGGGTGGACGCCGCGACGGCTCTCCGGGCCCTCTTCGACGAGGGGATCGAGCGGCTGGACCGGCTGGCGGGGCTTCGGGCCCAGGCGCGCTCGACCCCCTCCCTCGATCCGGCCCGGAAGGACGCCGAGGATGAGATGGAATCGCTCCTCCGGCGGCTCGAGAAGACGACGCACCGGTACGAGATGGACTACGTCCTCGACCTGACGCCTGTCGGCGGCGGCGCACCAACGGTCGACCGGCTGGTGGGCCTCAAGAAGATCTACGGCGGCCCCGGCCTGGCCCCGTGGACGGAGACCACCACGCTCCACGTCACGCTCTACCACCGCGCGCAGCCGGCCGGCACCGGCGAGATGCACGTGCACATCGCGGACCTGCTCCGGACGCAGCTGCCGTCGTTCCAGATCACCGGCGCAGGAGACGACGACGTGCGGATCGCCTGGGCCTTTGCCCGGTTCTTCCGGTTCTTCCTGGGCACGCTGCGCCAGGTCTATCTGCCCCATCTCGAGATGATCGATCCCTTCGCCGAGGGCGGGCGCTGACGTGAACGGGCCCGCCATCACCGAGACGCCCCCCGCCATTCCCATCACGACCGCCGACGGCTGCGTGCTCCACCTGCGCCACGACGGAGGCCCGGCGGCGCACGAGCGCCGGCCCGCCGTGCTGCTCGTCCACGGGGCCAGCGCGAGCAGCGACACGTTCCGCATCGGCGAGGAGCAGACGCTCGTCGACTACCTGCTCGGCCAGGGTCTCGACGTGTGGACGCTCGACTGGCGGGCCAGCATGTGCCGAGCGAGGGACGTCTACTGCCAGGCCGTGCACGACGGCCGTCTCGCCGGCACCTTCACCATCGACGCCGCCGCCGAGCACGACGTGCCCGCGGCGATCGCGGCCATGCGGCAGAAGAACGTCCGCGACAGGATCGCCGTGCTCGGCCACTGCATGGGCGGCGCGATCGTCGCCCAGGGGATCGCCCGGGGCGCGATCTCGAGCGCCGACGTGGAGACCGTCGTGCTCACCGGGCTCGGCCTCTTCTACCGGGCCGCGATCGACAACGTGCTCAAGGCCGAGGACCAGGTCCTCGAGGGCCTGCTCGCCGGCGGCCAGCAGCTCCTGCACCCGACCAAGGGCTGGGAGCGGTCCGTGTGCACGCGGGATCCCGGCGATGGTCCGTGGCCGCCGCCCCTCGAGGATCCGTACCGCGTCTGGCTCGACACGCCGCTCCCGGACGACTGCACGGTCGAGATCTGCCACCGGCTGTCGTACATGTTCGGGATGCCGTTCATCCCCGACAAGATCCCGGCGATTCACGCCGGCTACCTGCCCGCACAGTTCGGGTACATCCCGCTCCAGTTCCTGCTCCACTGCTGCCAGAACCTGCGCCGCGGGCACGCC
>DATJFY010000023.1:0-3652 GCA_035495415.1 Verrucomicrobiia bacterium
ATGCTTGACAGGGCGAGGGGAAGGCCCTATAAGGAGGACCACTCGAACCCTTCGGTCCCACGACCCGGAACCGGGGGTACCACGCAAGGCTGCGAGCTCAGGTCAGCGCCCAATCCCACATTTCTCGGTAAGGAGGAACGAGCATGACAGTGAGTCGTAGAGACCTACTCAAGGGCGCGGCCCTGGCCGGCGCGGCCGCCGCCTTGCCGGGCGGCCTGGCCGCTCCCGCCGCCGCCCAGACCTCTCAGAAGCGGGAGCTGGTGGTCGCCCAGGGCGGGGACATCTCGAAGTTCGATCCGCACTTCAGCACTTCCTCGAACGACATTCGCGTGTCGTTCAACATCTTCGACAACCTGACGTCGCGACACCCCGACGGCAAGCTCAATCCCGGGCTCGCCACAGAGTGGAAACGCACCAACGACACCACGTATCAGTTCAAGCTGCGGCAGGGCGTGAAGTTCCACAACGGCGATCCGTTCACCTCCGCCGACGCCAAGGCGAGCATCGAGCGCACGTACAACCCCGAGGCCAAGACGATGGTGGCCACGGTGTTCAGCACCATCGACAAGATCGAGGCCCCCGATCCCTACACGCTCGTCATCACCACCAAGAAGCCGGATCCGCTGCTGCCCGCGCGCCTCGCCTTCTACGGCGGCCAGATCGTGCCGCAGAAGTACCTCGCCTCCGTCGGGGCCGACGCGTTCAACGCCAAGCCGGTGGGGACGGGCCCGGTGAAATTCGGCTCGTGGACGAAGGACGACAAGGCGGTGCTGGAGGCCAATCCCGACTACTGGGGTGGAAAGATCGACGTGGACCGCGTCGTGTTCCGGCCCATCCCCGAGATCGCGCCGCGCATCGCCGCCCTGCTGAAGGGTGAGGTGGACGCCATCACCCAGCTTCCGCCCGATCAGTCGGAACGGGTGTCCGGCGGCGCCAATACGAAGTTCGTGGGGGCCCTCTATGCCGGGCTCTACGTCCTCGCGGTGAACAGCAAGCGGCCCCCGCTGGACAACCCGCTGGTCAAACAAGCCCTCTCGCTGGCCATCGATCGTCCGCTCATCGTGAAAGAGCTCTGGCGCGGCCGCGGCATCGTGCCGAGCCAGCCCATCGCGAAGGGCGACAACCATTGGGACCCCGAGCGGCCCCCGCTGCCCTACAACCCGTCGGAGGCGAAGGAACGGCTGAAGAAGGCGGGGTACAAGGGCGAGGAAGTGTTCATCGAGACCACCGCGGGCTATCTCGCCAACGACAAGCCCATGGCCGAGGCCATCCAGGCCATGTGGAAGGACGTCGGGGTCAATGCCAAGGTCGAGGTGCTCGAGTATTCCGTGCGCGCCCAGAAGAACCGGGAGAAGAGCTTCAAGGGCGTGTTCTGGTCGGACCCGACCTCCACCCTGGCCGATCCGGACGGCATGATGTGGCGGCTCCTCGGCCCGGGCGGGCCCCAGGACTACTGGCGCCACGCGCGCTGGGACGAGCTGGGGGCGGCGGCGCGCTTCTCGATCGACGAGAAGTTCCGCGGCCAGGCCTACAAGGAGATGACCACCATCTTCCTCGAGCACTTCCCGTGGCTGCCCGTCGTCCAACCCTACGAGGACTACGGGCTCCAGAAGTACGTGGAGTGGACGCCCAATCCCAACCAGCAGTTCGAGGTGCGGCGCTTCGCTTTCAAGATGCGTCGCGCGTAGGTAGTGGACGAGGGGCCGGAGTCGCCGGACTCCGGCCCCTCTCGTCATGCGCGGCTTCGTTCCGTTCGTCGGCTACCGCCTCTTCCGCGCCCTGATCGCGCTCTGGCTCGTGTCGACGGTGGTGTTCGTCGTCATGCGGCTCTCGGGCGATCCGGTGCCGCTCCTGCTCCCCCCCGACGCGCCCACCAGCGAGATGGAGCGCGTGCGCCGCGAGCTGGGTCTCGACCGCCCCTTGCCCGTGCAGTACGCGGTCTTTCTCGGTAACCTGCTGCGCGGCGACTTCGGCCGGTCGATCCATTTTCGCGAGCCCGCCGGACGCGTGGTGATGGGCTATCTCCCCGCCACGCTCGAGCTCGCCGTCGCCGCGTTCGGTCTCGCCGTGATCGTGGCGCTCCCCGTCGGCCTGCTCTCCGCGATGCGGCGCAACACCTTGGTGGACCAGGCCGCGATGGGGCTGGCCCTGATCGGCCAGTCCGCGCCCACCTTCTTCCTGGGCATCCTCTTCATCCTTTTGCTCTCCCTGAAGGCCGGCCTCTTCCCGACCTCCGGCCGCGGCGAGTGGTCGAATCTCGTGCTGCCCGCCCTTACCCTCGGGGCCTTCGCGATGGCCTCCATCGCGCGGCTCACGCGCTCCGCGGTCCTGGAGGTGCTCCGCGCGGACTACATCCGCACCGCGCGCGCCAAGGGCCTCGGCGAGGCCCTCATCGTCGCCAAGCACACGCTGAAGAACGCGGCCATCCCCATCGTGACCATTACCGGGCTCCAGTTCGGCACGCTGCTGGGCGGCGCGGTGGTGACGGAAACCGTGTTCTCCTGGCCGGGCATCGGCCGTCTGGCGGTCCAAAGCATCTATAACCGGGACTATCCAGTTGTTCAGTGCGCGGTCTTCCTCTCGGCGGTCGCGTTCATCGTCATCAACTTCTTCATCGATCTCCTCTATGGCGCCCTCGACCCCCGCATCCGCACTGGCTGAGCCGGACGCCTCCGTCGGCCGTGCCACGACGCGCCGGCGCCGGCGGCTCCGCGTGCCCGCCCTGACCGCGCTCGGCCTCGCCTTCGTGGTCATGCTGGGGCTCGTCGCGGTGCTGGCGCCCTGGATCGCGCCGCAGGACCCGACGCGCCAGTCCCTGCGCGGCCGCCTCTCCGCTCCCTCCTTGGAGGGGGCCGACGGCAAGTCCCACATCTTCGGCACCGATCACCTGGGGCGTGACGTGCTCTCGCGGGTGATGTGGGGCTCACGCGTGTCGCTGACGGTGGGCTTCGCCGCGGTGCTGGTGGGCGGGATCATCGGCTCCGTGCTCGGCATCCTCGCGGGCTTCCGCGGCGGATGGACGGACAGCATCGTCATGACGGTGGCCGACGCCCAGCTCGCGTTCCCGTTCATCCTCCTCGCCATCGGCATCATCGCGGTGCTGGGCCCAAGCTTTCCCACGCTCGTGGTGGTGATCGGGCTCTCGGGCTGGGTGGCCTACGCGCGCGTGCTCCGCTCGCAGGTGCTCTCCCTCCGCTCGCGCGAGTTCGTGGACGCCATACGCGCCCTCGGCGGCTCGTTCCCGAGAATCGTCCTCCAGCACGTGCTGCCGAACGTGCTGTCCTCGCTCGTGGTGATCGCCACCCTCGAGCTCGCGCGCGCCATCGTGCTGGAGGCCACGCTGTCCTTCCTTGGGCTGGGCATCCAGCCCCCGACCCCGTCGTGGGGCGGCATGGTACAGGAGGGCCGCGAGTACCTGGACTCGGCGTGGTGGATCTCCACCATACCGGGCATCGTGCTCATGGCCACCTCCATCATCGTCAGCCGGGCGGGGGACTGGCTGCGCGACGTGCTCGACCCCACGCTGCGGGGCGAGTGACGGGGCGAGCCCACCATGGCCTGGTCCCTGCGCCTCGTCGAGCACCGGCTAGCCGCCGGCGCGCTGCTTTCGTTCGACGCCGGCCCCCGCGTGATCTTCGTGCGCTCGGGCGCC
>DATJFY010000024.1:0-31942 GCA_035495415.1 Verrucomicrobiia bacterium
GAGGCCAGGACGAGCACGCTCAGGACGACGGCGGCGAGGAACAGACGGGACGGGAAGGGGGCGCGACGCGCCATGGCCAGATCTCCTGTTCTCGAATTTGTCGTCATCGACCGGGAGACGGGAGCGAAACGGGCCGAAAAGGATGGCCACTTTAGGCCCGGAGGCGAGCGATTGTCAATGCTGGGCATTGTCATCCTTTGCACCGGTCTTGCGACGTGCCGAACGGAACTGGCCGCGCTAGGCGCGAGAGACCGCCTGGCGGATATGTCTCGTCTCGCCCCCACTGTGTGAAGCGCGCAGTGATGGTGTTGCCTTCGAGACTTGACGATCCCGTCTCGGTCGGCTAGTGTGTCGGCCCCATCCGGGGATGGGCGGGCGCAGTATGCAGATCGGCATGAAGCGATGCAGGACTGCATGCGCCCTGAAAAGGACTCCAACGATGCGGGGCAGGCTTACCGGCGTGGTTGTGAGCAGCGGCGCGGGGCTTCTTCTTGGTGGGCAGCTGGTCATCGCGGGGGGTCGCATCGATCTCTTCGACCTGCACAGCAATCGGACCGGCTACATCCTCGTCGATCCGAAGAGCGGCCGGCTCGACACCTACGACACGAAGTCGAAGCGCACCGGGTGGGGCACCATCCACCGTGAATCCGGCACGGTCGAGGTCTTCGACAAGGAAGGCAAGCGCATCGGCAGCGGACTCCTGCCGCCTCGGGTGCAGCGATGATCAGAGCCCGGCTCGGCAACGAAGCGCCGCCGGCCAGCGCCATAAGCTGCGAGGTCGCCGGTAGCTGCGTCGCTGCCCTCGTCGCCGCGCCGATGAGCCTCACCGAGTGGGCTCTTCTCGAATCGCATCTGCGCCGCTGCTCGCGGTGCCGGGAGCTCGAAGCCCGCCTCCGGCGGCTGGTCACGGCGAGCCCTCCGGTCGCTCCGTCACGCCGGCTGCAGGCGCACCTCCGGCAGACCGGCGAGCTCGTCCGGATCGGAGCGGCCGGCGCTCACGCCCTGGCGGAGCGGTGCCATACGCTGCCTGCGGCCCTCGGCAGCGGGCTCGCGGCTCGCGCCACCGCCGGCGTCATGCGCACGCGGAGCCTGGCCGGCCGCTGCGCTGGTGACCTGGTGGCACGGGGGCGCGCAGGGATGGCAATCGCGCGCAGGCCAGCCGTGGCCGCCGTCGACGGGGTCGAGGCCGTCCGAAGCGCCGTCGTACGTTCCGTGCAGCGGGCGGTCCACTCGGCACCGTCGCTGCGGACGGTGGGTGCCATGCTGGCGCTTGCCATCACGGTGTGCGCGCTCCCGGGAACCGATGGACCGGAGCCGCGCGCCCTGCCGCCGGCCGCTCCACCCGCCGGAATCGGGCCCGGGCGGCTCGAGGCGGCGCAGGTCGAATCCGCGCAACCGGAGCCTGTACCGGTCGAGCCCGCGCCGGCCGAGCCGGTGTTGCAGGTGTTCTCCGTGCCACTTGTACCGAGCGAGCCGCCACGGGCCGGCCAGCGCCGGGACACTCTGCTCGCGGCTCCGCCCCGGGTGGTGGCACCGTCCTCACCCGTTGTGTCCGCGCCCAAGCCGAGCCTCGAGGCCAGGGCGGCCGCTCCCACGCTGTCTGCGGAGGAGCCACCCACGGCGAGCCACGTCGTCGGGCGACTCACGGCGAAGAACCGGCATGCGGCCGATCGGGATGTCGGCGCCCTGCTCGCCGGCGTGGGGGGGACGGAGCTCGGCCGCCGTCATCTCGTCACGTTCACGTCGGTCGACGTGATCGTGCCCCAATCGCGTTACGACGAGTTCGCCACTGGTCTCGCGCGGATCGGCTCCTGGCGGCTCGAGGCCGCGCGCTCCACCTTGCCGGAGGCGGTCCAGATCACCATCCGCGTGACCGACTAGGCCGCGTCTGGCCTCGCGCCCGAGGGGAGAGGGTAGGGCGAAGCTCAGGTCGAGCGGGTCGTGCCGATTGCGCTGACGAAGAAGTCGGAGACCTGCCGGTGGATCCGCATGACGTCCGGCACGAAGCGCGTGTCCACGAAGCCGGCGGCCTCGAACGCGACCTTCCATTGCTCGGGGGTAAGAAATCCCCCATTGGGCCGATAGATCGGGTGGAGGCGCGGAGAGCGGAAGGTCTGGATCAGGTTGAAGACGAACTCGGCATAGATCGGCTGGCGCGGGTACGACCGCACGCACTCGGAGATGATCAGCCACCCGCCCGGCCGCAAAGCCCGCAAGATCTCGGCCAGCGTGAAATCGAGATCGTGCGCCACGTGGAGCGTGTTCACGGCATAGACCGCGGCGACGCTGCCCGGCGCGATGCCCTGGGCCTCGAACGGGCGATTCATGTCGAGGGTGTCGAACCTCATCGCCACGCCCTCAGGCCGATGCGCCCGTAACGCCTGCTCACCCCGCCGGAGGAACGCGGGCACGAGCTCGGTGAACCGATACTCCTCGATCTCACCGAGCCGGCCGGCCGCCCCCAGCTGCTCAAGCACCGCGAGCGCGCCGCTCCCCAGTCCTCCTCCGAGCTCGAGGATCACCCCGCCGTCCCGCGGCAGCCACTGCTCGACGGCGGCCGCTCCGGTCCGGTTGTTCACGGCGTACAGGCCATTCTTGTTCGAGAAGAAGTCGACCCACAGCCGTAGGCGTCGCGGCGAGAACAGCACCTCCTCGCCGGCGATGGCTCCCCGCAGGAACGCCGGGTAGTCCTGGGCGACGGTCTCCGCCAGGACGTAGGAGGGCAGCCACGACGGATCGTGGCGAAGCTGCTCCTCGCGCACGGCGGCCGGATCCGCGGAGGGCAAGGGACCGCGCGCCCAGAATTCGTGAGTCGAGGCGCCCGGGGCCTCCTCCAGCACCCCACGCGTGGCCAGGAGCCGCAGCATCCAGTCGAGGGGGACGACGGCCTGGTCGACCGCGAGTCCCGATCGGGCGGCGATGGCTTCCGCGCTGCCTCCGTCCTGGGTGGCCGACTCGAGCCCCGTCTCGCGGATGACCTGGAGGGTCAACCGGTAGACGAACTCGTCGTACAGGTAGTGTGACCGGAGAAACGAGAAGTCGATGACGTGCAGGAGATACGGAGGCAGCATCTCCCGGAGCAGCACGTCGGCGGCTTCGGCCTGGGGCAGGGCGTTGGTCGGGAGCAACGCCATGACGTGAAGCGCTAGGCCAGGCGCGACTGGATGTACTCGACCAGCGTGCCGAGCGTGTGAAAGTGGGGCGCCAGGTCCTGCGCCTCGTCGATCACGAAGCCGAAGCGCTCCTCGATGCCGATCGACAGCTCGATGAAGTCGAGCGAATCGAGCCCGAGCGATCCGTCGATGTCCTTGGGCAGCGCGGTGGCCAGGGAGAGATCGGGAAGCCGGCTCGGGGAGAACTTGAGCCGCTCCACCATGATGTCCTTGAGCTCTTCGAGCACCTTGTCGGTCTCCACGCCCATCTCCTGTGGACGAGCCCGTCGCCCTACCGGGCGAACGGCTCCCAGATGTCGAAGAAGTTGAACCATTGAGTCGGGTACTGCCGCACGATGTCCTCGAGGGCCGCCACCCAGGTGCGTGCGGCGGCCTCCTCCTCGCCGCGCACGGCGACGAACGGCTCGGCGATCTTCACCACGTACCGATACTGCGAGTCCAGCAGGCAGAAGGCCGGCAGGAGGGGGACCTTGACCCCGCTGGACAGCAGGAACGGCCCGAGCGGGAACCGCGCCGGCCGGCCGAAGAAGGGAACCTCGATGTCGCCCCTGGTCCCGAGCGCCCGGTCCCCTTGCACGCCCACCACCTCGCCGCGTCGGAGCGCGGCGAGCAGCTCCAGCGACACGGTGGGGCGAGCCCGCGAGACGAACCGCACGCCCTCGCCGTCGCGCCGCACCCAGCGCTCCAGCTCGCGCAGCTCGTCCGGGGCGACCACCACGTGCGTCGGCCGCGAGCTCTTTCCCGCCAGGAGGCGCCCGGCCAGCTCCCAGTTGCCCACGTGCGCGGTCAGCGAGATGAGCCCGCCCGACAGGGTGGTGGTCAGCCGCTCGATGCCCTCCACGTGGCCGAGGTGGGGGGAGCGCAGCGTGGTCGGCTGTCGGTTCGTCGAGACCAGGTCACTGAAGCACATCGCGAAGTCGGTGAAGACGCGGAGCGTGAGCTTCTCGAGCTGGGGGCCGGTGGCGCCGGTGAAGCGCGCCATCGACGTCTCGATCGCGGCCCGCTCGCCCGGCATGAGCGACGGGGCGAGCCGGCCGACCTGCCGGGCGACGGCGAGCCGCAACCGACGCGGCACCCAGGTCAACGCCGCCGCGAGCCGGTAGAAATTCGCGCGATTGTAGGGGTGCGAGTACCAGCGCGGCGCTGCGTCCTCGATGGTCGACGTCATTCGGACGGCCACGCGTCAGCCTAGCACGATCCGACGGGCCTTCTCTACAGGAACGGCGAGTAGTACATGCGAAAGCTCCTGAAGTGGGGAACATTTACTCCACAGAGGGGCGCGGGACGGTACCGGCGCACCCGGCGGTCGAAGCGGATCACTCCCGGAACGGTCGGGTCGTTCGGGTCGTAGACGCTGAAGTCGATTGAGTCGGGAGCGCTCACCTTGAAGTCGAAGGCGAGCACCGAGTGGTTGAAGCGGATCCGAGGGAAGTCCGAGACCAGCAGCTGCACCGGTCTGCCGGCCTGAAGCTCGGCGACCATCTCGGCCGCGACGCGCTCCTGCTGCGCGCTGGGGAGCGGGAAGATGATGCGCCAGTTCGTCCAGTGAAGGATCGTCCAGAGGCGCCTCGGGAGCCCCGCCTTCACCGCGGCCTCTGCCTCGCGCGTCAGCTCGTGCAGCGACTCGAACCCGGGGATGACGATCCGCTCGGCCACCGGGAGCGGCGGTCGCCAGGGAGCGCGGCGCGTGACGCGCCGAACCAGCTCGGTGTACTCCGCTGCGGTGAGGCGGGGGGCAGCGGGCTCGAAGCGGGCGAAGCGCTGGAACTGCACGACGGCCCGCGCCAGCACGAAGCACCGGCTGGCGTAGAGATCGGGCTTGCCCTTGTGGTGGATCCGGCTGTCGTTGCGAAACGCGAACGTGTCCGCCCCGAACGTCAGGGCAGGGCCCGGATGCGGACGGGCCAGAGCGACGCCCAGAGGGGGCACCTAGGCGACGCCGCCGTCGACGGACAGGACCTGTCCGGTGATGTAGCTGGCCTCGTCGGAGGCGAGAAACGCGACCGCGCTGGCCACCTCTTCGGGCGTTCCCGCCCGCCCGAAGGCCGTCAGCTTGAGCAGGCCCTCCGTGATCTCCGTCGGCAGACCGCTCGTGAGGTCGGTGGGAATGTAGCCCGGCGCGACGGCGTTGACCGCGATGTTGCGTCCGCCGTACTCCTTCGCCATCGCCCGCGTGAAGCCGATGATCCCCGCCTTCGCGGCCGCGTAGTTCGTCTGGCCCGCGCCGCCGATCAGCCCCACGAGCGAGGTGATGTTGACGATGCGGCCGTAGCGCTGCTTCAGCATCTGCCGCAGGACGGCGCGGCTGCAGTTGAACGTGCTCTTGAGGTTCTGCCGGATGATGGCGTCGAAGTCCTCTTCCGTCATCGTCGCGAGCAGGCCATCGCGGGTCGTTCCGGCGTTATTGACGAGGATATCGAGCCGACCGTGGGCGGCGATGGCGGCCTTGACGACGGCCTGCGCGGTGGCGAAGTCGCTCACGTCGCCCTGCGCGGCGGTGGCCTCGCCGCCGCCGGCCTTGATACGGGCGACGACATCATCGGCCGCGGCGGCACTGGTGTTGTAGTTGACCGCGACGCGGGCCCCCAGCGCGCCCAGCTTGATCGCGCACGCCCGACCGATGCCGCGCGAGGCGCCGGTCACCAGCGCCACCTTTCCGCCGAGGGTCGTCACGATGCCGAAACTAGCATACTCGCCGGGCCGGGCGAAGGTGGCGGCACGCAGGTCCGGCGCGGGCCGAGCTCGGCCCGCACCGGCTCGCGGTCAAGCGGCGCTGAGCCGCTACTTACCGCCGCCCAGCATGGATTGGATCTTCTTCAGGGCATCCAGGTTCTTTTGCAGGCCGCTGACGTGCTGCTCCATCTCGGTGAGGGATGAGCCCATCTGACCCGCGGCGGCGAGGGGGTTGCTCATCCCGGGAACCTGGGGAAGCTGGGCGCTGGCGCGCGGCGTGCTCAGGCCGCACACATAGCCGAGCGTGAAGACTGCGAGGAGCATCCCGATCATCGTCAGGCGAGCGATCGTCCTGTGTGCCAACGTGGTCTCCTCTCGGTGCGCTCTTCTCGAGCGTGGTTCGATTGCGGACGGATGGAGGCTACACCCGGGATGCCCGACCGGCAACCACGCCGCGGCCAAAGGCGAGCTATTCGATCTTGTTCTGGGCCGGGATGCTGTCGAGAAACTCGCAATGGCCCACAGACTGGCCGGGTTCAGTCTTTGTAACCGGCCAGCGCTCGCCATGCATTCTCGCGTGGCCGTCTGCGCCGCTCGCTGCAGTCAGCTGGCCACGCGGATGACGATCTTTCCCATGTGTCGCCCGCCAAGCAGGTAGGCAAAGGCATGGCGGGCGGTGGCCAGGCCTTCGAAGGCGCGGTCAATGACCGGCTTGATCGCGTTGACCGCAACGAAGGACACATAGCGTTCGAGCTCGGCGCGGCTTCCCACGAAGATGCCCTGCACCCGGATCCGGCGGAGGAGGATCTCGGGTAGATTCACTGCGCAGGCGTCCTGCGCCCGCAGGCCAAGTACCGCGATGCAGCCGCCGTCGCGGGTGGCCGTCACCGATTGGTCAAATGTTCGCCCCCCGCCGACCTCCAGTACCGCGTCCACCCCCGTGTCGCTCCAGCGCCGTACCAGTTCACCCCAGCCCTCCCGGCGAGAGTCCGCGGTGAAGTCGGCCCCCATCTCGCGCACCCGGGTGAGCTTCGCGTCCGAGGAGGAGATGACCGCCACCTCGGCCCCGAGCGTCTTCGCGATTTGCAGGCCGAGGAGGCTGAGGCCACCGGTTCCCTGCAGCAGGACCCGGGTTCCCGGCCCGATCGAGGTCTCGGTGGTCAGCGCACTCCACGCGGCCAGCCCGGCCACCGGTAGACACGCGGCCTCCTCGAACGAGAGCGAGTCCGGGATGCGCACCACCGCGGTTCGCGGAAGGACCCGCTCCTCGCACAGCACGCCTTGCGAGGGGCCGCCGAGCGTGGTGAGCCGCATCTGCGACTCGAGCCGCCCGGCCTGCCAGTCCGGCACCATGTGGGTGCACACGCGGTCCCCGGGCACGAGCGGTGCGGCACCGGACCCGACCTCGGTCACCACACCGGCCGCGTCGCTGCACGGGATCAACGGCAAGGGAAGCCCGGGCCCGTAAGCGCCCCGCATGACGAGCACGTCCCGATGATTGAGCGAGACTGCCTTGATTGCTACGCGAACCTGGTCCGTGCCGATCGCTTCCGGAGCCATGACATCGGATCGCAAATTGGCTAGCCCGAGCCGATGACACGACATCGCGAGTGTCATGAATTAGAGCGGATGCGCGAGTTCCCGATTCAGAACCCGCAGCACGAGCTCGTCCTCGTCGACGACGAGAAAGTGCTCCGTGTCGACCAGCAATAGTTGAAAGCGTCGTTTCGTGAATCGCGACCAGCCCCGCGCATTGGCGGCCGACACGTACAGGTCGCGAGTACCGGTCAGGCATGTGATGGCGACGTCCCAGGGCTCTTCGGGCACGAAGCGATATTTCGAGCTCATCTCGAACTCGGCCCGGATCACCGGCATGATGAGCCGGCGCAGCTCCGAGTTGGCGAGCAGGTCTTCCGTCGCTACAACATTGAACTCGAGCATTGCGGTCGAGAATACCTCGTCCGGCTGCTGATGGATCGGGGCGAACAGGCTGTAGCCGGGAAGCTTCAGAAGCTTCTCCAGCAGCGCGGTCTCGAAATCTTGCGGCCGGTGGAGCTCGTCGGGCGGGCGAGCACCCGAGACGAAGACGTGGACTGGAGCGAGACCGTGCGCGCGAATCAGGGTGCGGACGGTCTCGAACAGGGTCAACGCCCCCAGGCAGTGTCCATAGACCGCGAACGGCTTGTCGAGGAAGGGGAGGAGCCTCGGTACAAGCTGCTGGACGAACGTCTGGAGATCGCGGATCGGCGGCTCGTCGATGCGAGTCTGGCGCCCGGGCGGCTCAATTGCCACCAGCTCGACACGGGGATCGAGATTCTGCACCCACGGGCGGAAGGTGGCGGCACCTCCGCCCGCAAACGGAAAGCAGAACAGGCGCATGGCCGCGGTAGGATCCGGTCGATGCATGATGAGCCAGCCATCACCGGCGGTGCGGGGGGCTGGACCCGAGAGGGGGACTGGGGCCGGCGGGGGTGCGTCTGGAAAGAGTTCGGCGACTAGATCCGCGATGCTGTACCCCTTGAGAAGCATGGCAGTCGGCACCGCCACCTTCAGCGAATCCCGTAGCCGGTTGGCGAGCGTGACCGCGAGGAGCGAGTCGAGCCCGAGCTGATTGAGGGGCTGGGTCACCGAGATCACGCGATCCTCGCCCAGCACTCGGCTCACGTGCCGTCGCACCGTGTCCACTAGCGACGGCGAATCCTCCGCGACCTCCTCGGCCGCGCTCGGTCCCGGAAGGGTTGGGGCCAGATCGCGAAAGAGCGGCGGGACGGAGGGAAACTGGGCGAGGAACGTGCCCCAATCGGTGTCGCAGATCGCGAGCGGCGACGCCTCCCCGTCCAGGAAGCGGAGGAGGACATCCAGGCAGACCGTGGTGTTGAGCGGTGACGTTCCGCGCTGCTTCCAGGCTCGGGCGCCGGCCGGTCCCCAGCGGCCTGCCAAGGCCCGGTGCGCCCACGGCCCCCAGTTGAACACGGCGGCGGGCAAACCGGCCGCCCGTCGCGAGGCAGCCAGCGAGTCCAAGAAGCCGTTGGCGGCAGTGTAGGTGGCCTGACCGGCGGCACCCCACAGGCTGAGCACCGATGAGAAGAGCACGAAAAAGTCCAGAGGAAGCCCGCTGGTCGCCTGGCTCAGCCGCCACGCCCCCGCGATCTTAGGTCGCGAGACGCAGTCGAGCTGCTCCCACGTGATGTTCTCTATGACCGCATCGTCGAATACCGCAGCCGCGTGGATCACGCCCTTGAGCGGCGGCATCCGCTCTCGAATGTGAACGAGGGTGGCCTCGACGTCCGCTTGCCTGGACACGTCGGAGGGCAAGATCACGAGCTCGACCTGCTGGCCGAGCGCGCTCAGTGTCGCGGTCGCGCTCGGTGACGGGGCGTGCCGGCCGGTCAGCAACAGGTGCCGGGCTCCGGCTTCCACGAGCGCACGGGCGATCTCGAGGCCGAGCACTCCGAGTCCACCGGTGATCCAGTAGGTCGCGTCGGGGCGGAGACGTCGACGGGGGGGACTGGGCTCGGCTGGGAGCCGGACCAGCCGCGGAGCCAAACGCGCGTCGGGCCTTAGAGCGATCTGATTTTCGTCGCCGCCGCTCCGGAACTCCTCGAAGAGCAAGCGGGCCGCGGTCTCCGCGTCGGCTAGGGGCGGCAAGTCGATCAAGCCGCCCCAGAGATCGGGGTACTCCAGGGCCGCGGTACGGGCGAGTCCCCACAGCGTGCTCTGAGTCAGCCCCTCTCCAGTTGAGTTATGCGCGCCGGGCTGGGCGCCGCGGGTCACTCCCCACACCCGGGGCGGCCGGTGCGAGAGAGCCCGCCGGCGGTCGAGGGCTTTGAGCAGCCCAACGCAAGCTCCGGCGGCGAAGGGGTAGGTGGTCGCGGAAACGGAGTCCGCGGAGAGGTCGGCCGCCGGAGTCTTCAGAGTCCAGAGATAGACAATGCCGACGGACTCGTCTCCCAAGTGCTGAAGGAGCGTCTCGAAGCTCGCCGCCTCGATAAGACAGGCGGAATCGACTTCGAGCGACTCGGCACTGATGACGTGCGCCGCGCATCCCTCGGCCCGCAGATGCTCGGCCAGACGCGCTCCCACCCCGGTCTCGTCATCAAGGACGCACCAGTGCCGCGCGAGTACGCGCGGGTCTCGCGGGCGAGGCACCTCGCGCCAGGTGAGCCGATAGAGGACCGGGGGCAGGGGCGCGTCGCCTCGCGGCGACATCATGACCTCCTCGGTGACCCCGCGGATGGTGAGCCCGCGGAAGAGCGCCACCGGGCTGCCGTCCTCGCCGTAGGCGTGGATGTCGCAGGTAAGTCGCTGCTCATCCTCCCCCTCACGGGGCGCGAGCACCGCGTGGACCAAGCCCGCTCGCACCCCGGAGGAAAAGAGATGGAAGGAGTCCATCGAGATCGGCACGTACGGCCTGACCTCGCCAGGCGTCTCGTGGTCGAAGCCTCCGTACTCGGGAACGAAGGCGGCGTAGACGTGCAGGCAGGCATCGAGGTAAGCGGGATGGAGCCGGTAACGTTCCGCCGGTATGTCCACCGGAAGGGCGACCCGGGCCCACGCTTCGTCGGCGTGACGCCAGAGGCCGCGGATGCCCTGGAAGATCGGACCGTAGGACAGGCCGGCTGCGTCGAGGACGCGGTAGAAGTGGTCCGGCGGGATCTCCCGGGTGATCGAGCCCCGGGGACGGGGCTGAAATGGGGTCGGATCGGCGGGGTCCAGGTCGTCCTCTACGCTGCCGGTGACGTTGAGTTGCCAGGGGGCCGACTCCGCGAGGCCGGTGCTCTGCACCCGGAAGGCCGCTCGGCTGCCCGAAGGCTCGAGGTCGAGATGGATCCAGACCGGTTCATCCGCGGGAATCGTGAGAGCGGCCTCGTACAGGAAATTGCGGACAACCGGCCGCGAGAATCCGAGTGTCTCGATCGCTGCAGCCGTCACCGTCTCCAGGATGGCGGTGGTGGGAAGCACGACTCGCCCGAAGACGCGGTGGTCGCGGAGAAAGGCGAGTTGGTCGAGGTCGATGAGGACCTCGAAATGCGACCCGCCGTTGCCGAGCCGCTCGCCCAGCAGCGGATGGGGTCCATGGGCGGATGCCGAGTCGGCGGGGACCGGCGCAGCTCGAGGGGTGCGGCGGGGGGCGAGCCACCACCGTTGGCGGCGAAACGTGCTGGTCGGAAGACTCACTCGCCGACCACTCTCGCCCTCGAGTGCATGCCAGTCGATCGGGTGCCCCCGGAGATAGAGATGCCGGACGGCCTCGAGCAGGCTCGACCATTCGTCGCCGTCCCGGGTCAGCGAGGACAACCAGGCGCTCGCGGTCCTCACATCTGGCGCCTTCACGCAGCGCCGGGCGAGGCCGGTCAGGGTCCCGCCGGGCCCGATCTCCACGAAGGCTGCGGGGTCCCGGGCGACGATCTCGATGGCGGCCCGGAACTGCACCGGCGACCGGATCTGGTCGCGCCAGTAGTCGGCGTCGGGCGGGCCACTCATCTCGCATCCGGTTAGGGTCGAGATCCACCGAGTGCGGGGGCGCTCGAAGGCGACGGTGGCCGCGAACTCCTCGAACCGCTCCAGCATCGGGTCCATCAGTGACGAGTGGAACGCGTGCGAGGTGGCGAGTGCGGCGACCGGCACGTCGCGTTCGCGGAGGCGGTCGGCCAAGAGGGTGAGAGCGGTGACGCTCCCGGAGGCCACGACCCGGTCCGGTGCGTTGATTGCGGCCAGGGTCAGATCCTCTCGTCCATCCGGCCACGCCGCCAGGACGGTCTCGAGGTCGCTGCCGATCGACACCATCCCGCCGTCGGGTGCCAGGTCTTCCATCAACCGGGCGCGGGTGGAGACGAGCCGGACCGCGTCCTCAAGGGAGCACACCCCGGCGGTTACTGCGGCAGCGAATTCTCCGACGCTGTGCCCGATGACCACATCCGGGGTGACGCCCCAGCTACGCCAGAGCTCGACCAAGGCGACTTGCAGGGAGAAGAGCGCGGGCTGGGCGTACTGCGTGCGGTGCAGTCGCGGCTCGTCGTCCGCGAAGAGAGTCTCCGCGACCTGGATCCCGGCGGCCAGGAACAGCGAGAAGCATCGATCCATGGCGTCCCGGAACCGGGCCTCAGCGCGGTAGGTGGCCTCGCCCATCCGGGCGTACTGGGACCCCTGACCGGAGAAGAGAAACACCACAGGCCCGCGGGACCCTGCCTCGACGGCCCCGCCCGGCGGTCGTGGCGTCTGGAGGAACCGTTCGAGCTCCGCTAGCATCTCGTCCCGGTCGCGCCCGATCCCCGCGAACCGCCGAGCAAAGTGATGACGACCGCGGTTGGCGGAGAAGCACACGTCGGGCAACGCGAGCGAGTCGTCGGATGCGAGCGCGTCGCGGACCTTCCCGACCTGATCGAGCAGCGCGGCCTCGGTTCCGGCGGACATGGTCAGGATCGAGACCGGGCGCGCCCGCGGTGGTGTGGGCGCGCGAGGGGGCGCCTCCTCCAGCACCACGAACGCGTTCGTGCCGCCCATGCCTACCGAATTCACACCCACGCGGCGCGGGCCGACCGCCCACTCGAAGGGGCGAGCGCGCGTGTTGACCGTGAAGGGCGAGCGTTCGAGGAGAATCCGAGGGTTGGGAGTGTCGAAGTGCAGGCTGGGCGGGATAACCCCGTGCCTCAGGACGAGCGCGGCCTTGATTAGGCCAGCCATACCCGCACATTGCTCGAGGTGGCCGACGTTCGACTTCACCGAGCCAATCGCGCAGGCCCCAGCCCGCGGTCCGCCCGGGCCGAAAGCCCGGGTGAGCGCTTGGATCTCGACCGGGTCGCCGAGGGTGGTGGCGGTGCCGTGGCATTCCACGTACCCGATGGAGTCCGAGGCCACGCGAGCGATCGTCATCGCCTCCCGGGCCGCCCGCGTCTGGCCGGTCGCGGTGGATGCCGTGTAGCTGACCTTCTGTGCACCGTCGTTGTTGACCGCGGCCCCCTTTATGACCGCATAGACATGGTCGCCGCTCGCGAGAGCCGCCTCGAGAGGCCTGAGCAAGACCGCGCCGACGCCGCTGCCAAACAGAGTTCCTGTGGCCCCTGCGTCGAAGGGCCGACAGTGCCCATCCCGGGAGTAGATGCTTCCCGGCTCCGCGAGGTAGCCACGAAGATGCGGGACTCGGACCACGGCGGCGCCGGCCAGGGCCAGATCAGCCTCTCCGTCGAGCAAGCCACGACAGGCCAGGTGGACCGCAAGCAGCGATGTCGAGCATGCGCTCTGGACGTTGACGCTGGGCCCAGTCAGGTCGAGCTTGAACGAGACTCGGGAGCATAGGAAGTCGCGGTCGTTGCCGAGATGGCCCAGGTCACCGGTCTGGCCCCGCAAATCCGGATGATCTACGCGGACCAGATAACTCGAGACGAGACCTCCCGCGCCCGCGTATACTCCCACTCGTCCCTTCGGCCCGCGCGGGTCGTACCCGGCGTCTTCGAAGGCCTCCCAGGCCACCTCGAGGAACAGGCGCTGCTGAGGATCCATGAGCCGCGCTTCCCTCTGCGAGTAGCCGAAGAACGCCGCGTCGAACGCGTCGTGGTCCTCGAGCACCGGGGCGGCCTTGACATAGTGGGGATGGCTGAGTAGGGCCGCGTCCTCACCGGCGGCCCGTAGCTCCTCGTCCGAGAAAAAGGTGATCGATTCGACCCCCCGCACGAGGTTGTCCCAGAAGGTTCGCGGATGGGCGGCGCCCGGGAAGCGACACGCCATGCCGATGATGGCGATGTTCCACGGGCCGGTCGCCGGGGTCACGAGCCGCCCTGGGACGCGGACGCGCTACGCCGCATTGATGAATTCCCGGTAGACCCGGCAGAGATCGGCGACGGTTCGCACCTCGGTGATCGTGCTGGCCTCCAGGAAGGGATCGATCCTCCATCGCCGCTCGAGCTTGGCGACCAGCGCGGCGAGGTCGAGCGAGGTCAATCCGGTGGACATGAGATCGTCGTCCACGTGGAAGGGCGGGATCGGCTTCGAGGCCCGCTCCAGCAGCTCGACGATGACGTGGCGAATGGTCTCCCGGATCTCGGTATCGGACGGCCGGTCGGTCAGCAGGTGACGCCTCCATCGACGACGAGGGTGTGCCCGGTGATGAAAGATGCGGCGGGCGAGATCAGGAACATCGCGGCCTCGGCCATCTCGTCCACGCGGCCCAGGCGCTGCAGCGGGGTCGAGCGCACGAGCTTCTGCACCTGACGCTCGGTCAGGCCGCTCACCATCTCGCTCTTGAAGTAGCCGGGCGCCAGCGAGTTGACGCGGATGTTCCGGGGGCCGAGCTCGCGGGCCAGGGCCCGGGTGAACCCGTCGAGCGCCGCCTTGGTGGCGCTGTAGACCGCCACCCCCGAGTTGCCGCGCAGCGCATTCACCGACGAGATGTTGAGGATGCAGCCGGCCGCCCGCGACACCATGAACGGCGTGCACAGACGGGTCAGGAGCAGGTTGGTGCGCAGGTTGACGGCGAGGGCCTCGTCGAGGTCGCCCAGTCGCATCAGGGGAAAGAGCCCGAACCGCCCGACCGACACGTTGTTGATCAGCACGTCGATGCCGTCGTACCGCTGGGCGACCGCGTCCACGAAGCTCCGGACCCCGTCGTCGTCGCGCGCGTCGAGCGGCACCCAGTGGAAGCGAGCGCCTTCCGGGTCCCGCCTCCGCTCGTCCTCGACGAACGCGGTGGGCGACCGGCTGAAGGTGGCCACCAAACATCCATGGTCCAGGCAGCGCCGGGCGATGGCCGCGCCGAGGCCGCGGCTCCCGCCGCTGATCAGCACGCGCGGCTGTTCCATCACCGGGCCGGCCCGGGCTCCGCCGGGGTCTCGGCCGCGCGTGGACGAACCTTCTTGAAGCGCGGTCCGTGATGGTCGTGCTCGACGATCTCGACCACAACCGGGATCTTGTGGGCGGCGAGACGGCCGCGGCAGAAGCGATGGATGCGCCGCTCGAGGGATTCCGGGTCCTCGGGCTGGGCGAGAGAGACCCGGGCCGCCACCACCTGCCCGGTGACCGGGTTTCGCTCTCCCCAGACGGTCGCGTCGCGGATGTTGTCCATCTGGAGCAGGAGGCTCTCGACCTCGCTCGGATACACCTTCTCGCCCCCGACATTGATGAGCTCGGTCGCCCGGCCGAGGATGCGGATGTAGGGACCGTCCACCTGCACCAGATCGTGCGTGTTGTACCAGCCCTCCTCGTCGAAGGGGCTCGGGGCGTTGAGGTATCCGAGCATCGGGGTCTCGGACCGGAGCCACAGCACGTCGTCGACCACCCGCGCCTCGCACCCGATGCCGCCCAGCTCCAGCCAGGGCGAGTTCGACCCGCGCGAGCGGGTCGGGAGCACGCCGAGCTCGGTGAGGCCGTAGGTCTGCTTGAGGCGCACCCCCGGGAACGACTGTCCGAGCGCGGCGAGCGTGCTCATGGGCATCGGCTCCGTCCCGTAGGTGATCAGCCGGAGGCTCGAGAGGTCGTACCGGGAGGTCGCGTCGGAGATGACGAGCATCCGGAGGAAGGTCGGCGTCGTGGGGAGGATCTCGACGCGATGCCGCTCGATGGCGCGGGCCACCGTGTCCGGCCGGCGCCCGTCCGGGATGATCATGGTCCCACCGTGGGCCAGCGTGTGCAGCATGGTGTGGATCCCCCCGAGATGATCGAGGAGGAGGAACACCAGGGTGCGCCGCCCGGGACGGGGGGAGTGATACCGGGCGACCAGGGTATCGAGGTCGAAGAGGGCCGCCTTGCTATGGCCGGTGGTGCCGGAGCTGAACACGATGAGCCCGGGCGTGCCGCGCTCTCGCAGGCGGGTCAGGAGGGGCGGGGGTGCGGCCGGCGTTCGCCGGTGGATAACCCAGGCGTCCGGGGCGGCGAAGTCGAAGAGCGCTTCGACGTGGGCCTGGTCAAGATACTGGTTCGCCTCCTCTCCGGGCGGGAGAGTGGCGACCACGCTGTGTTGGGAGAGCGCGGCCAGGAACAGCGCGCACGTGCCGGGGGAGAACTCTCCGCGGATGGCCACCACCGAGCCCGGGGCCAAGCAGGCGCGGGCCAGCACGCGCAGCCACGCCTCGCATCGACCGGACAGCTGCTCGTAGGTCGTCGAGCGATCGCGATGCACGACCGCCTCGTGGGAGGCGAACCCGGACAAGCGGTCAACAAGCCAGTGGCGGGCGAGCGTCATCGGCTCTCGGCCGCGGGCGCGCTCTGCTCCTCGAGCCATTGCTCAAGCTGCGCGCGGTACTGCCGGACCCATTCCTTCTGTGACGTCGCAACCTCCTGCCCGAGCGACTGCTGTACCCGGACCAGGGCAAGCAAGGAGGCCATGAATGTCTTGAGCATGGCGTTGACCTTCGCCTCGTCCCAGGCGCAGGCCTCCAGGATAGAGTCGTAGAGGTCGAGCAGGCAGATCTGGAATATGACGACCTCGCGAGGTGGGGAGGCCGCGTCGGTCATGCTGACGGCCCGCCGGGTGAGGGAACGACGGTGTTTCCCAGACTCTTGAATGGATCTCCGAACAGAGAGAGGAAGTCGCCCTCCCGGGAGTTCTTGGCGAGCGTGCGGAAGTACCGGTATTTCTCGTCGATTTGGGCTTGACTAACGGAAGTGGACAGGAGGTCATTGCAGAAGGTCTGCGCAGCAGCGTACCCGACATCCCAGAGCGTACGGGCGGTGGAGTAGCTCCAAGCCAGAAGCTTGCCGCCTTCCCAACGAGGAAACTGGAACGGCAGCCGATAGAGCTTCGGGATTTTGAGTCCCGACTCGTTGAACACCATGTCCTGCAACGAGTAGAGTGCGGCGATGTTCTCGGTGAGCGTCACGATCGGATCCATAATCGCCAGCTCGAGCGACTCGTAGACGCTCTGCGGATCGACCCACAGGTCGGGTGGGACAGTGTCGAGCGCCAAGACGGCATCGAGCCCGGACATTGGTGGCGTGCGATCCTCCAGCATGGTCTCGATGCCGGAAGGATCGTGGGATGCGCCCTCGGTGTAGCGTGGTCCGTCGGTCGTGGCCCGCGTCGGAGGATAGAGCCAGGGCATGGCCAGCGCCGCGTAAAATGCATCTGTGGTCAGGGTGAGCTTGGTAAATGGTTGAAGGCGCTGAGTCTCCATGTTGAACGTGTTCAGGAAGAAGTCTCGGGAAGAGTTGCGCAGGGCATCCCAGTCCACGAGCTCGTTGATGACCTGCACGCGGGTCAGGACCGATGGCGAGCGGTAGGTCAAGGTTGTCGGCGCTGCCGCCGCGGTCGCGAAGTCGATCCAGTCGTGCACCAGGCGCCGGTAGTCCGAGCCGTAGCTTTCCGGAACCGGCACCACCCGCTTGATGAACTGGCTAAGGTGGTAGAACGGTTCGGAGAAGGGGCCGTACTTGAAGAACACCTTGAAGTTGTTAGGGATCAGATCGTAGATCGCATCGTGAATGTTCATGTTCACGACGCCGCGGAGCGCGACGACCGGATCGGCGGTGGGGTTGTCCGGCCGGCGGGCTGGAGCGAGGTAGAGAAGCCCGGGGAGCGCTCCGGCGCCTGCGGCGCCGACCGCCTGGAATCTCAGGCCCTGCTCCTGGAAACAGCAGAGCGCGCCCGCAGCGATATGGAGTGTCGGAGCGCCGCCGCTCACAATCACCCCGAGGCGTGGTCCCAGGAAGCTCGAAGCGAGAGCCGCCAGGGAGGGACTCATCGGGTCACCGTGCCACGACCGTACCCGTGGCGCTCGGTGTTGATACTAGTCGCGAACAACTCGAAGTTCGAGAAGAGAGGATCAAAGATGCTGCGGATGACTTGGCGCGGGCGGGGATGCTCGTCCAGGAGGCCGCCGGCGTAGCGGTAAGAGGCGAGACGGCTCTCGAGCGTTGTCCGGTCCGGCCGGCCCCTCAAGATATCGGCGATCGGTTCCGCCGCCGTCTTGCCGATGCTCTGCAGAGCGACGGCGTTTTCGTAGCTCCAGTTCAAGAGCCGCGTGGAGTCGGGGTTGAGCACGACCTTCATCATGTAGAGCGGCGGCAGCGTCAGTCCAGCCTGACGGACGGTGCTCATGAGGCGCTCCGTCTGGCCGTAGAGTCCGAACACGATCTCCTGGAGCGACGCGATCGGATTCATGAGCATCAGCTGGAACGCGTCGTAGACGCCGGTAGGCGCGCGCCAGAAGTGCTTGCCGAAGGGCTCGAGCGCCAACACCCCCCACAAGTCCCGTTGTTTAGTCCAGATGGCCTGCAGCGCCGTCGGGTCGTGGGAGGCGCCGGTGACAAGCAGATCATTGCCGGCTGTCACCGGGGGGAAGAGCATGAACATCGCCTGCGCTCCGTTGTAGACATCGGAAGTCACAGTCTGGTTGTCGTAAAGCTTCAGGCGACGATCGTGAAGGCTGAACGCGTTCAGGTAGAACTTGGTTTGACTGCCCTTGAGAAGATTGAAGTCAACCAAGTCATCGATGAGTGGAACATGGCTCATGAGAGCGTTGCTAGAGGTCCCAAGGCTCGGCGGGGTGAGTGCGGTCGCCCACAGGTCCATCCAGTCATTGGCGAATCGTCGGAGCGGGCTAGAATCGCCAGGCTTGAGGTCGAACTTGGGCAGGGATTTGCGCATGTGGTAGAAGGCCGTGGCGTACGGGCCGTACTTGTAGAACACCTTGAAGTTGACCGGCAAGAAGCGGTAGATCCAGTCTGAGACGAAGAGATCCGGCAGAGAGAGCAGCGCCTCCTCGCGCGTCTTACCCTTGGCGGCCAGATACAGCATCCCGATCAGGCCCCCGACGCCGGCCGTGCTGATCACCTCGAATTCGATGTCTTGCTCCGCGAATGCGAGCATCGCTCCGGACATGAGGGTCATGGCGGGCGCGGTGCCGCTGAGCACGATTCCGATCGGGAGCGTGTAAGCCATAGGGCACCTCGTCTTCGCGGATCGGTCGCAACTAGATCGGAGCGGATTCCTCGCGCTCGATTGCGGCGAGGTCCCGCGACATCCGCATGCTCCGGAACATTGCGATGGCCTCCGAGCGATACTTCGCCGCTTCCTCGGCTCGAGCCCACCGCAGCAACAGACGCGTATACACGACATAGCTGCGGGCCAGTTCGGGGCGGGCTCCCAGCTCACGCTGGGTGTGAATCGCATCGAGAATTGCGCGCTCAGCCCGGTCGACTTCCGAGGGCTCGATGACCGCGAGGGCCTCAGCGAGGGTCCGGTGGGCGAGGCTTCTCGCCAGCCGGTCGTGGGTTTCGGCTGCTAGACGGATGGTTTCCTCGCAGAGCGGCAGGAGTGACGCGTGCTCGCCGAGGGCGAGCAGGCAGGTCGCGAGCAGGCCTTGCCCCCAGGCGAGCAGGGTAGTCGTCCCGAGCTGCTTCGCGATACCGATGCTCTGCTCGAGCAGCTCCCTGCCGCGACCGGGTTCCCCCATCATGGCGTGGGCCTGTCCTTCGTAGAATCGCAGCAGGTAGAGGCGGAAGCGGTCTCCCGCCCGCTCGGCGACCCGTCGCGCGTCTTCGCAGTCCTGGATGGCCTGCGGTCCCTCGCCCTGGTGACAGTATGCGACCGCGCGGTAGTTGTAGGCCGCCGCGAGCACGAACGGGTTGCGCAGCTTGGCCGCAAGCTCGAGACCGTGGTTGGCGTAGGCGAGGGCACGCTCGAAGTCGCCGAGGGCGGCCAGGGCGACGCCCGCAAAGCCGGCCGCGGTAGCCTCCTCGGTGCTGTTGCCGAGCTGCCGCATCTGCTCGACGCTCCGAGCGAGCAGCTCGCCGGCGGGGGCATAGTCCCCCATGAGGTAGTAGCAGCGCCCGGTCAGATTCACCGGAGGGGCGGACAGGTCCTCGTCGGCGAGGCGATCGGCGATGAGGAGGCTCTGCTCCGCATAGCCAGTGGCGATCCCGAAGGCGCCCCGGACGTAGGCGAGGCGCCCGAGCCAGTACAGGACCCGGGCCAGGCGCACCTCGTCGCCGAGGCTCTCGGCCAGCCCTCGCGCCCCCTCGAGGTTGACGCGGTCCTGCTCGAGCGCCTCCCGCGTGCTGCCGACGCTGGCGCGCTTGAGGCAGACGTCAATCTCGGCCCCGAGGCGCTCCGGCGAGCTGGGGAGCGTACGGGTGAGGGTGAGGGCCTGGTCGTAGTAGGATCCGGCCTCGGCGTTCGCATAGACGCGGGCGGCCCGGTCGCCCGCGCGCAGGGCGTACTTGATCGCGTCGTCATAGTGATCGCTCCGGGAGTAGTGGTATGCGAGGACCACTGCGTTCTCGTCAAGCTGGTCGGCGCACAGCTCCTCGATGGTGCGGGCCACCACCCCGTGGAGTAAATGGCGTCGCGGGGCCAGCAGGCTCTTGTAGATCACGTCCTGAATGACCACGTGCTTGAAGCAATATTCCAGCCGGGGGAAGAAGCGTGCTTCATGGATGACGTCGAGACGCTTCAAGGTCTCGATGTGGCTGGTGATCTGCCCGGAAAGACCCGAGACGCGCGTCAGCAGGCGGAGCTCGAACTGCCGGCCGATGATCGCGGCCAGCTGCACCGTATCCTTCACCGCGTCGTCAAGCCGGTCGATGCGGGCCTGGATGACGTCGTGGATGGTCGCCGGCCACTCGATCATCGCGTCGCTGATCAGGCGTGGGTGCTCCCCGTCCAGGACGAGCAGCCCTCGCTCGAGCAGGGCCTGGATGATCTCCTCGATGAACAGCGGGTTGCCATCCGCCTTGTCGCCGATGAACTGCAGGAGCTCGGGCGGGAGCTCGGGGGCATTCAGCAGCGTGGTCAGCATGTCCTCGATCTCGGATCGGGCCAGCCCATCCAGGGCGATCTGGGTGTAGTGAGGCTTGTCGGCCCAGCGCATGGTATAGCCGGTCCGGTGGGTCGTCAGGATGAGGATGGGCACTCCAGATAGGCTACCGGCCAGGAAAGCGAGGAGATCCTCTGAACTCTGGTCGATCCAGTGCAAGTTCTCGCAGACCAGAATCACGGGGCGCTTCTGGCTCGCCGCGACGAATACCGCCCGAACCGCTTCCAGGGTCTGCTGCCGTCGGTGAGCCCGGTCGAGATGGCGGAGAGCGTCATCGGCCCCCGGCAGCGCGAAGAGCGCCTCCAGGAAGGGCAGGAGGGCCTCGAGGCCCGGGTCGAGGCGCTGGACGCCGTCGCGCAGCTTGTCCTGAATCTGCAGGGGATTGTCCCCTTCCTCGACATGGAACTGGGCCCGGATCATGTCGAGGACCGGTCCATAGGGCAGGGAGCGCCCGTACGCCATGCAATGACCTTCGAGCCAGTTGAAGCGATCCTCCGGGAGCGACGCGTGCACCTCGTAGAGAAGGCGCGATTTCCCGAGCCCCGGCTCCCCCACGATCCCGACGATCTGCCCGTGTCCCGCCTCGACGCGCTTGAGGCAATCGTGTAGAAGGGCCAGCTCACGGCGTCGTCCTGCAAACTGGGTCAACCCGCGTGCCGCACTCATCTCGAGCCGGCTCCGCCACCTCCGGCGCCCGGAGATCCGGTAGGCTGTCACCTGCTCACGCTGTCCCTTGATGGCGACCGGCCCGAGCGACTCGCAGAAAACGTAACCCTCGACGAACCGGTGCGTCTCCTCGGCCATCAGGATCGCGCCCGGCTCCGCCAGCACCTGCATGCGGAACGCGATGTGGGTGGTGTTGCCGACCGCGGTGTAGTCCATGCGAAGGTCGTCGCCAATCCGGCCGACCACGACCGAGCCGGTGTTGAGGCCGACACGAAGGCGGAGCTCGACCCCGTGATCGCGCCTGACCTGTGCACCGTACCCTCGGATTGTCTCCTGGATTGCGAGCGCCGCCTGAACCGCCCGAAGGGGATGGTCCTCGACCGCGAATGGGGCTCCGAAGAGGGCCATCAGGCCGTCCCCCAGGTATTGATTCACCGTCCCCTCGTACCGGTGCACCGCTTCCGCCACCAGCTGCAGAACCTCTCCCATCAGCCGGTGCAGACTCTCGACGTCGATGCGCTGCGCGAGCAGGGACGAGTCGGCGACGTCGACGAACAGTACCGTCACCTGCTTGCGCTCACCCTCAAGGGCGCTGCGCGTCGTCAGGATCTTGTCGGCGAGATAGGCGGGAGTGTAGGCGTTGAGCGCTGGCGCGGCAGGAGCGGCCTCGGGCGCGGCCTTCGTGACGAGCGGGGCGCCGCAACCGCTGCAGAACTTTGCTGTGTGCGCGTTCACCCCTCCGCACTCCTGGCACAGGCGTCCCTGGGGGGTGCCACACTGGTCGCAGAATCTCGTAGTGGTCGGATGGAGGTGGCCGCAGCTGGAGCACGCGACCAGGTCCGGCTTCGCGGGGCCGACTGCCATCTCATCCATGACCGACTCCTATGTGCGCCTATCGATCGGATGGGTCAGACGAGGTTTCCTGTTGAACCCGTAGGGAAACCTAACCTTTGAGGGGCGGGATCCGAGGCAGAGGCCGAGAATCCTGGCGCTGGGGCGTGTGAGGCCACGCCAATCCGGGCTATCGACTTCGACCAGCCAGACGCCGACGGCGGCATCCCGATGCGAGAGCTGGTCGAGCGGGACGGAGCGTCTCGGGACTCGTTCAACCGATCCCATCGATCGCACCTCGGTTCGACGAAGCCGGCCAGTCGGCGAGGAGGCTGGGAATCCTTCCGTGCTGCTCGGGTCATCCCAGCAGGCCGAGAGCTTAGCGCTCTCGATCCTTCAAAGCAATACCATCGGGCTCCTTCCCCGTCTGGTCGTCAACGTTAAGCAAGGGGCCGGCCAGATCGGCCGGCGATACTCTTTAACTGAGATTTCCGCGGGGTCGGTGTGGTTGACGCAGGCGGTTCCGGGCATTCCGCCCACAACGCTCGGGCCGTTCGTACCGCAGCCGACCGTGAGGTCTGCCGGGGTGGCGCGTCTACTGCTTGCGAGGAGCGACGACCAGCGCGTTCGGCACTCCCCATCCGCCGGGTAGCGACAGCGCCAGTCCGGGGAGCTTCACCACGAGCTGAGTCGACGGGCCTCCATCGAGATTGAGGGCATCCCGGCACCCGAGCCCACCCTGGTCAGGCGGATCGGCAAGGAAGCGCGCGAAGGCGGTGGCTTCGACCTTCGTCGAGACGACGAGCACGACGATATTTCCTCCGGCGCACACCGCGGTCCGCTCGGCGATCTGGGGTTTCAGCGGCGGGACCTTTCCCTCGACAAGAAGACGGGGGATACCCTGGACGATGAGGCGATGGCCAGGAGGGTCCCGGATGTCGGCGCCGAGCATGATCTGCCCCTGCTTGCCATCGATCACGAGGGCGCCCCAGATCCGCCGGTTGCTCGAGGCCATGACCCGTCCCTCGTCGACCGCGAGGCCCATCGCTCGGCCCTCCGTGTCGAAGAAGCTGGCATTGGAAGCGACGACAACGGGATAGGGCGCCACGATCTGCTCCACGGGGCGCCGCACCGGAGGATCTCCCGCAGCGATCAGGCGGAGCTCCGTCACCTCGAGATCGATCCTGAAGGCGTGGCCCGAGAAGGGCTCCGCGTCTGGCGGCCGTACCTTGAAGGCCGCGTGTGCGATGCCCGGGGCCAGTACCGAGAATCTCGGCGGCTCCGCTCGCACCGGGCTCATCACGGCGCCGGCCACCGCCAGGAGCACCAGGACGCAGAGAACGAGAGGGAACCGGTACCGTCGGAACACAGTGAGCCAGGGTACAACAAGCTTGCTGCGCAGGACCCGGCTCCGCGTTAGGATCCAGGCGCCACGCTCTCAAAACGGAACGAGAGGAGAGGGACCATGCACAGGCCCGTCCGGTTCGCCGATGACCTCGAGCCCCTGGTGCAGTTCATCGAGGAGACCGACCCCGGCCAGATCCTCGAGGCCACCCTGGGCAAGCTGCGCTCCGGCATGCCGGTCAAGAAGCTCCTGACCGCCTCGGCGCTCGCGGTCACTCGATCATCGGACTTGCCGCCCGGCCATCATGGCGGGCCGCTTCACCCCCTCGTCGGGCTTCATGCGCTGCACCACACGGTGGAGCGCGTGTCGGGCGAACAGCGGTTCCTGCCGATCCTTCAGCACGTCGCGCTGTCGAACAAGCACATCAATCACCCCGGCATGGGCCCGTACATCCTGGCGGATGCCAGGCCCGTGGACTCGGGCGGCGTTGAGGGCACGAAGAAGGCGTTCTTCGCGGCGGTGGATCGAGGCCTCTACAACGCCGCGGATCACGCCTTCCTCTGGCTCTGGGACAACATCCCGCACGCCGAGGCGCTGGACCTGCTGCTGACCGTGGCGATCCCGAAGAACCTGCTCGACGATCACTACTTCATCTTCCCGATGTTCACGTGGCGCGCGCTCGACTGGCTGGGACGCGAATACACCCCGTTCCTGATGCGCCCCGCCGTCCGTTACGTCAGCCGGTTCCCCACGCCGCCTTCGCTGAGGGACATCGAGCCGCTGCTCGAGGAGTACGAGCTCCTGACGCGCCCGCTGGGGTTCCACACGAGCCCGGAGGAAACATCGGCGATCGGCCTCCTGGGCGAGGCGATCACCGGGTGCGATACCTATGCGGAGATCCCGCGGATGCTCGCGAAGGCCCTCGCGGACGGGCTGTCGCTCCAGGGCACGGGCGAGGCCCTGTCGATCGGGGCCGCCGGCCTGTTCATGCGATCGCTCACGGGCAATCCGATGGACGTGCACTTGCACACGGGCGCGAACCTGCGCCGGTATCTCCTGAATCTCCCGGGTGTGAGCCTGCGCAACAAGCTGCTCGCGCTCCTGACGTGGCACACCGGCCCCGAGGTGCGCTCGACGCAGAATCGCATGGAGCCACCGCACCAGCCGGATCCGGCAGCCGTCGCGGCGCTGCCCCGACGCACCCAGGGCGCGCTGCTCGATGCGCTCGAGGAGAGCATCTACGCCCAGCCGCCGACCGACTGGTCGAAGGTGACCAACCTCGGGCTGATGCGCGCGGTGCCCGAGGTGAAGAACACCGTGAACCTGGCGCAGCAGTATGCCGACCTCGGCTACGATCCGGAGGCGCTCATCGGCCGCCTGGCCTCGATCGTCGTGCCCGACAACTTCACCGAGATGCACGCCTTCAAGCACCATCAGGCGACCGTCGAGGAGTTCCACGCCACCCGCCTGCCGTGGCGCTGGCGCCATCTCGTGAGCGCGGCCCAGGCGTCGGCCATCTCCTACGGCAAGAACATGGAGATCTACGAAGAGGCGCTCGAGCTGCTGCACGCGTAGCATTCCGGGGCTCTTCGGATAGAACCCCGCCCAGAAGCCCGAGGGGGAGACCGCAAGAGGTCCTCGCCTACTCGATCACCTGATCGCCGCGCTGCAGCGGCGAAGGGGGGATCGTCAACCCGAGGGCCTTGGCGGCGGGCTGCTCGACGGGGAGGCCGGCCGGTTTGGCACCGTTGAGGATTCCGTCCACATAGGCGGCGGCTCGACGCGCTTGATCGGATACGCGAGGTCCAGACGCGATCGAGCCGCCAGAGCGGACGAATTCGCCGAAGCGGTATACCACCGGCAACCGAATGGGCGTCGCCGGGTGAGGGACGCGAAGCCTACCGCCGCGCGGTGGTCGGCGGCACGATCCCGTTCATCCGCAGATAGACCACGAGCTGGCCGTAGTGGTTGCGGATCTGGTACAGCGGGCCCTGCCAGAATGTGGCCCGGGTGACCGTGCGGTCGCCGAACGGGAACTTCACGGGCTCGAGGAGCTGGGCATCGGTCAGTGGCGCGATCGTGTCCTGCGCGCTCTGGAACGTCTTCTTCAGCAGATCGATGGTCTCGGGCTTCCCCATCGCGCCGTGATGAGCGGCTTCCGTCTTGGTGCCCTTGGCGGCGTCGACGAAGCGCTGGGTGATCCCGGCGACGTGCACGAGCTGATCGCCGAAGCTCGAGATCTCGGGCGTCGGCTTGAAGCCGTACTTCTCGGCGGGCATCACTTCCGCGACGTCGAGGATCTCGGTGGCGGCGCGCTGGAAGGTCGCCGTGAGCTCCTTGGCCAGGCTCGGCGCCGGCGTCTGGGCCGTGAGCAGCGAGGGCACCGCGGTTGCGACGACGGCAAAGAATGCCACGCATGCGTAGGTCAGAGTTTTCATGGTCGCCTCCCCGTGAAAGTCATCCCACACCGTTCACTCCTGGTCAAGGTGACCGACCCCACGCGCGCGTGCGGGGGCGGTCACCGGCACAATCGGCGGTAGAGCGCTTCGTAACGAGGCACGATGACCTCGGCGGAGAACAGCTCGCGCGCGCGCGCCTGCGCCGCGCGCCCGAGGACGCAGCGTCGCGGCACGTCGTGGATCAGGGTCTCCAGGGCCTGGGTCAGCGCGGCGACATCGCCGGCCGGCACGAGCAGGCCGCTTTGCTTGTCCTCCACCACTTCCGGGATGCCGCCCACGCGCGTGGAGACGCTCGGGCAGCCGAAGCACATAGCTTCGAGGATGCTGAGGCAGAAGCTCTCGGCGTCGGAGGTGTAGAGGCCAACGTCGGCGATCTGGAGATAGTCCTCGATGGCGTGGACCTTCTCGCGGACGATCACCCGGTCGGCCAGACCGAGGCGCCGCACGTCACCGGCAAATGGCGCGAACGCCTCGCCGGCGAGGATGAGGAGCTTGAAGGTCTCGCGCGGGCGCACCCGGGCGACCGTCTCCAGCAGGAGGTCGACGCGCTTGCCGTGCCGCAAGTTGGACGAGTGCACCACGAGTACTTCGTCGCCGAGGCCGAGCTCACGGCGGACGCTGTCGGGCGCGCGGCCGGGCGGGCGGGGCGCGAAGAAGTTGTGGATGACCTCGATCGGGCCGTCGAAGTCGAGCACGCGCCGGGTTTCTCGCTTGAGGGACTCGGACACGGCGGTGACCGCGTCCGACGACGCGAGGGCGTGGTGGATGGCGGGCGCGTAGCCGGCGTCGTGGCCGAGCAGCGTCGTGTCCGTGCCGTGCAGGGTCGTGACGACGCGAGGCCGCTGGTCGGGCGGGAGCATCGCACGCGCGAGGATCGCGGCGGTGGCGTGCGGCACCGCGTAGTGGACGTGCAGGATGTCGAGGCGATGCTCGCGGCTCACCGCCGCCATGCGCACGGACAGCGGCAGGGTGTAGTCGGGGAACCGGAAGAGCTCGTATTCGTTGATGGCGACGGGATGGAAGTGCAGGCGCGGTGCGTCCGAGGGCAGCCGGAATGGACGCTCGTAGGCGATGAAGTGCACGTCGTGCCCGCGCGCGGCCAGGTCCTCGCCGAGCGCCGTCGCCAGCACGCCGCTGCCGCCCACGGAGGGGTAGCACGTGATGCCGACGCGCAGGGTGTCCGCCGCCATGTCAGCCCGATAGCTCCGTGAACGCTTCATCCCAGCGCTCGATGTCCTCCCGCCGAATGTACGCGATCTCCGGCGCGTCCTCCCGCCGAAGATACGCCTGCTCGCTCGCGCCCGTCACGTAGTGCGTGCAGTGGATCACCGACTGCATCCACCGCAGCCGCGTGTCCCGGGTCGGGCTGATCTGGTCCTTGGTAAAGGGGGAGGCGGCCGCCGGCAGCGTGACGAACGCATCTCCGCCCTCGTGCAGGTACAGCAGGCCGTCGCGGGCGCGGGCGCGCACGAGCTCGCCCTGGGACCGTACGTCCACGAAGAAGTCGGCCACGTCGCACGCGCGGCGCCGGACCTCCGGGTCGCTCGAGCGCACGACGTCCACGCCGTCGAGCAGGCCCATGCCGCGGTACATGGCGAGGCAGAAGTCGGCCACCGTCTCCGCCCCGATCCTGCGGAACAGGTCGATGACGGGCGAGTCCACGTAGTTCGGGAGCTGGGCCAGCGTCCGGGCGTGCCAGTCGGGGGCGATCCGCTTGGCGTAGAGAGGGGAGAACTTGCGCTGGAGCTTGCTCCCCACCGCGAAGTTCAGGTACGCGGGCTGGCCCGTCGCGCGATGGCGCAGGATCGTGCGCGTCTCGCGTGGATCGTGGTCGCTGTCGTGGCAGAAGTACACGACGCGGCCGCCGAGCTCCGCCTGCAGGCGTCGCGCGGTCCGGATCTTGGCCACGAGGAAGCGGCGTGGGAAGAAGCCGCAGGGCTGCTGGCCGAACGCGACCACCGGCTCCGCGCTCATCCGGCCCGGCCCTCGCCGGCGCGGGCGCGGGGCGGCAGGAGCGTCTGCAGCGCCACGCTGAACGCGATGCAGGCGGCGCACCCGATGAGGTTGTACCAGAGGTAGCCGATGTTGAGCGAGAAGTACATCACGATCACGAGCGCCTGCGCGGTGACGGCCGCGAGGCACACCGCGGGGCCGCCCACGCGGCGAAAGAAGAATGCCACCACGAAGAGGCCCAGCAGGACGCCGTAGAAGATCGAGCCGAGGATGTTGATCGACTCGATGAGGTTCTCCGCGAATCCGGCGAAGAGGGCGAAGGCCACCGCGAGCACCCCCCACAGCGCCGTGAAGCGCCGGGCCACGCGCACGTTGCGCGCCTCGTCGGCGGCGGCGAGCGGGCGAAAGTGGCGCCAGAAGTCGATCGTCGTGGTGGTGCCGAGCGCGGCGAGCTCGGCGGCTTTCGACGACAGCGCCGACGCGAACATGACGGCCACCAGGAGGCCCACCGCCCCGTGCGGCAGCTGCGTCAGGATGAACGTGATGAAGACGTAGTCGGAGTCCTGGGTCTTGGCCCGCGGGTCGGCGGCCGCGAGGGCGGCCTTGGCCTCGGCGCGCACCTCGCGGATGCGGTCGCCGGCCGCGATCATGGCGGTCCGCGCGCTCGCTTCCCGCCCGGCGTCGTCCGCCGCGCGGGCCTGCAGCCACGCCCGGATCGCGGACTGGCTCAGCGCGAGGGCGGAGGCGTGCTGGGCCTCGATGGCGCGGAACCGGCTGTCCTCCGCGTGGCGGCGCCACTCCGCCTGGTTGAAGAAGACAGGGTGTGGCGCGAACTGATAGAAGACGAACAGGAGAGCGCCCAGCAACAGGATGACGAACTGCATGGGGATCTTCAGCACCGCGTTGAACATCAGGCCGAGGCGCCCCTCGCGCAGCGAGGCGCCGCCGATGTAGCGTTGCACCTGCGACTGGTCGGTGCCGAAGTAGGAGAGGGAGAGGAACAACCCGCCGAACACCCCGGTCCACACCGTGTAGCGCCGGCTCGGATCGAGCGAGAAGTCCACCGCGTGCAGCTTGCCCAGCGCGCCGGCCACGTGCGCGGCGCCGGAGAACCCGAGGCCGTCGGGCAGCCGGAGCAGCAGCACGACCATGGCCGTCACCATGCCGGCCGAGATCACCGCCATCTGCCACTTGTGGGTCAGGGCGACGGCTTCGCTGCCGCCGGTCACCGTGTAGACGATCACGAGCAACCCGGTGAAGACGATGACCAGGTTGAGCGGCCAGCCGAGGACGGTCGAGATGATGATCGCGGGCGCGTAGATCGTCACGCCGGCGGCGAGCCCACGCTGCAGCAGGAAGAGGCCGGCGCCGAGCAGTCGCGTCTTCTCGTCGAACCGCTGGCCGAGGAACTCGTAGGCGGTGTAGACGTTGAGCCGCCGGTACATGGGCAGGAACACGGCGCACACGACGATGAGTGCCAGCGGCAAGCCGAAGTAGTTCTGTACGAAGCCGATGCCGCTCTCGAAGCCCTGGCCCGGGAGCGAGAGGAACGTGATCGCGCTCGCCTGCGTGGCCATCACGCTGAGGCCGATCGTGCCCCAGCCGGTGGACGCGTTGCCGCGCAGGTACGTGTTGAGGCTCCGCACGTGGCGCGTGCGCCAGGCCCCGTACGCGGCGATGCCCACGATGGTGCCGAGCAGCACGACCCAGTCGGCGACGTTCACGCGAAGATCCCCGTGAACACGGCCAACAGAATCACCACGAGCACGAACCACCCGAACACGAACAGGTAGATCCCGCGCCAGGTGCGGAACCCGGGGACGTCGGGCGGCTCGGTCTCCGAGGGCTCGTCGGGGCGCGGCGCGGGCGTCATTTGCCCAGCGAGACGAGATTCGCGAACAGCCGATACGCACCGGGCACGGCGTCGGGGAGCTGGCGAAACCACGCCAGACTGGTGTAGACGACGTAGCCGTTGCCGTGCCGCGCCACCAGCAGGCCGCCCTTGAGCGGCGGCTCGCCGGTGTCGCCGGAGGCGAGGATGGCGGTGAAGCGGTTGTCCCAGCGGTCGGGGAAGTAGAGACCGCGCTCCTGTACCCAGCCCTCGAAGTCTGCCGCGGTGATGCGATTCGGCGCGGTCAGCACCGGATGCTCGGGCGCCAGGATCGTCACCGGCGCGTGCTCGTCGGTCACACGGTCGCGCGAGAGGTGCAGCTGGAACGGGGCGAGCCACCCCTCGCGCAGACCGTCCAGGGTGTTGTACTGCGCGACGACCGTGCCGCCGGCCTCGACGTACGCGAACAGCCCGGGCAGGCGCTCGGCGAGATCCGTCCTCACGTTGAAGGCGCGGATGCCGATGACCACCGCGTCGAGGCCGCGCAGCCGTTCCGGCGTCAGGTCGGCGCCGGTCAGGGACGTGACCTCGTAGCCCATCTGCTCCAGGGCGGCGGGCACGTCGTCGCCGGCGCCCGGCAGGTAGCCGACGTGGCGGCCGCGAGTCGCCAGCTCGAGCGACACCGCCCGGGCGCGCGCTGGGGGCTGCAGGAGCTGCAGCGGCAGGTGATCGTAGCGCACCTCGATGCGCTGCTGGTCGAAGCGCCGGCCGTTGATCTCCACGCTCGCCCCGAGCGGCCCGGTCGAGAGCTGCGGCGGCGCGGTCACGGTGAAGGTGAAGCGCGCGTGCGCGCCCGGGGCGGCGAGGCGAAACGGCTGCGAGGCCGGCGTCACGACCCAGCCGGCCGGCGCGTCGAGCTGCACGGTGCCGACGGCGCGCGCGCGGGCGGCGGTGAGGTCCACCGTCACCGGACGCGCGGCGCCGGGCGCGAAGAGCTGGACGCCCGCGATGAACCGCACGGAGACCGGCGCGATGACCTCCAGGCGCCGACGCAGCGCGGGCGCGGCCGGATCCGCGGCCGGCCTCGGCTCGCCGGCGATCACCAGCGTCTGCCCGTCGACGTCGAACACGTACTCGAGCGGGAACGCGGGCGGGTTCTCGGGACGGCCGATGAGCGACGGATCGTCCACGTCGAACAGCCCCACCGTGCCCTCCGTGCGCAGCCAGTACGGCTGGCTCGGCGGCGTGCTCGCGGGCACGACCTGGGAGGCGTCGCGGACGACCAGCTGGTTCGGGGGCAGCGCGATCGCCTTGGTGATCGCGCGGTGCACACTCGGGTACCGCACCGCCGTCCAGCGCACGGCGATGCGCGACCGCACGACCGCGGTGTGGCGCAGCTTTACGCGCTCGCCCGGCACGACCTCGGCGCGATCCGCCACGGTGTCGACCTCGAGGCCGAGGCCCGCCAGGATGATCCGATCGAGCTGCGCCCGCTTGTCGCTCACGACGGGATTCGCGGGGAGCGCGGCAAGCCGGCGGCGGATGGCGAGCAGCGCGGGCACGGCCGCGGTCGGGTCCTGGGCGTTGAACGTCGCGATCGCCTCGTCGATCGCGCGCGCGATCTCGGCGCCGCCCGGCAGGCGGTTCCACGTCGTGTCCACGCCGTCGAGGAGATCGGTCGTCGCCGCGTCGCCGGCGAGCAGCACGAACGGCTCGATCCGCGAGCCCTCATGCACGGGCGGAGCGCCGATGCCGAAACCCTGCGTCCTGTGCATGCCACGGCTGCGGGCCGCGATCGCCGCGAACGACTCGCCCGATACCGGATCCCGGCCGCCGACCTCGACCTTCACCACGCCCGGCCCATCCGGCACGTTGGCGGGCGAGCCGGCGATGGCCATGCCGCCGCCCGGATTCGCCGCACCGACGCCCTGGCCGATGTTGTGGACGATGCGGCGCGCTTGCCAGGGCCGGAGCTCGCGGAGCTGCTCGGGAAACGCCGCGGGGTCGGCGGCGAGCCGGAACGCTTCGACGGCGAGCACGGCCGACGCGGTGTGATGCCCGTGCGTGGGCGCGGGGTTCGGGGAGAACCGCGTGATGATCACGTCCGGGCGGAACTCACGGATCACGCGCACGATGTCGCCGAGGACGGCCGGCCGGTCCCAGACGGTCAGCGTCTCCTCGGCGCTCTTCGAGTACCCGAAGTCCTTCGCGCGCGTGAAGTACTGCCGCCCGCCGTCCAGCCGGCGCGCGGCGAGCAGCTCCTG
>DATJFY010000025.1:0-3732 GCA_035495415.1 Verrucomicrobiia bacterium
TACATCGGGCCACACAAGATCATGTGGGCCACCGACTATCCACACTCCGACGGCTTCTTCCCGGGGGCGCCGCAGATGCTCCGCGAGCGCCTTGGGCCGCTGTCCGTCGAGGCGAAGCACCAGGTCCTCGCCGGCGGCGCCCTCGGCTTCTATGGCCTGGGCTGACCCACGACGCCTGGCTGCGACCACCACAAGCGACGCCAGCGTCCTGAGGAAGCCCCGATGACTGAGGCGACCCGCATCGCCGTGCTGAACTTCGTCCACGAGACGGTGACGTTCCTGCCCAACGACACCGCACTCGACGACTTCGTGCATGACGGCTCGCCGGCCAGGGGCGAGGCGTTGCTGGCCTGGGAGCCGCGCTCCTACATGGGCGGCTTCGTGAAGGTGGCGCGCGAGCATGCCGGCATCGAGCTGGTCGGCATCGAATCGCCCCTCTGGCCCAGGACCGGTACCGGCTCGGGCTGGATCACGACAGAGGCCTACAAGCACTTTCTCGGCCGCATGATCGCCGAGCTCGAGGCCGGTGGGAGATGGCACGGCGTCTATCTCGCCCTCCATGGCGCGATGGGGGTGCGCGGCGTGGCGCGGCCCGAGGCCGACATCGCCCGTCGCGTGCGCGAGGTCGTGGGCCGCGACGCGTTCATCGCCGGCACCTTCGATCCGCATGGCAACGAGGACGCCGAGTTCCTGCGCCAGGCCGACTTCGCGTTCTGCGCGAAATACTTCCCGCACTACGACAGCCGCCTGCAAGGCGAGCGCGCGGCTCGCATGCTGATCCGCGCCATCCGCGGCGACTACAAACCCGTCAGCGCGACGGTGAAGGTGCCGATCCTGACCGCGACCGTGCTGCAATGGACTGGCGCCTCACCGTGGATGGACCTGGTCCAGCGCGCCCTCACCTGGGAAGCGCGCGAGCCCGACCTCTACATGAACGTCTTCTTCGGCTTCCCCTTCGCCGACGCGGCGGATGTCGGCATGACGATCCAGGCGATGACCAACGGCAAGCCCGAGCTCGCGCGCAAGGCCGCTGACGACGTCGCAACCTGGGCATGGCGCCAGCGCGAGGCACTGCTGAAGACGGCGACCGTGCATCCGGTCCCCCACGGCGTGAAGCTTGCCAGGGAGGCCGTCGGGCGCGGCGCGTGGCCCGTGGTGCTGGCCGACCATTCCGACCGCTCCGGCTCGGCGACGTGGGTGCTGCAGCAGGTGATCGCGCAGGACCTGGCCGGCGTGCTGTTTGCCACCATCGCCGATCGCGCCGCCGTCGAGGCCGTGGTGGCCAAGGGTCTGAAGGCCGGCGATCCGTTCGACATGGACGTTGGTGGCCTGGCCGACGAGTCCGCCGGCCAGCCGGTACGGATCAAGGGTACGATCGCGCGCGTGGCGTACATCGCCGGCCGCCACTGGGTGAGCGTCGCCTTCGGGCGAGGCAACGTCGTGCTGATCAGCGAATATCTCACCCAGGTCATGGACCCGCACGACCTGACGGGAGCGGGATTCGCCATCGATCAGTTCAAGGTCTTCGCGATCAAGTCGCGCGTGCACTTCCGCCGCGGCTTCGACGATTCGGGCTTCGCGAAGACCATTCTGCTGGTCGAGCCGGAGCAGCCGTTCCTCGGCACGGTACGGCTCGAGGCGCTGCCCTACCGGAACGTCGACATCTCGAGGTTCTATCCGTACGGCGACGTGAGCTTTCCCGAGTGAGGAGCCAACCATGCTGATCGTCGACGCGCAGATTCATCTCTGGAACGCGGGCAACCCCACCAGCCCGTGGCACCGGCAGATCCCCGGCTATCTCAAGGACGATGCCCTGAAGGAGATGGACGCCGGCGGTGTCGATGCCGCCATCCTCACCCCGCACACCCCATGGGATCCGAACGCGAACGAGCTCTGCATGGAGGCCGCGCGCGCCCACCCCGACCGGTTCGCGATCCTCGGCAACTTCCCCCTCGACAAGCCAGAGAGCCGCGCGCTGGTCGACACGTGGAAGCAGCGCCCGGGCATGCTCGGATGCCGCTTCACCTTCATCGGGCCGGAGCAGGAGAAGTGGCCGGGGAACGGCACCGTCGACTGGCTATGGCCCGCGGCGGAGCGGGCTGGCCTGCCGATCGCGATGATGGCGGCGAACTTTCTGCCAAAGGTCCGCGAGGTCGCCCAGCGGCACCCGAACCTCAAGCTCATCCTCGATCACCTCGGCCGCCCGAGGGGCGACGCGAGTCCGGGTGAGCGGTGGGCGAATCTCGACGAGGTGCTGGCGCTCGCGAAGTATCCCAACGTCGCGATGAAGGCGACGGGCGCGCCCAGCTACTCCGATCAGCGCTACCCCTTTCCCGATATCCATGACAATCTACACCGCCTCTACGACGCCTTCGGCCCCGCGCGATGGTTCTGGGGCACCGACATCACACGTATGCCGTGCTCGTGGCGTCAGTGCGTCACGCTGTTTACGGAAGAGCTGCCCTGGCTGAAGGGCCGCGACCTCGAGCTCGTGATGGGGCGGGCGCTCTGTGACTGGCTGGGATGGAGACGATGAACGCCGTCGACTTCTTTCTCGGGCGGTATCGCGAGTTCCACCGCGGGATCTTCGACGACCTCACGAAGGAGCTCACCGAGGCGCAGATCCGCGGGCGGCCTCGTCCGGGCATGAACCCGATCGCGTGGCTGCTCTGGCACGCGGCGCGCATCGAGGATGTCGGCGTCAACCGCTTCATCACCGACGGCCGGCAGGTGCTCGACAGCGGCGCATGGCTCGGGCGGATGAAGACCGCGCGGCGCGACGTCGGCACCGGGATGGTGGACGGCGAGGTCGACGAGCTCTGTGCGCAGATCGACCTGGAAGGGCTGCGCGGGTACTGGGACGCCGTCCAGGCGGCCACGCTCGCGATCGCGGAGACGTTGCGAAACGAGAACCTCGACACCGTCGTCGCGGCCGAGCGGATCCACGCGACGGCCACCAAGGAAGGCGCGGTGGCGCCGGTCGCGCCGTGGCTCACCGAGTTCTGGGCGAAAGGGCGCACGCGCGGCTGGTACCTTTCGCAGCTTCCGTTCCTGCACGTGTACGGGCATTATTTCGAGGCCCTCGTGGTCAAGGGCCAGTGGGGTCATCCCAGCCGCTGAGCAATGCGACGCAAGGGGAGCCGGTGATGAAGCGAAGCGTGATGGCGGTAGCTGTCGTCCTGATGATGATCGCAGGAAGTATCGCTCCGGGTGATGCCGCGCCGGGTGGCGGGGGCGGCGGGCGCGGTGGCGGCGGCGGTGGTGGCGGCCGCGGCGGGTGGAGTGGCGGAGGCGGCGGCGGGTGGAGCCGCGGTGGCAGCGGCGGCGGGTGGAACGGCGGTGGTGGGGGCCGCGGGTGGCACGGCGGCGGGTGGCAGGGCAACAGCGGGTGGCACGGTGGCGGCGGATGGCACGGCGGACCCGGCCACTGGCACGGCGGGTGGTGGCGCGGCGGCGCCTTCATCGGGGGCGGCTGGCCGTACTGGGGCTATGGGTATCCCTACGCCTACGGCTATCCCTACGCCTATCCCTACCCCTACGCCGGCTATCCGTACCCGTATCCGTACGCGGGATATAGCGCCCAGATCGTCGCCCCATCCGGGTCCGCCTATCCCGAGCAGCAGCCGATCCAGCGTGAGGTGGTCTATCCGCACGGCAAGTACGTGCTCCACGGCGACGGTGTGACCCAAGCGTGGGAGTGGGTCTGGGTGCCGGCGCCGGCTCCCTGATCGC
>DATJFY010000026.1:0-5788 GCA_035495415.1 Verrucomicrobiia bacterium
CTCGGCGCTCTTCGAGTACCCGAAGTCCTTCGCGCGCGTGAAGTACTGCCGCCCGCCGTCCAGCCGGCGCGCGGCGAGCAGCTCCTGCGTGCGCGCCACGCCGAGCGCCTCGCCGAGCTGGGGGCCGAGCAGGTTCTGTCCGCCGTCGCCGCGGGTGAGCGAGAGATAGGCCGTCCGGTATCCGCGGCCGCGCGCCAGATAGGTGATGACTTGCGTGTTCTCGTCGTCCGGGTGGGCGGCAATGTAGAGGACGCTGCCCATCGTGGCGAAGCTGCGCAGCTGCTGCAGGATCGCGACCCCCATCGGGGGCTCGACGGCGAGGCCGATGTCGGAGGAGCCCATCAGGATGGCCACGCCGAGGGCGGCCCAGAACGGCACGTTCCAGAGGGTCTCGCGCAGCACGAGGGAAGACGTCATTGGCGGCTCATACGATAGCACGGCATCGAACGGGAGGCGCGCGGCGGCCCGACGTACCGGGGGGAGACTCTTGGTCCCGTTTATGTTATCTACTGGTCCCGTTTATGTTATCTACGTTCAGCCGGAGCTTCGTCACCCGAAAGGAGGAATCATGATCAAGAATGCGTTCGCACAGAGTGTTGTCGTTGCCGCGCTTGCGCTGCTTTGGGCCAGCCCGGTGATGGCGCAGACGCCAGCCAGCCCGGGGCCCGGATTCCCGGCCACGAGCTTCTTGGCGCCGACCAAGGCCACGTGGGACAGCGTTCGGACGCTGGTCCTCGGAATCGCCGACAGCATGCCCGAGGACAAGTACGACTTCAAGCCGACTCCCGCCGTGCGAACCTTCCGGGAGGTCCTCGTCCATCTGATCGGGGAGAACTACACGTTCTTCAGCCGGGTCTCCGGCGAGAGCCTTGGCAGCAATGCCCGCTTCGACAGCCTCAAGAGCCGCGCGGAGATCCTGAAGGCGCTCCGGGAAAGCTACGACTACGGAGCCGGGGTCTGGGCTGGGCTCACCGAAGAGAAGGCTCTGGAAATGGTGGCCGGGAGGGGCGGCCAGCCAACCCAGCGCTGGGCGGCCATTCTCGGCGTGATCCAGGACAACATGAACCACTACGGCAACCTGGTCGTGTACCTCCGACTCAACGGGATCGTGCCGCCGCGCAGCGCTGCGCGCAATTGACGGGCGCCGCCCTCAGCGTCCCGTCGACGCACTGACGGTCCCCAGGCCCTGACGGTCTGCCGCAGATTGCAGCGGCTCGCCGGCGAGATGCACGAGGGTGGGCAGGACGATCAGGGAGGCGGCCAGCGTCGCCGCGGACCCGATCACGAGCAGCAAGCCCAGGCTCCAGACTCCCCGATGATGTGCGACCAGCAGGCTGCCGAAGCCGGCAATGGTCGTGAGGCCGTTGAATACCACCCCCATGACGGTGCTCCGCGCCAGCCGTGGGCCCCCACCGTGCGCGGGCGATTCCAGGTACCGGAGCACGATGTTCACGCCGTACTCGGCGGCGGAGCCGATGATGAGCGGCAACGCCCAGACGTTCACCAGGTTGAACTTGAGCCCGGCGACCTGCATGAGCGCGACCGTCCACAGGGTCCCGAGAATCAACGGCACCATCGCGAGCACGGTCTCCCGCACCCGCCGGATCATGAGCGCCGCGATCCCGGCGACGAGGACGAAGGCATACGCCAGCCCCAGGCGGAAGGTTCGCTCGATGAGGCGCGTCGACTCGTACCCGACGACGGGCTGGCCGGTGACGTCCGGATCGACGGTCCGCAGCTCGTCGACGAAGCGCTCCTGGCTTGCCCGGTCCCAGAGGTCGAGCCGGGAGTAGACCTGGAGCAGCAGCTGCCCGCTCTTGCCGATGAACTTCCGCCGCAGCTCCTCGGGAAGGTCGGCGAGCGTGATCGGCGTCGGTCGGGTGGCCCGCTGGAGCCGCTGCCATTGCTGGGCGAAGTCCTCGGCGAGCCTCGCCTGGTAGTCTCCGAGCGCGACCTCGACCGCGCCGCGCTCGTCTCCTCGGAGCCTCTGGAGAAGCCCGGCCGTTGCGCGCGAGATCGCGAGAACCTCCTCGGAGGGCCCCGCGGGACCGCCCTTCCCTTTCGCCAGGTCCATGCGGCGCTGCAGGGTGACGAGCGACCGGGTGAGCGCTTGCAGATCCAGGGCCCGCGGAGGGCCCGGGCGGATGCTGTCCGCCACGGTCGCCAGGCGTCGCAGAACGGCGAGCTTCTCGGCCTGCTGATCGGGGAGCACCGACAGCGCGCTCTGGACGTCCGACACCGAGGACAGACGCTGAAACGCGGCCTGCTTGACCTCGAGCGTGGCGAGGGACGGCGCCGACGAGAGCGCGGCGAACACCGAGCGTCCCGCGGCGGCGGCCGCCTTCCTCTCCCACACGACGGACTCGGTGCCGTCGGCCTGGAGATTCAACAAGTTGTAGTCGAAGCCGACCTTCGGCGCGGCCCACAGGGACGCTCCGGTCACGAGGATGGTGGCGGCGACGATGCTCTTCGGATAGCGCACGAGGCTTGCCAGCGCCGGGACCTGGGACTGGCTCGGCCCGCTCGTCCGCATGTCCAGGAGGCGCGCGTCGCGTCGACCCGGCACCGGCCGGAGCCGCGGGGCCTTCTGCCACCGCTCGATCAGGAGCAAGACCGCGGGAAACACGGTCAGCATCGACAGGAACGCGAGCAGGATCGCGGTGCCGGAGATCAACCCGAAGTCGCGGATGCCGCGGAACTCGGCGATGCTCAGGATGTAGAAGGCCACGGCCGCGGTGAGGGCCCCCAGGAGGATCGCGGGGCCGCTCCGGGCCGCGGTGCGCTCGAGCGCGCCGACGATCGTCTGGCCGAGCACCCGCTCTTCCCGGTAGCGGAACAGAAAATAGATTCCGTAGTCTGTCCCGAGGCCGATCACCACCGAGGCGAACATCATGGAGAAGATGGTGAGGTGGCCGACGGTCAGCGTGACGACGCCGAGCGACCAGCCGAGGCTCAGCGCGAGCACGAGGAGGATCGCGCTGGACGTCACGAGCCGCCGGAACGCGAGCAGCAACAGGCCGAGGGTGAGCACCAGGGCCAGCACGCTGGCCATCCGGCCGTCGTGGGAGGCGGCGTCGAGCTCGTCGCTGAAGAGCGCCGGGGCGCCGGTCACGCCGGCCTCGACCGAGGGGAACTCCGGGCGAAGGCTCGCGATCGCGCGCCGGACGGTGCCGATCGCCGCGTGCTCCGCCTCGAAGGTGCGGGGCGCGTGGACGAGATCGATCACCACGTACAGGAGGCGCTGGTCGTGCGAGAGGAAGTAGCCCCGGTTCGGAGCCGGGGTGGCGGCGGCGAAGAGGCTCTCCCAGGGCGAGCGGTACGGCTGGCCGTCGATTCGCTCCGACATCTGGGTCAGGAGATCGCGAAGTAGCCGGGTGGGAGCCGGATTCGGCTCGTCTCGCGCGCCGGGACCGAAGACGTCGGGCAGGAAGGTCGCGCCGACGGACTGGTTGATGCCCTCCACCAGCTGAGCGAGCGTCGGGGTGGCCGCGAAGTCGGCGAGCAGCTCTTCGTGAGTGGCCACCGTCTGCAAGGTGTCCTGCAGGGTGGCGACCGGCAGGTACAGCAGGGCGTGGGCTTCCATGCGGCGGGCGTCGACCTGGTAGCTGACGCGCGCCGTGCCGAGGGCGCCGTCGCGGAGGACTCCGGCCAGGCGGGCCGCGTAGGCCGTGGAGGTGTCGACCGCCGGGCCTTGAACGACCACGACGATGTCCTCGAGCTGGCCGAAATCCTCCGCGTAGTCCTTGTAGAGCGTGGCGTACCGCTGGTGGAGCGGGAGCAGGTGGAACTTGGACGTCTCGATCGTCAGCGAATGCGCCGCGTAGCCGACGCCGAGCGCGGCGAGGGCGAAGGCCACCACGACCGTGAGCGCCGGACGCGCGCAGCAGACCTGCACGAGCCGCTGCAGGAGCCTGCCCGTCAGCGACAGCATGTTCGGCGCCGATCGCCCCGGCATGGGTTACCGGCCCGGCTTTCCTCCGGACGGGCCCGCCGCGGGCGCGGCGAAGCCGACCTGCCGGGATTTGAGTCTCGCCACCAGGGCTTCGTAGGAATCGGTCCGGACGATCTTGTTGAACTGGGACCGGTAGCTCGCCACGAGGCTGATCCCGTCGATGCTGAGATCATAGACCTGCCAGCGATCCCGGGTGCGGTGCATCCGGTAGTCGAGCGCCATCTGGCTGCCCTTGCCGAGCAGGAGCGTCGTCCGCACGACGGCGTGGTCCCCCTCGATCACGTCGTCCTGGAATGTGACCTCGGAGTTGTACTGGTCCACCTTGGAGAGATACGTCCGCTGGACGAGCTCGGTGAAGAGGCGAACGAACTCGTCACGCTCGGCCGGCGTCCGCTGGGCCCAGTGCGGCCCGAGAGCCCGCTTCGCCGTCTCGCCAAAGTCGAAGATCTCGTCGGCGACCTTGTTGACCGCGGCGCTGCGCTCGGCGGCCTTGGCGTCGCCCGCCAGTTCCGGGTCCCTGAGGATCTTGACCACGCGCTGGACCCCATCGCGGAGCTGATCGGTCGGAGGGCCCGCCGACGCCCCATGAACCCAGGCGAGGCCGAACAGCACAATCAGGGCGAGGAGGACCGTGTGTCGAACGGCGGGGCGATCTTTCATGGACCAGTTCCCTCGGAACAGTCTTCTACCTTGAGGCTAGCGTTCCAGGGGAGCGCCGCCTATTGGATCTTGGTCCCATGACCCGGCACCGTTAACGCCGTGCGTCCGAGACGAGCGAATGAGCAGAACTGCATATTCGTATGCACGACGGAATAGCGAGGCGACGCTGACGACGGAGCCGGTTGGGCTCGCTGGCACCGGTCGGGCGGAAGCTTCGTCGATTCGGGAAGAAATAACGACCCGGCTCCGGTAGGAGCTACCGCCGCCGGGGTGTTTTCCGGCACCATCGAGGCTCCATTCGCAGCTCTTCTGCCGCTCGTGTGTTCGGCACAGGGTTTGCTCTCGGGCCGTGCCATGAATCAAGAAACGAAGACGTGCACGCGGTGCGGCGGCGCGGTCCGCACGCTGCGCCGTTTCACGCGGTCAGGCAGCGCGGTCTCGGTCCTCGTGTGCCAGGTCTGCCGGTACACGGTATTTGTCGCAGGCAGTCGAGCCGCCTCGTCGCGCCCTCCTACTCCGACGTCACGTGCTGACTGAAGCCAACGAGGGTCACCCGCCCATGCGAGACACCATCCTCGCGGGCTTGACCGCGTTCTTTGTCGAGCACCAGTACTGCGGTGAGCTGGACGGGGGACGAGACAACGGGAGCATCTGGCTCCAATGCTCCTGCGGTGCATACATCGCTCGCCCGGCTAGCGTTCGCGCGCCGATTCCGGCCGACTCTCCCACGCAGCCAGGAACCGGCTTGCCCGACTAGACAAAGGGATTGGACAATGACTGATCGCTTGATCGGTTTCATCGTCGCCGCCGGGACAGGCCTTTTGCTCGGCGGGCAACTGGTGATCGCGGCGGAACGGATCGACTTCTTGGACACGAACTCGAACCGCACCGTCTACATCATCGTCGATCCCAAGACCAAAGGGCTTGACACCTACGATAGACAGTCCAAGCGGACGGGATGGGGGACGATTACACGGGAGTCCGGCGAGGTGCAGGTCTACTGTGTCCAGACTCGCAATGGTGTAGACACCGTGGCTGGACTTGCCCCGGTTTCGTAGACACCTGGGTTAAGTTGCCAATGCTTCTTGTTCGCGCTGCCGCTCGAACGCTCGGGGACTGAGGTAGCCGAGGGCCGAATGGCGTCGCTGTCCGTTGTAGAACACCTCCAGGTACTCG
>DATJFY010000027.1:0-73422 GCA_035495415.1 Verrucomicrobiia bacterium
CATCATCGAGACGCTCGCCTCCGGTCAGGCGTTGCCTCACTTCACCCGGCAGATGCTCGACGAGGCGAATGCCCAGCATGCGAAAGACTTCGCCGACTGCGTGAAGCAGGAGACGATCGCGCTCCACCGGAAGGGGGCGGCCGCCGCGGCCGCGGCCATGCGTGGGCGATCTGATGCCGAGCTCGCGAAGACCGGCACCGTGCTCACCGGGGTGCCCCCGATGAGTGTCGAGGCGATGGTCATGGGTGCCCTGCTGGGCCACATCGATGAGCATTTCGGCAGCATCCGGAAGACGGTCGGCGGCTGAGTCAGCGGTTGAAAATGAAAGGGCGCCGCCACGGGACGGCGCCCCTTCACGTTCACCGCTACAGCTACTTGTTGAGCAGGGCTAGGGCCTGCTTGGCCTTCGCCGTCGCCCCGGTCATGTCCCCCTTCTTGCACGCGGCTTGGGCTTGGCCCACGAGGCCTTCGGCCTTCTTCAGCCGGGCCGCCGCGTCGGTATTCTGCTGCTTGTTGCCGGCCGGCACCCGCGGCGCATTGACATCCTGCGTCCGCGGCGCGTTGACATCCTGCGTGCGCGGGGCGTTGACATCCTGCGTCCGCGGCGCATTGACATCCTGCGTCCGCGGGGCGTTGACATCCTGCGTCCGGGGCGCATTCACATTCTGCGTCCGCGGCGCATTCACGTCCTGGGTCCGCGCGCCCGCCTGCGACCGAGGTGCCTGGACATCCTGCGGCCCCGTAGCCACCTTGTTCTTGGCGGCCGCCCGGGCATCCTTCAGCGCCGCCTGAGCCTGAGTGACTTCAGGCGGACAATCCTTCGTCGCTTGCGCGCCGACCTCGACGGGAGCTGCGACAGCTCCCACGAGAGCGAACGTCAGTACAGCTAACAGGGTTTTCATGTTGGCTCCTTTCACCGCCGTCTTTCCGACGGGGATTCGAGCGGGCGGACCGGTCAGCGGACCCCCGGTCCGCCCGCCCCGCCGGCGCCCTATTCGGCTTTTACTGGAATGGTACTCCCCTTGGCGCCGGGCGCCTTCGGCAGCGTCACGGTGAGGAGGCCGTTCTTGAATGCGGCCGTCACCTTGCTGCCATCCACGGCGATGGGCAGCCGAACGGTGCGCGCGAAGGTCCCATAGGTTCGCTCCATGCGGTGATAGTGCTCGTCCTTCTCCTCCTTCTCGAGCCTTTTCTCCCCCTTGAGCGTCAGCATCTGATTCTCGAGGGCCACCGTGATGTCCTGAGGATCCATGCCCGGGATCTCGGCCTTCACGACGAAGGCGTCCTTGTTCTCCGCGAAGTCGAGCGTCGGCGTGAAGTCACCGAGCGTCCGCATCGCCGGCAGCTCCCACTCGGCCATCCCCATTCGATCGAACAGCCTCTCCATGTCCTTCTGCAGGTTCCCGAATCCCCACGGTGTCAGCGTTCTCATCGTGCTTCCTCCTCTTCGTCCTACAGTGTTTCGGACTCTGCCGCCGCCCTCACACCTTCTCGAGGGCGGCTCCCAGGGCGCGAAGGATGTCGACGTAGCTGACGATGCCCACGATCTCGCGGCTGTCGGGGCGGACGACGGGGACCGCGCCGATCCTGGCCTCGAGGAGGAGATCGATCACGTCGGACACCTCCGCCTCGGGGTGTACGGAGACGACGTCCACGCTCATCCGGTCGATGACCGGTCGTGCCAGCTCGGCCCGTACCGCGGCCGCGCCGTCGAAGGCCAGGATGCGGCCGATGTCGAGCGAGCCGAGGTCGCGATCGCTCAGCATGCCGACGAGGACCCCCCCATCGACGACCGGCACGTGGCGGATGTCGTTCTCGCGCATGATGTCCCATGCGTCTCCGGTGCTTGCGTTGAGATCGACGGTCACCGGATTCGGCGTCATCAGATCACGGGCAAGCATGGCAGCCTCCCCTCGCGCGCCCGATTACGTCCCCGCGTCCACTCGCCGTGACGCCGAGCGGATTCCCGCGTCACGTGCCGCCGGCCGCCGTGGTAGAGCACGACCGGCACCCCGGCCTTGCGGAACACCTGCTCGGCCACGCTGCCGAGCACCATGCGCTCCAGGCCATTGCGGCCGGCCGTCGTCACCGCGATCAGGTCGGCGTCCCACTGCTCGGCTTCCCGCAGGATCTCGCGGACGGGATCGCCGAACCGCACCGCGCGCTCGACCGGCACATCGCCCAGGCACACCTCCACGGCGGCAAGATAGTCGAGGTACTGGGATTCCAGCCCCGAGATCTCCTGATCGGCGTACGCGATCAGGTGGTCGTCGTCCCCGTACAGGTTATCGGGCACCGGCGCGACGTGGAGCAGCTTCACCGCGGCCCCGGCTCCGCACGCGAGATCCCCGACGAGCGAAAGCACCGCCTCGGCCGAGGCCGATCCATCGAGCGGAACGAGAATGCGCTTGGCCATATGCCCCTCCCCCTGGATGGATGGATGACTCCTACCACTGATCCAGCATCCCGAATGCCAGACGAAGGTGTAATGGAACCGATGGATTTTGCGGACGAGGCGACTCAGGGGCAAGGAGGCGAGTGAGGCGGGCGATCCCCAGCTGTCGCGCAGGCTCCCCAAGCCAGCGAGGCCGGCCGACCTCCGTGGCGCGGCGGTGCGCGCAGCCTCACGTCATAAGCGGCGGGCCGTCACAAGCTCCGTCACCATCGAGCGCCGCGGGACGCTTGCGGTCGTTCCCGCCCCGGCGGTTACAGCGTCCGGCGGATGAGGCGACGGGTAGTCTCCGTGACCGCGCCGTAGATCAGGTGCAGCATGAGCTCCAGCGCCTCCTTTGGACGCGGCTGGCGCGACACGGGCGGGGCGAGTCCGAAGGCGGGCACCATCGTCACGTGCGCGCCGAGCCAGACGGCGGCACCGAAGGGCAACCCGAGGCCGCGCGTGACACGCGGCATGACTGCGGCCAGCCCGCCGTATAGTCCGCCGACGCCCGCGCCGAAGGCATAATGGACGATATTGCCGGCGAAGGGCTTCTTGTCGTCCGGGAGCGCGCGGTGCACGACCCGGCGCGTGATGGTATCGGCGACCTTCACCGTCGGATCCTCGTTCTGTTGTTGCTGGGCGGCGGGCGGTGGCGGAGCTCCGGAGGTGGCCGCGGTGATGCCCTTATGGACAAGGCTCATCGCTCCGGCACCGACCGCGCCGGCGATGAGACCTGCGGCGATGCCGCGCAGGATCGCCATGCGTACCACCGTCACGCCATGACGACGTACGCGACGCCCAGGGCCACCAGCGCGACGGCAAGAGCCAGCTCCTCGCGCATCCGCAGGGGTGGCGCGAGCTTGTAGACGAGAACGACGAGGCCCAGGAGCACCGACCACCCGAGGCTGGCCATCCCGAGCAAGACCATGGCCACCATGAGCGCGGCGCTACAGCCCAGGCAGCTCACGCCGTAGCGGGCGCCCACGACGGCGGCGCTCCGCATGAGGCTGAGGGGTAGGGGGCCGTGCAGCGCGCAGAGCTCGCGGCAGTGCGCCTGGCTCGCGCGCTTGATCGGGCTCACGGAGTAGATGCCGGCCAGCGCCAGCGCCGCACCCACCACTGCCGTCTGGTGGGGCCAGGGCATGCCGAGCACGGCATAGATGGCGTAGCACACCACGCCGAAGATGAGCCAGATGCCGAGGTAGGTGGCCGTCAGCACGCCGACGGCGACCGGCCAGCCCCGGCGCTTCTCGGCTGCTCGCGCGAACTCGAGCACCACCGGGATCGCGGAGGGCAGCATCATCGCGGCCATCATCACGACCCAGGTGACGGCGAAGACGTGAAGCGAGCCGAGACCCATGTCCATCCCGTCCATGCCGGCCATGGCGCGCGCGTGGTGCACCATGGCCGCCCAGGCAAGCGCGGCGACCGCGAGGACGACCGCGGCGGCGATCACGGGCCTGGCCAGCTCCTGTCCCGCCTCGCGGGCCGCCAGGAGCACGCGGCAGGCCGGGCAGAAGCCGCGCGGCCGCCCCTGCCTCGTGAGCCCGATCGCGGCGAAGAGCCCACCGCCGTTCATCGGCGCGCGCCGTCTCTCAACGCACGCCGGCCATCAGCTCGGATACTCGTCGCGCCGGCGTACCCACGCCGCCGCGGCGCCCTCGGATTCGTCGCGGCCCTTCGGCACGAGATCCATGTAGTGGTAGGCGACGTTCAGCATGTCGACCCCGCGCTCGTAGGTGGAGTAGGTGTGGTAGATCTGGCCCCCGTCCTTCGCGAACACGCTGATGCCGGGGCCCTCCGTGATGCCCCATGGAGCGAGCCGGTAGTTGTAGTCCACCTTCTTCGTTCCAATCTCCGCCTCGGTGAACGAGACGTGATAGTCGAAGTTGAAGTCGGTGTCGTGGGAGGAGTACCAGGGGAAGCTCCAGCCCATCCGCCGCCGGTAGGCGGCGAGCTTCGGGTAGGGCGCCCGGGAAATCGCCACCATGGTGATGTCGCGGTGGTTCAGGTGGACGGTGATGCCGTTGAAGTTATCCATCCAGAACGAGCAGACGTAGCAAGGCGCGTCCGTCGTCCAGGGGGTCTGGGGCCCCGCGGTCTCGGGGTTGAACATCGCGTGGTAGACGATCAGCTGACCGCGTCCCTCGAAGAGATCACCGAGGCTTCGCGTCCCCTGCTCGGCCTCGAAGGTGTAGGGCTTCTCGACGAGCTCCCACGGGAGCTCACGCCGCTCGCGGCTCAGCTGGTCGCGCATCCGGGTGAACTCCTTCTCCTTCGCCAGATGCTTCTTCCGCGCCTTGAGCCACTCGTCGTGCTTCACCACCCTGTGCGTCGGCATTGGAGGCCTCCTCGTCGCTGCTCGTGGACCTTGGAATCAGGATAGAACCGCCGTAAAGGCCAGGTTTGCGCCGCGCTTCGTGTGCCCGATTCGTTTCGACTGACGTCTCCGCGGGGCATTCGGGCTAAGTGGCCGTCGTCGCGTGCCGATCTTCGGCCTGACCGCCGCCTGGTCGGGCGCCTGCCCTCCCCACAGGGCAACTCGCCCTCCCGCTTGACGGCACCCGCGCGTCGTAACTCCGCGGTTCTGTGTCTTCTCTGTCGGAGAATAGGCCTTGGCTCGGCCGTTGCTGCGTGCGATCCGGCTCAGGTAGGAGTCGTCGAACCAAGGAGGGGACCATGGCCAAGGGCATCTCGCTCCACATCGGGCTCAATCGCGTGGATCCCGCACATTACGAGGGCTGGGACGGCACCCTCAATGCCTGCGAGGCCGACGCCCACGATATGCAGGCCCTGGCGAAGGCGAGCGGCTTCAAGCCGATGCCACTCCTGCTCACCGAGAAGGCAACGACCAAGGCCGTGAGCTTGGCGATCAAGAAGGCGGCGCGGAACCTCGCGAAAGGCGACATCTTCTTCCTGACGTACTCGGGCCACGGCGGCCAGGTCCGCGACACCAACGGCGACGAGAAGGACGATCGGATGGACGAGACCTGGGTGCTCTTCGATCGGCAGCTCGTGGACGACGAGCTCTACGCCCTCTGGGGCGGGTTCAAGACGGGGGTCCGCATCCTCGTCCTCTCGGATAGCTGTCACAGCGGCTCGGTGGTGCGGATGGCGCCGCCGCCCATGATCTCGGGCGGGCCCCGCGCGCGCCTGATGCCGCGCGCGGTCTGCGAGAAGGTGGAGGCCGCTCACCAGGCCCTCTATCGTGAAATCCAGGCCGCGCATCCCGGCGCCGAGCAGGCGAGGGTGAAGGCGAGCGTGCTCCTCATCTCCGGCTGCATGGACAACCAGACCTCGCTCGACGGCGAGCACAACGGCGCCTTCACCGAGATGCTCCTGAAGGTCTGGAACCGGGGCAAGTTCCGCGGCAACTACAAGCGCTTCCGCGAGACCATCGTCTCGCGGATGCCCGCCTCGCAGAGCCCGAACTACTTCTGCGTGGGCGGCCGGAACCGCGCCTTCGAGGGGGAGCGGCCCTTCACGATCTAGGGGCCTGCGCGCGGTCCTTCGAGAACTGGCCCGGCCGGCGGCCGTCGCCCGGCGGACCGGCAAAGGCCTGGGCAACGCGCATCCAGTCTTGCGCCGCGGGCCCCGTGACCTCGAGGTCCGTGTCCGCCAGGTTCCGGCGCTGCGTGACGACGCGGCAGAAGTCGGTCGCGCTGCCGGTGATGCGGTTCTCAGCCGCGGCGTCGCCCTGGGTCCACGTGGCCCCGGACGGCGCGGTGAGCTCGACATAGACTGGCGTCGTATTCGGGGTGAGCCCGCGATTGACGTAGGAAAAGTCGCGCGTGCGCATGCCGATGAACACGACGTGCCGCAGCCGGTCGGTGTCCGGCCGGGGGATGCCGACGACGTCCACGACGTCCAGGCCGTGCGACCACGTCTCCATCAACCGCGCCGTGACGAACATGGCCGCGCCCATGTCCGGCCCGTACCACGGCAGGCGCGCCCTGGGATCGAGCGGGCGCGCGGCGGCGAGGAACCTCGAGGCGGCGTCCCGCCACCAGGCGCGCAGCTCGGACGGCTTCATCGCGCGGCCGCGGGCCAGATAGCGCATCTCGTACGCGGCGCGATCGGGCGTCGTGAGGGCGCCCGCGGCCTCCTTCCGGAAACCGTCCGCGTCGGTGATGGCGCGCGTCGCGATCTCGTCGACGTGCCCGAGGTGCGTGACCTGATCGCGCACGAGCCAGCCGGGCGCATGGCTCGGCAAGTCCCACTGCGCCTCGGTCATGCGCGCAAGCACGGCGTCGAGCGCCGCCTGCTCGCCGGCGAGGTCCTCGAGGAGCTGTGCGTAGGGGGTCATCGGGCGGCCCCACTATACAATGCCCACATGAAGGCTCAACTCGCAGGGCAGCGATTGATCGGCGCCATGGGCATCCTGTCGCTCACCATTGGCGCAGGTGCGCCGGTGAACACGGCAGTGCACGCGCAGGCCACGACCGCGCCCCGCGTGGCCACCCCGGCGCCGCCCGAGACGATCGGCGAGCTGGGCGCGCTGGTCGAGCAGGCGCGGACGCGCTTCGTGGCTCGGGACGCGGCCGGCGTGCTCGCCTATGTAGCAGACAACTATCGCAGCGCCGGCATCACCAAGCCCGCGCTCCGCGAGCAGCTCCTCGCCCTCTACACGCTCTACGACCGGTTGCAGGCGCGCATCCGCGTCGACGAGGTGCAAATCGTCGACGGCGACGCGTGGGTGTACACGACCGGCGAGGTCAACGGCCGGTTGCCCGTCGTCGGCTGGGTGAGCGTGCTGTCATGGCAGAAAGAGCCCGAGGTCGCACGCCGGCTGCCCACGGGCTGGCGCCTGGTCGGCTTTCAGGACTGAGCGGCGCGGTAGAAGTAGCCGGGGAATCGCCGCACGGCCTCGACGTCCACGTCTGCGTAGAGGATGCCCTCTTCCTCGCCCAGGCTCTGGATGAAGCCCTGCGCCGAGTTGGTGCCGCCGGGCTTGGTGCGGAACCACGCGGCAAGCTCTTCGAGCGAGGTGATGGACGGTGGCACGCACATCGTGCTGTAGCCGCCGGCCTTGGGGAAGCGCTCGACCAACTGCCCGTCGGCGCCGCGCAGGCGCAGCGAGCACGCCGCGATGTCGGCGCCGACCACCGGCTTGCCATAGTGCATGTGACGGCCGATGACGGTCGCGGGATAGGCCTCCCCGAGGGCGAACCACCAGGACGGGTTGAAAATGATGTCGACGCGCTGCTCGACGAGGGCGTCGGCGCCCTCGGAGAAGAAGGCAAAGTCGGCGCAGATCACGATGCCGAGTCGGCCGATGTCGGTGTCGACAACGTGATAGCCCTTCCCGGTGAGCACCCCGTTGTCGAGCTCCCCTTGGGTGGGGTAGCACTTCGGCTGCCGGGCGAGGATGCGGCCGTCGGGGCCGATCACCGTGGAGGTGTTGTACCAGCGGGCCCGCGTGCCCAGGATGAGCCCGGCCACGACGTAGACGCCAAGGCGCCGCGCCGCCGCGCGCATCTCCTCCTCGCCCACGCGGGGATAGAGCTCGGGGAAGCAAACGCATCCCGCGCCGGCCCTGGCCGCGGTCTCGAGTAGCTCGACGGCGTGGGGAACGTCGCCGCCGTTCCACATGTCGTCGAAGAGGTCGGACTGCGGGCGCGCCTGGACGGCCGCGATCTTCACGGATGCGCTCATGGGGTCCTCCGGCCCCCGGCCGCCCGCCGGGGGTCGAGCAAGTCGCGCTGGGCGTCGCCGAGCAGGTTGAAGCCTAGCACGGCGAGCATGATGGCCAGTCCCGGCGCGAGCACCAGCCACGGGGCGATGGTCATGTACTGGCGGCCGCGGCTCAGCATGCTGCCCCAGCTTGGCGCAGGCGGCTGGGTGCCGAGCCCGAGAAAGCTCAACGCCGCCTCGACGAGGATGACGATCGAGAGGCTCAGGCTCGCCTGGACGGCGAGGGTGGGCGTGACGTTGGGCAGGACATGGGCGCCCAGAATGCGCCCGTGCGAGGCCCCGAGGGCGCGCGCGGCCTGGACGAACTCCTGCGGCTTCAACGCGAGGGTGGCGCTCCGGGCGAGCACGGCGAACTGCGGGAGCGTCAGCACCGCGATGGTGAGGACGAGGTTGACCGTGCTCGGCCCGAGGGCCGCGACCAGGGCGATGGCGAGGAGAATCGGCGGGAAGGCGAAGAGCACGTCGAAGAGGCGCATGGCGAGGAGATCCGGCGCGCCGCCCCAGTAGCCAAGGCCCACCCCCAGCGTGGTGCCGACGAGCACGGCGAGCGCGACGGACGGGAACGCGACGCCGAGCGACACCCGCGCCCCGTAGAGGAGGCGGCTCAGGATGTCGCGTCCCACCTCGTCCGTCCCGAGCAAAAAGCGCGGGCCGGGCGGTGTGATCTCCGCGCCGGGGAAGATCGTGGTCGGCGCGTAGGGCGCCAGCCACGGCGCGGCCAGCGCCGCCACCACGAGTCCGGCGACAAGGAGGCCGCCGGCCAGGAGCGAGCCGCTGCGCAGCGCCCGCGGCAGCGCCTTCACGCGTAGAGGATCCGGCGGTCGATCACGTGGTACAGGAGATCGAGCGTCAGATTGACGAGCACGGCAGCCGATGTCAGCAGCAGCACCGCGCCCTGAATCATCGTGTAGTCGCGCTGATAGATCGCGTTCACGACCAGGCGTCCCATGCCGGGGAGCGCGAACACTTCCTCGATGATGACCGCGCCGCCGATCAGGTACACGAACTGCGTGCCGGCCATCGCCACGACGGGGATCAGCGCGTTCCGGAGCGCGTGCTTGAAGACGACGGTGCGGTCGGCCACGCCCTTGGCGCGGGCGGTACGGACGAAATCCTGCCCCAGCACATCCAGCATGCTGCTCCGCGTGAACCGCGCGATGATCGCCGAGATGGCCAGGCCGAGCGACGCCGCCGCGGGCAGCATGGCGAGGAGGCTCCCGCCGGGGCTGTCGGTGAACGGCACGTGGCCCAGAGTGCGGAGCCAGGGCGCGTAGCGCGCTCCCCCGATGATGATGACGGTTCCGATGAAGAAGGCGGGCGCCGAGATGAACAGCAGGGAGAAGACACGCGTGGAGGCGTCGAGGCTGCGCCCAGCTCGGGTCGCGGCGAGGACGCCCAGCGGAATGCCGACGGCGAGCGCGATGACCATCGCCATCAGCGCGAGCTGGAGGGTGACCGGGTAGCTTCGCGCCAGCTCGTCGCGGACCGAGAACCCCGTGACGAGGGAATGCCCGAGGTCGCCCCGCAGGACTTCGCCCAGCCACAAGACGTACTGCACGACGAGCGGCCGGTCGAGGTGCAGGGCCTGGATCAATGCCTGCCGCGTCTGCTCGTTCTGGCTCGCGGTGATCCCCAGGAGAATGGTCACGAGGTCGCCGGGGATCAGGTGGATGAGCAGGAAGGTGAGGGCCGACACGCCGAAGAGCGTGGGGATGAGGAGCAGGAGGCGCTTGCCGATATAGGCGGTCATGCGTGCCGCGGCACGGCCGCCCTCACCGCCGGCAAGCGCCGCCTCTCAGCCGAGCCACGTCTGCTTGAAGAAGTGCCGGCTCCGGCTTCCCGGCTGCGCGCCGGGAATGGAGATGTAGCCCTTCACGGTGTCGCGGAGCACTTCCGTCGCGCCCGAGGCGTAGGGGAAGACGAGGTAGGCCTGATCCGCCATGTGTTGCTGGAGGTCACGGTAGATCGTGATGCGCTTCTCCCGGTCCAGGGTCGTCCGCCCCCGCTCGAGGAGCTCATCGACCTCGGCGTCCTTGAACTTGCCGAGGTTGATGTTCGATCCGCTGTGGAAGATGTCGTACACGTGCGCGTCGGGGTCGGGCTGCCACACCAGCGGGATCATGCTCATGCCGTCGTACTCGGTGCGGACGAAGTTCTTCAGCGTCGCCCCCCACTCCGTCTGCTTGAGGGTCACGCGGATGCCCGCGGCGGCCAGCTGCTCCTTCATGACCTCGGCGGTCCGGATGGTCTGGGGGAAGCGGGGCGAGATCTCCAGCGTCGTGTCGAGGCCATTGGCGAGGCCGGCCTCGCCGAGGAGACGCTTCGCCTGCACCGGGTCGTGGACGTAGTAGGGCAGGCCCTTCTCGTCGCCGGCATAGCCGAACGGCGCGTCGCAGGGCGGGATCTTCGTCGAGATACCCCCGTGGCCCCGCAGGACGCTGGCGATGATCTCCTTTCTGTTGATCCCGACGCTCACGGCGCGCCGTACCCGAACATCCGTGAAGGGCGGCTTGGTCTGATTGAAGGCCATGCCGTGCTGGGCGCAGTAGCCGTCCGGCTCACGGAGGACGACGCCCGAGGCGCCCTGGACCTGCCGGTCGATGAGCGGATCCACGGACCAGAAGTAATGGACGGTGCCGGCGCGCAGCGCGGCCACTCGCGCGGCCTCGTCGGGGATGATGCGGTATTCCATCCCATCCAGATAGGGCAGGCCCGATTCGTAATATTTCGGGTTCCGCTTGAGGACGACGGTGTTGTCGGGCACGAACCGGTCCAGCATGAAGGGGCCCGTGCCGGAGGCGGTCTTCTGAAGGTCGCCCTCCTTCTCGACGATGTCGCGCGGGACGATGGCCGAGTAGTGGGGCGTGGCGAGGTAGGAGAAGAAGGGCGCGAACGGCCGCTTGAGGACGAAGCGGACGGTGGCGCGATCCGGCGTCTCGATCCGATCGATGATCTGCCAGTTGGAGCGCCAGGGCGACGCGGTCTTCTCGTCGAGCATGCGCTCGAACGAGTACTTCACGTCCTCGGCCACGAAATCGCGGCCGTGATGCCACGTGACGCCCTTGCGGAGACGAAAGACGAACGTCGTCTCGTTGACGGTCTGCCAGGACTCGGCGAGGTCGCCCACGATGTTCATCTTGGGGTCGCGGCGCAGGAGGTTTCCGTAGACGTGCTCGGAGATCATCCAGCTATGCGCGGCCGCGGACTTCTGCGGGTCGAGCCCCGGCGGGCTCACGTCGGCGGCGATGACGAGCGTGCCGCCGCGCTTCGGCGCCTGCGCGGTGGCGGGGAGGGCCAGCGGCGGCGCTGCGAGCCCCACGAGCGCGAGCGCGCCCGCTTCGAGGAATGCGCGCCGCGTGTGGCCATGCTGGACGTGCATCAGGTGGTCGGTCCGGTCCGCCATGCCGCCCTCCAGGCTTTCGTGCCGGTGAACTGACGTGTCGAGCGCCGCGTCCTTCGCGACGCGTGCCATACTCCTCCGCACGCGCGATGCCGTCAAGCGTCGGGTATAATCGCGCCACCCACACGCCCGGGGAGGAGCCACCGCTCATGACCATGTGTCGATTCATCTCGAGCATCTCGCTGCTGTGCCTGCTCACCGCCGGCCCCGCCCTCCCCGCGAGCGCCGAGGACCTGGTGGTGGCGACCTTCGGCGGCACCTTCGTCGAGAACTCGAAGAAGTGCCACGCCGCCGCCTTCGAGAAGGCGACCGGGGCCACCGTGAAGTACGTGCTCGGCAGCTCGGTCCAGACCGCGGCCAAGCTGCGGGCGGCGGGCGGGCGGGCGGAGTTCGACGTGGCGTACATGGACAGTCAGATCGTCAAGCAGGCAAAGGCGGAGGGCCTGCTCCAGCCGCTCGAGCCCGCCAAGATCGCCGGCTGGAACGATCTCTACGACGCCTCGAAGGACAAGGACAGCTACTGGGTGTCGATGATGTTCGCCGGCACCATCATCACGTACAACACGAACCTGGTGAAGGCGCCGCCCACCTCGTGGGCCGACCTCTGGAAGCCCGAGTGGAAGGGCAAGCTCGCCATCCCCGACATCTCCGGCACGTCGGGCCAGCAGTTCCTGATGGCGGCGGCGCGCCTCAACGGGGGCTCGGTCGAGAACATCGATCCCGGGTTCGAGGCGATCAAGCGGCTCAAGCCCAACGTGCAGATGATGTACACGCAGCCCGACCAGATCATCCCGCTGTTCGAGCGGGGCGACATCGCGGTGGCGGTGTGGTACACGGACCGCACCGGCGCCGCCGCCACGAAGGGCGTGCCGGTGGCGGCGGCGTATCCGAAGGAGGGCGCGATCGGCATCGTGCCGACCGTGTCCGTGCCCAAGGCGAGCCAGAAGCGCGAGCTCGCGCAGAAGTACATCGCCACCCTGCTCGCGCCGGAGGGCCAGGTGTGCTTCGCGCAGTCGCAGTTCGCCGGCCCCACCAACAGGAAGGTGCAGCTCCCGGCCGATCTGGCGAAGCTCGTCCCCTATGGCGATCTCGTCCAGCACATGTACTTCCCCGACACCGACTTCGTGGCGAAGAAATTCCCGGAGTGGTCGGAGCGGTGGGGGCGCGAGATCGCGCGGTGAGCTCCGCCTCCCCGGGGGCGCATCGCCGGCAGTGAACGGCGCCCAGCCGGCGCTCCGGGTTTCCGGGCTCCGCAAGACCTTCGGCGCCGTCGTCGCCGTCGCGGACGTCTCCCTCGACGCCGCGCCCGGCGAGTTCCTCTCGCTCCTGGGGCCATCCGGCTGTGGCAAGAGCACGGTGCTCCGCATGGTGGCCGGGCTCGTGGAGCCGGACGCGGGGCGGATCGTGCTGGCGGGCGAGGACATCACCGCGGTCCCCGTCCATCGCCGCAATCTCGGCCTGGTCTTTCAGTCCTACGCGCTGTTTCCGCACATGACGGTGTTCGAGAACGTCGCGTTCGGCCTCCGCCGGCGCGGCGTGGGGGAGGCCGCGCTGCGCCCGCGGGTCGAGCGCATGCTGGAGCTGGTCCGCCTCGGCTCGCTCGGCGCGCGGTATCCGCGCGAGCTCTCCGGCGGCCAGCAGCAGCGCGTCGCCCTCGGCCGCGCGCTCGTCACCGAGCCCCAGGTACTGCTGCTCGACGAGCCCCTCTCCAACCTCGATGCCTTGCTGCGCGACGAGATGCGCGTGGAGCTGAAGCGGCTGCAGGAGCGCCTGGGCACGACCATGATCTTCGTCACGCACGATCAGGCGGAGGCGCTGATCCTCTCCGACCGGGTGGTGGTCATGGAGGCCGGGCGCGTGGAGCAGGTCGGCCGGCCGGAGGAGGTCTACCGTCGCCCGGCCACGCCCTTCGTCGCGCGCTTCCTCGGGCGGGCGAACTTCTTCGCGGGCACCGTCGAGAAGACCGACGCGGACGCCATCGTCGTCGCGGCCGAGGGCGGGCTCTCGCTCGTGGCGACTGCGCGCGCGGGCATGGCCGCGGGACAGCGCGTGCAGGTGGCAATCCGCCAGGAGAGCATTCGCCTGGGGCCGGCGGGCGGCGCCGTCGCGCGTCCCAACCGCTTCGCGGCCACCGTGGTGTTTCACGCCTTCGCGGGGCAGGCGCATCACTACGTCGTGCAGCTCGCGGACGGGCGCGAGCTGGAGGTTGCGGCGCCCGGCGGGGCGCCGGCGCTGGCGCGCGGGTCGCGCGCGGTCGTGGAGTGGGCCCCCGAGGACGTGGTGCTCCTTCCCGAGGGCGCCGGCGGGGGCGCGCGATGAAGGGCGGGCGTGGCATGGGTCTCCTGCTGCCCGCGATGCTCCTCCTCCTCGTCGCCTTCGTGCTCCCCGTCGGCATGCTGGTACCAACGAGCTTCCGGCCCTATGTCCCGCTGGTCGGCATCACGCGGGGGTTCACCGGCGGCTACTACACGCGGCTGGTGACGGACTCGTACTATCTCGAGATCATCGGCCGCACCCTGGCGCTCGGGCTGACCGTGACGCTCGCCACGCTGCTGATGGGCTATCCCTTGGCGTTCTTCCTCGCACGCACGCGCTCGCGCTGGCGAAACTGGTTGACGCTCCTGGTCGTCTTCCCCTTGTATCTGAACCTCGTCGTGCGCACGTTCGGCTGGATCGCCCTGCTCGCGCAGAACGGCCTCGTGAACCAGGCGCTCCAGACGCTGGGCGTCGTCCAGGAGCCGGTGAAGCTTCTCTTCAACTTCGCCGGGCTCTTGATCGCGTTGACGCACATCTTCCTGCCCTTCATGGTCCTGGTGCTCATCGGTCCCATCCAGAACATCCCGCGCGATGTGGAAGACGCCGCCCGCGTGCTCGGGGCCTCCTGGGGCAGCACCTTCCTGCGCGTCACGCTCCCGCTCTCGATGCCGGGCATTCTTTCCGGCTCCATACTCGTGTTCGTCCTCACCATCAGCGCCCTGGTGACGCCGCGACTCCTCGGCGGGCCGACGTACCAGGTGATGTCGACGCTCATCTTCGACGAGTTCCTCCAGCGGCTGAACTGGCCGGCCGGCTCCGCGGCGGCGCTGCTCCTCACCCTGATGGTGCTGGCGCTCGTCTTCCTCTCCGGTGTTCTCGCGCGCCGCACCGGTGCCCGGGCGTGACCGCGGCGCGGGTGCGCGCATGGCTCCTGCGGGCGTGGGTGGCTCTGGTCTTCGCCTACCTGCTGCTGCCGGTGGTCGTGGTCGCGCTGGCGTCGTTCAGCCGCACGTCGTACCTCACCGTGCCCCCGAAGGGGCTGACCCTACGGTGGTTCGCCGCGGTGCTCGGCGATCCTGACTACGTCCACGCCATCGTCTTCAGCGTGGGGCTGGCCGTGGTCGCGACGGGGGGATCCCTGGCCGTCGGCGTGGCCGCGTCCTATGCCTTGCTCCGTCGGCGCGTGCCCGGCGGCGCCGTCGTCTCGGCGCTGCTGAACGCGCCGCTGATCTTCCCGGGCGTGGTGGTGGGGGTCGCGCTGCTGCAGTTCTACGCGCTGGTGCACATGAACGGCACGCTGATCGGCCTGGCCCTCGCCCACATGGTGATCACCGTGCCCTATGTCGTGCGGGCGGTGATCGCGAGCCTCCAGGGCATCGATCCCGAGCTCGAGAGCGCCGCCCGCGTCCTGGGCGCCAGCGGGCCGATCGCCTTCGTCACGGTCACGCTGCCGCTCATCCGCCCCGGCATCGCCGCCGGCGCGCTCTTCTCGTTCATCGTGTCCTTCGACAACGTGCCGGTGTCGATCTTCCTCCTCGGCGCAGGCCAGATGACGCTGCCCGTGAAGATCTTCACGGCCATCGAGTACGGGGTAGATCCGTCCATCGCCGCCATCTCCACCATGCTGATCGCGTTCACCGGCCTGGGGCTCGCCGCCGCGGAGCGCTGGATCGGCTTTCACCGGTTCGTCTGAAGGAGAGGGTCATGGCATCTGTCATCGACGGCCGGCTAGCCGGACGGATCGCGATGGTGACCGGCGCGGCCAACGGCATCGGCCGGGCCAGCGCGCTGCGCCTCGCCCGCGAGGGCGCCGACCTCGTCATGGTCGATCGGGAGGGCGATCCGTTGCAGGAGGCGGCGCGCGCCGTCGAGGCGGCCGGCCGCCAGGCGCTGCCCATCGTGGCGGACTGGACCGATGCCGCCGCCGTCGGGGAGGCCGTGGCGGCGTCCCGCCGGCGATTTGGCCGGATCGACATCCTCTTCAACAACGTCGGCCAGAGCGCCCGCGAGCGCGCCAGCGAGTTCCATCTTTCCGTGGAAGAGACGTGGCGCTTCGTCATCGAGGTGTCGCTCCTCGCCACCATGCGCGCCACGCGCCTGCTGGTCGAGGAGATGCGCGCGCGGCGCAGCGGCCGCATCGTGAACATGTCCACGGAGTCCGCGTTCTACGGCGACGTGGGGTTCGTGGACTACGCGGCGGCGAAGATGGGGGTGGTCGGCTTCACCCGCTCGCTCGCGCGCGAGCTGGCGCCCTTTCTGATTAACGTGAACGCAGTGTGTCCTGGCGCCATCCGCACCCGCGCCCATGACCGGCTGCCCAAGGAAGTCATCGACAAGGTGCGAACCAGCGTGCCGATGGGGTACGTGGCCGAGCCGGACGACGTGGCCGGGGTGGTGGCGTTCCTGGCAAGCGACGACGCGCGCTACATCACCGGTCAGTCGATCCTGATCGACGGTGGGCGGTGGATGATCTGAGATGCCCGCGCGCCTCGGGCGCCCGCGCTCACGCCCCGGCCTCGGGCGCAGGCGCTCAGTGAAATGTCCGCCCGCCGTCGACGGCGAGCGCGGCGCCGGTGACGAAGGATGACTCGTCGCTGGTGAGGTAGAGCGCGGCCTGGGCGATCTCCTCGGGCTGGCCCGGGCGCTTGATCACGTAGCGGTCGAGAATGCGCGCCAGCTCGGCCTCTGGGTCGGCCGCGCCCGCCCATGACGAGCGGAAGAGCGGCGTGTCGATGATGCCGGGGCAGATCGCGTTGACGCGGATGTGATACGGCGCCAGGTCCACCGCGAGCGTCTTGCCGAGCATGACCAGCCCGGCCTTCGCCGCGCAGTAGGCCGTCCGCTGCTCGAGCGGTCGCAAGGCGGCGCCGGACGCGATGTTGACGATGGTCCCGCGCCCGGCCTCCTTCATGGCGGGCAGCGCGGCGTGGCACACCAGCATCGGCCCGGTGAGGTCGACAGCCATCACCCGAGCCCACTCCGCCGACGTCATCGCCTCGAACGGCCGCATGAGGTCGACCCCCGCGCTATTGACGACGCCGTCCAGTCCGCCCAGCGCGGACGCGGCCCGGGCGACGGCATCGCGCACCTGGCGCTCGTCGCCGACGTCGCAGATGAGCGGCACCGCGCCGTCGATCGCCGTCTCCTTCAAGCGCGCCCCGTCCCGATCGAGCATCGCCACTCGCGCCCCTTCCCGAGAGAACAGGCGGACAATCGCGAGGCCGATGCCGGCCGCAGCCCCGGTGACCAGCACCCGGCGGCCGGCGAGCCTCATCGGCCGGGCGCGCGCGCCTCCGCGCGCAGGGCCGGCCGCAGCGCGTCGGCGACCTCGTCGCAGCGGCCGAGCCAGACGCGCGGGTGCCCGAGGATGTACTGGATCAGCTCCTCGAGGAGGGTGATGCGTGAGGGACGCCCGATGATCTGCGGATGCATGGCGAGACAGAAGTACCGGTCCTCGCGATAGAGGACGTCGAACTCCCGCCGCCATGCCTCGAACACCGCGGAAGGCGCCTGCATGGTCCGCCCGGGGAGGGTGATCGAGTACTGGAAGAACGGGGCATCGTCCAGCACCCACGCGAAGGGAAACTCGACGATGTCCGTGATCCGGCCGTCGATCGTGTGGAGATACGGCGAGTCGTCGTCGAAGTAGTTTGAGGAGTAGCCGAACCCGTACTCCGCGAGCATCTTGAGCGTATGCGGGCTGAATTCCGCCGCCGGCGAGCGGTAGCCGACCGGCTTCCGCCCGGTCATGCGCTGGATGATCTCGATGCCCTTGTCCATCTCCTCGCGCTCCTGCGCGAGCGAGAGGTTGACGATCCAGGCGTGGGACCACGAGTGATGGGCGATCTCGTGGCCATGCTTCAAGATCTCCTCGACCATCGCCGGGCGCTGCTGCATGACGAGCCCGGGGACGAAGAACGTGACCTTGAGCCCATAGCGGCGGAGCAGGTCGAGGATGCGCGGCATGCCCACCTTCCAGCCGTAGGCGCCCTGGCTCATCACGATGGGACGCTCGGCGTTCTTGGGATCGCGCGCCGTCCACATCGTCTCGGCGTCGATGTCGAAGCTCAGGAGAACCGGGAATCCCTTCGGCGAGAGCGGCATGAGTGCCTCCGCAGCGCGGGTCAGAGGGGCATCGAGCGTGCGCACGGACGCTCGCGCTCGAGGTGCTCGGCGAGGGCGAGCACGCGGCGATCGGCATACCAGGGCCCGACGATCTGGAGCCCGATGGGCAAGCCATCCGACGACCACCCGCACGGGAGCGAGATGGCCGGATGCCCGGAAAGGTTGAACGGCCACAAGTAGGGATACCAGGCGCCGCGGATCGAGCCGGCCGTCTCGCCGCCGATGGTGATCGGCTGGAAGGCATCGTGGTCCAGCGCGAGCGCCGGGCGGGAGATGGTGGGGGACACGAGCAAGTCGGAGTTCTCGAATAGCATGTTGATCCGCCGGTAGATGGCCGTGCGCTGCCCCGCCGCTCGGGCCCAATCCGCCGCCGACCAGCGCGCGCCGCTCTCGACGGTCTGCCGCAGGCTCGGCGCGACCTTGTCGCCGAACTTCGCCATATGCGGGCCGACCCGGGCGGCCAGCCCGCCCTGGAGCACCACCAGGAAAGCGTCCTCCTGGGCGGCGAAGTCCTCGTCCACGGTGTCCACGCGAGCCCCCTGGCTCTCGAGATGGCGCACCACCGCCTCGCAGGCGGCCAGCACCTCCGAGTCGACGAGCCGGTTGCCGACGCGGGGAAGCCACCCGATCCGCAGTCCGCGCACCTCGACGCGGCGGGGATCGTCCGGCGGCTCGGGACGCGAATAGGGATCGGCGGCATCGAAGCCGACGATCACGTCGAAGCACGCGGCGACCTCGGCGACGGTGCGGGCCATGGGGCCGATGTAGGACGTGCTCGAGAAGAGATCGGCCTGCTGGATGTGCGGGACACGCCCGAGCGTGGGTTTGAGCCCGACGATGCCGCAGCACGCGGCGGGGATGCGGATGGAGCCGCCGCCGTCCGTGCCCAGCGCCAGCGGGCCCTGGCCGGTGGCGACGGCCGCCGCAGCGCCGCCCGACGAGCCGCCGGCGGTGCGGAAGCGATCCCACGGATTGCGCGTAGCGCCGAAGAGCGGGCTGTCGGTTAATGGCTTGTGGCCGAACTCCGGCGTCGTCGTCTTGCCGATGAGGATGGCGCCGGCTTCGCGCAGCCGGCGGACGGGCACGGCGTCCTCGGGCGCCACCTGGTCGGCGAAGATGAGCGAGCCCATGGTCACCCGGGCGCCCTTGGTAAATAGCAGATCCTTCACCGAGAACGGCACGCCGTGGAGCGGGCCCAGCGCGGCGCCCGCCGTCACCGCGGCCTCGGCGCGATGGGCCGCGTCGCGGGCCTCGTCCGCGGTGACGGTGATGAAGGCGTTCACCGTCGGCTGGAGCGCCTCGATGCGCCGGAGCACGGCGTCGACCACCGCGACGGGAGAAACGGCCTTCGTACGGATCTGCCGGGCGAGGGTGAGCGCGTCGGCCTCGATCATGGCCACGCCAGTCTACCTTGGCGCGACGGTCAGCGGGCGGCCTCTGCGCGGCGTGGCTTGTGCCGGGCGAGTTTCGCAAGGAATCGCGCGGAGCGGCGGAACGGCCGCGAGATCGCTTCGTCGCTGACCAGGCGCGCGCCCTCTTGCCGATACTCGAGCACGAGCTTGCGGGTGTGGAACGCCTCGAGCTCGGGCCGGTGGCCCACGCTGACGGCGGTGGCCTCGGGCAGCCGCTCCAGCAGGAGCCGCATCAGGTGCTCCTGGCTCGGAGGATCGAGCGCGGCCGTCGCCTCGTCCATGACGATGATGTTTGGACGCTGAAGCAGCACGCGCGCGAACGCCAGCCGTTGCTTCTCGCCACCGGAGAGCCCGGTCTCCCACTTCCCGTCCTCGTCGAGCCGGTCGAGGAACTGCCCCAGGCCGACCTCTTCGACCGTCTTGCGGACCAGCGCGTCGTCGACGTCGTCGGGCGAGAGGGGATAGCTCACGGCCCGGCGCAGCGTGCCGAGAGGGACGTAGGGCGTCTGGGGCATGAAGAAGAGCCCCTCGGACGCGATGTCGATCTCGCCGCTGCCCCACGGCCAAAGCCCGGCGATGGCGCGCACCAGCGTGCTCTTGCCCGTACCGGACTCACCCACCACGAGCACCCGCTCCCCGCGGCCGATCTCGGCGTCCGCCTCGTTCACCACCGCGCTGCCGTCGGCGAGAGTCACGGAGAGGTTCCGCAGGCGCAGTACGCCGGGCTCGGCGGCATTGCGGACGATGCGGCCGGCGGTACCTTCCTGCTCGGCCCGCTCGAGCCGATCGAGCGACACCAGCAGGGAGGCCAGGCGCGACGCCGAAGCGGTCCAGTCGGCGAGACGGGGATAGTTCTCGACCAGCCAGCTGAAGGCGGCCTGCACGATCATGAACGCGGAGACCGCCTGCATGACCTCGCCGAGGCTCATCTTGCCCGCGACGTACTTGGGGGCGCAGAGGAGGATGGGCACGACGGGCGCGATGCCGTTGCTGCTCGTCGACACCACCGTGGTGCGGATGTATTGCCACATGAGTGACTTCCACTGCCGGCGCACGGTGGAGAAGACGCCGTCGACCCCGGCGCGCTCTTCCTGCTCGCCGCCCAGCAGCGCGATGCTCTCCCCGTGCTCGCGGAGGCGCGTGAGCACATAGCGGTAGCTCGCCTCCTCCTGGTTCTTCTGCGCGGAAGCCGCGATGAAGCCGCGGGCGATCACGACCATGGACCCCGAAGCGAGCACGGCATAGACGAAGGCCGCGATGACCAGAAAGCCGGGGATGACGACGGTCGTTCCGCCAATGGGCAAGGCGAGGTCACCGCCGATGAACCACAGCACGCCGATGAAAACGATCGCGGAGCCGACGGCGGAGAAGATGCCGATCGCGAAATCGGCGGGGGCCTCCACGCTCTGGCGCAGATCCTCCGCCACGCGATACTCCGGATTGCTGTGATCGCCGGGGACGAGGTTCAGCTGATAGTAGCGGCCGCCGGTGAGCCACTGATCGAGCACGTGAGCGTTCAGCCACGTCCGCCACCGCCGCTGCAGGGTCATCTTCACGTAGGTGAGGGCCGCGTTCACCCCGACGATCGCGGAGATCAACGGGAAGAACACCAGCGCTTGGTGCAGCGCCCGGTGCCCATCGCGGCCGTCGAGGGCGTCGAACATGGCCCGGTTCCACACGTTCAGGCGGTATTGCAGGCCGAGATTCGCCAGCAGGATCGCGCTGACCGTGATGGTCAACGCCCACGCGGCGCGGTCGCCTCCCCGGCGCCAGTACCCCAGCGCGGAGTCCCAGAATCGGGCGAGTAGATATTGCCGGCTCTTCGGGTCTTCGTCCGGAACCATAGTAGGCCAGAGGTCCGTGCATTGTGTCCGGCACGGCCTCTACCATCATCAAGGATAGGCAAATTCCGGGCCATTCGGGGTCGGGGAGAGCAATCTGGTCTAGGATGGTCGTGAGGCTGGTGTGAATCCCGCGCTGATCGTTGCCGGATGTCTCGCATTACTCGGCGCCGTCATCCACGGCGGGGGCGGCGAAACGCTCGTCATGCGAGAGCTCTCAGCGAAGATGCTGCCCACCACACGCTTGGGCGGCCCGCGAACAACCAGGCTGGTGCTCCACGTCACATGGCACCTGACCACCGTCGCGTTTCTTGGCGTCGGAGTAGCCCTGCTGCTGTCCGGCCTGGTGCTCCACGGCGACATGGCTAGAGGGATCGCGCTGTTCGCTGCGTGCATGGCTACTGCCTTCGCCGCCGTCATGATCGGGGTGACGGCGGCCTGCACGCGGTCCCCGCGCTCCCTCATCCGCCATCCCGCTCCCGTCCTCTTCACCGCGATCGCCGCGCTGGCGTGGTGGGGCGTTCTCTGAGATAGTCTGCGGCATCACAGGCCGAACCGTTCGCGCCACAGATAGTCGCGCCAGCCGAAGGAGGCCCCCATGGACGACAAGGTCCTGCAGGATGCGGTGATCGCCCCTAACGACAACTGGTCCGGCGTGCTCACGCCTGGCCAGACGCTGCGCATCGTGGATCTCGAGGGGAAGCAGGCCGTCGACTTCCTCTGCTACAACGCCGACGACCCGGCGGACCGCTACAACGCGGGCGACACCATGAAGTACAACAAGAACGTCTACCTGGGTGTGGGGTCGGGCATCTATTCCGTGCGCGCGACCAAGCTCTTCACGATCGTGGCGGACACGATGGGCGGAGGGCACGACACGATCGGCGGCTGCTGCAGCGCGGCGAGCAATCTCTTCCGCTACAACGTGCCGGACACGGCGAGCTGCTACGGGAATTTCCTCCGGGCCCTGGCGCCCCACGGCCTGGGCGAGAAGGACATCGTCGCCAACATCAACTTCTTCATGAACGTGCCCGTCCTCCCGGACGGCTCCATGGCCATCGTGGACGGGCGCTCGAAGCCCGGCGACTACGTGGAGCTGCGGGCGGAGTCACGCGTGCTGGCGGTGATCTCGAACTGCCCCCAGACGCGGAACCCGTGCAACGGGTTCAACCCCACGCCGATCCGCGTGCTGGTGTCGGACTGAACCGCCTCACGCTCGAAGCCACTCGGGCGGCGTGGGACAACATCGCCGCCGGCTATGACACGACCAACACCGAGACACAGCAGTGGCTCGGGAGCGAGAGCGTGCGACGCGCCGGACTCAGGGCGGGCATGCGATTCCTCGATGTCGCTGCCGGTAGCGGAGCGCTCAGCCTTCCCGCAGCGAGGCTCGGCGCCAAGGTCCTCGCTACGGACCTGTCTCCGGCCATGTTGACGCTCCTACGGGATCGCGCGCTCAAGGAACATCTGGACCTCGAGACCCGCGTCATGGACGGCCACAATCTCGAGCTCGAGAGCAACACCTTCGACATGGTCGGGTCGCAATTCGGCGTCATGACGTTCGTGGACCAGTCGCGGGGCATCGTTGAGATGACCCGGGTCGTCAAGCCGGGCGGCCGTGTCCTCATGAGCGTGTATGGCCCGCCGGCCCAGATCGACTTCTTGGGGTTCTTCGTGAGCGCGGTTCGCTCGGTCAGGCCCGACTTCGTGCCCCCGATGGATCCCCCTCCCTCCGAATTCCGGCTCGCGGATCCGGAGAAGCTGCGCCGCGAGCTCGCCGAGGCCGGACTGGAGAGTGTCCGGGTCGATCAGATCACCGAGTACACCGAATTCAAGAGCCCCCAGTTCCTCTGGGAGTGGATCATCTGCAGCAACCCCATCGTCGAGAGGATCCTCGGCATGCTGAAGGTCGCCCGCGACGAGCGCGCCACCATCGCGGAGGCAATACGCGTGCTCTGGGAGAAGCGCGCCGCTTCGACCGGTGTTGCCATCCTCGCCGCCCCGATCAACATCGGATGGGGGACGAAGTAACCAGTCTGTCTCAGCTCGAGAACTCGATCACTCCGGTCTGGAGGTCGTACATCGCCCCGGCCATCTTGACCCGGCCGGTGGCTTCCAGGCCCGCGAGGATTGCGCTGCGCCGGCGGATCTCGCCGACCGTGACCCGGACGTTCGTGCGGGCCACTGAGTCGACGAAGGCGTAGTTCTTCGCCGAGCGCTCGCCATCGTACCGGGTCTGCTCCACGGCGGGCCGGATCTGGGCGAGGAGCCCGGTGAGGTAGCCGAGCTTCACCTGATCGATCGCGCCCTTGATGGCGCCGCACGCGGTGTGCCCCATCACCAGCACGACCTTCGCCCCCGCCACCTCGCAGGCGAACTCCAAGCTGCCGATGAGATCGTCGTTGGCGATGTTGCCGGCGACCCGCGCGTTGAAGCAGTCGCCGATGCCCAGGTCCATGATGGTCTCCGCGGGCGCGCGGGAGTCAATGCAGCTCAGTATCACCGCGGCCGGATACTGCCCGCTGGCGCTGGCCCGCTGCTGGGCGAGATAGTCGTGGGGGGATTCCTGACCCAGGCGAAAGCGCTCGTTACCCTTTTTCATGAGCGCGAGGATGTCGTCCGGCGTCATCTGGTCGCGCTGGGCCTTCGTGAGCGCGGCGGCGTACGCGGGATGGGACGAGGCAACGACGTCGAGGGCCACCGAGGCCGTCGCCATCGCGGCCGCCGCGGTGCCCGCGAGGGTGAGGAAGCTGCGGCGAGTCACGTGGGCGGGAATCGTCGGCTCGTCTCGATGCATGATCAGTCCTCCAAGCGCCGGGGGGATGGTCGTCGCGCGGTGTTAGTGTAAGTCAGGAGGGACTCGAATGACGAGCGGCCCGGACGGGAAGCGCTACGGCGTGGTGAGCCACGAGCAGCGGCGCTCGATGAGCGGACTCGAGTTCGTGAAGGGCCTCGTCTCGGGCGCGCTCCCTCTGAACAGCATGGCGGAGACGCTCGGCTACGACATCGTCGAGGTCTCGGTCGGACGTGTGACCATCACCGCGGTGCCGACCGCGAAGCACCTCAATCCCGCGGGCGGCGTGCACGCGGGACTGGCCGCGACGCTTCTCGATTCCTGCATGGGGCTCGCCGTGCATTCGACGCTGGAGAAGGGCTGCGATCAGACCACGCTCGAGTTCAAGATCTCGCTGGTGCGGCCCATCACTCCGGAGACGGGGTCGATCCGCGCCGAGGGCCGGGTCATCAGCCGCGGCCGGCGCATCGGCACGGCGGAGGGCCGCGTCACCGACCCCGAGGGGCGCGTCCTCGCCCACGGCACCACCACCTGTCTCATCCTGGAGCCCTGAGAGCAGGCGGGCCCGCCGGGCCCACCCTCCCGTGCGAGAATGGGCGACACCAGACGGGAGGACTTCCATGGCACGCGCGCTGACCGACCTCGCCATCCAGAGCCTTTCGCCGACGCTCGGCGCCGAGATCGTCGGCCTCGATCTCGCGCAGCCGCTCGACCCGCGGGCGCTCGGGCGCGTGCGCGACGCCTTCCACGAGCACCACATGCTCTGCTTCCGCGACCAGCGGCTGACCGACGAGCAGCTCATGACCTTCTCCGTCCAGTTCGGGCCGCTGGAGGCGTTTCCCGAGCAGGACAAGACCAAGGGCAAGATCGAGGTCTATAACGTCGCCAATGTCTCGCCGGAGGGCGAGCACCTGGCGGTGGAGGATCCGCGCGTCATCTTCCAGCGCAACAACGCCCGCTGGCACACGGACAGCTCTTACCGCTTCGAGCCCTCGCTGGCCTCGATCCTCTACGGCATCGAGGTGCTGCCGGAGGGCGCCGAGGGTGGGGAGACGGGCTTCTCGAACATGCTGCTCGCGTACGAGGCGTTGCCGGACGACATGAAACGCCGGCTCGAGCCTCTACACCAGGTGCACAACTATGAAGGCATCCGGCGGCTCGAGCCCACGATGCCGCCGACGTCGCAGGTGGAGCGTGACGCCTTCCCGCCGGTGACGCATCCGTTGATCCGCGTGCATCCGGACCGCGGCGGCCGCCGCTCGCTCTACTTCACCTGCAACACCTCACGCGAGATCGGCGGCGGGACGCTGGACGAGGGGCAGAAGCTCCACGAATGGCTGCGCGAGTGGGTGGATCAGCCGCGCTTCTGCTACTACCACCGCTGGCGCGTCTTCGATCTCGTGATGTGGGACAACCGCGTGCTGCTCCACCGCGCGATCCCCTACGACTACGCGAAGTACCGCCGGGTGCTGCGGCGGACCACCGTCGCGGGGCGCGGGCCGGTGATGGGACCCTTCTCGGCGCGGACATCGTAGCCGCGGTCGCCGGGTCGCTCGGCTCGGGGCGTGCCGTGAGCCTCGTGCTCTGCTCCTGCTTCTCAGCATCGCCGCGATAGCGATGACGCTGGCCTCGCACGGCTACGTCGTCGCGGCGCCTACGCACCCACGAGGAAAGGGTAACGACGTCTCTGGTGTCGGCGTATGAGTCGGCCGCCCGCAGCAGGCGTCCCGCGTCATCGATGCGGTCTTGGGAGATGGAGAGCTCGGGTCTCACGTCGAGCGCGAGCGCATCGGCGCGGTGGGCCATTCGAATGGCGGCTACACCGCGTTGGCCGTTGCCGGGGCCCAACCCAGTCCCGGCGCAGACGCCGCGCACTGCCGCGAGCATCCCGACGACGTCAGGTTCTGTGGCCAGGGTGATGCCGCCCCTCGGGAAGCGAACCGCGAGGTCACCCACATCCCGGAGCTCCGCGATCCACGGGTACGGGCCATCGTGCTCATGGCGCCGAACGCGGCGCGCTTCACGGACGATGCCCTGGCGAAAGTCACGGTCCCCGTGCCTGTCTACGCGGCGGAGAAGGACGACCTGACGCGCGTGCCGTATCATGCCGACCGTCTGGTGAAGGCGGTGCCTCAGGCGGAATGCGTGGTTGCGAAGGGTGCCGGGCACTTCTCCTTCGTCGCCAACTTTCCCACGGCGCTGAAGATCCTCGCCGGTGAGGCCGCCCGCGACCCGGGCGACTTCGATCGTGACGCGCTTCATGAAGTGATGAATCGCGAGATCGTCCGATTCTTCGACCGCACGCTGCGGCCGGGCGGTGGCACGCTCACGAAGAGCGCTCAGCCGCCGTCACGTCGGTCGGGTGAGTCGCGGGCGCTCGGGTTCCGAGCAGAGCGCCGAGGCTGAACGTGTCCTGACCCCGAAGGGCCTCTCAGCGCGGGAGCGTCTCCAGCAGCGTCTGGGCCGCGCGCACCTCGAAGGCCTGGCGCTGATCTGACACTTGCTCACCAGCGACCAGCGTCCGCTGAGCCGGTAGCCACCCTCCACGACTTCCGCCCGGCCGCTCGGGCGGGTGCTGTTCGCGAGGATCATGTTGGGGTCGGCGAAGAGCGCTTGGCCAACCTCCTTCGGCCAGCGGGCTGTTGTCCAGTAGGTGTTGCCGTTCCACACACACCAGGCGACCGAGGCGTCGGGCCTTCGCGAGAGCTCCTCGAAGACTTGCGCCGCCGCCGTCGGCGGCAGGTCGAGGCCGCCGTAGGCTGCGGGCAGAAAGATCCGGAAGAAGCCGGCCCGCGCCAGCTCCTGAGCCAGGTCATCGGGCAGCCGGCGCGCCGTCTCGATGCGGGCGCGCTCGGCCAAGATCCGCGGCCGCAACGCCTTGGCAGTCTCTACGAGCGGGACGGCGTTGTCGCGTGTGACCATGGTCCCTCCTTCGCAGGTGCCGTCAGCTCTCGAGCTGTGACACCGTGGCGGTGGAGCGCCGGAGCCGCCGGCTCAGCTCGGCGCCGATGTTCTTGAGGAGGTGGATGGCGATGCGCGGATGGCTGTTCGTCAGCGCGTCGAAGCCGTCCTCGGAGAGCTCGTAGCAGACGAGTTCCTCGTCCGCGGTGACGGTGGCCGAGCGCGGCTGTTTGTCGAGGAGCGCGACCTCGCCGAACACGGTGCCGGGCGAGAAGGTCGCGAGACGCTTGGACCGGATCGGCCCCGAAAGATCGATCTTCACGCTGGCCGTTCCCTTGGCGATCAGGAAGAGGGAGCGATCCTGATTGCCTTCCTTGATGACGACGTCGCCAGGGTGATAGCAGCGGCGGTGGAGGAGATCCTCGGCAATCGCGCACTCCGCCGGGGTGAGGCCCTCGAAGGCCGGCAGCCGGCCGACGGGGAGCTCGTCGCCCTCCGCGGCCTCCACGCGGAGGGCCGCGATGAGGAGATTCTCGGCGCGCTCGAGCGCCGCGTCGGTGTCGGGGAAGATGGCGTCGGCGCCGACGGCCGCGTGCACGCCGAAGCCCCGGAGCGCGCGGGCCACGCGGGGGTTCGCCTCGGGGTGGCTCAGCAGGAGGTGCTTCTTCTCGCGCCGGACGCGGTCGCCCACCTGGGCGACGATCCGCCCGCCGGTGCTGTCGACGTCGTTCACCCGCCGGAGGTCGAGGATCACCACCAGCACGTCTTCTCGGAGTATTGTTTCCGCCCGATTGGCCAGGTCCTCGGCGGTGCCGAAGAAGAGCGGGCCGTCGAGCTCGAAGACGATGATGCGCCGGCCCTCGCGCGCGAGAGCGTCCATCAGCGCGGGCGCGCGGGTGCGATGTGAGCGGATCACGTCGCCGCGGTAGCTCCGGCGTATCACCGAGCGGCTCATGCGCAGCAGGAAGGAACCCACCGCCAGGGCCACGCCCACCCCCACCGCGGCCATCAGGTTGAGCACGATCGTCACCGTGGCCACGAGGATCACCATGACGAGATCGATGGCGGGCATGCGCCAGTCGGCGATGCGGCGGGTGGCGAGATCGCGAAGCAGGCGCACGCTCCAGCGATCCATGAGCTCGAGCCCGACCACGACCAGCGTGCCGGCGATGACCACGCGCGGGAGCAGCGCGATGAGCGGGCCAGCGAAGAGCGCCACTCCGAGGACGGTGAGCGCGGAGATCGTGGCGGACAGCGCCGTGCGGCCTCCGGCGCGGTGGTTCGCGGTGCTGCTGCTGAGGTTGATCCCCGAGAGGAGGCTGCCGAAGGGCGCGGCGATCGCGCTGGCGAGCCCGAGCCGGAGCAGCTCCTGGCTGCCCGCGGCCTTGCGTCCCGTGACGCCGTCGAGCGTCTTCGCGCAGAGCAGGATGTCGAGGGAGGCGACCACGGCGAGGCTGAAGGCCGCGCCGGCCAGGCCGGGGAGCACCGGCCAGAGCTCGGGCTGCTGCGGCAGCGCGAGGAACCCGGCCAGGAACGTCGGCGCGGGGATGGCCTGCGGGATCGGGCCGATCACGCGCCCGAGCCCGCTCCGGAAGCCGAGAACGGCCAGAGCGTAGTAAGCGGCGGTGCCCGCGGCCAGGCCGGCGATCACTGGAGGGACGCGCGTCGTGAACCTGCGAATGCGCCAGATCACGAGCGCCGTGCCGAGGCCGACCGCGAGGCCGAGCGGCTGCACCGCCGCCAGGTACGCGCCGAGGTCGGCCGGCGAGACGGTGGCCGGCACGCCGGTCAGCGTGCCCAGCTGCGCGAACAGGATCAGGAGCGCGACGGCGTTCTGGAACCCCGCCATCACCGGCGCCGGGATGTACTTGATCAGCGTGCCGACGCCGAGCGCCCCGAACAGCGCCTGGAACACGCCGGCCAGCAGGATGACGAGGAAGAGGACAGTGAGTGTTTGCCCGACGCTCCACCCGCCGCTCCGGGCCGAGGCCGGCACGATGGTCTGTAGCACGACCGTGCCCAGCAAGAGGGCCAGGATGCTCCGCGGCGCGTAGATCGTGGGGCCGCGGTTGCCCAGCGCGACCGCGGCCAGGGGCACGAGCGTCGCGCCGAAGAGGCCGGCGAGGATGGCGTGGGCGACGTACTGATCGCCGAGGCCGTGGAGCGCGAGCACTCCGTAGCCGATGCTGGAGGGGACGCTCAGGATGGCAGCGGTGACGCCGCCCGTCGCTTCATTGCGAATGATCGACATGGTCCGTGTGGACACCGTCGCGGCCCGTGACTACTGGATCACTTCATCCGCCCGCAACAGCAGCGCGTGCGGAATCGTGAGGCCGAGCAGCTTCGCCGTCTTGAGATTGATCACCATCTCGAACTTGTTCGGCTGCTCCACGGGCAAGTCAGCGGGGCGGGCGCCCTTGAAGATCTTGTCGACATACGTCGCGGCCCGACGGAAGATATCGCGCTGATCCACTTCGTACGCGATGAGCCCGCCTGCTCTGGTGATCTCGGCTTGGGCCGTCATCAGGGGCAGGCGGCTCCGCGCCCCCAGCTCGGCGATCTGTCCCCGGACGCCGAAGTACATCGGATCCCCGGTGACGAGGAGCGCGTGCGCGGACTCTCGCGTCGCGGCGGAAAACGCCGCGGCGAGCTCGGCCGGGGCCCGCGCCTCCACGATCTGAAGACGTAGCTTCAGGGCCCGGGCCGCATCTTCTGCGTCCCGCACAATGCGCGCATAACGTCGATTGGCCGGGTTCAGCAGCACCGCGACGCGGGACATCTGGGGCACCACGTGGACAAGGAGCTGGAGCTGTTTGCCAACGAGGTCGGAATACTGTCCCGTGAGGCCCGTGACGTTGGCTCCCGGCCTCGCGAGGCTCGCGATGAGGCCCGCCCCCACGGGATCGCCATGGTTCGTCATCACGATGGGGAGGGTCGACGTGGCCCGCTTAGCCGCCTCCGCCGCATACGAGGCGGCGACGATCACATCGACCTTGCGCTCGACGAGCTCGGCGGCCAGGGAGTCCAGCCGCTCCGCCTTCCCTTCCGAGAACCGCGCTTCGACGACGAGGTTCTGGCCGTCGACATAGCCCAGATGGCGCAGTCCCTCGAAGAGGCCACCCCAGATTTGCGCCGCGCCGGCGTCGATCAAAGGCACGGTCCCGAGCACCCCGACTCGAAAGACCTTCGCTCCCTGCTGCGGCGCGGCGACGTCTGGTGAGGCGAGGAGGGAGGCCAGGACGATCGCGCCGAGACCGACGCGGGTGAGCCTCATGGCGGGCTACTCTGGCATACCCATGAGGCCGTGAGCAATCTTCGATTCGGCCTGCTTCGCCGCGACGCTCCTCGCCCAGGCGCAGCAACCCGACCCCGTCCGGCGCGTGGGCGTGCTCACGTTCACCCAGCTGACGCCGACGCTGCAGGAGCCGCTGCGCCAGGGCCTTCGCTCAAGATGGACGTGATCGTGGCCAACTCCACGCCCGCGGTGCAGGCCGCAAAGGAGGCAACGGCCACGATCCCCATCGTGATGGCCTCGGCTGGGGATCGGTGGGCACCGGCTTCGTGAACTGCAGGCGACGCAGACGATCGAGTGAAGAGCCCCACGCGGTAAGCCGGACGGCCGGCCCGCACCCGGAGAGGGATCGGGGTGCGAGCCGGTCGCTCGTCTCGCCGGCACGCGGCCGGGCGCTCTAGCAGAACGCGGGGCCGACCGCCTCCAGTTTCTCCCGCAGGCCGGGGCCGAGCTTGCCCACCGTCGCCAGGAACTGCGGATGCGTGATGCCCGACCCGATGAAAGTCCAGCGCAGGGCCTTGAGCTGCGCCTCGGTGAAGCGCTCGCGCTCCTCCGCGGTGAGGCGACGGCCGGTGGCCTGCTCGAAGCTGTCGATGTCCATCTTCACCTGCTGCTGCATGCCGCCGTCGATGAAGGCGCCGATCTCGAGGTACTCCTCCACCGCGCGGTGGATCTCGCCGGGCGTGGACACCGCGGCCAGCTCCTCCACGATCAGCGTGTCGAGCTTGGTGTGCTGCGCTTCCTCCATCCAGTGGTGCTTGAGCAGGCTCTTGAACTGCGGATCGACGTCCCCGTCGTCCCTGACCGAGTCAAGATAGTGAGCCTGCACGAACCACTCGATATGCAGGGTGAGCAGCGCCACCGCCAGAGGGCTATAGCCGAGGATCTTGGCCGCCACCGCCTCGGGCGGCCCGATCACCTCGCAGTGATGGCCGAAGCCCGCGTCAAATTCGTCCCGGAAGCGCTTGAAGAGCTGGATGTGCTTGGCTTCCTCGCCGGCGAACTGGATGAGCGCGCGCGTGCGATAGTCGTCGGCGCCCAGGCGCGGCCGCGCGTGGTCGAGCACGAACGGGAGGATGTACTCCTCCACGAGGCCGAACATCACGAGATAGCCCAGGCCGCGGATCTGATTCAGCGTGCGCTGCTCGCTCGGCGAGAGATAGTCGAGCTTGCGCACACCGGCCAAGGCTTCGGGCAGGAACGGCCGGCCGAAGTCTAGCCGCTTGTCGCCGCCGATGATGTCGTCGATCTTCCAGTTCACCCGCTGGCTCGTCGCCAGCACCCCTTCGTACGTGTACGCCGACATGTTCTGCCTCCTTCTCTTGACCCGCATCATTGCGAGCCCAGGATGGGGGGGTGGCAATCGGCGTGCCACGCCCCTACATGTGCATATTCATTGGAAAGGGCCGCGGGGAAGGCCCAGCTGAGCGGCGAATCGCCCGGGAGCGCTCAGGCAACCTGCCGCCCAGCGCTCCGCCGGGAGCCGATGTTATGCTCGCCGCGTGCGTTGGCGGGCGCCGCTACGTCCCTGGATCTTCAAGCGGGGCACCGTCAACCGCCGGTGGTACTACGGACTGCGGGTCCGGAACGCCTTGTCGCGGCGGATCAAAGTCGGCTTCGGCCCGATGGCGGGTGACGAGTACACCCTAGGCCTCCGCAAGTGGCACACCGACCCCTTCGTGAACGTGGATCAACCGCTCCCGATTGCGGTACGTCGCCGACATCTACTTCCGTGACGACGACCTCTCGCGCTTCGACCTCGTCGTGATCGTGAAGAACTTCAACTGGCTTCGCCCCGACGCGCTGCGCCGGCTGCGCGCGCGCGGGACGTGGTTGCTCTACGACACCGCGGACATCCGCTATGTCCGGACGGCGGAAGGGCTCCGGGATCTCTACGTGGATCGCGACGTGTACGAGTCCCACTTCCGGCCGTTCGTGCACAGCATGGACGCCCTGATCCTCGCGAGCCCCCTCCAGCGCCCGGAGTTCGCGGACCTTTCCATCCCGCAGGTGGAGATACCGCGGCCGCTGCTCAACACGCGGCATCGCACCGCCTACGCGCACGGGGGCCCGATTCGCCTGGTCTGGCACGGGTATCTCGAGAATTTGCCCCCGATGCAGCAGCTCCATCCCATCGTCCAGCGCCTGCGCGCGGACACGAGCCTGGACATCCGCCTCGTCTACGACACCGCCGGCCGGCCCCGCGTCGACGGCTTCATCGAGTATCGCGAGTGGAAGATCGAGCGCTGGGAGCGCGTGCTCGTCGAGTCGGACATCGGCGTGGTCATCAAGCCGCTCGAGGACCCCTTCCAGCAGCGGAAGCCCCCCGACCAAGGTCGTCACCTACATGGGCGCGGGGCTCCCCGTCGTGCACGCCGTCGGAGGCTGATCGCGGCGTCATCACTCACGGCGAGACCGGCTTCTTCGCCCGCGACGATCGCGAGTGGTAGGACTGCCTGCGGGCGCTGGTAACGGACGCCGAGCTTCGCGCGCGCATCGGCACCGCCGGGCGCCACCACGTGGAAGCCCGCTACGGCGTGGAGCGCATCACCGGCATGTACGTGGCGCTGTTCGACCAGCTCCTGGCGGGGCGGGAGGCGGGGCGACCGCGGCCCTCCATTGACTCCCGCCATCCCAGCGCCTAGACTCCTCGCGCACCCGCCGCTGCGGGTTCAGGACGGTTCCGCACATGGCGCGTCTCTCGTCCAGCGTGGCGGACATGAAGAGCCGCTACGACGTGGTCGTCGTGGGCTCGGGCTACGGCGGCGCAATCGCCGCCTGCCGACTCGCCCAGGCCGGTCGCAGCGTCTGCGTGCTGGAGCGCGGGCGCGAGATCCGCCCCGGGGAGTACCCCGACACCGCGCTCAAGGCCGCCGCCGAGATTCAGGTGGATCTGCCCGGCCGTCACTACTTCTCCCCCACCGCGCTATTCGACTTCCGATTGAACCGCGAGATGAACGTCGTGGTCGGCTGCGGCCTCGGCGGCACGTCGCTGATCAACGCCAACGTCGCGCTCAAGCCGGAGCCCTGGGTCCTGGAGGACGACGCGTGGCCCGCGGAGATCCAGGAGGACGCACGGTCGGGCCGCCTCGAGGAGTATTACGAGCGCGCCCGGCAGATGCTCAGCTCGACCGACTATCCTCCGCCGGGCTTCCCCGCGTTGCCCAAGCAGCAGGCGCTCGAGCGCACCAATGCGGCGGTGGGGGCGCGTCGACCCTTTCAACGGCCGCTGATCAACGTGACGTTCAAGGAGGGTGTGAACAAGTTCGGCGTCCATCAGCGCGCCTGTCAACTCTGCGGCGACTGCGTCTCCGGCTGCAACTACGCGGCGAAGAACACCGTGCTCATGAACTATCTCCCCGAGGCCAAGCGCCAAGGCGCGGAGCTCTTCACGGAAACCTCGGTACGCTTCGTGATGCGCGAGGGCAACGAGTGGGTCGTGCGCTTCGATCGCCCGGGCTCGGGCCGGCCGACCTTCTCGGCGCCGCCGCTCACCGTGCGGGCCGCGGTGGTGGTCCTGGCCGCGGGGACGCTCGGTTCCACCGAGATTCTCCTCCGCTCGCGGGAGCAGGGTAAGCTGTCGGTCTCGGCCTGCTTGGGCCGGGGGTTCACCGGCAACGGCGACGTCTTCGCGCTCGCCTACAACGGCACGGAGCCGATCGACGGCGTGGGAGCCGGCTTTCGCCGGCCGGATCTCCATCACCAGGTGGGCCCGTGCATCACGGGGATGATCGATCTCCGCTCGGCGGACAAGAGGGACGAGCAGATCATCATCGAGGAGGGGTCGATCCCGGGTGCGCTGAGCAGCGTGATCCCGGTCCTGCTGGGCGTGGCCAACTTTCTCTGGGGTCGGCCCTCGGCCGCGCCGGGCAGCCGCACCCTGGTGCAGCAGGTCACGCGCTGGTCGCGCTATCTGGCGGGCGCCTATCACGGCGCGGTCCGCCGGACGCAGACGCTGCTCGCCATGGCCCATGACAATTCGGGCGGGTCCCTGCGTCTGGTGGACGACCGGGTCCGCGTGGACTGGCCCGATCTCGAGTCCCAGCCGATCTACCCGCTGATTTACGAGAAGCTCCGCATGGTGAGCCAGTCGCTGCAGGCGACGCATATCGGCAATCCCTTCCGGCTGGTCACCGTGCACCCCCTGGGCGGCTGCTGCATGGGGAAGGACGCCACCACGGGCGTGGTCGACCACGAATGCCGTGTCTTCGACGGCGAGGCCGGGACGAGCGTGCACCCGGAGCTCTATGTTTGCGACGGCTCGATCGTCCCGCGCTCGCTGGGCGCGAACCCGCTCCTGACGATCTCGGCGCTGGCGGAGCGGGCCGCCGAGCGGCTGATCGGCCGCGAGAACGTCCGCCTGCCCGGACCGGCGATCGCGCCTCCCGCCGCCCCGACCTTCAAGCCCATGTTCTATGAGCGCGCCAAGCCGGGCCTCGAGTTCACCGAGCACATGACCGGCGCGTTCGCGTGGGTGACGGACCAGGAGGAGCGCCGGCCGGTGAACGGCACCGCGCCGTGGCGCGACGCCGTGCGCCCCGGCGCCACGACGCACGAGATCACGCTCGATCTGACCATCGTGGCCGAGGACGTGGAGGCGCTGGTCGCGCAGCGCGAGCATGTCGGGCGCATCGTCGGCACGGTGACCGCGCCCGATCTCTGTCCCACCCCCATGCGGGTGCGCGAAGGGCGATTCCAGCTCTTCTTGCTCGAGCCCGAGCATGTCGAGACACGGGTGCTGCGCTATTGGATGCGCGTCGAGATGCCGTCGGACGGCCAGCAGCCCCCATGGACCTACGTCATCTCGGGTGACAAGGTGGCCCGGAACGGGCGTCGCGCCAAGCTCTGGCCCGACCTCTCCACGCTCTACGTGACGGTGGCGGCGGAGGGCATCGGGCGCCAGGGCCGCGGGATCGTCCGCCTGACCTGGAGCGATTTTCTCCGTCAGCTCACCACGCTGCGCGCGCGCCACGTCCAGGGACTGGGGGAGCACCTGGACGTGCACGTGCGCTTCCTCGGGCATTTCCTCGCGATGCTGCGCAGCCTTTACGCCGGCCGGCTCGCGCGCCAGACCATCTCGACGCTCGACGCGCCACCCGCGCGGCGTCGGGTGGCGCAGTGTACCCGCCTCTTCGCGGTGCCGACGAGCGACGGCACGGTGATTCACCTCGAGCGCTACTGCGGCGGCCGGCGGGGACCCGTGCTGCTCTCCCCGGGCTTCAGCGTGCGGGCGAGCTCCTTCGCGGCGGACACCGTCAAAGAGAACCTCGTCGAGCGCCTCATGCGCGAGGAGTACGACGTCTGGCTCCTGGACTATCGGGCCAGCTCGGGATTCGCCGCCGCCGGCACCGAGTTCAGCATCGACGACGTCGCGGTTCGCGACTATCCGGCCGCCGTCGCGAAGATCCTGGCCGAGACCGGAGTGGAGCGCATTCAGATCGTGGCCCACTGCGTGGGCTCGATGTCACTCCTCATGTCGCTGCTCGCCGGCAAGCTGAGCGGACAGGTACGGTCGATCATCTGCTCGCAGCTCGGCCTGCATCCCATCGCGCCAGCCTTTTCCGAGTTCAAGGCCGCGGTGTACGCGGCGTCCCTCCTGCGCCGCTTCGGCCTGAAGCGGCTCACCGCGCGGTACGATCCCTACTCGCTGCTCCATCGGTTCTGGGACAAGGTGCTCACGCTCTACCCGGTCTCCGAGCGGTGCAACAATCCGACCTGCCGGCGCATCCTGCTCCTCTTTGGCGAGTCCTTCCGGCACTCCAAGCTCAATACCGTCACGCACGACGCGATGCACGACTGGTTCGGCACCACCAGCGTGCCCGCCATGGCCCATCTGGCGATGATGCTCCGCGCCGGGCACGTGGTGGACCGGGACGGCGTGGACGTCTACATGCCTCGCCTCGAGCGCCTGGCCCTGCCGATCTCGTTCATCCACGGCACGAAGAACCGCGAGTTCCTGCCGAAGGCGACGCAGAAGACCTTCAAGCTCCTCTGCCGGAAAAACGGCTCGCGGTACTACGTGTGGCGCCCGATCGAGGACTACGGCCACATGGACTGTTTCATCGGCAAGACCGCGGCCGACGACGTGTTCCCGATCATCCTGGAGGAGCTTGAGCGGGGGCCGCGTCGCGCGTGATCGCGATGGGACCTTCGATGAGGAAGTACTGCGCGGCCGCCTGGTCCTTGCCCGGGATGCTCGGCATCCCGATCGGGTAGATCTCCAGCGCGCCGTCCGCCCGCCGGATGTGGAAGCGGAGGAAGTGCTTGAAGTTCTTGATCCGCAGCGCGGCAAACGCCTGGTCGAGGTGCGCCCCGAAGAGGTTCGCCGCGAGGAAGAGATAGAGCCCCATCAGGATCGAGCCCACCAGGGCGCCGAGGAGGAAGTTTACCCCGAGCCGCGCGAGCGCCCAGTACACCCCGTGGCCGTCCAGCACCCGGGCGGTCCAGCCGGCGATGGCGAAGGCGCAGACGATATGCGTGAGGCCATGCACGATCCCGCCGAGCCATCTAAAAGTCGGGACGGTCCGGTCGGCGTAGAAGACGAAGGCCGCCACCACGAGGGCGAGCCACACGAGACGCGCGGGGTAACGCTCGATGGCCGTCCGCGCCGCCGAGAGCAGACCGCCCTCGAGCTGACCCCACGTGAGCGTCATGTAGGCGAGCCCGGTCAGGAGCCCGAACCGCCAGTTCTTCAGGGTGAAGAGAAAATTCAGGAAGCTGAGACGGAGGGAGGTGGCCGGGCTGGGATAAGCGAATTGCTGGCGGTACGTCTCCTCGCCCACGCGCACGACGCGCTTGAGGCTGCTCGCCGCCGAGCCGGTGGCCGGCTCGTGGGTCGAGGCGAGGTAGGCGCCCCCGCCGCCGCTGGTGATGCGCTGGCAGCTGGGATCGCGGGCGTTCTCGTGCCGACGGTAGTGGTGCATGTCGCCGGCGACCCACACGTGCACCTTCGCGCCCGAGGGCTGGATGATCTTCTGCTCGAGCCGCGCGAGGTTACTGTCTGCGCCGGGGTCCTTGATGTTGTGGTAGAGCCAGTCCGGCTCTGCGCTGGCGAGGACGATCCCGTCGCCGGGCTGGAGCTTCTCGGCGGCCCACGCGAAGTAGTTGAGCTGCCCCACATCGATGTCGGATTCGAGCTGCACGTCCACGGCCCATAGCCACCAGTGCTGGGGCAGCTGGATGGCGAAGTAGCTCCGCCTCTGGCGGGTCTGCCAGGCGCCGAGCGTGCGGCCCTGCGTGAAGAGGCGCGAGAAGCTGACGAGCCCGTCGTACCAGTCGTGGTTGCCGGGGATCGCGAAGAGATCAGGCGCGCGGCCGCGCGGAGGCGTCAGCGCGGCGCCGAGCGGTCCGACGAGCCGCTCGCCGTACTCCTGCTTGCTGGCCGCCGGATACACCTCGTCGCCCCCGAGCAGGAGGAACGCCCCCCGGGGCAGGCGGCGCGCGCCGAGCTCGATGGCGGGCTGGGAGACCAGGCAGGCCATGGCGTAGGTGGACTCCCAGCCGTCGCCCGTGTCGGCCATGTAGTCGAACCAGATGCCGCGCCGAGGCACGCCCCGGCGGATCTCGGAATAGTCGAAGACGGGCTGGGAGAGGCCCACGTCCTCCATGAGCCGGTAGTCGAAGCGCTGGCCGAGGGTGCGCGAGACCAGCACCTCCATGCCCGTCGACAGCAGGAGATGCGGGTCGTACCAGCCGACCATCCTCGGCTTCGGCTGCTCGCTCAGCGGAGTCTCGTCACTCATTGACAGCCCAATTGGGCCACCCTAGACTCGACCTGCCCCGGACCGGCCCTCGTGTCGTCGCGCCAAGGAGGGTGAAATGGCGGAGCCCAAGCCCAAGGATCCGAGCAAGCCCAGAGACGGGAACTGGTTCACCAACACGCCGTGGGCGCGCGCGCTCCTCATCTGGGGCGGCATCGGGATCTTCCTGCTCTTCTTCGGCGGCGTCGCCGCGCAGGGGTACATGCGTCTGGTCACGCCCTGCCCGAATGATCCGTCGTGCCCCGGGGCCTTGCTCACCCGCGCGGTGCTCCTCGGCCTCATCTATCTGAGCGTCGGCGGCGGTGTGGCCCTCGGCCTGATCGGCGTCGCGCTCACGCTGGCGAATCCCCGCGGCGTCGGCTGGGGGCTCGGCATCCTCGTGGTGGGAGCGGTGCTCTTCCTCGTGTTCGTGTGGCCGACCCCCTACAAGTACTACCGGGCCAGCGATCATCAGCTGATCCGCATTCATCGGGTGACCGGCGCCTCGAGCTACGTGCCCTGATCCAGGGCGCTGGAGGCGGTCGCCGCCTCCGCGCCCCAGAGCTGCAGGCCGAGCCGGCTGAAGATGTCGATCGCCTTGTCGTAGTGCGTGCGCGCGAGGGCTTGCTCGCCGGCCGCCGCGTGGACGCGCCCCATCCCGAGATGGCAGCGCCCGACCAGCGGCAGCATGTCGTGAAGGGCGGCCACCTCGAGCGCGCGCTCATAGTGTTCGAGCGCGCGGGCGCCGCCGCCCTCGCGCGCGGCGAAGATGCGCGCCTGGGTGTGGAGCGCATCGGCCTCCTGAGCGCGCTCGCCCTGACGGAGCGCCAGGTCGAAGCCCTGCCCGGCCGCGCGCGCGGCCTCGTCGAGGCGGCCGGCGCCGAGCAGCGCATCCGCCCACCAGATGTACATGTGGGCGAGGTTGCCGTGCACTCCCGTCGCTTCCATCGCGGAGGTCGCGCGCTCGAGGTAGGCCGCGCCCTCCGTGCCGCGCCCCACCAGCGTGAGTGCCCAGCCGAGGGTGCCGAGCGCGGCGGGCAGCCAGATGAGGAGCACCTTCGACTCGCAGAGAGCGAGGGCGCGCTCGCACAGGGCCAGCCCGGTGTCGGTGCGCCCCTGGAAGAGCATCGGGATCGCCCGCATCGTGTAGGCGATCGCCTGCGCCTGCGGGTGATCGCTCTCGTCGGCGGCCTGGGCGGCCCGGTCCGTGCTCTCCAGCGCGGGGCCGATCTCGCCGACCAGGGTCAGCGCGTAGCCGCGCCAGCACGCCGCGCCGATGTACGCGGGCACCGTGACCGCGAGCGCGCGGCGTGCGATGTGCGTGTCGGGGCCATCCAGGACGCGCTCGAAGAGCGCGATGGCCTCCCGGTGGGCACCTAGCAGGCACTGGTTCAGCCCGAGCGCGTAGGTCGCGAGGACGCGGACTTCCGCGTCCCCGATGGTGGTGGCGATCTCGAGCGCCTGCCCGGCGCGCTCGAGCCCGTCCTTGAAGCGACCCTCGATCCACGCGTACTGGCTCATGCGATAGAGGAGCCGGGCGAGGCGTGGGGAATCGCCGAGGTCGCGGGCCAGCCGCTCCGATTCCTCGTGGAGCGTGACGAGCCGCGCGATCTGCCCGAGGACGACCAGGGGGACGTGCAGGTCCAGCCGGACGTCGATCGCGCGCTCGAGGTTCTCACGGCTCGTGTCGAGGCGCCCCGCGAAGGCGAGCGCCTGCTCGTAGCGCGCGAGGCTCTCCGCGACGGAGCCACGGGCGAAGGCGGCGGCGCCCGCCTGGCGGAGATAGTCCACGGCCTTGGGCCAGACCTCCCCGAGCACCGCGTGGTGCACAAGCGCGTCCAAATGCAGCGGAAGCTGGTCGGTGTGGAGGCGCTCGATCGCGGCCACCGTCGCGCCGTGCAGCATCCGGGCCTGCTCGTGCAGCAGTGAGTGGTAGGCCACCTCGTGGGTCAGCGAGTGCTTGAACGAGTACTCCGGATCGCGGACGGTGACGCGCTCGAAGACGAACTCGGCCTGCTGCAGGTGATGGAGCGCCGCGGTCAAGTCCGCCTTTGGGAGGTTCGCGAGGGCCTCGAGCAGATCGAGCGGCACGTCGCGGCCGATCACCGACGCGCACTGGAGGAGATGCTTCTCCATGCGGGGCAGCCGGTCGATACGGGAGGCGAGGACGCCTTCGACGGTGGCGGGAACATGGGGCGCCACCACGCCGGTGGTCCGGTAGTGTCCCGGCTCGCCGACCAGGGACCCGCCGTCCACGAGCTCACGGACGCTCTCCTCCAGGAAGAACGGGTTCCCGTCGGTCCGCTCGCTCAGGAGACGCTTGACCGGCGCGATCTCGGGCGCATCGCCGAGCATCATGCCGAGCAGGGCGTCCACCGCCTCGGGCGCCAGCGGATCGAGGCGCACCTGGTTGTAGTAGCTCAGCCCGCCCCAGCCGTGCTGGTACTCGCCCCGATAGTTGACGACGAGGTGCAGGCGCACGGTGGGCATGCTCTGCACGAGGCGGTCGAGCAGCTCCTGACTCTCGGAGTCGATCCACTGGAGGTCCTCGACGACCAGCAGGACCGGCCCAATGCCGCAGAGCCGGAGCACGAGCCCCCGCAGGGCCTCGAGCGTGAGCTCCCGCCGCCGCAGCGGATCGTAGGTGGCGAAGGCGCTATCCTCGGGCAGAACGCCGAGCAAGGCTTGGAGCGGGGCCCCCGCGTGCTCGAGGCCCAGATTGACCAGGGTCGTGGTGACCCGATCGCGCACGACGTCGGCCGGCTCGTCCTCCTTCAAGAGAAAGTGCTGGCGCAGGAGCTTGAGCACCGGGAAGTACGGCGTGCTCTGCCCGTAGGACACGGTGCCCGTCTCGAACACCATGCACCCCGACACCGTGGGGGCGTGGACGAACTCGAGGAGCAGCCGAGATTTGCCGATGCCGACCTCGCCGACCACCGCGGTGACGCGGCCGTGGCCGGTGAGCATCCGCTGCTGGATGCGCGAGAGCTCGTTCATCTCGAGCTCACGTCCCACGAAGCGGGAGAGCCCCCGCAGCGCTGCCACCTCGATCCGCCGCATCGCGCGGGCGCTCGTGAGCTCGAAGATCTCGACCGGCGCGTGCCGCCCGCGCACCGGGTGCGCGCCGAGCGGCTTCGCCTCGATCACCGGCTCGGCGAGGGCAAAGGTGGCGCGCGTGAGCCAGACCGAGCCCGGCGGCGCCATTTCCTCCATCCGCGCGGCGAGGTGGGTCGTCTCGCCGATCGCGGAGAGATCCATGTGGAGATCGTTGTCGATCGCGCGGACGACCACCACGCCTGAGTTGATGCCCACCCGGATCTCGACGGACGGGCCCTTGATGCGCGCGAGATCGCGGGCGAGCGCGCGGACGCCTTCCTGCATGGCGAGGGCGGCGTAGCAGGCGCGCGCGGCGTGATCCTCGTGGGCGGCCGGCGCGCCGAACAGCGCCATGATGCCGTCGCCCATGATCTGGTTCACCGTGCCCTCGTAGCGGTGCACGGCGGCCTTCATGAGCTCGATGACCGGGTCGAGGAGGGCCACCGCTTCCTCGGGATCGCGCGCGGTGAGGAGCTCGAGCGAGCCCTTGATGTCGGCGAACATGACGGTCACGAGCTTGCGCTCGCCCTCGAGCGAGGCCCGCCACTGCGGCAGCAGCGGCGCCAGGTGCGGCGGCGGGCCCGCGGCGATGTGCAAGGGCGGGGTGGGCTTGCCGCAGTCCCCGCAGAAGCGCGCGCCGCGCATGGTCGAGGAGCCGCACGAGGGGCAGACCGCGGTGAGCGCGATGCCGCAGCTCCCACAGAAGCGGGATCCCTCGCTATTGGCGGTCCGGCAGCGCGGGCAATCCATCGGTGGCCTCCCGTCGAGACCCGGCCACAGACTACTACAGCCGCTTGGCTCCCGTCAGCAGGTACACCCCCAGCACGATGAGGAGAGTGGCGCTCACCACCCGCCAGCCCATCTGCCGCCGGCCGCCCGGGATGAGGAAGGCCAGCAGGAGGACGAAGAGGGGCGCGGTCCCGATGAGGGGCGTCACCACGCTCACCTCGCCGTAGCCGAGCGCGACGATGAGGAGGGTGACCCCGGTGTTTTCGGCAAGGCCGCCGCCGATCAGGAAGAGGAGGCTCTCGCGGTCGATGCGGAGCGCGCGCCATTGTTGGGTGGCGGTCACGAAGGTCGAGGCCGCGATCATGGCCGCCGTGGTGTTGACCGCGGCGTCGAAGAGGGGCCCCGCCTGGCTGAGCCCCATCTTTCGCGCGATCTGCACGATGCCGAAGCACGTGGCGGCGAGCACGGGGTAGATGAGGTGCGGCGTCTGGAACCCGACGTACTTGCCGCTGAGCGAGAGCAGGACGGTGCCCGCGACGATGACCACCGTGCCCGCGAGGATCGGACCGGTGATGCGCTCGTGGAGCAGCGCGATGGCGAGGCCGGTGGCGATGAGCGGAGTCAGGTTGAAGATGGCGGCGGCGACCGGCGCGCCGACCTTGTCGATGGCCACGGTGCGGAACAGGCGCCCCCCCGCGGTGCCCACCACACCGGAGAAGGCGAAGTAGGGCACGGCGCTCCAGTCCCACGCCGCGCGCGGGACGAACAGCAGCACCGCGGTCCACAGGCCGATCACGCCGACCGTCACGTTGATCCAGAACGCAGCGTAGAAACTCGACCGCCGGAGTCCCTGCTGGATCAGATGGGTCGCGAGGGCGGAGAAGAAGGCGCTGGACAGGGCGAGCACGGGGACGGGGGACAGCACCGCCCGATTCTAGGCCGAACCGGGGCGTCCCGGCGCATCTCATGGTTCCTTGACGCCTCTGCCGCGCGCGGCTAGGCTCCTTCGGAGGACCCATGAGCTGGCGCCGCGGCGTCCGGTGGCACCTCGTCCATCTGCAGCTTGTCGGCATCGTGCCGATCGGTCTCTTCACTGCGCTCCTGCTCTATCTGCACTGGCAGGCCCAGGACCTCGAGCGCCAGCGCGCGCAGATCGAGTCCGTGCGCACCCTCGCCGCCGCCGTGGACACCGCGCTCGACGGCACGGTGGAGCGCTTGACGATCTTCGCGCGGCTCTGGGCGTCCAGCGATCTCTCCGACGAGGCGATCCGGGCCCAGGCCCGGCAGGCGCTCCGGGCCAGCTCGGACTGGGCGAACCTCGTGGCCCTCACTCCCGACGGTCGCGGCGTGTTCCGGGCGGACGCGCCGCTGGGATCGGCGATGCCCGCGGGGCCGCCGATCGCCCAGTGGGCGCAGGTCTTCGCGGCGCGGCAGCCCGTCATCACGGACCTCTTCCCGCGCGTGGATGCGGCGGGGCCGACGGTGGCGGTCGGGGTCCCGGTCGTGCGCGACAACTCGGTCACTCATGTCCTGATTGCCTATCTCGACCTACGCTGGTACGACCGTCTGCTGAAGCAGCCGGGCCAGCCGCCGGGCGCCGTCGCCGGCCTCTTCGACCACCACTACAACTTCGTCGCCCGCAGTGTGGAGGGCGACGAGCGGCGCGGTCAGCAGCCCTCCCCCGGCGTGGAGGACGCGATGCGGGCCAAGCCGGTGGGCATCGCGCGCTTCACCAATCTGAACCGCACCAGCGTCTACACCGCGTGGACATTCGCTCGCCACGGCTGGGGCGTGGGCTTCGCGACCCCTTCGGCGCCGGTGGACAACGCCTTCTGGCGCTATCTCGCGCTCTACGGCTTCCTCTGGCTGGTGGCGATGGGCCTGGGCGTGAGCTACGCCATCTCGAGAGCGCGGCCGTTCGCCGCCGCGCTGGAGACCGTGGAAGCCCAGGCGGAATACGTGGCGGGAGGCGGCCGCATCGAGAGCCTGCCTGACTCGCGCGTGGACGAGGTGAACAAGGCGCTGAGCGCGCTCGAGCGGGCCAGCGCGCTCCTGCAGGCGACGACCCGGCAGCGCGATCGCTCCCTCGAGACGGAGCGCGAGGCGCGCGCCGTCGCGGAGACGGCCAATCGGGCCAAGGACGAATTCCTGGCAATGCTGGGACACGAGCTGCGGAACCCGCTCGCCGCGATCGCCAACGCGAGCATCATCGTGAAGAGCGAGCGGCGCACCCCCGAGCAGCTCGCCTTCGCCACCGGCGTGATCGAACGGCAGAGCCGGCACCTCCAGCGGCTGATCGACGACCTCCTGGACGTGGGCCGGGTGATCCGGGGCAAGATCCTGCTCGAGCGCACCACCGTGGACCTGGCGACGATCGCGCGGCGGGTGATCACGACGCTGGAGACCGCGGGCGGCCTCGCCGACCGCCGCGTCGAGCTCATGGCGGAGACGGTGTGGGTGGACGGCGATCCGGCGCGCCTCGAGCAGATTCTGACCAATCTTGTCGGGAATGCCGTGCGCTACACGACGCCGGGCGGGCGCATCGGCGTGCGCGTGACGCGTGAGGACGAGGAGGCGGTGCTGACCGTCGAGGACGATGGCCGGGGAATCGATCCCGAGCATCTCGAGAAGATCTTCGACCTCTTCTTCCAGGCCGAAACGACGGCGGCGCGTACGACGGGCGGCCTCGGCATCGGGCTCACCCTGGTGCAGCAGCTCGTCGCCCTGCACGGCGGCGCCGTCATCGCCGAGAGCAAGGGCCCCGGGACAGGGGCGCGCTTCAGCGTGCGCCTGCGCGCCCTGCTGGCGGTCGCGCCGGCCGCCCCCCCGGCGTCGGCGCCGGCGTCGGGCGCGCAGGCGGAGACCATTCTCGTCGTCGAGGACAACGAGGATGCGCGCGAGAGCCTCTGTCTGGCCCTGGAGCTTCGTGGGCATCGCGTGGTATGGGCGGTGGACGGCGCCACCGGCCTCGAAGTGCTGCGGCGCGAGCGGCCGCGGCTGGCCGTGCTCGACATCGGGCTGCCCGGCATGGACGGCTACGAGCTGGCGCGGCGCGTCCGCGAGGAGCTCGGCCCCGGCATCGTGCTGGTGGCCCTGACCGGCTATGGCCGGGCGCGGGACGGGGCCGAGGCGATCCGGGCCGGCTTCGACCGGCACCTGATCAAGCCGGTGGACGTGGACGAGCTCGTGCGCGTGCTGAGCGAGATGCGCCGCGCGAAGGCGGGCGTCTGAGGAGGAGCGGGTGATGCGGAGATGGGTGAAGCGGGTGGGATTCCTGGCGACGTTGGCGGCGACGGCGATGGGGGCCGCGCCTAGGGCGTTCGCCGCGGACGGTGTGGTCGTGATTCCTTCGCCGGCGCTGGACAGCCCGAAGGCGGCCGGCCCACCGCAGACGGCCGTCCTCGCGGGCGGCTGTTTCTGGGGCGTGCAGGGCGTGTATCAGCGGGTGCGCGGCGTCCGCATGGCGCTCTCCGGGTACGCGGGCGGCGCCAAGGAGACGGCGCAGTACGAGCTGGTGGGCCGCGGCTCCACGGGGCACGCGGAGTCCGTCGAGATCACCTTCGACCCGAAGGAGATCTCTTTCGGCGAGATCCTGCAGATCTTCTTCTCGGTGGTGCACGACCCCACGCAGCTGAACCGCCAGGGGCCCGACGTGGGCACGCAGTATCGCTCCGCCATCTTCTACGGGGACGAGTCTCAGCGGAACATCGCCCGGGCCTACATCGCGCAGCTCGACAAGGCCAAGGTGTTTGGCCGCCCCCTGGTGACCACGGTCGATCCGCTCAAGGGCTTCTACGCCGCGGAGGGGTACCATCAAGACTTCCTCATCAACAATCCCCGCTACCCCTACATCGTCGTGCACGATCTGCCGAAGCTCGAGGCGCTCAAGAACGGCTTCCCCGCGCGCTATCGTGATCAGCCGGTCACGGTGAAGAGCGCGAACTGAGGTGGCGCGGCCCCCCTCATCCGTCCGCGCCATCCTCTTCGACGCGGGCCACACGCTGCTCGAGTTCGACTATCGCCGGTTCACCGACCAACTGACCTCGTGTGGCCATCGGGTGGACGCCGCCGCAGTGATGGCGGCGGAGCGGCGCGCCCGCATGCGCCTGGACGTGGAGCGGGCGGCGCCGGCGGATGCGGGACGCACGGGCGAGGGGCGCTACGTCCGCTACCTGCTGGAGGCGCTCGGCATCGCGGACGAGGCGGAGCGGCGCGCCATCGCGGAGTGGCGCCGGGGCTTCAACGCGCCGATCGGACTTTGCCGCCAGGCCGATCCCGAGGCGGTGGAGGCCCTCGCGCGCGCCCGCGCGAGGGGCTGGACGGTCGGCGTGATCTCGAACTCCAACGGCTCGGTGGCCCGTGCCCTCGCGCTCGCCGGGCTCTCGAGGCACCTCGACTTCGTCATCGACTCGAGCGTGGCCGGCGTCTCGAAGCCCGACCCGCGCATCTTCGCCCTCGGCCCTGGAGGCGGCCGGCGTCGCGCCGGCGGAGGCCGTCTACGTCGGCGACTCTTACTTCGTCGACGTGATCGGCGCCCGCCGGGCGGGACTCGGCACGGTGCTGTTCGATCCCGGCGGCGTCTGGGGACCGCGCGACTGCGTGGTGGCCGCCGGCCTCCGCGCGGCGGTGGAGCAGGCGGCGGTGGAGCACCCGGTCGCCTAGGGTCAGCGTCCTTCGGCGGCGCGCTCCAGCGTCGCGATGTCGAGCTTCTTCATCTGCAGCATGGCGCCGAAGGCTCGCTTGGCCTTCTCGGGATCCTTGCCCATGACGAGCTCGGTCAGGATCTTCGGCGTCACCTGCCACGCGAGCCCGAAGCGGTCCTTGAGCCAGCCGCACTGCACCTCCTCGCCGCCCTCGCTGAGCTTCGCCCAGTAGTGGTCGACCTCCGCCTGGGTGTCGCAGTTCACCACGAACGACACCGCCTCGGTGAACTTGTAGAGCGGGCCGCCGTTGAGCGCGGTGAATTCCTGGCCGTCCAGCTCGAACTGCACGGTCATGACCGAGCCCTTCGGCTGGCCGGATGCCTTGGCGCCGGCCTCGTCGTAGCGGCTCGTCCCGAGGATGCGCGAGTTCGGGAACGTCGACACGTAAAGCTTCACGGCCTCTTCCGCCTGCCCATCGAACCAGAGCATCGGCGTGATTCGCTGAACCTTTCCCATGGCTGCCTCCTGAACCGTGTGGGCTGCGTCGCTTCTGGGAGTGGTCGAACGGAGCTGGACCGGATCGACAGGGGCTGGCGGCGGGCACGGACAACCGATAGAATGCGGGCGTTCTCCAAGTCTCCATGATTCAGCGCATCAAGGGCTATTGCGCGCTCTGCATCTCCCGCTGCGGCTCCATCGCGGTGGTCGAGGGCGGTCGCTTCGTCGCGCTCGAGCCCGATCCCTCCCATCCTACCGGGCACGCGATCTGCGCGAAGGGACGGGCAGCGCCGGAGCTCGTCCATCATCCGGACCGCCTCCTTTACCCGATGAAGCGGACACGGCCCAAGGGCCATCCGGACCCGGGCTGGCGGCGGATCAGCTGGGACGAGGCGCTCGATACGACGGCGGCCGCGCTCCAGCGCATCAAGTCGCGGCACGGGGCGGAAAGCGTGGTCTTCACTTCCGTCTCCGCCTCGACGTCGGCGATCGCCGACGCCTCGCCGTGGATCACGCGTCTGATGCGGGCCTTCGGCAGCCCCAACCTGTGCGGCTCGATGGAGCTGTGCGGCTGGGGACGCGCGTATGCGACGCGCTTCACCTTCGGCATCGGTCATGGCACCGGCGGCGCCACCATGCCGGACCTGGAGCGCGCCGGCTGCATTCTCTTCTGGGGCTATAACCCGAGTTTGGCGCGGCTGGCCCATGCGACCACCACCGCGGCCGCGCTGCGGCGGGGCGCGAAGCTGATCGTCGTCGACCCCCGACGGGTCGGGATGGCCAGCAAGGCCGATGTGTGGCTGCGCGTGAGACCGGGCACCGATGCGGCGCTGGCGCTCGGCATCGCGCAGGTGATGCTCGAGCATGGCTGGTACGATCGCGCCTTCGTCCGCGACTGGACCAACGGCCCGCTGCTCGTCCGCTCCGACACGGGGCGTCTCCTCACGGAGGGCGATCTCGGCGGCGCGGCGGCGGGCGCCACGCGCTACGTCGCCTGGGACGAGGCGGCGCAACGCCCGCTCATCTACGACCCGGAACGCCGCCGCTACGACGGCGATGTCCGGCCCGCCCTCCTGGGGGAGTACAAGATCCCGACCGCGGACGGTGTCATCGTCTGCCGCCCCGCCTTCGATCTGGCCGTCGAGCGCTGCCGGCGCTATCCGGCGGAGGAGGTCGAGCGCATCTGTGGAGTCGACCGTGCCGAGGTCGAGGAGGCCGCTCGGCTCCTCTGGCATTCGCGCCCGGTCTCCTACTACGCATGGAGCGGCGTCGAGCAGCAGACCAATGCCACGCAGATCTTTCGCGCGATCTCGCTCCTTTACGTCCTGACCGGCAGCTTCGAGGGCGAGGGCGGCAATGTCCTCTTCCCCTCGGTGCCGTCGCGCGGCGTCGCCGGCGACGATCTGATCACGGCGGCGCAGCGCGATCGCTGCCTTGGCCTCCCCGAGCGGCCGATCGGACCCTCGCGCTGGGAATGGGTCACCACCGACGAGGTGTACACCGCCGTGCTGGAGCAGCGGCCTTACGCCGTGCGCGGGATGGTCGGGTTCGGCGCGAACCTCCTCATGGCGCATGCCGACACGCGGCGCGGGCGCGAGGCGCTTGCCGCCCTCGACTTCTACGTCCACGCGGATCTCTTCATGAGCCCTACCGTGGAGCTGGCCGACATCGTGCTCCCAGTGGCGAGTCCCTTCGAGCGCGAAGGGCTCAAGATCGGCTTCGACATCAGCGCGGCGGCGCAGTCGCTCGTGCAGCTCCGGCGGCCGGTGGTGGAGCCGCGGGGCGAGGCGCGCGGTGACACCGAGATCACGTTCGACCTCGCGGTCCGTCTCGGGCTGGGCCGGCATTTCTGGGATGGCGACGTGGATGCGGGCTACCGGCATCAGCTAGAGCCGTCCGGTGTGACGCTCGAGGTGCTGCGCGCGAATCCGGGCGGCGTCACCGTCCCGCTCACGACGCGCTACCGGAAGTACGCCGAGGAAAAGGCCGGCGTGCCCGCGGGGTTCGCCACCCCCACGCGCAAGATCGAGATCTACTCGGAGACGCTGCTCCAGCACGGGTATCCGCCGCTGCCGGTGCACGTGGAGCCGCTGGTAGGCCCGGAGTCGCGCCCCGACCTCACCGCGCGCTTCCCGCTCGTGCTGACCTGCGCCAAGTCCACCCAGTTCTGCGAGACGCAGCATCGCGGCTTGCCGAGTCTTCGCCGGCGCCAGCGCGACCCGGAGATCGAGCTGCATCCGGCGGCGGCGGCGGAACGGGGGATCGAGGCGGGCGACTGGGTCACGGTAGAGACCCCGGAGGGCAGCGTGCGCGCGCGGGCCGCCTTCAACGAGTTCCTCGCGCCGGGCGTGGCCTGCGGGCAGCACGGCTGGTGGGAGGCTTGCCCGCAGATCGGCGCGCCGGGCTACGACCCCTTCAGCTCGGACGGCGCCAACTTCAACCTCATCATCGGCAACGCGGCCATCGATCCGGTGAGCGGGTCGGTGCCGCATCGCGCGTATCTCTGCGAGATCCGCCGGCTCGAGGACGCATCGGCCTGATCCGGCTCAGAGGCGGTCGCGGACCCGCTCGGCGAAGCGGCGGGTCTCGGCGCGGGCCACCTGCGGCGCCTCGAATCGCAGCACCATCGCCGTCTCCTGCTTGAGCGTGACCGTGGCGACCGTCTGCCCGCGGAGAGCCGAGAAGGCGCCGGGGCCCAGGCCGGGCTCCTCCTCGAGCTGCACGCGCGGCTGGGACGCGGCCTCGCGCCTCGCCGCGTCCACATAGGCCGTCGCCGCCGGTGGCGGCACGAGCGTGAGCGCCACCGCGCCCGAGCCGTCATCGCGCTCCAGCGTGCACGTCACGCCGGGCCGAATCGTCGGGGGCGGTGGCCTCCGCCGCGTGGGCCCGCCGAGGAGCTGCTCGACACCGGCGGCCCTCAGAATCTCGCAAGGATCGCGGAGCGCGCCCACCGCCGGCGCGGGCACGAGGCTGAGGACGACCAGCTTGGGCCGCGGACCGAAATCCTCCGGCCGCTGGTCGAGCCCGTCGTAGAACGCCAGACGAAGCTCGCCGGCGCCCCGGGTCAGGATCATCCACAACGGCCGCTCGCCCGGCGCGTCGACGGGCGTCGCGCGAAACGCGGCTGGCTGCGCGCCGAGCTCATAGCTCAGCGACCAGCGGACGTGGCGGCCGGCGGCCGGGCGGACGGTCAGCTCGTCGCCGTTGAACGTCCACGTGGAATTGAGGAGCTTGCCTTCCGCGCGGGGCTGGCCGTTCAGCGTGACCTGCGCCACCGCCCACACACCGTCCACGGTCTCCGCGCCGGAGCGGACCGGCGCCCCGGCGAGGACCGTCGTGAGCAGCGCGGCCAGCGGGAGATGGACGGCGATCTGGTGCGGCGGGCGCATGGTAGCTTCATTGTACGGCCGGTGTCTCCCTGAAAGGTTCGGGCCTGGTGTACCCTCTGCGCGTGGGGCACCACGATCCCAAGCTGGTCGTCCTCTCCGTGACCGTCGCGGTGATCGCGTCCTACGCGGCGCTGGATCTGGCCGCGCGCGTGAGCGTGCGGCGGGGGCGGGCGGCGTGGCTCTGGCTCCTCCTGGGCGGGGCCGCCGTCATGGGCACCGGGATCTGGTCGATGCACTTCGTCGGCATGCTGGCCTTCGACCTCGGAGGCCCGGTGGCCTACGACGGCCGGATCAACGCGGCCTCGTGGCTGGTCGCGGTGCTGGCCTCCGGTATGGCGCTCCTCGTGGCCCGGCGCCCTGCGCTCACCCGGAGCCGCCTGGCCGGCGGCGGGCTCGTCATGGGGCTCGGCATCGCGGCGATGCACTATCTCGGCATGGCCGCGATGCGCGTGTCCCCGCCCGTCGAGTACGACATCCCGCTCGTCGCGGCCTCGATCGGCATCGCCTTCCTCTCCTCGCTGGCCGCGCTGACGCTGGCCTTTCGGCTTCGCCGGCGTTATTCGCGGGGCGCGGTCTTCGCGAAGCTCGGCAGCGCGGTCGTGCTGGGGCTCGGGATCGCGGCGATGCATTACACGGGCATGGCGGCGGCGCGCTTCGCCCCCGGCACCGTGAGTCTCGTGCCCCCGTCGCTCACCCGCTTCGACGATGCCTTCCTCGCCGAGCTGATCGGGGTGGCGGCGCTGGGCCTCCTCGGCGTCACGGTGGTGCTCTCCGCGTTCGACGCCGCGCGCGCGGCGCGCACCGAGGCGCTCGCCCTGGCGCTGCAGGCGCGGAACGAGCAGCTGCGCGCCGCCGCGCTCTACGATGCGCTCACCGGCCTGCCCAACCGCGTGCTGCTCGACGAGCGCCTGATCCAGGCGGTGCGCCGATCCGAGCGGAGCGGCAAGCCCTTCGCGGTGATGTTCGTCGATCTCGACCGCTTCAAGTCGGTCAACGACGCATATGGCCACGACGTGGGCGACCGGCTCCTCAAGGCGGTGAGCGAGCGGATGCAGTCCTGCGTGCGCGGCGAGGACACGGTGGCGCGGGCCGGTGGCGACGAATTCATCGTGGTGCTGGCCGAGCTCGGGCGCGGGCCCGACGCCGGAGTGGTGGGCGAGAAGATGCTGAAGGAGCTGGCGCGGCCCTTCCAGGTGGGGCCGCGTCAGCTGGACATCGGCGCGAGCATCGGGATCAGCATCTACCCCGGTGACGCGCGCGACGTGAAGACGCTCCTGCTCCATGCCGATGCGGCGATGTACCACGCCAAGCACGCCGGCCGGAATCAGCTGAGCTTCTTCGCCCCGGGCATGGCCGCGGGCGCCTGAGCCGCGTCCGCGCGCGGGCCATTCCAGCTGGACGCCGGGCGCCCCCCGGCGTACGGTCCGAGGGCATGCCGGGCACGCTGAGCGACAAGGACGCGGCCTCCCTCGCCGCGCACGCGCTGGGTTTCGTGGGCGCCGGCCACGTCATCGGGCTGGGCACCGGCCGGGCCGCGACGGCGTTCGTCCGCGCGCTCGGGAGCGCCGTGGACTCCGGCCTCCGGGTCACCGGCGTCCCCACCTCGGAGGCCACGGGGACGCTCGCGCGCGAGCTGGGCATCCCGCTCATCACGCTCGACGAGCGCACCGTGATCGATCTCTCGGTGGACGGGGCGGACGAGGTCGACCCGCGTCTGGACCTGATCAAGGGTTATGGCGGCGCGCTCCTGCGCGAGAAGGTCGTCGCCGCCGCCTCGCGGCGCCTCGTCATCCTCGTCGGGCGCGAGAAGGTGGTGGAGAGGCTCGGGAGCCGCGGCAAGCTCCCCGTCGAGGTCGCACCGTTCGCCGTGGGCTTCTGCCGCGCCCGCCTCGCCGAGATGGGGCTCGCCGCGAGGCTGCGCCGGACGGGCGCGGCGCCTTTCCGCACCGACAACGGCAATCACGTCCTGGATTGCGCGGTCGAGCCCTTCGCCGATGCGCGAGCGCTCGACGCTCGCGTGCGGGCCATCCCAGGCATCGTGGCCACCGGGCTCTTTGTGGGCATGGCGCATACCGTGCTGGTGGGCGATGAGGGCCGAATCACCTCCATGACGCGGCCCTGAGGCGCTCGGCCCCCGGAACATTCCCCCTTGACAGACGGATGTAACTACTGTTACATGTCGGAACATGAGCGAATCCCTGGGGACCCTGCTCCTCCTGCTCGTGGGACTGCCGCCCCAGCCGTCGAGCCTTCGCGTCCGGGTGTGGCGCCGGCTCAGGTCGCTCGGGGCCGTCCCCCTCAAGCGCTCCGCGTATCTCCTCCCCGACACGCCGGACCGCTACGAGGACTTCCAGTGGCTCGCGCAGGAGATCGAGCGCGAGGGCGGGGATGCCACGCTGATCCGAGTGCAGCAGATCGAGAACCTCGGTCCCGAGGCGGTGCGCCGGCTGTTCCACGAGCCCCGTGATCAGGACTACCGCCAGCTCGCCGCGCGCTATCGCCGCGTCATCCCGCGGCTCGACAAGAAGAACCCCGGCGCCGCCGTCCAGGACGAGCTGGCCCGGCTGGCCCGGGACCACCGGCGAATCCGCGAGGTCGATTTCTTCGACGCCCCGGGCGGCGCGGAAGTGCGCCGCCTGGAGGAGGTCATTGCCATGCGTACACGACGTCCCGAGGCGGCGGCCCGCCCGCCGCGCCCCAGCATCGATCTCTCGACCGTGCGCGGCCGGCGATGGGTCACGAGGCCCCGGCCGCACATCGACCGCATCGCCTCCGCCTGGCTGATCCGGCGCTTCATCGATCCCGAGGCCCAGTTCGTCTTCGCGCCGCCGGCGGAGTTTCCCCAGGACGCGATCCCGTTCGACGCCCCCGGCGTGGAGCTCTCCCATCAGGGCGAGGATTGCACCTTCGAGACTCTGGTGAAGCGCGCCAAGCTGCGCGACCGACGCCTGACGCGTCTCGCCGAAGTGGTGCACGAGGCGGACCTCCGCGATGGCAAGTTTCCGCATGAGGAGGCGCGGGGGATCGACGTGGCGGTGCGGGCCCTCCTCGCCGCCTCCCCCGACGACCACCAGGTGTTGACGCAGGGCTTGGCGCTCTTCGAGGGGCTCTACGCCACCACGCCGAGGAAGAGCTGATGCTGATCCTCTCGCGGCGCGACGTCCTCGATCTCCTGACGCTGCCCGACTGCATCGAGGCGGTGGAACGAGCCTTCGGGCTCCACGCCGAGGGCCGGACCCTGGGCCCGGGCGTACTCGGCGTGCCCGCGGAGGGGGGAGGCTTTCACATCAAGGCTGCGGGGCTGGTGGGCGAGCGCCGCTACTTCGCGGCCAAGATCAACGCCAACTTCCCGGAGAATCCGCGCCGGCACGGGCTCCCCTCCATTCGCGGCACGGTCATGCTGGCGGATGCCGAGCGCGGCGCACCGCTGGCGGTGATGGATTCGGGCGGCCTCACCGCGTTGCGCACGGGGGCGGCCACCGCGGTGGCGGCCCGATACCTGGCGCGGCGCGCCGCCCGCACCGCGACGGTGGTGGGCTGCGGCGTGCAGGGGGAGACCCAGCTCGCGGCGGTGGCGGCGGTGCTGCCGCTCGAGCGCGCATGGCTGCTGGACCTGGACCACGCGCGGGCGGAAGCCATGGCGGCGCGGGCGGGGGAGCGGCTGGGCCTCCACGTTGAAGCCGCCAAGGATCTGGAGGGGGCCCTCCGCCAGAGCGACGTGGTGGTGACGTGCACCCCATCACGCCGCGCCTTCGTCACATGCGCCATGATCTCGCCCGGGACGTTCATCGCGGCGGTGGGTGCCGACAATCAGGGCAAGCAAGAGCTGGAGCCCGCACTCGTCGTGGCGTCGACCCTGGTGGTGGACGTGCTCGAGCAGTGCGCCGAGATCGGCGAGCTGCAGCACGCGCTCGCGGCCCGGCTGATGGCGCGGGACGCGGTCCACGCGGAGCTGGCCGACGTGGTGTCGGGACGCCGTCCGGGCCGCACCCGCGAGGACGAGATCACGGTGTTCGACAGCTCGGGCACCGCGCTCGAAGACGTGGCCGCTGCGGTGGCGGTGTATGAAGCCGCGCGCGCCTGGGGGCGGGGCATGGAGGTCGCGATCGATGAATGAGGGTGCCCGGCCCCCGGCGTTTCCGCCGGCCGCTTCCGTGACGCGGCCGACGACCGCCGCGCTGCTCAGGTACTTCCTCTACCTCGGTAGCCTGGGCTTCGGCGGCCCGGTGGCTCTGGTGGGCTACATGCAGCGCGATCTCGTGGAGCGGCGCGGCTGGTTCACCAGGGAGGAGTACATGAAGTCGCTGGCGCTCGCTCAGCTGGCGCCGGGGCCGTTGGCCGCGCAGCTCGCCATCTGTCTCGGCTACGTGCACTCGCGCGTGGCCGGTGCCACGCTGGTGTCGCTGGTCTTCGTCTCGCCCTCGTTCATCATGACGGTCGGCATCAGCTGGCTCTATGTGCGCTTCGGCGGGCTCCCGTGGATGCAGGCGGCCTTCTACGGCGTGGGGGCGGCCGTCATCGGGATCATCGTGCTCGCCGCGTACAAGCTCGCCAAGCTCACGATGGCGAAGGATCGGGTGCAGTGGGTGATCTTCGCGGTGCTGGCGATCGTCACCGCGTGGACGGAGTCCGAGATCCTCTGGCTCTTCCTGCTCGCCGGCGTGGCCGCGATGGTGGCGCAGGCGCCGCCGGCCTGGCTCAAGCGCTCCGCGCCCGCCTGCCTGGCGGTGGCCGCCACGCCGGACGTGCTCGCGCAGATCTTCCTGTTCTTCGCCAAGGCGGGCGCCTTCGTGTTCGGCAGCGGTCTCGCCATCGTGCCGTTCCTCTACGCCGGCGTCGTGCAGCAGTACCGCTGGCTGAACGACCAGCAGTTCCTGGACGCGGTGGCGGTCGCCATGCTGACCCCCGGCCCCATCGTCATCACCGTCGCCTTCATCGGCTACCTCGTGGCGAGCTTCCCCGGCGCGGTGGCGGCGGCGGTGGGCGTGTTCATGCCCGTCTATCTGTTCGTCGTGATCCCGTATCCCTACTTCGATCGCATCAGCGGGAACCCCAAGGTGAAGGCCTTCGTCGCCGGCGTGACTGCGGCGGCGTCCGGGACGATCGCGGGCGCATGCTTCGTGCTCGCCCGACGCGCCATCATCGACGTGCCGACGCTCGGCATCGCGCTGGCCGTGCTCGGCATCACGTGGCGGTTCAAGATCCCCGAACCTTTCCTCATCGCCGCCGGCGCGGCGGTGGGCATTCTCCTCTGGAGGACACTATGAAATGGATCACTCGCGAGCGTGCCCGTGTGGACCGGATCGCATGCCCCTGGCTCATCAGCCGGTTCATCGATCCCAAGCCCGAGTTCCTGTTCGTGCCCTCCTCGCAGGTGCGGGAGGCGGCGGCGCGCGAAGGCGCCATCCCCTATGACATCCCCAACGTGGAGCTGGGCCATCACGGCGCCCACTGCTCGTTCGACGCCTTCCTCGAGCGCTACGAGCTGGCAGACCCCGGGCTCGCCGCCCTCGCGCTCATCGTCCGCGGCGCGGACACCGACGATCGGCGGCTCACGCCCGAGTCGGCCGGACTCTACGCGGCGGCCACCGGCTTTCAAACGACCAGCCGCGACGACTTCGACAACATGGCCCGGCAGCTCCCCATGTACGACGCGCTCTACGCCTACTGCCGCGCCGAGGCGCGCGCGGCGATGACGCCCCGCGTGCTGTTCGTGTGCCAGCACGGCGCGGCGAAGAGCGTGGTGGCGGCGGCGCACTTCCGCCGGCTCGCTGCCGCCCGCGGCCTCTCGATGGACGCGGTCGCGGCGGGCACCGAGCCGGATCCCGAGTTGGCCGCCGGTGCGGTGAAAGGTTTGGCCGCCGAGGGATTGCGGCCCGGGCTCGGCCGGCCCCGCCCCGTCACCGTGCACGATCTCGAGACGGCGCGCCGCGTGGTGAGTTTCGGCTGCGAGCTGACGCCGTCGCGCGGGCAGGCGGTGGAGCAGTGGGAGGCGCCCGCGGTCAGCGAGGGCTACGCGGTCGCGCGTGACCGCATCGTGGCGCAGGTGGAACAGCTCGTCGCGGACCTCGCGGCCCGACGCTAGCCATGCCGCTGCGTCAGCTGGGCTTCATCGGCCTTCCGCCCCATGCGGGAGCGGGCGGCTTCGACCACGCGGCCGTGCACGAGCGAAGCGGCCGCGTCTACGTCGCCCACACCGCCAACGACGCGGTGGACGTGCTCGACGTCACCGCGGGCAAGCACCTCGGCTCCGTAGGAAGCCTGCCCGCGGTGGCGGGCGCGCTTGCCGTGACCGCGCTGGAGCTCATCGTCACCTCGAACCGTGGCGAGAACACCGTGGGCGTCTTCAGCGGCGAAGGCGCGCCCACGGTGACGAAGATCGGCGTCGGCGTGCGGCCCAACGGCCTCGCCCTGGATCCGGGGCGGGGCCGCGTGCTCGTCGCCCACGTGGGCGATCCGGCCATCCCGGGCTCCTGCACCGTGTCGCTCCTCGACCTCGCCGCGCGGCGACGCCTGGCGGATGTCCCGGTGGCCGGGCGCACGCGCTGGACGGTGTACGACCCGGTGAACGACGCCTTCTTCGCGAACATCATGGATCCGCCGCAGATCGTCGTGCTGGAGGCCGGGGATCCGTTCAGGGTGCGGCGGGTGATCCCCATCCCGCATGCCGGGCCACACGGGCTCGACATCGACGTTGCGCGCCGGCGGCTCTACTGCGCCTGCGACGCCGGCGTCTTGCTGGAGGTGGACGCGGACAGCGGCGCGGTCCTGGCCGCCGAGGCGATCGCCGGGGTGCCGGACGTCGTCTTCTTCAACCCGGCCCGCGGCCGGGTCTACGTCGCAATCGGGGACCCCGGCGTCATCGAAGTGTTCGACACCACCCCATTCGCGCGCGTGGAGACCGTGAACACGGAGCCGGGCGCGCACACGCTGTCGTTCGACGGCACCCGGCACCTCGTGTGCGCGTTCCTTCCCGCCACGCACCGCGCCGTCGCGTACGAGGACCGCGCCTGACGGGGATGCGTCGGCGGATTATTCAGTCGCCGGCCGCGCGCTCGACGTGGCCGCCGAACTTCTCGCGCATGGCGGACAGCACCTTCTCGCCGAAGGTGTGCTCCTGCCGTGACCGGAAGCGCGTGAAGAGGGACACCGCGAGCACGTCGACGGGCACCCCCGCTTCGATCGCGGCGATGATGGTCCAGCGACCTTCGCCCGAGTCGTGGACGAAGCCCGTGTACTTCGACAAGGTCGGGTTCTCCGCCAGCGCCTGCGCGGTCAGGTCGAGCAGCCAGGACGACACCACCGAGCCGCGCCGCCACACCTCGGCGATGTCGCGGCAGTCGAGGTCGTAGCGGAGCGAGGGATCGAGCTCCGCGGCGCCGGCGTTGCGGAGGACGTCGAACCCTTCCGCGTACGCCTGCATGAGGCCGTACTCGATCCCGTTGTGCACCATCTTCACGAAATGGCCCGCGCCCGCGGGGCCACAGTGCAGATACCCCTGCTCGGCGGTGCTGCCGGGCGCGCGGCCCGGCGTGCGCGGGATCTGCCCCATGCCCGGCGCGAGCGTGTGGAAGATCGGGTCGAGGCGGCGAACCATCTCGGGCTCCCCGCCGATCATCAGGCAGTACCCGCGCTCGAGCCCCCAGATGCCGCCGCTGGTGCCGACGTCCATGTAGTGGATCCCGCGCTCGCGCAGCGTGCGCGCGCGACGCACGTCGTCCTTGTACTGGGAATTGCCTCCGTCGATGACGACGTCGCCCGCCTGCATGCGCTGCGCGAGATCGCGCACCACTTGCTCGGTGGCGGCGCCTGCCGGCACCATGACCCACACCGTTCGCGGCGGGGTGAGCTTGGCCACCAGATCACCCAGATCGGTGGCCCCCGTCGCGCCCGCCTCGACGCAGGCGGCTACCGCCGCCGGGTCCGTCGCGAAGGCCACCACCGTGTGTCCGCCCTTGAGCAGGCGCCGCGCCATGTTGCCGCCCATCCGGCCCAGCCCGACCATGCCGATCTGCATGCGCGCCCCCTTGCCTTCAGAGTACATGCGTCGGCGGCGCGCGCGACCGCCGGCGGGCGCGCGCTCAGGCTCCGGGGCAGGGGATCACGCGGAACTCCACCCGGCGGTCCAGCGCGTCGCGCTGGTCGTCGGTCCCGCTCCCCACGATGTTCTCCCGCGAGCCGACCCCCGAGGTCTCGATGCGCGAGGCGGGCTCGCGCGACTCCGAGATCAGACGGGCCTTGATGACGTCGGCCCGCCGCAGCGACAGCCGCTCGTTGTTCACCTCCGAGCCGGTGCGGCTCGTGTGGCCGACGATCCGGAGGCACGACTTGGTGTCTTTCATCTGCACGGCGATCTGCCGGAGCCAGACTGGGTACGGCCCGCTGATCTTGGTGTCCGGCCAGAAGTCCGTGCTCCCCGGGCGGAAGAGGAACTTCACGGCGAGATTGTTGGTGGCGAGCCCGAGGGCGACGATCTTGCCGAAGGCCGCCTCGGCGTCGCCGCTGCGCCCGAGGTTCCAGTAGATCATGTAGAGACCGTTGTAGACGCGGAGCTGCTGTCCGTCCTGGCGCTTGGCCGCCTCCTCGTAGTAGGGCAGCGCCTCCGCGAACTTGCCCACGTTGATCGCGGCCATGCCCTCGTTCACCACCGCGGAGGTGGGCAGCCGCTCGATGTAGACCGCGTCGGCGGGCTGGGCGGCGGCGGTCTCGGCGGTCTTGATCTGGCCCTCGATCACCCGGTCTTTCGCGATCGCCGGGCTCTCGCGGAAGAAGGGCGTGGGCGTGATGTCGACAGAGTCGTCGCGGACGCGCGCGGCCGATTGAGCCACGACCAGGCCGGCGCGGATCTCGGTCATGGACATGTTCAGCCGATAGAGGCCCTTCTCGTTCATCACCGGGGTCATCGTCGACGTGACCACGTACTCGGCGCGCTTCAGGAACTCCGGCGTGGCGGCGTAGACGTCGAACTGCTTGAACTTGGCCTGGGTGCGCTCGTAGACGAAGGCCTCGGCGAGAAGCGTGGCCTGCGTCTGCTGGCCGGTCGCCGCGTCGATGATCGTGTCGACCACGATCACGCTGCGCTTGGCCTCGGCGCCGCCCGCCTTGGGGGCGAAGGCGGGCAGCCGCTGGAGCTGGATGAAGAGGTCGTCCACCGCATAGGCGATGCCCTGCGCGAAGGTGAGGTCCGAGCGCTGGGGTGCGGGGCGCTCCGGCAGCGGCGGCGCCGCCGCGGGCGGCGGCGGCGGCGGAGGCGGCTGGCTCGCGCAGCCGGCGAAGAACGCCAGGGCGGCGACGAGGCAGACGCCGCACATCGTCACCATTCGCGAATGGGCTAGCGACATGAGGTCGTCATCTCCCGTTGCTCGTCCGGGGTGAGCGTCTCGCCCAGCGCGGCGCGCTGCAGGAGCCGCGAGCAGCGGGGGCTGGGCGGAGGTGTGGGCGGCGGCGCGCTGGGGTGCGGCGTGGCGGGCGTGGCCACCACGCTCCTCGGCGGCGCCGGCGCGGGTCGGGGCTTCCGGGCGCCCGAGGCGTCCCCCGTAGGCGTCGAAGCGGGGGGCGGCGCGGGGGTCGGGGGCGGCGGGGTAGTCACCGCCGCGGGCTCCGCGGGAACCGACGCCGGGGCGGCAGGCGGGGCGGGGGCGACGGAGACTGCCGACGGCGTCGGTGACGGCATGACGGGCGCGGCGGGCGGCGCCGCCGGCGCGGCGATGAGCCCCGGCGCGGAGACCGGCGCGGCCGGAGGCGCCGGCTCGCGAGACCCCGTGCTGGAGGCGGCGGGGACCTCGCGCGCACCCTGGCGTGATGGCCACGCCACCCAGGCGCCGATGCCGACGCCGACGATCACGAGCGCCGCGACGAGGGCGGCGCCCACGGACCGGCCCCGCGGCTTGGACGGCGCCACCGTGGTCGGCGTGCGCCCGGTGGCGCCGAGGCCCTGTAGCGCGGCGTCGATTGCCTCCGGCGCCGTGGTCAGGCGGAAGACCTCGTGCTCGCGCCCGTGCTTGTCGGCGCGAAGGCCCAGCGGCTCGAACAGCGTTTGGAAGCTCGCGTCGAGGTAGTACACCGCCTCCTGGAAGCTGCGCGACGCGGTGGTCTCGCCCGGCGCGGCGAAGCTCATGATGCGCTCGGCGGAGTTGATGCCCTCGCCGACCATGTTCGGATGTCCGTTGACGTCCGTCACGACCTTGAGGGGCCCCAGGTTGATCCCGAGCCGTAGATCGCGGGACCGCAGCAGTCCGTCGTCCGGCGCGGCGTCGAGCTCGCGGCGCAGCCGCAGCGTCAGGCTCAGCGCGTACTCGGGGCTCACCAGGAAGCCCACCGCGGCCCCGTCGCCCGTGTCGAGCACGATGCGGCTGTTGGCGGGGTAGGGCGTGACCAGGCGCTGGAGCAGGCGGGCGAGCACTTCCTTGGCGGCCAGCTGGGCGGGCACGGACTTCTTCGAAAAACCCACGATGTCCGCGAACACGACCGCGGCCATCCGGGTCTGGCGATCCAGCTCAGTCGCGGCAGACTCCTTCATGATCCGGGAATTGGCCGCAAGAATAGCGCCTTTCCGAGCCGGCGGGCAGGGGGTTCCGCAGCCCCGAGACGGGGGCGGCGGGCGGTGCTACGGGGCGCCCTGGAGAACCTCGTTGAGGGCGGCGGGGTCCACCGGCTTGACCAGATGCGCGTCGAATCCGGCCTCGCGCGACCGAGCGCGGTCCTGGGGCTGGCCATAGCCGCTGACCGCGATGAGGCGTACCGCGCGGCCCCGCTGCTGGCGGATGCGGCGCGCCGCCTCGTAGCCGTCGATGTCGGGCAGCCCGATGTCCATGACCACGACGTCGGGCGCCTGGCGCACCGCCGCGTCCACGCCCTCGAGCCCGGTGGCCGCTTCCAGCACGTCGTGGCCGAGCATGCGGAGCAAGGTCGCCTGCATCTCGCGGGCGTCGTGATTGTCCTCGACGAGGAGGACCCGCTGCGCCCGCGCGGCCGGCTCACTGGATCGGGTCGCATCCACCTCAATCTCGGGCGGCGCGAGGGGAAGCCGTATCGTGAACCGTGCGCCGCCGGAGGGCTCGTTCGTGGCGGCGACGAGGCCGCCATGGAGCTCGACGAGCTCGCGCACCAGTGTGAGGCCGATGCCGAGCCCGCCCTCGGTGCGCGCGAGCGTGGGATTGGCCTGCACGAACAGATCGAAGATCATCTCGAGCTTGTCGGGGGGAATTCCGGGGCCGTTGTCGACCACGCTGATGATGGCCTCGCCGCCTTCGACACCCAGCGCCACCCGGATCGTGCCGTCGACGGGGGTGTACTTCCACGAGTTGTTGAGCAGGTTGCTGATGATCTGCTGGAGGCGCACCGGGTCGCCGGACACGGTGACGGACGCCGGCGGGATCGACACCGTCAGGTGCTGACGCTTGGCGTCGAGGCGGTGCCGCTCCATCTCCACCGCCTGCTCGACCGCCGTACGCAGATCCACCGGCACGCGATCGAGGTCGACGAGCCGGCCGCCGAAGCGCGCCACGTCGAGCAGATCGTCGAGCAGGCGCGCCAGGTGATGCGCCTGGCGTCCGATCAGCCCTCGCGCTCGGTCCTGCTGCGCGCGCGCGGCGTCCGGCCGCTCCAGCACCGCGAGCGCATTGACGATGACCCCCACGGGATTGCGGAGCTCGTGCGCCAGCATCGCGAGGAACTCGTCCTTGGCCTGGTTTGCCAGTCGCGCCTGGGCGAGAGCGGCCTGCTCGACCCGGCGCAGCTCGTCCCGCTCGGCCTCGAGACGTCTGCGCTCGCTGATGTCGCGGGCGATCTTCGACGCCCCCACCACGCGGCCGTCGCGCGCGCGGATCGGCGAGATCGTGAGCGAGATCGGGATCCGGCGGCCGTCCTTGGCGACGCGCTCCGTCTCGAAGTGCTCGATGGACAGGCCGAGGCGCAGCCGCCGGAGGATCTCGTCCTCCTCGAAGAGGCGCTCCTGCGGGATGATGATCGTGATCGACTGGCCGATGACCTCCCGCTCGGTATAGCCGAACATCCGCTCGGCGGCGCCATTCCAGGACGTGATCCGGCCCTGGAGGGTCTTGCCGATGATGGCGTCCTCCGCGCTGGCGACGATGGCGGCCAGGCGGGCGGCGTATGCTTCGGCTTCGGAGAGTTCGGTCATGGGCCCTCGGAGAATGTTACATCTTTCTCATGCCCATCTGCTGGGGCAAAGGTCCGTGCTCGATCGAGATTGTGCTAAGTAAGATCAGGCGACGTGCCGACGTGGCGGCGCCGGGAAGAAACTACCTGCCCGATTGGACATGAGCGACGACCAGCTTTTCACCGACGACACGCCGCCTTGGCTGGCGGGCGGCGGCGAGATGGGGGAGCGCATCCGACGCCTCGACTGGGGCGCGACCCCGCTCGGGCCCATCGCGACCTGGCCGGAAACCCTGCGCCGCGCCATCAGCATGGCGCTGCCCTCGAAAGCGCAGATCTGCCTCTTCTGGGGTCCGGAGCTGGTCAAGCTCTACAACGACGCCTACATCCCGGTTCTGGGCCAGAAGCACCCCCGCGTGCTCGGACTCCCCGGAGATCAGGTGTGGCCCGAGGTTTGGCATCAGCTCGGGCCGCTGCTCGAGGGCGTGGTGAGGACCGGCGAGGCCTTCAAGGCCGAGGATCTTCTGTTCCTCCTCGAGCGGCACGGCTTCACCGAGGAGACGTATTTCGACGTCTCGTACGATCCCGTGCGCGACGACGCGGGCCACGTCGACGGCGTGTTCTGCATCGTCACCGAGACCACCGGGCGCGTCCTCGGCGAGCGCCGGCTCCGCGCGCTCCGCGACCTCGGACGCGCCAAGGAGGGGCGCGCGGTGGAAGAGGCCTGCCTCCTCGCGCTGGACGCCCTCGCGTCCCATCGTCAGGACCTTCCCTTCGTGCGCCTCTACCTCCTCGACGAGGGCGGCACGGAGGTGCGCGAGGTAGGCGCGACCGGGGACCCGACCATCGCGTTCGCCGATCGCACCTGGCCCTTCGAAGCGGTGGCGCGGAGCGGCGAGGCCGCGGTGATGAAGTCCCCACCGCCCGAGCTGACGGGCGCGCTGCCGGACGCCGCCGCGCCCGAGCGTACGATGGTGCACCCGCTCCTGCGCGCGGGGCAGTGCGCGGGCTTCATGGTCGTGGGGACGAGCCGCCACCTTCCCCTCGAAGGGGGCTACCGCGACTTCCTCGACCTCGTGGCCACGCAGATCGGCGTGGCGCTCGCCCAGGCCTCGTCCTACGAGGAAGCGCGCAAGCGCGCGGAGGCGCTCGCCGAGCTCGATCGGGCCAAGACGGTATTCTTCAGCAACATCAGCCACGAGTTCCGCACCCCGCTCACGCTCCTGCTCGGCCCCCTGGAGGACCTGCTCCGGCGACCGGCCTCGACCGTCGACCCGGGTGAGCACGACTCCCTCACCCTCATGCATCGAAATGGCCGCCGGCTCCTCAAGCTCGTCAACACCCTGCTCGACTTCTCCCGCATCCAGGCCGGCCGCCACCAGGCGACGTACGAGCCGACGGATCTCGGTCGGCTCACCGCGGACCTGGCCGGCGTCTTCCGCTCGGCGATCGAGCAGGCGGGCCTGCGCCTGGAGGTGCGGGCGCCCTGGGGCCTCGAGCCGATCTACGTCGATCGCGCGATGTGGGAGAAGATCGTCCTCAACCTGCTCTCCAACGCGCTCAAGTTCACCTTCGAGGGGACGATCAGCGTCGAGCTGGTGGAGCGCGAGGCGTCCGTGCAGCTGGTGGTGCGCGATACCGGGATCGGCATTCCCGCCGCCGAGCTGCCGCGCGTGTTCGACCGCTTCCACCGCGTGCAGGCCGCGCGCGCCCGCACCCACGAGGGCACCGGGATCGGGCTCGCCCTCGTCCACGAGCTGGTGCGGCTGCACGGCGGCGACGTGCGAGTCGAGAGCGCGCCTGACCGCGGCAGCGCCTTCTTCATCACCGTGCCGCGTGGGCGCGCACATCTGCCCGCCGAGCACCTCGCCACGGGGTCGATTGCCGCGCCCGCCTCCACCGCGCCGGCGTTCCTCGAGGAGGCGCTCGGATGGCTGCCCCGGGAGGTCGAGGGGATCGCGGAGCCGTTCGCCGCCGCCACCCCCGAGGCCGCGCCGGGCGCCGGAGAAGGCGGCGGCCGCCCGCGCATCCTCGTCGCGGACGACAACGCGGACATGCGCGAGTACGTGGGGCGCCTGCTCGGCGCGCGGTGGGAGGTGGAGGCGGTCGGCGATGGGCACGCGGCCCTGGCGGCGCTGCGCGCCCGGTCCCCCGACCTGATCATCGCCGATGTCATGATGCCGGGGCTGGACGGCTTCGCGTTGCTGGGCGCGGTGCGGGCGGATGCGGCGCTGCGTGGCGTGCCGGTGATCCTCCTTTCGGCGCGCGCTGGCGAGGAGGCGCGGGTCGAGGGTCTGGAGGCGGGCGCCGATGACTACGTGACCAAGCCCTTCGCCGCGCGCGAGCTCCTCGCGCGGGTGGAGTCCCATCTCAAGCTCAAGGAGCTGCGTGAGCGCGCCGAGGCGGAGCGGCAGACCTTGCTCGCGCGCGCCGAGGCCGCGCGCCGCGAGGCGGAAGAGAAGAGCGAGGATCTCGAGACGATCAGCCGCATCGGCCAGCGGCTCACCGCTCAGACCGAGTTGACCACCCTCGTCCAGTCCTTCACCGACGAGGCCACGCTGCTGGCGGGGGCGCAGTTCGGCGCCTTCTTCTACAACACGGTCTCCGACCAGGGCGAGACCCACACGCTCTACGCGATCTCCGGCGTGGCCCGGGACGCCTTCGAGCACTTTCCCCTGCCCCGCAGCACCGAGCTCCTCGGACGGACCTTTCACGGGGAGCGCATCGTCCGTCTCGACGACGTGAGGCGGGATCCGGGCTACGGCCGGAACGCGCCCCACTACGGGATGCCGGCCGGCCACCTTCCCGTCACCAGCTACCTGGCGGTGCCCGTGGTCTCCCGCACCGGCAAGGTATTGGGCGGCCTCTTCCTGGGGCACGAGCAGCCCGGCATGTTCCCTGAGCGTCTCGAGCCGATCATGACCGGCGTGGCCAGCCAGCTCGCCATCGCCATCGACAACGCGCGGCTCCTCGAGACGGAGCAGCGCGCCCGGGCGAGCGCCGAGGCGGCGAGCCGCGCGAAGGACGAGTTCCTCGCCGTGCTCTCGCACGAGCTGCGGACTCCCCTCAACGCGGTGTACGGCTGGGCGCACATGCTGAAATCGGGCCAGCTGCAGGGCGAGATGCTGACGCGGGCGCTCGAAGTCATCATGCGCAACGCCAATGCCCAGGTGCAGCTCATCGACGACATGCTCGACGTCTCGCGCATCGTCACCGGCAAGATGCGGCTGGACGTGCGGCCGGTGGACCTGCGGACGGTGGTGGAGGCCGCCCTCGACGCGGTGCGTCCCGCGGCGGAGGCCAAGGAGCTGCGCCTACAGCCCGTGCTCGACCCGCGCGCCGCCGGCGTTACCGGCGATCCCGACCGGCTCCAGCAGGTGGTGTGGAACCTCCTCATCAATGCGGTGAAATTCACCCCGCGCGGCGGACGCGTGCAGGTGCAGCTCCAGCGCGTGAACTCTCACGTCGAGATCGTCGTCAGCGACACCGGGCAGGGCATAGCGTCGAACGTGCTGCCGTACGTGTTCGAGCGCTTCCAGCAGGGCGACAGCACCTCCACGCGGCGCCACACGGGCCTGGGTCTCGGGCTGGCGCTCGTGCGCCATCTCGTCGAGCTGCACGGCGGGACGGTGGAGGCGACGAGCCCCGGCGTCGGGGGCGGCGCCACCTTCACGGTCAAGCTCCCGGTGGCCATCACGCGCCCGGGCGCGGCGGGAAGCGCGGGCACCGCCCTCGCCCGGGTGCATCCGACCGCGTCCACCGCGCTCGCCACGACGGGCCCGTCGGTCCGGGGTGTGCGCGTGGTGGTGGTGGACGACGACCGCGACGGACTGCAGCTCGCCGCCACCATACTGATCAACAGCGGCGCCGACGTGCGGCCGTGCGCGTCGGCCGCTGCGGCCTTCGAGGCGGTGCAGGCGTTCCGGCCGGAGGTGCTGATCTCCGACATCGAGATGCCCAGCGAGGACGGCTACACGTTGATCCGGCGCGTGCGCGGGCTGGACGATCCCGCGCTCGCGCGCATCCCCGCGATCGCGCTGACCGCGTACGGCCGCGTCGAGGACCGCCTGCGGACGCTCTCCGCCGGGTACAGCATGCACATCCCCAAGCCGGTGGACCCCACGGAGCTCGTGGTGGCGGTGGCGAGCCTGGCCTCCAGCCGCTGGTAGCGTGCGGGGGCGAGCCCGAAGGCCGCCTTGAAGTGGCGGCTCATGTGCGCCTGGTCGGCGAAGCCCGCGCCGAGCGCGATCTGCGCGGGCGCCGCGCCGGCGCCCAGCCGCGCGCGCACCCCGTCGAGACGCCGCAGCAGTGAGTAGCGGTAGGGGCTCGTGCCGAAGGCGGTGCGGAACTGCCGGGCCAGCTCGAAGCGGGTGAGGCCGGTGACCGCTTCCAGCTCTTCCGAGCGGACCACGTGGTCGGTCGCGGCGTCGAGGAAGTGCCGCGCGCGGGCGACCGCCCCGGGGTCGAGGCGCGGCGGCCGCGCGCCCGCGGCGCATGACGGGTCGGCGTCCAGTAGCGCCTCGGTGAGCGCGACGACGAGCGCGTCGGTGGCCAGCGGCTCGGGCTCGAGCCGGAACGCCCCGGTGATGGCGGCGGCCAGCGCCGCATTGACCGTCACCGGCTGCTTCACGAACGGCAGGGGCGTGGGCCGGCCGCGAATCGCGCGCGCTGCCTCCTCGATGCGCGCGGGCGCCACGTACACGATGCGATAGCCGAAGCCGTCCCGCGTCCCCGCGCGGCCGTCGTGCGTTTCGTCGGGATGCAGCACGACGACCTGACCGGGCAGGCTCATCTCGGCCACGCCGCGATAGTCGAAGGCCTGGACGCCGCTGTCGGTGAGCCCGATCGCGTAGGTGTCGTGGCGATGGCGGTCGAAGCCACGGCCTCCGAACCACGCCTGAAGCGCCTGCACCCCGTCGCCCAGGGCGCGGCTGCGCATCCAGTCGGCCGGCCGGGCCGTGCACGATCGTTCAAGACGCCGGGGGGGCTTCCTCCCTACCATGGGCCCCATCATGACACCAGAGCACGCCCTCGCGTTCGTCGTGTTCGCCATGGTGGCGGCGGGCACGCCGGGGCCGAGCAATCTGCTCCTCACCGCCACCGGCGCCCAGGTCGGGATAATGCGCGGGATCCCGGCGCTGATCGGCGTGAGCCTCGGCATGGGCGTGATGATGCTGACGGTGGCCTACGGCCTGGGCAGCATCGTGCTCGCGCACCCCACGCTGGTGCGCGCGCTCAACTGGCTCGGCGGCGCCTTCCTCCTCTGGCTCGCCTGGAAGATCGCGACCGCGAGGGGCGGGGATGGGGCGGCGGGGCGGAAGCCGGTGGGTTTCGTGGGCGCGGCCGCGTTCCAGTGGATCAATCCCAAGTCGTGGCTGGTGTGCGCCAGCGCGGCCGGGACCTATCTCGCCGCCGGCTCGGGCAGCGCGCTCGCGCAGGCGATGGCGTTCGGCGGACTCTTCACGGTTGCTTCCCTGCCGTGCTGTCTCGTATGGCTCGCCTTCGGCGCGGCGGCCCAGCGCATCCTGCGCACCGAGCACGCCCGGCGGATCTTCAACGTCGCGATGGGCGCGCTGCTGGCGGCCTCCGTCGTCCTGATCGTGCGCTAGGCGGGCGCGGTGCGCCGAGCCCCGTCAGCCGATCGGCGTCGAGCGCGTGACGTCGAGGCCATGGTCGATCAGTGGCTCGACCCGCGCGAGCATGCGCACGGTGTGCGGCTCCTCCGCGTGGCGCTCGAACGCCGCCTCGTCCCGCCAGCGCGAGTGCACGTAGAAGAGCCGCGGGTCGCGGATCGAGCGGAACACCTGGCCGCCGAGACAGCCCGCCTCCGCGCGGGTCGGGACCATGCACTCGGTGAGCGCGTCCTCCACCACCTGCTCGTGGCCGGGGAACGCGTGGAAGCGGGCAAAGATGTAGAGCTCCATGGCGCGCCTCCTATTCGATGCGGGTCATGGTCATGATCCAGTTCGTCTCCCAGGTCTGGCCGTCGTCGGGCGAGAACGCCTGCTCCCAGCGCGCGGTGTTCTGTGTGATCCCCGACCAGATGAAGCGGACGAGGATGGCCCGCCCGTTTAGATCCTGCCTGCCTTCGAACACGCCCAATCCGCGCTCGTCGAACGCGCCGACCACGGGCGGCTCGAAGCCGTCGATGCGATTGCTGGCCCAGTAGATCCGCCAGAGCCGTGTGCGCGGGCTGTAGAGACGGAGCGATATGCCCACGAAGCCGGGCCAGTGCTCGGTGACGTAGTCGTCCATGTTGCCGAGGCCCCCGGGCAGGAGCCGTGCCTCTTGAGTCGCGTCGAAGCTCTCCCACTCCGTGCAGCCCGTGAGACGCTCCTTCAGCCGCTGATTCCGGATGGCCCAGCGCCCGGTCTGGAAGTCGAAGTCGTGGGCGCCATCGCGCCGGGCGCCGGTTAGCGTCGCGTTGGTCATGCCGGGTCTCCTTTGTACCGCAGGAAGGAGCGCCTCGTCGGTGCGAGGAGGAGTCGCTCCACGCGCGTCACGCACGGCTGGGCGGTGGCCAGCGCCCCGCGGGTGGCGGTGTCGTAGCTGTCGCGACCGGAGTACGCGGCGAGCGTCACCGTCACGCTGGCGTTCTCGCGGATCTGGAGCCGCGGATAGCCGTTCGGCGAAGGCTCGGTGACGAGCCGGGCCAGGCAGATGCCGCGACCGTCCTGGGCGACGGCGAGCCCGGCGGCCACGGCGTCGGGCGTGGGCGGCGCGCCGAGATGCGCGATGGTCGCCACGATTAGCCCGCCGGGTTTGTCGACGGCCTCCGGCGGCGGCCGGCGCCGGGGGTCGAAGCGGAAGCCGAGCCCGGGACCGGCGGGGCGGAGGAGCAGCACATCGGTGTGATCGGCGATGGTGGCGTTGGCGGCGGGGCGGTGCGCGAGCCAGCGCGCGCTCGTGTAGAAGGCGTCCAGCGCCCGCGTCCGTGCGGCCATGTCGGTGAAGCCGCGAATCCACACGAACCGCTCCGGGCTCGCGACGTCGCGGAACTGGCCCAGCACGTAGCTCCCGACGCAGTCCTGGCTCTCGATGAGCTGCGCCTCGAACAGCTCGATCAACGCGTCGCGCATGCCCGGGTGCTGTGTGTACTGCCGGAGCTCGTACACGGTGAGGCTCGGCGCCGACACGCTCGGCATGGCGGGATTGTCGCCCCGCCCCCGCGGCCGCCGAAGAGCCAGTTCCCGTGAAACGCGTAGGGCCACTCCGGGCCCCGCGACGCTGGTATCATCGACTTGCCGAGTTCGGCGCCCAGCGATATGGCCAGTTCCACGCGATCCCCGGGCCTCATGATCCGTCTGGACGGCCGCGCGCGCGGTCAGCTGCAGCGCCAGATCTCGGCGTCCATCCAGCGCGCGATCCTGGACGGCGTGGTGGCGCCGGGGACGCGGCTGCCCTCTTCGCGCGCCCTGGCGGACGATCTCGGCGTGTCGCGCACGACCACGCTGCTCGCGGTGCAGCAGCTTCAGGCGGAGGGCTATCTCACCGGGCGCCCGGGCTCGGGCACGTACGTGGCCGCCGAGCTCCCCGATGACCTGCTGAGCCGCCGCCGCGCCCGCCCCGAGCGGCTCAAGCATCCGGCGCTGTCGCGGCGGGGGGCCGCGCTGGTGGGGGCGCCTCAGGGGGCCCGGCGCCTCGCGGGCCCGCCGCGCGCCTTCCGCATCGGCACGCCCGGCCTCGATCTCTTCCCGGCCGCGCTCTGGTGGCGGCTCGCGAGCCGACGGCTCCGCACGATCACGCCGACCCAGCTCGACTACGGGGAGCCGGCGGGCCTGCGCGTTCTGCGCGAGGCGATCGCCGAGCATGTGCAGCCGGCGCGCGGGACGCGCTGCGGGCCGGAGCAGATCCTCATCGTCGCGGGCGCCCAGCAGGGGCTCGAGCTCATCAGCCGCGTGGCGCTCGATCCCGGCGACCGCGTGTGGATGGAAGATCCCGGCTATCCCGGCGCACGAAGCGCGCTGCTGGGGGCGGGGGCGCGCATCGTGCCGGTGCCGGTGGACGGCGAGGGGCTCGTGGTCGAGCAGGGCGCCCGGCGCGGGGGCGACGCGCGGCTGGCCTACGTGACGCCGTCTCACCAGTATCCGCTCGGCGTGCCGATGAGTCTGCCGCGGCGCCTCGCGCTCCTCCAGTGGGCGAGCCGCGCGAGCGCCTGGGTGATCGAGGACGACTACGACAGCGAGTTCCGCTACGGCGCGCGGCCCATGCCGTGTCTCCACGGCCTCGACGTAGATGGGCGGGTGATCTACGTGGGCTCCTTTAGCAAGACGCTCTTCCCCGCCTTGCGCCTCGGCTTCTTGATCGTGCCGCCCGATCTCCAGGACGGCCTGGTCGCTGCGCGCGCCGCAGCCGATCAGCATCCGCCCGTGCTCGACCAGACGGTGCTGGCGGACTTCATCGTTGAAGGCCATTTCGCCCGCCACCTGCGCCGCATGCGCGTGGCGTACCGTGAGCGGCTGGAGGCGCTGCGCGGCGCCGCCGAGCGGTTCTGCGGCGGCATGCTTCGCGTACGGCCCCCGCGCACCGGCTTGCATGCCATCGCCGACCTCACCGGCGCCGACGCCGTGGCAGTGACGCGGGAAGCGGCGGCGCGCGGCGTGGAAGTCGCGCCGCTGGCCGCCTATCACACCGGGCGCGAGCGGCCGCCCAATGCGCTGGTGCTCGGGTTCGCGGCGGTGCGGCCGGAGGCCATACGCCGGGGGATGAAGCGGCTCGCCGCGGCCATCGAGGCGGCGCGGCGCCGGCCGGGGCCCCGGCGCGCGCCCTAGAAGTCCTCCCAGTCCTCGGGGGGCAGCGGGTCGACCGCGCTCAGAATCGCGTCCCTCGCGGGGACGATCAGCCACTCGTCCTTCTTGATGGGGCGGAGCTCCTTCCTCGGATCGTCGGGATCCTTCAGCACCATGAGCTGACCGAGCTTGTTGAAGTCGACGTTCCTCGTCGGCGTCTTGATCAGCCCGTCGGTGTCGAACAGCTCGCGCACGTACACGGGGATCTCCGGCCCGGCGGCGCCGCCGCCGCACGCGATCAGCGTGATCGTGCACGACTTGGCAAAGCCCTTCTGGAACGCGTCGACCGCCGGCCGCCGTCGGTTCATCGCGTCGAGCAGGTCATTGGTGCCGGCGCGGCTCATCACGAAGACCTCGGAGCCGAAGTAGATCTCGCCGGCGAAGCCCTGGGCCATCTCGCCCTGCGCGTGGGTAACGAGGAGGATGTCCCTCCAGGGCGTGCCGCCCTTCGGCTTCTTCTTGAGGAGCGAGCTGAAGCTGTCGAACTCGATGACATCGAGAGGGTCGTAGTCGAGGCTGAACTTCTTCCTCAGCCCCTTGTTGACGAGGCCCGTGTTCAGCCGAATGCGGCGGTGCAGCTCGGCGGCCTGGGGCGCCCCGACGCGCCGGTGCGCGGCCAGGCTCAGCACGAGGGCGACGGCCCGGAACGGCGTGTTGCCGGGGGCCGAGCCCATCAGGAAGTCGGCCAAGCGGATGGCCGCCATCTGCACGGCGGTGCTCACGACTTCTTCCCCTTGAACGCAGTGAAGTTGAGCTTGGCCTGGCTCTTCACGTAGGAGGTCGCGCGGCCCAGGCCACTCCGGATCGCCGCCGGCGTCGTGCCCGCGCCGACCCGGGGCTTCGCCGGCGCGCCACGCGCGGGCGTGCCGCGCCCGGTCTTGCCCCGCACGGGCAGGCGCGCGGCCGTGGTGCCGCGCGTGGGCGCCTTCGGCGGCGGCGTCACGCCGAAGCTGACGATCTGCTGATACTGACGGCCGCCGCGGTCCAGGACGAGCACGGTGAGCGTGTTGGCGCCCTGGAGGAGATCCTTCATCTCCACGGTGAAGGAGAGCGTGGTGCCCGGCGGCAGGCTCGCCGCGATTTCGCGCACCGACGACGGCGGGAGCGGCCGGCCCGGGAGGAAGTTGGCCAGGCGGGTGGACGTGGTCGGCTTCCCGCCTCCCGTCGGTGCGACCACGCGGCGGTCGAGCCCGAGACCGCGCGCGCGGCCGAGGCCGATCGGCGCGGCGGGCGGCGGCGCCGGCGCGCCCGACGCACCCTCGCCGCCGAGGCGGATGGTGGCACCGGGACCGCGGAAGACCGCGGCGCCGGCGTCGAAGCCGGGAAGCGCGGCGAGATGGAAGTCCTGGGACTGGACGCCAGGATCTGCGGCGGCCGCCGCGCCCACCACCAGCGACTTCGGCGTCACCATCTCGCCGTTCAGCAGGATGAAGACGCGTTGCTGCTCGTCCTTGTCGAGGCCGAGATAGCTGGCGGGCACGCCGCCCAGGTGGATCTCCACCCGCACGTCGCCCCCGTGCACGGAGCCGTCGGCCGGGGTCAGGACGGCGATCTCTTTGGGCGCTGCGCTGTGCTCGCGATCGATGGCGGCCAGGCGCTCGCGATCCCGCCGCTTGCCGGCGCGCTCGTCCTCCTTGGCCTCGACGTCGAACTGCTTGGCGAACGCGGCAGCGAGCTTGGTCGCGACGTCCTCGAGGGCGTCGTCGAGGTCGCCGAGGGCGTTGACCGCGCTGCGCACGATGGCGAAGAACGTGGAGAAGGGGATCTCGACGCGCCCGAGCTCGACGCGCACCGACTGATGGCCGAAGAACTCGTAGCTGAACTCGAAGCCCACGCTGACATGGGGCTTGGTGGAGCCGAAGTGCCCGCGCACCGCGTCCTCGACGCGGCTCAGCGTGAGCTCGAGCACCTGCTCGGCGAGGGGGCGGTGGGGATCCAGCGCGCGGACATCGTCGACCACGTCGTCGAGGGCGCCCGCGATCTGCCCGATGACGTCGAGCACCGGGTCCACGATGGGACTGTTGACGAGGCCGCGGATGGTGTCCTTGAGCAGCGCCTTGACCGCGCTGCGGAACTCCTTCGGGAGGGCCTGGTAGACGGGGTTGTCCCGGAGGATCCCCTTGCCGCGGGCGTAGAGCTCGTCGACGACCCGCGTCTTGAGCTTGCTGCGCATCGAGCCGCTGGCCAGGGTCTCCAGGAGGGCCTCGAAGGCGTCGACCGCCTGTCCGAACGCCGCCTCCATCTCCTCGAGGAGGTGGGCAATCTCC
>DATJFY010000028.1:0-11624 GCA_035495415.1 Verrucomicrobiia bacterium
CCGCGAATCCGCAGAAGCTCAACTGGCGGACCTCGATCGTCGACCTGCTGAAGCTCCTCGACATCGACAGCAGCTTCGCGGCGCGCAAGGAGCTCGCCACCGAGCTGGCCTGCCCGCCAGAGCTGATGAGCGATTCGGCGAAGATGAACACCTGGCTTCACAAGACCGTGCTGGCGCGCATCGCCGCCAACGGGGGCAACGTCCCCCGGGAACTCCTCGACTGAGCCGCCGGCTCAGCCGTACAAGCAAGGGAGCAAGATATGCAGATGACGGATCTCCTCGCCCAGACGGGCGGCATCACATCGATCGCACGCGAACTGGGCGTCAGCGAGTCGCAGGCGGCGACCGGCGCCGAGGCGCTGATCCCCGCGATTCTCGGCGGATTCAAGAAGCAGGCGCAGGCGCAGCCCGCGGGCCTCGCGGGTCTCGGCGGCCTGCTTGGCCAGCTCGGCGGCGGCAGTCTGCTCGACAACGTGCTGTCGCCGGAGACGACCGACGTGAGCCGCGGCAACGATGTGCTCGGGCAGATCTTCGCCTCCAAGGACGTGAGCCGCACCGTCGCGCAGAACGCGGCGTCTCGCTCCGGGCTCTCCCCTTCGCTACTCCAGAAGATGCTGCCGATGCTCGCGATGCTGGTCGCCGGCTACATGGCGAAGCAACCGGGCGAGGCAGCGCCGCAGGCCGCCCCGACCGGCGGTGGCCTCGGCGGGCTGCTGGGGGGCTTGCTCGGCAGTCGGGCGGCCGCCCCCGCGAGCCCGAACGCCGCCGCGCCGGGCGGACTCGCGTCGATGCTCGACTTGAACGGGGACGGCAATCCGCTGGACGACATCCTCCAGATGGCCGGCAAGCTGATACGTTGACAAGACGTCGTACGCCGACGGGTCACAGGTCGTTGCCCGAGTACGACTGGTTGAACGACTTGTTGCAGAGCGGGAAGTCCGGGACGATGTTCTTGAGCAGCGCGTAGGACAGCGGGCGCCAGTTCAGAAACGACGGGTCCATGATCTTGACGCGGTGGAGCCGGCCCGTCGCGTCCGCCATCACCCAGTGCACGATGCCGCCCCGCCACCCCTCGACCATCCCGAACGCCGGCTGATAGGCCGGGAGCGGGCCGAGGGGAGCGGCGAGAACCCCCGCGGGCAGCCGCGTCACCGCCTCCCGGATGAGTCGCACCGACTCGCGCGCCTCCTCGAGTCGCACCCTGGTGCGCGCCTTGACGTCGCCCGACTCGAATACCGGCACCCGCACCTCGAGCTCGTGGTAGGCGGCGAAGGGATGGTCGCGGCGGACGTCGACGTCGATGCCCGAGCCGCGGGCGACGAAGCCGAGGACGCCGTGGTCCCGGGCGGTGCGGGTGGTCAGCCGCCCGGTGCCCTCGAGACGATCCATGACCAGGGTGTTCTCGAGCGCAAGGCCCATGATCTCGTCGAGGTCTTGGCGCGCGGCCTCGAGCTCCCCGGGCAGATCCAGGTCAGACGGCAAGTCGTGTCCGACGCCCCCGGGGACGATCGCGCCGCGCAGCAGCCGGTTGCCGGTGAGGCGTCGGTTCAGACGCAGCAGGCGCTCGCGAATCCGGAAGCAATGAGAATGCGCCACGGCGTAGCCGGTGTCGTTGACAATCATGCCGAGGTCGCCCACGTGGTTGTAGAGCCGCTCCATCTCCAGGAGGATCAGCCGCAGCCACCGCGCACGGGCCGGGACCTCGGTGCCGGCGGCGGCTTCCAGCGCCTGGCAGAAAGCGAGCGAGTGGCCGACGGTGGTGTCGCCGGAGACGCGCTCGGCCAGCTCGACCCCGGCGCCGGCCTCCCGCCCCTCGAAGAGCTTCTCGGTGCCCTTGTGCGTGAAGTACAGCCGGGACTTCATGTCGATGATCGTCTCGCCGACCACGCTGAACCGGAAGTGGCCCGGCTCGATCACGCCCGCGTGGACCGGGCCCACCGGAATCTCGTAGACACCCTCGCCACCCACCTCCCTGAAGGGGAACGCGCGGCCGTCGTCCTCGAACTCTCGCGGCGTCGCGTCCTTGCGCAGGGGGAAGTAGTCGGCCGGCCAGAAGCCGTGGCGGACGAGCGGCCGGGGATCGGGATGGCCCTCGGCCACGATGCCGAACAGGTCGTAGATCTCCCGCTCGAAGCGCGAGGCCGGATAGTGCAGGGTGGCCAGCGACACAATCGCGGGCGCGTCGGCGGGGACCGGGGCGGTGACGTGGACAAACCAGTGCTCTCTCTCGGGCGCGAAGAGGTAGTGGACCTCGAACGTCCCACGGTCGGTCCGGCGGTCGGCGGCGGCCATGAACACCAGCTCGGCGCCGAACTCCCCGCGGAGAGAGCGCGCCAGCGCGGGCATCGCGGCCGGGCGCGCCGAGCAGTGCAGCTCGTGCCCCCGCACACGGTGCACGTCGGCAACCAGATCGGCTAGGTCCTCGGCGAGCCGCCCCGTGAGCCGGTCCAGGCGGCTCATCGCTCGACGATCGCCACGATCTGGCGCAGCAGGGTCTCGAGCGGCGCCGGGAGCGTGATCCCGAGGACGACGAGGGTGGTCGCGCAGAGGCCGAGCGGGATCAGGGGCCAGAGGCGGTCCTCTCCGGTCCGCACCCCCGCGGTGGGCACCCCGTAGAGCATCCGGTTCAGGTGGCCGATCATCGAGACGAATGCCACCGCGAGGAGGGCCAGGATCAGGGCGACGAGCCACGGTCGGCCCACGGAGAACCCCGCTCGGAAGAGCGCGAACTCCGAGACGAAGAGGCCGAACGGCGGCAGCCCGACGACGGCGAGGATCCCGGCGGCAAACAGGCCGCCCGTCCACGGCATGACCTTGAGCAGGCCCGAGACCCGGGCGATCTCGGTGGTGCCGTAGCGATGGAGCACGCGCCCGGCGAGAAAGAACATCATCGACTTCGCCAGCGTGTGGTTCAGCAGGTGGAGCATCGCGGCGAAGGTGCCGAGCGGGCCAAGCGCCAGCCCCACGCAGATCAGGCCGGTGTGCTCGATGCTCGAGTACGCGAGCATGCGCTTGTAATTGCGCTGGATCACGAGGCTGAACGCGGCGATCGCGACGGACAGCACCCCGAGCGTGATGTAGAGACCGTCGGTGAATCCGGTCCCCACCGTCGCGTTCACCACCGCCTCCCACCGCATCACCGCGTAGAGCGCGACCGCCAGCAGGACGCCCGACATCATGGCGGACAGCGGCGCCGGCGCTTCCGAGTGAGCATCCGGCAGCCAGGTGTGCATGGGGGCAAGGCCGGCCTTCGTGCCGTAGCCGACGAGGATGAAGACGAAGGCGAGCTTGATCACTTCCGGGTGCAGGTGAGCCGCCGACGCCCGCAGCACCGTCCAGTGCAGGGCCGCATCCTGACGGCCCGCCATGTTGACGAAGTCGAAGTAGGCGAGCACGGTGCCACCGAAGGCCAGCGCGATCCCGATCGACCCGATTAGGATGTATTTCCACGAGGCCTCCACGGAGGCCTTGGTCACGTGCAGCGGAATGAGCATGGCCGAGGTGATCGTGGTCGCCTCGATCGCGATCCACATGAATCCGACGTTGTTGGCGGTCACCGCGAACAGCATGGTGAACGTGAAGAGGCTGCTGAAGATCCGGAACCGCCGGGCCTGGGCGGGCTCGTAACCGTCGTCCTCGCCCATCCCGGGTCCGAGCCATGCGGCCAGCGCCCCCACCACGCTCACGCACAGCGCGAGCAGGGTCGAGAGCGCGTCGGCCCGCAGGAACTCCCCGGGCCCCGAGGTCGGCACGTCGCCGGCTAGAAGCCGGCTCCAGAAGACGAGTGCGGCGCCGACGGAGGACAGCGACAGCAGTGCGCCCGTCCAACCTACCAGCGGCCGATAGGGCACCAACACCGCCGCCAGCACCGCAGCGAGGAGGGGGGGGCCGAGCAGCAGGGCGAACGGGCTCACGATTCCTCAGTAGCGCAGGCGGTTGAGCTGCTCGACGTCGATGCTCTCGAACGTCTCGTGGATCCGGTAGACGAAGATCTGCATGACCAGGAACCCCATCAGGACGTCGAGGGCCACCCCGAGCTCGACGATCAGCGGGATCCCGTAGGTTCCGAGCACCGCCAGCAGGGCGAGCCCGTTCTCCAGCATGAGGAAGCCGATGACCTGGGTCAGCGCCTTCTTGCGGCTGATCACCACGAACAGGCTCACGAGCACCAGGCCCATCGCCAGCGGCATACCCGCCCGGGTCGGCAACTGGCTGAGCCCCACGAGCGGTCGCGTGACCATGTAACCGAACAGCACCAGGAGACCGGACACCACCAGCGACGATGCGGTGTTCACGTACGGCTCCATCTCCCGCTCGACCGCGAAGCGGCGCTCCATCCGCCGCAGGAGCCGCGGGATCACCAGCCCCTTCAGCAGGAAGAGCGTGCCCGCGACCCAGTACAGCTCGTGGTCGTTCCCGAAGTAGCCCACGATCGCGATCACCGCCGAGAGCACCATGGACTGAGCGGCGAAGGCGCCGACGTAGGCGGAGATGCCGCGGCGCCAGAGCAGGATGAGCCCGAAGAGCAGCACCAGGCTCGAGCCGAGCACGGAGAGCTGGGAGAAGAGGCTGTCCATGGGCTATTTCAGGAGGAACGACGAGGTGACCGCGAGCAGCGCGAGGACAAACGAGACGCTGAGCAGCTCGGGCACCCGGAAGAGGCGCAGCTTCGCGATCCGCGTCTCGAGCACCGCGACCACCGCGGCCAGGACCACGAGCTTGACGAGCAGGCTCGCGACCGCAACCGCGACGGTGGTCGGCGTCAGGACCACGGACACCCCCCACGGGATGAAGAGGTTGCCGAGCAACGCGAAGAAGATGAAGAGCTTGACCGCCGCCGCCCACTCGATGAGGGCCAGGTAGCGCCCGGAGTACTCGAGCACCATGGCCTCGTGGATCATGGTGAGCTCGAGGTGCGTGGCCGGGTTGTCGATCGGCAGGCGGCCGGTCTCGGCGAGCGTGACGATGAAGAGCGCCCCGAACGCGAGGAGGTGGCCGGGGCTCAGGAAGGCGCCGGGGTCCGCCATGGTGCGCGCGACGATCTGGCCCAGATTGGTGGAGCCGGCGGCCAGGGCCAGCGCGAAGATCGCGAGCGCCACCGTGGGCTCGGCGAGGGCGGCCACTGTCATCTCGCGGCTAGCGCCCATGCCGCCGAACGGCGAGCCGGGGTCGAGGCCGCCCAGTGAGAGGAAGAACGTGCTCAGCAGGAGGAGGTAGACGACCACCAGCAGGTCCCCTAGCCCGTCGAAAGGCAGTGGCACTGCGAGGATCGGCACGAGGAACGTAACCGCCGTCGTGCTCGCGAACACGATGAACGGCGCCGCGCGGAACAGCCAGGATGCGTTACTCGAGACCACGACCTCCTTCTGGAAGAGCTTGGCCAGCTCCCAGTAGGGCTGCCACACCGGGGCGCCCCGGCGGTTCTGCAAACGCGCCTTCAGCCACCGGATCAGCCCGGCCAGGCCGGGCGCCAGTGCGAGCGCGAGCGCGGCCTGGGCCACCTCGAGCACATAGCCCATCATCCCGGCCGCACTATGAGCAGGGTCAGCAGCCCCAGGAGCGCGATCACCAGGTACGTGAGGTAGGCGTGGGCCGAGCCCGACTGCAGTGCGCGGACCCAAATGCTCCATCGTCGCACCCGGGTGACGAGCGGCGCGTACAGGTAGCGCTCGAACCACGGGACGATCTCGCTGCGGTACTCGATGGACTGCACGAAGTACCTCGATTCCGGGTGAAAGTCGATCGAGAGGTCCTGGGTGGGCCGGTACAGCTCGGCGAACACGCGGCGCAGCGGCTCGGCAAACGCGGTCGACGTGTACTCCATGCGCGGCGTCTGCACCACGCGTCCGCAGCCCCAGGTGGCACTCACCCGGACCGGCCAGCGCGATGCGAAGAGCCGGACCACCAGCCACGCGGCGCCCGTGATCAGGATCAGGCCGAGGGCCACCAGCGTCGGCGACATCCGGGCAAACCCGCTCGGCATCGACAGGGAGACCCCGGAGCCAAACCCCGGGACCGGGACCGGCAGGCGCGCCGAGCCTGCGAGCGCCGCCGCCAGCGCCGGCATGATAGCGACCGCGGCCAACCCGAAGACCGCGCAGGCGACGGCGAGGATCCCCATGCCGACGCGCATCGACACGGGCGCCTCGTGCGCGCACTCGGCCGCGGGCGAGCGCGGGATCGCGAGGAACGTGATCCCGAAGGCCTTGACGAATCCCGCGGCGGCCAGCCCGGCGGTCAGCGCAAGCACGCTGACGGCCAGCGTCATGAGCGGGGCGACCATCGGCGCCCGGCTCTCGATGCCGGGGAGCAGCGACTGGAAGATGAGCCACTCGCTGACGAAGCCGTTCAGCGGGGGCAGCCCGGCGATGGCCAGGGCCCCTACCAGGAAGAAGGCGGCCGTCCAGGGCAGGCCGCGGATGAGGCCGCCGAGCCGGTTCATGTCGCGGGTGCGCGTGGCGTGCAGAACGGACCCCGCGCCGAGGAACAGCAGCGACTTGAAGGCCGCGTGATTCAGAGCATGATAGAGCGCAGCCGCGAAGGCGACGAGGGCCGCCGCGGTGGCGTCGAGGCCCAGGAAGAGGAAGCCGGCGCCGAGGCCGATGAAGACGAGCCCGATGTTCTCCACGCTGGAGTAGGCGAGCAGGCGCTTGAGGTCATTCTCCATGAGCGCGTAGAGCACGCCGACCACCGCCGAGAGGGCGCCCAGGCCGATCAGGAGGGCCCCCCACCAGGCGGGTCCCCCGCCCAGCAGATCCAGGCCGATGCGGAGGAGCCCGTACACGCCGAGCTTGATCATCACCCCCGACATCAGCGCCGAGACGTGGCTCGGCGCCGCCGGATGCGCGCGGGGCAGCCAGACGTGGAGCGGGACGATGCCCGCCTTGGAGCCGAAGCCGGCGAGGGCGAGCAGGAACACCGTGTTCCGCATGGCCGGGGTGAGACTCGCCGCCGCCGTGCGCAGGTCGCCGAAAGCCGTGGTCGTGGCATTCGCGGCCAGGATGAGGAACCCGGCGAGCGCGAGCGCCAGCCCGACGTGCGTCATGGCCAGGTACCAGCCGGCGGCCGCGATGGTGTCCGGCTCGTCCGCCTCCGTCAGGACGAGGAAGTAGGAGGTCAGCGACATGCCCTCCCACATGAGGAGGAAGGTGAGCACGTTGTCGGCGCACGGGACCAGGCTCATCGTCAGGAGGAACATGTTCAGCATCGCGCCGAGGAGCCGTAGCGAGTACCGGCCTTCGTACGCCCCGACGTACTCGAACCCGTAGACTCCGCAGGGAATGGCGAGCAGGCCGACGAGGCCGAGAAAGAAGGCGCCCAGCGCGTCGAGGCGAAACGCGAGGCCGTCGGCGATCGACAGGAGCGTCGGCACCTCGAGCGTGAAGGCCGCTCCGCCGAGCAGGACCTGGAGGGAGAGGGCGAGCCCGGCGGCGCCGCCCCAGACCATCCCGAACGCGGCGATGCCGCGCCCTGCCCGGCCGCCCGGCATCAGGAGGGCGCCGACGGCCCCCACCCCGTAGCCGCCCAGCATGAGGCCGAACTCGAGATTCACCGACGGCGCCCGATGACCGCGAGGATGCCCCGGAGGATGGCCGTCGGTTCGGGCGGACATCCGTCCACGAAGGCATCCACCGGGATGATCTGATCGACGCTCCCCGCCACGGCGTAGCTACCCTTGAAGACCCCGCAGGTCCGCGCGCAGTCGCCCACCGCCACCACGAGCTTCGGCGCGGGGGTCGCCTCGTAGGTCTTCACCAGGGGCACCGCCATGTTGCGGGTCACCGGCCCGGTCACGAGCAGCAGATCCGCGTGGCGGGGTGATGCGACGAAATACACGCCGAAGCGCTCGCTGTCGTACACCGGGCCCATGAGACCGCTGATCTCGAGCTCGCAGCCGTTGCACGAGCCCGCGTCCACCTCACGAATCGCGAGGGCCCGACCGAACAGTTGCCGCGCCCGCGCGTCAACCTCGTGCAGCAGGCGCAGGACGTCGTCCCCGCCGGGCGCCAGCGGCTCGGTGGCGAGGCCGACCCGCAGGATCTTGGACAGGAGGCGCATGTCAGCGGCGTCGCGACTCACGGCGCAGCTGCCGGAGCATTGTCTGCGTGCCGATGAGGTGATTGTCGAAGATGCGACGGGCCACCTCCAGCAGATCCCGCAGGGCGGCGTCGCGCACGGTGTAGCGCACCGCGGTCCTCTCCTTGCGGGCCTCGACGACGTTCTTGGCCCGCAGGACCGCGAGCTGCTGGGAGACGGTGGGCTGGTCGACGCCGAGGGCCTCTCGGAGCTCGTTCACGCTCCGCTCGCCTCGCACGAGCATCTCGAGGATCCGGATGCGGACCGGGTGGGCGAGTGCCTTGAAGAACTCGGCCTTGAACACCTGGAGCTGCCCGATCGGGGCCGGCTGCCGCTTCACGTACATATATATATGGCTTTATATGAAATACGTCAATCTTGCCGGCGTCACCGGTGACTCGGAGCCCGCGCGCGCCTCCCCGCCCCGCTCGCCTTCGCCCACCCCGAACGGCCAGCCGCGCCCTCCCCGATCCGCGACAGGAATGTCCGAGGGACTCGCACGACGCTCTCCTCGCGCGACTGAGGGCCGAAGACGCGAGGAAGAACGTCTTGGTGACCGAGCTCGAAGGCCTCCACCGGTCCGCCCCGGTCGCCTCGCTCGACCGGAAGCGGCTCGAGCGGGAACTGGCCGCCCGAGCAGCCGACATCGACGGTCTCTTAGGCCGGCACGTGCCCCAAACGCGACAGATCCTACGCAGGCTGATCGTGGGACGCCCGACGTGCGAAGCGTCGCTGATACCAGGAAGCGGCTTCCAGACCGATCGGGGTCATCACACACGTTGGTCTGCCGCCGCGTAACCGTCGCCGCCGCCAAGGGTTCCCGTGCCGGGTCCGTTCCCGTACGGTCCGGAGCCCTCTCAGGGCTCCGGCTCCGACCCTTCCGGACCCCGGCCGTGGCGGGCCTGGGCCCGATCCTCTCGGCCCACCCACCGTCGCCCCATTCCCGGGCCCTGAAGGATGTCCGTGCGGGTTATGCCGCACTCGATCCGACACTTGACGCGCTCGATGCGCACCGCGTAGAGTCGCGCACACGGCCACGCCGGAAATATTGGGACACGGCTATCATGTGTTGTGTCGATCCACTCACGCCCCCGTCGGGAAGCACGCCGCGAACAGGAGAGACAGTAGTGGACATGGACACGGGCAACACCGCGGTCATCGTCTCTCAAGTCGGCCAAACCTCCGCCTTCCCTGTGCGGTAGAGAGGGCTCTTGTCCAGTGCCCACGCCGAGCACTCCTAACTACTACGAGGTGCTTCAGGTCAGCCGGGCGGCCCAGCCCCTGATCATTACCAAGGCGTACCGGCTGCTCGCCGCCTTCTACCACCCGGACAACAAGGAGACCGGCGACCGCGAGGCATTCCATAACGTCGTCACCGCTTACCGCGTGCTGTGCGATCCAGTGCGCCGGGCAGCGCACGACCGCGACACCTTCGGCACGTCCTCGCCGCCACCGAGCAATGGCGGTCCCCCAGAACGAGAGCTCTCGGAGCGCCGCACGGAGGACGAGCGGGACTTACGTCGTCAGTTGTTACAGGCTCTCTACAACGTCCGCCGCACCGAGCCACACCGTCCGAGCTTGCCTCTCATGGTCATCCCTGACCTCTTCGGCTGCTCGATCGACGAGACACAGTTCACTCTGTGGTATCTGCGAGGGAAGAAGTTCATCGAGATGACGGACGATGGAATGGCGATCACTGTGGCTGGCGTCGACTATGTGGAGAGCCACGAGTTTGGTCTGCCTACCTCGACCTCACCCGATCCTGCGCTAGGCCCCGGGTCGTTCATGCTCGGAGCAGGCGATTCGAGCGGAGCGTAGTGACGCGATGAACCGCGACCGCGCTCCGCGGGCTTGGAGCGGCGGCGAGTCAGATCAATGGTGACCCCGGCGGGATTCGAACCCGCGTTTACGGTCCGCCACGCGCTTTCTTAACAGTGAAGGGACATTCGACTGCATTGACTAAACGCGATGATGCCCGGGACTTAAATTCGACGCCTAGTTTGCGTATCCTCACCGTGCTGAGTTCCACCAGTTCCCATTGACTGCCACACGGAGCAGGCCGTGGGACCTGGCTGGCAAACTCAGCGAGGCTTTTCTGGGAATCTGGGAATCGGACCGACGTTCCCGGCTGTCACCAATATGGAGCGGCCGCGTCTCAACCAATGAGCCATCAGTTCAAGCTCGACTGACACGCTTCTGGCTGCGGCGCTGATCCCCAGTCCGCGATCGTCCCGATGCACTGGCCTTCATGGTTGCGGGGGCCCGCAACCACTTGCAGGCAAACAGGTCGCTGGCGTTCCCGTTCGAGGTCACCGCCTGAACCCCGTGTTTGAGGCTTGAGAGGGCGGCCAATCCAGAGCTCGTAAGAAACAGCTATCGGCCACCCAGCGACCCCCGGTGGTCCGGAACCCTCCCCGAATACCTCAGCGTCGCGCCATCGCGCGCAGCGATATCAGGGCGCCCGCAACGAAAATGAGAGTGGCCAGATAGATCGGGCCCAGGTGGGTCACCCAATTCAACTGAAACGTGCCCGTGTAGTGGTAGGGCAGCGCAACGGCCAGTGCCACCACGGCCGCGACCACGGCGGCGACCCAGGTCCACATTTCCCCGCGCGCCACGCCGTACCAGGACAGCGCGGCCACGGCGATGCCCGTGCCCGCGATGAAACCGGCCGTGGCGACGTGCAGATGCCCGATGTAGTGGACGATCGCCGGATCGAGGGCGTTCAGCTGGTCCCGCGTGACGCCGTTCAGTGTTTCCACGCCCAGCTCGAAGCCGGTGGACGTAAACTTGCGGATGAAAAACACCACTGCGTAGCCGATGAAGGCCAGGGCCGCGATCACCATCAATACCGCGCCCTGTTTCAGCCCGGGATTCTGGGTCGTCATGTCACCCCTCCTTTGGTTCGTCACCGCTGTTTACCGCATGCGCCGCCTGATGCCGCGCCCCACGACCCCGTAGGAGGACCTTACCGAATGCGTGGCCGTTGCTTTCCGGGCCTGCTCGCGCGCGAGCGCGCCCTGCCTGACGGAAACAAGGAACAGGTATCAATTTAGCGCCCAAGAGACATGAACACCGTTATCAGCCGCGGGCCATCCAGGAAAACCTCCTCACAGCGCGCACAACACCGGGTTCGGTTCGCGACCGATAGTGCGCCGGGCGCCGGCAGCCGTCAAGAGTGCGGCGTGAGCGCGTAGGACACATAGAGGCCCTCCGTCGATCTTGTACGGCAACACATTCTTAGAAAGTACCGCGCAGCTTGAGCGCTACCTTGAAGGCCTGCACCGCGCGCGACTGAAGGATTACAACTGGCCGCGCGCACAACTAACCGGGAGAACGCGTTACATCAACTCCCCGTGTTCACGATCCAGATACCGGATGCGACCGCGAGCGCACCAGCAGCCTGTGAGCGCCGTAACCGATTCCCCGAGGGCGCCCCAGGCGATGAGCACGCCGAAGACCGGTGAAAGGAACACGAAGGCGTTGACGCGGGTCGCGGCATAGGTGCGCGTCAGCCAGACGAATCCGACGAACCCAACACCGGCCGC
>DATJFY010000029.1:0-43511 GCA_035495415.1 Verrucomicrobiia bacterium
CGGGCTGACCCGCATGCGGATCACGTCGTTCGACGGGCTCCTGATCGATCTGGTGGATCGCGAGGGAGCGGACTGCATCGTGCGGGGCATCCGCGCGGTGTCGGACTTCGAGTACGAGTTCCAGATGGCGCTGATGAACCGGAAGCTCCGCGGGACGGTGGAGACCGTGTTCATGATGCCGCACGAGCGGTACACCTACATCTCATCCCGCCTCATCAAGGAGGTCGCCTCGCTGGGCTCACCCGTGACCGGCCTGGTTCCTCCCGCGGTGGAGGCGCGCCTGACCGAGAAATTCTCCAGAAAGCAGGGCTAGCCGATGCTCGCCGACCGCCTGAAGACGCTCGTCCCCTCCGCCACGCTCGCCATGAACGCCAAGGCCCGCGCCATGCGCGCAAAGGGTGTGGATGTGATCTCGTTCAGCGTGGGCGAGCCGGACTTCGACACCCCACGACGCATCAAGGAAGCGGCGGTGCGGGCGCTCGAGAAGGGACAGACCAAGTACACCGAGGTCGGGGGCATCGCCGAGCTGCGCGCCGCGGTCTGCCACAAGCTCAAGCGCGATCACGGACTCGAGTACCAGCCCGACGAGGTCACGGTGTCGTGCGGGGCCAAGCACACGCTCTACAACATCGTGATGGCGCTGGTGAACGCGGGCGACGAGGTGCTGATCCCGAGCCCGTACTGGGTCTCGTATCCCGAGCAGGTCCGGCTGCTCGGCGGCGTGCCGGTGCCCGTCGAGTGTCACGAGTCGACCGGGTTCGACCTCGACCCCGCCGCGGTGCGCCGGGCGGTGACGCCGAGGACCAAGCTCATCATCCTCGACAGCCCCGGCAATCCCACCGGCGCGGTGTTCTCCCCGGCCGCCCTCGAGGACGTGGGGCGCCTCGCGGTGGAGCGCGGCCTGTGGGTGGTATCGGACGAGTGCTACGAGGCGCTCACCTACGAGGGGCGCCACGTGTCGATCGCGTCGCTGTCGCCGGAGGTGAAGGCGCGCACGATCCTCGTGAACACCTGCTCGAAGGCCTACGCGATGACGGGCTGGCGCATCGGCTACGCCGCGGGGCCCAAGGCCCTCATCGGCGCCATGACCGACATCCAGAGTCAGGTGACGTCCAATCCCGCGTCGATCGCGCAGTGGGCGGCGGTGGAGGCGCTCACCGGTCCGCAGGACGAGATCGCCAAGATGGTGGGCGAGTTCGATCATCGTCGGCGGGCGATCATCGCCGCGCTCAACGTCATCCCGGGCGTCCGCTGCGCGACGCCCAAGGGCGCCTTCTACGCATTCCCCAACGTGTCGGGGCTCTTCGGGAAGAGCTGGAAGGGCGGCGTGCTCAATGGCTCGGTCGACGTGTGCACGTTCCTCCTCGAGGAGGCGCGCATCGCCTGCGTCGCCGGCCAGGACTTCGGCTCCGACGCGCACATCCGCATCTCATACGCCACCGGCATCGAGACCATCCGCGAGGGCATGCGGCGTATGGACGCCGCGGTCCGCGCGCTCGGGGCCTGAGCGCCGCTCCGCGAGGACGTCATGAAGATCGAAGGCTCGCACGACATACCCGCTCCGCAGGAGAAAGTCTGGGCCGCGTTCCTGGATCCCGCGACGCTCGCCAAGGCCATTCCCGGGTGCGAAGGCCTGGAGGAGATCGGGCCCGGTGAGTACAAGGCGGTGATGAAGGTCGGCGTGGCCGCCATCAAGGGCACGTTCGAGGGCCGCGTCCGGCTGATGGACCTCGACCCGCCGACGCGCTACCGGATGGCGGTGGACGGCAAGGGCGGCCCCGGCTTCGTGCGGGGCGAGGCCGCGATGTCGCTCGCGCCGATCGAGACGGGCACGAAGGTCAGCTATGACGCCGACGTGCAGGTCGGCGGCCTCATCGCGAGCGTCGGCCAGCGCATGCTGGGCGGGGTGTCCAAGATGATGCTCGATCAGTTCTTCAACCGGATGACCGAGCTCCTCGCCGAGCGGGCGTGAGGCCCCGCCCCGATTAACCTGCGTGTCCTCGCGCGGCTCTTGCCCGGCCTCGCCCTCCTCGTCGCGGCGCCCGCGTGGGGCGCCGACTGGGACGCGGGGGAGTGCGCGAGCGGCGGCGGCGCCGGTCCCGCGCGTTGCCTCTACCGCTCGCTCCTGCCGAGCTCGGGCATCGTCGCCGAGTGTGAGTCCGAGGTGCGCTGCCGGGTCGGCGCCTACTACGGCTCGCCGGACACGCCCACCTGGTTCGACGTCCCCCCGGGCATGAACGCCTTGCCACGCCCGCGGGTGCGCTGGCATACCGCGACCCTCGCCGAAGTACGCTTCGACTGCGGCCCCACCTGCACCATGAGCTATTTCTTCGAGGCGCGCCGGCGCCGGATCTCGCCGGCCCGGGCTGCCGTATTCGACGTCGACGTGCGCCGCTCCCTCGTCGCAACGGCGGAGGGGTCGGCGGTGATCGTGCTGCAGATCTTCGCGGGCCGGCCGGTCGCTCGGATCGAACGGCCGTGGTCGGCGGGCCTGTCCGCGCGCGAGGCGGTGACCGCGCTGCACTTCGATCCCGACGGCCGCGTGACGTTCACCTGGCTTGCCGGACCCGATCGCCGACCGATCACGGAGCGCGTCACGGTGCCGTCGGTGCCGCCGTCGAGCTAGCGTAACGCGGCAGCCGAGGGTCTTCGGTAGCCCTCTTGTTCGCCGGTTCCGCGGCGAGCACTATGTTGCCCCTACGGGCTCGTCGTCTACCTTCATGGTCAGGGAGGAGAGCGAACATGGATCTCGGACTCAGGGGCAAGCGGGCCGTCGTCACCGGAGGCAGCAAGGGCATTGGTCGGGCTGTCGCGGAGCGGTTTGCCGCCGAAGGCGCGGACGTGTCGATCTGCGCGCGCAACGCCGGCGAGGTCGCCGCGGCCGTCGCGTCGTTGAAGGCGAAGGGCGTCAAGGCATTCGGACAGGCGATCGACGTGGCCGAGGGGCCCGCGTTGACCGCCTGGATCACCGCGACCGCCGGCGAGCTGGGCGGCATCGATGCGCTCGTCTGCAATGTCAGCGCGCTCGCGGTCGGCGATTCGGCCGACACGTGGGAGAAGTCGTTCCGCACCGACATGATGCACACCGTCAACGCCGTTGCGGCCGCGGTGCCATTTCTCGAGAAGTCGACCGCTGGCTCGATCGTCCTGATCTCGAGTGTCTCTGGCTTCGAGGTGGATTTCGCCGCCGGCTCCTACGGGGCGATGAAGGCTGCGCTCATCCACTATGCGAAGGGATTGAGCCGGCAGCTCGTCGCGAAGGGCATCCGAGTGAACTGCGTGTCGCCCGGCAACACCTACTTCGACGGCGGCATCTGGCAGACGATCGAGAAGAACATGCCCGCCCTGTTCGAGTCGACGCTCAAGGTCAATCCGACCGGCAAGTTCGGGACACCCGCCGAAGTAGCGAACGGCGTGGTCTTCATGTCGAGTCCGATGGCGAGCCGCATTTCCGGCACGAATCTGGTCATTGACGGCGCGCTCACCGTGGCCGTGTAGGAGAGTTCTCATGCCCGACTCGGCCGGTCACACGATTCATAGAAAGCATGTGCACCACGGGTGGAACAACGCGTTTCCTCCGGCCCTGAACATCGCGCCGGGCGAGATCGTGCATTTCGAAACGCTCGACGCCTCGTCCGGGCAGCTCACGTCCACCTCGACGGTGGCGGACCTGGAAAAGCTCGACCTGGCTCGGGTCAACCCGGTCACGGGACCGGTGTACATCGACGGCGCCAAGCCGGGCGACGCGCTGAAGGTGAGCGTGCTGGCGTTTCGGCCGTCCGGCTGGGGCTGGACGGGGAACATCCCGGGATTCGGTCTGCTCAGCGATCAGTTTCCGAAGGCCAGGCTGCACCACTGGCGCTACGATCCGGGCCTCACTCCCGCGATGTACGGGCCAGGGGGCCGCGTACCCCTCCGACCTTTCACCGGGACCATCGGGGTCGCGCCCGCGGCCCCCGGCCTCCACAGCATCATTCCGCCCCGCAATGTCGGCGGGAATATGGATGCTCGTGACATCGCGGAGGGTGCCGAGCTCTACCTGCCGATCGAGGTCGCGGGTGCGATCTTCTCCGTTGGTGATACGCATGCGGCGCAGGGCGACGGCGAGGTGTGCGGCACCGCCATCGAAACGCCGATCGACGTCACGCTGAAGTTCGACCTGGTGAAGGCGGCGAATCTCCGCTCACCGCGGTATGTCACGCCCGGCCCCGTCACCAGGCACTTCGATGCGAAGGGCTACGAGGTGACGACGGGGATCGGACCGGACCTCATGGCGGGAGCGCGGATGGCAGTGTCGGAAATGATCGAGCTCCTCGCCCGGCGCTTCGGCTACGCACCCGTCGACGCGTACATGCTATGCAGCGTCTGCGCGGATCTGCGAATCAGCTCGATCGTGGACGTGCCGAACTGGGTCGTCTCGTTCTACTTCCCGCGCGTGGTCGTCGAATGACCGCGACCATGATGGCTCGTTCGATGTCGATGCGCGTGACTGGGCTGCTTCTCGCGCTGGGCATCGTCCAGGCGGCGCCGGCCCCGAGCGTGGCCCAGACCTCGACCCGCGTGTATCGCGTCGGGGTGCTCGCCATGGGCAGCCGGACCGCCGACGGTCGTCCGCCTGCGGCGCTCCGTGAGGGCCTCCAGGAGCTCGGCTACGTCGAAGGCAAGAATATCGTGTACGAGGCGCGCTGGGCGGAGGGGCGGGTCGACCGACTGCCCGCGCTCGCCGCGGAGCTCGTGAATGTGCGGGTGGACGTGATCGTGACTCAGGGTGGGCCGCCGACGCCGGCGGCAAAGGCGGCGACCTCGTCGATTCCCATCGTCATGTCCCAGGCCGCGGGGGACGCGGTGGAGCTGCGATGGATCGACAGCCTGGCCCGCCCGGGCGGGAACGTCACCGGGCTCACCGACGAATCCGTTCAGCTCAGCGCCAAGCGCATGGAGCTCTTGAAAGAGGCAATCCCGAAGGCGTCGGTGATCGCGGTGCTCTGGAACGCCAACGACCAGGGGATGACGCTCCGCTACCACAAGATCGAGGAGGCGGCCCGCGTTCTCGGCGTGAAGGTGCAGCCCATCGAGGTGCGGACGCCCGACGATTTCGACGCGGCGTTCGTCACCATGACGCGCCGGCGTCCTGACGCCATGTTCCTCGTTGCGGACGGGCTGACGACCATGCAGGGCAAGCGCGTGGTCGACTTCGCCAACGCTCAACGCATCCCCGCCATGTACGAGTGGAACTTCCTGGTCCGCGCCGGTGGACTGCTCTCCTACGGCGTCGTGCCCGCGGACGGCTTCCGCCGCGCGGCCGTGTACGTGGATCGCATCTTCAAGGGCGCCAAGCCGTCAGAGCTTCCCGCCGAGCAGCCGACGCGCTACGTACTCTCGGTGAACATGAAGACCGCGGCCGCGCTCGGTGTAACGTTCCCGCAGTCGTTGCGTCTCAGGGCCGACGACGTAGTCGAGTAGCGAAGCCGATTTCGGCTACGCGGCGGTGGCGGCGACGGGCGCGCGCAAGGCGAGGGTCAGGGGCAGGGTGGCGAAGACCACCACCCCGATCGTGGTCACGGTGAGGGCCACGCCGCCCCAGTCGCTGAGGAGCCCGTAGATGAACGGTGAGAGGGCAGACGCGGTGATGCCCACCGTGTAGAACACCGCGTAGCTCCGCGCGCGCTTGTCGCTCGTCACGAGGTCCGCCACCGTCCCGTAGAGCACCGACGAGGTCCCGTTCAGCGCGATGCCCAGCGGCACCAGCATGAGCAGACAGCCGCCCAGCGGCAGGGCGAGGAGCAGGAGAATGCCGAGGCCGGTGGCGGTCTCGGTGAGGATGACCGTCCGGATCACGCCGAGCCGGTCGGCGAGCGCACCGCAAGCGAGCTTCCCCGCGGCACCGCCCGCGAACACGAGCATGAGGGCCACGCCCACCGTCTGCACGCTCGATCCCTTGCCGATGAGGAGAAACGGCAGGAACGTGAGGAACGCGGTCCGCGTGGAGTTGTCGATGACGTGCACCGCGGACAGCGCGCGGAAGCCGCGCGCGTCGCGGATGCCCCAGCCCGCCGAGGCCGTGCCCGCCTCGCCCGGCTCGGGCGCGACCGCGCCGCCGACCCGCAGGCGCGCGAGCGCCGCGATGACGAGCGCAGCGGCCAGGAGGCCGAGCACGGCGTAGCCCCGGGTGGCCGCCCGCCAGCCCACCCAGGTAGCGAGGAGGGCGACCGCCGCGGGCACGGCGACCTTGCCGAGATCGCCGGAGAAGTTGTACGTGCCAAGCGCCATTCGACGCGCCCCCCCGTCGTAGGCCTTGGAGACGAGTGACGACGAGAGGGGATGCTGCACCGACGAGCCGAGCCCCCCGAACAGGAGGCACACGAGCAGCCCCACGAAGCCGCCGGCCAGTCCGGCGGCGATGAAGCCGAGGGCGGTGACCGCGGTGCCCGCGGCGAGAAGCCGCGCCTCGCCCCATCGCTCGGCGAGGAGGCCGGCGGGGATCTGGCCGCTCGCCATCCCGCCGCTGTAGGCGGTCTTGAGCAGGCCGACCTGAGCGAAGTTCAGCCCGAACTCCGCGCTCCAGAGGGGCAGGAGCACGTAGATGATGTCGGAAAAACCGTCGTGCACGAAGTGGGTCGCGCATGCCGTGCCCAGCACTGCGCGCGCCCGACGCATCATACGCGCGATTGTGACACGGCGACGCCGGCGCGGGCAAACCCACGGCGAATCAGTCGCGCAGTCGCGCCATGAAGTCGAGGACGGCGCGATTGAACGCGGCCGGCTGATCGCGGTTGCCGAAATGCCCCGCCGGCGACAGGAGCACGAACTCCGCGTGCTTGATCTTCTCGGCGATCACGCGCATTGGGCCCACCGACGGGTCCTCGTCGCCGCAGATCAGCAGCGTGGGGGCGGCGATCTCGGTCAGCCGCTCGGTAATGTAGTCCATCTGCAGCAGCGCGCGCAGGGCGTTGGCGTAGCCGATCGGCTTGAGCATGCGGTACATCGCGAAGACTTCCTCGCGCGCCTTGGGGTCCAGCTTTAGACGCCCGGACACGTTGGGATTCGACGCGATCGCGAAGTCGGCCATCGCGTCCATGCCGCCCTCCAGCACGACCTGAATGCTGCGCGCCCGCATCACCACGTTGTCCACGCTGAGCGGCATCCCCGCCGCCGAGGACGAGTCCACGATGATGAGGGCCCGGGCCCGCTCCGGATGCTTCAGGACGAAGCGCGTCGCGATGCCCCCGCCGAGGGACAGGCCGCCGACGACCGGCTGCTCGAGGGCGAGGTGGTCGAGGAGATCGTGGAGGTCCAGCACCCAGTGGCCGAAGGTCACCCGGGTGGGATCGGCGGGCGCCTCCGAGCGCGCGTGGCCTCGCGGCTCCCAGAGGATCACGCGGTGCCGGGCGGCGAGGGCAGCCACGTTCGGCTGCCACATGCCGGCATTGCCCCCGATCCCGTAGGCGAGCAGCAGGGGCTCTCCGGTCCCGTGCTCTTCGTAGTAGATCCGGACCCCGTCGGTCGTCGTGAAGTAGGCCATGAGCAGAGGCCTCCTGCGAGTGTGGTACAAGAAGGACACACTATGGAACGGTCCTTCGCGGCCGAAGTCAAGCAGCTTGCGCTCGGGGCCGGCGAGATCCTCCGCGGCGAGGGCATTCTCGCCATCACCAAGGCGCTCCTGCAGTCGGGAGTCTCCTACGTGGGCGGGTATCCGGGAGCGCCCGTCTCGCACCTGCTCGACGTGATGGCGGACGCCAACGAGAGCCTCCTGGCGCCGATGGGGGTGTATTTCGACGCCTCCGCCAACGAGGCGGCGGCCGCCGCTTTGCTGGGCGCCTCCATCAACTACCCGATGCGCGGTGCCGTGACGTGGAAGTCGGTGGTCGGCACCAATGTGGCGTCGGATGCGCTCTCGAACCTCGCCTCCGCCGGAGTCATCGGCGGCGCCCTCATCGTGGTGGGGGAGGACTACGGCGCGGGAGCGAGCGTCATCCAGGAGCGTACCCACGCCTTCGCCCTCAAGTCGTCGCTGCTGCTCTTCGACCCGCGCCCCGAGCTGCAGAACCTGGCCTACATGGTGGAAGAGGCCTTCGCGATGTCGGAAGTCTCGAATCTCCCCGCGGTGATCAGCCTGCGCATCCGCACCGCCCACATGCGCGGGACCATGGTCTGCCGCGAGAACGTCCGCCCCGCAGTCAGCATGCGCGACCGACTGGCCGTCCACTCGTTCGACTACGCACGGCTGAGCCATCCACCCTCCACCTACGCCCAGGAGGCGCAGAAGTTCGAGCAGCGGCTTCCCGCGGCGCGGCGCTTCATTGCCGAGCGACGCCTCAACGAGATCGTGCCGGGCGAGCGCGCGGATGTGGGCATCGTCCTCCAGGGCGGACTCAACCCGACGACCTTGCGGGCGCTCTCGCTCCTGGGACTCGCCGATCCCTTCGGCCGGAGCCGCGTGCCGCTCCTCGTGCTGAACGTCATCCACCCGCTCGTGCCCGATGAGGTCATGCACTTCATCGCGGACAAGGAGCGCGTGCTCGTGATCGAGGAAGGCATGCCCGCCTTCATCGAGCAGGAGCTCAAGGCCTTGGCCTACGAGCGCCAGCTCGGCGTCCGCATTCACGGCAAGGACCTGGTGGCGGTGCAGGGCGAGTACGTGCCTGACGTCGTGCTGGGCGCGCTCGCGCGCTTCTTCGGGGGCGAGGCCGAGACCCGGCGGGCCGCCCTCACCGCGCACGCCGGACGCGCCCGCGAGATCTTGCGAGCCCCACTGCCCAAGCGTCCGCCCGCGTTCTGCACGGGTTGCCCGGAGCGGCCAGTGTTCAGCGCGCTCAAGATCGCGCAACGCGAGCTGGGAGAGACGCACGTGGCCGCGGACATCGGCTGCCATGCCTTCGCCACCCTCCCCCCCTTCAACATGGGCAATACCATCCTCGGCTACGGCATGGGCCTCGCCTCGTCGAGCGCCGTTGCGCCCATGTTCGGCAAGCGCGTGGTCTCGATCCTCGGCGACGGCGGTTTCTGGCACTCGGGCCTCACCGCGGGGGTGGCCAATGCGGTGTTCAATCGTCAGGACTCGGTGCTGGTGATCCTCGAAAATGGTTACACGTCGGCCACCGGTCAGCAGGCCAATCCCTCCACCGGCAAGAACCCGCGCGGGCAGGCCGTGCGGATGTCGATCGCCGAGACCGTCAAGAGCCTCGGCGTGTCATGGCTCCGCGTCGTGAATCCGTATCGCGTTGGCGACACGCTCGCCACCATTCGCGAGGCCATGACGACCGCCGCGGGCGGCTTGAAGGTGATCATCGCGCGCGCAGAGTGCCAGCTCGAGCGGCAGCGTCGGGTGCGGCCGCAGATCGCCGCCCAGCTCAAGGCGGGCGCGCGGGTGGAGACCCCGCGCTTCGGGGTGGACCCCGAGGTGTGCACCGGCGACAAGTCGTGCATGCGCTTCAACGGCTGTCCGTCGCTTACCCTGGGAGAGAGCGGCGACCCGCTGCGGGACGATCCGGTGGCGCGCGTGGATCACACCTGCGTGGGCTGCGGCCTGTGCGGAGAGGTGGCCCACGCGGCCGTGCTGTGTCCCTCCTTCTACGAGGCGCGCGTCGTGCATCATCCGCGGTGGTGGGAGCGCGGGCTCGCGCGGCTCCGTGGCCGGCTCATCGGCCGCCTCCAGGGAGCCTGACGCGTGGCGCCCGAGATCCCGCGCCCTGTCTCCATCCTGATCGCCGCCCTCGGCGGGCAGGGCGGCGGCGTGCTCACCGACTGGATCGTCGGCGCGGCCGAGCATGCGGGGCTTCCCGCGCAGGCCACCTCGATTCCCGGCGTGGCCCAGCGGACGGGCGCCACCACTTACTACGTCGAGGTCTACCCGGTCGTGACCCCACCCGGCGCCGCGCGCCCCGTGTTCTCCCTCTATCCGACGCCGGGCGACGTGGACGTCATCATCGCGTCCGAGTTCCTCGAGGCCGGACGCACGCTCGAGCTGGACTATGCGTCGCCCGGGCGAACCACCCTCGTCGCAAGCACGCACCGCCTCTTCGCCATCGGCGAGCGGTCGGCACTGGGCGACGGGATCTTTCCCGCTGAACGGCTACGTGAAGCGGCTCGCGCGCTGACTCGCCGTACCATTGCGTTCGATGCGCTCGACGCAGCGCGCAGCGCGGGCTCCGAGGTCAACGCCGTGCTCCTGGGCGCGTTCGCCGCCACCGGCGCCTTGCCGCTGCCCGACTCGGCGTTCGAGACCGCAATCCGCCAAGGGGTGGCCGCCGAGAAGAACCTGGCCGGCTTCCGAGCGGGCCGTGAGATCGCCGCGCTGGGGACGACCCTGGACCCGCCGCGGGCCGCCCCGCGCCCATGGGCGGAGACCCGAGCGGCGCGGGCGGCCGCCCTCGGGCGGCGGGGACCCGCCTTCCTCGCGCTCTGCGCGAAGGCCGAAGCGGAGCTCGATCCAGCCCTGCATCCGACATTCGGGGAGTCGCTGGCGCGCCTCGTCGACTATCAGGACGCCAGCTACGCGGAGCGGTGGCTCGCGCTCGTGCGCGAGGTCCGCGCGGTGAACCCGGATACGCGGCTCACCGAGCGCGTGGCGCGGCGGCTCGCGGTGTGGGCGACCTACGAGGACGCCATTCGCGTGGCCGATCTCAAGACACGCCGCTCCCGTTTCGACCGCATTCGCGCGGAGCAGGGCGCGCCCGCGGGCGCCGTGCTCGTCGTCACCGACTACCTCAAGCCCGATCTCGACGAGCTCTACGGTCTCCTGCCCGCGGCAATTGGCGGCCGCGTCGCCGCCTGGGCGGAAGGGCGCTGGCCCGACGAGCGGCCCACGCTGGGCCAGCACGTGCGGACGACCACCGTGCTCGGCTTCCTGCGCGTGTGGGGACTCGGACGACTGCGCTTCCTCCGGCCGCGATCGCTGCGCGCCGCGCGGGAGTGGGCGCTCATCGAGCGCTGGCGCCGGGCGGTGCTGGAGTGCGCGGTGCTCGATACCGAGCTGGCCATCGAGGTGGCGGAGACCGCCGCCGTGGTGCGGGGCTACGGCGGGGTGCGGCGTCGACTCGCCGCGGCCTTCAGCCGGCTCCTCGACGAGATCGTCGCCCCCGCGATGGCGCGCGACCGCGCGGCCGGAGGGGGCTACGCGCGCTCGCGCCGTCTCGTGGCGGAGGCCCGCCGCCTCCTCCTCGCCGATGAGCAGGGAATCGGCGCCGCGGTGACCTTCGTCGCGGGAGCCGTCTAAACCATGGCGGACAACGTCCGGCTCGAGCGCAAGGGGCCGATCGCCACCGTCACCCTCTCGCGTCCCGACCGCCGGAACTCGCTCAGCGACGAGATGCTCGTTGACCTCGTCACCGCCTTCTCCGCCCTGCGCGACGACGATTCGACGCGGGTGGTGATCGTCACCGGCGCTCCGCCGATTTTCTCCGCCGGCGCCGACGCGCCCTTCAAGAAGGGCATGTCGGAGGAGGAGCGGCGCCGCATGTTCACGTCGCGCAAGAGCCAGTTTCGCCGGCTCTTCGAGCGCGCCAACGTGCTTCTCGAAAATCTGGAGCAAGTGACGATCGGCGCGCTCAATGGGCATGCCGTCGGAGGTGGCTGGGGGCTGGCACTCGCGTGTGACTTCCGCATCGCCGCCGCCGAGGCCGAATTCTGGATCCCGGAGGTGGACCTCGGGGTGCCGCTCGGCGTGGCCACGACGACGCGCTTCGTGCGGTTGCTCGGTCCCGCCCTCGCCAAGGAGGTCATCATCGGCGGCCGCCGATATTCCGCCGCCGAGTGCCTCACCCTCGGGCTCGTGCACGCGGTCCACCCCGCCGCGGGCCTCGCCGGCGCCGTTCAGGCGTACGCCGAGCGGCTCGCCGCCAAGCCCTTCCGGCCCATGGCCGAGATGAAGGCGCGCATCAACGCGCTCGCGCGAACCGGCATCCCCGAGGTGAACGCGATGACCGAGGGCTTCCTCGACCGCGGGTGAGTCGTATCCGGTCAGATACGGATTGACAGTAGCGAAGGCGCGACGAGACTCGCACCGTGCCGACGATCCTTCCCGATGAGATGCCGCCCCGCTGGCTCGACCAGATTCGGACCATGATCCAGGACTCGGCAAGCGAGACGCGGCGTCACTTCGACGTGGTGGCCGAGGGTCGCCGATCCGACATCCAGGCAATGGCGGAAGGGCATGCGATGCTGAATGACAAGCTCGACGGCTTCCAGGCGGAGGTGCGGCTGGAGTTCCGCCGCGTCGATCGCCGGCTCGTGCGACTTGAGGCGCAGCGCTGAGCGCGGCCTAGCCTCCTCGCGAGGACGTTCCCCGCAGCTCCGCGTAGATGTTCCGGCAGCGCGTCTCCTTGACTGCGAGGCCGATCAGTACCGCCGCCAGCATGAATGCCGCGCAAACGAAGAAGGCCGCACGGTAGGCCTCCGAGGGATAGACTCGCGCCCCGTTCGCCATCGCGCCTGTCCAGCGCGCGTCCAGCACCACGCCGATCGGTCCCTGAGTCACGGCAGCGGCGATGAAGCCGCCGAGGTTCACCACGGCCACGGCGCTGCCGGCGAGCGACGGGGGATTGACCTCGCGTCCGATGGGCCAGGTGAGCACGAAGGCGCTGCCCACGAGCCCCATGGCGAACAGGAGGGCGGCCACCGCGGTAAGGGAGAGCGTGCCCGCGGTCGACGCGAATGCCGACCAGAGCGCGAGCTGAGCCACGGCGAGCGCGACGAACGGTAGCTTGCGGCGGCGCAGCAGACGATCGGACACCCAGCCGGTGAGGGGGCCCGAAGCGAGCAAGGCCAGCGGCGTCGCGCTCGCGTAGAGCGCGGCGTGCGTCATGCCGAGGCCGTAGGCGTCGCGCAAGAACGGCACGCCCCAGAGCATGAGGTTCCCCATCGCGGCATAGAGGAAGAAGAACGAGAGGAACGGCGGCCAGGTGTGCGGATTCCGGAGCACGGCGAGCGTGCCGGCGGTAACCTCCGACAGGCGCGGCGCCGCTGGGGGCGGGGCGGCATCCCCGCCGTCCGGCGCATCGCGGACCAGGATGAAGCACGCGGCGGCCGCGATCAGCGTGAGCAGCGTGATCAGCCAGAGCGCCCCGCGCCAGCCGACCCAGGCGCTGAGGGCGGCCAGTGGCGCCGTGGCCACGAGGGAGCCGAGCACGCCGACGGAGGCGGTGAGAGCCGAGATGGTGCCGAATCGCTCGGTAGGGAACCACGCGGCACCGAGCTTCAGCGCGCCGATGAAGATGACGGTGGCGCCCGCGCCGATGACGAAGCGCCCCGCGAAGAGCACGGTCGACGTCTCAGCCATCGCCATCGCGAGGGTCCCCAGCCCCATGATCGCGCTGCCCCAGGCCAGCACCCGGCGCGCCCCGAATGCGTCGATCAGGAGGCCGCCCGGCAGCATGAAGCCCGCGTAGCTGTAGAAATAGGTGGCGGAGAGCAGGCCCACCATCGTCCCCGTCGCGTGGAAAGCCTGCATGAGATCTCTGGCCAGTACGCCGGGAGCCACGCGGTGCAAGAAGGCGATCAGGAACAGGAAGGACGCGATGCCCCACATGAGCCATCGCGTCCAGCTGCTCCCGGCCGTCGCGGTGGCGGAGGCGGGGACGGTGCGGAGTGCCATCAGCGGGTCCAGAAGCCGAGCGGATCACACGCGCGCACGATCGCGATCTCCTCGGCGGTCGGGGTGGGCGTCTCGCCCGCGCCGGGCGCCACCCGCAACGCCCAGCCGGTCGCCTGGCGCACGCGATCGACGCTCTGTCCCGGGTGGTAGGAGGCGAGCACCATCTCCGCGGTGTCGGGCTCGAAGCGGAATACCGCCAGCGTGGTGATCACCGCGGCGGGGCCGCCGCCGGGCAGCCCCACGCGCCGCCGCCAGTTCGGGCCGTCCCCGAATCCCGGGGAGGTGATGAAGTCCACCCGCTCGCGGAAGCGGTGCTTCTCCTGGGGCATGATGACCACGAAGCGCCTGGACAGCGCCGCGATGTCGCTGCCCCCACCCGAGCCGGGCAGGCGCACGCGCGGCCGGCGCCAGTCGCCCACGTAGCTGGTATTGAGGTTGCCATGTCGGTCGATCTCGGCGCCGCCGATGAAGCCCAGGTCCACCAGCCCTTGCTGCAGCAGGCCCATGATCTCGCGGGTGCCGGTCGACCAGACCGCGCCGGGCAGGTTCGGGGTGTCGCTCATGGTCATCAGCGTCTCGTCGGCGGGGCTGTCGCGCACGATGCCGTTCTCGAACAGCCCGACCGCGCGGGGAGCATGCGTGCGCTTCGCGAAGGCGAAGGCGAGGAGCGGCAGCCGCATACCGACGAAGACGGTCTCACCGTCGCGGATCTCGCGGCCCGCGGTGATAACCATGAGCTCCCGCTCGGTGTAGCCCGCGGGAACGGGCCGGGCGGCCGGGCTCATCCGCCGAGGTCCACGGGCAGGGAGGGCCGCGGTGCCTTCGCGCGGAGCGTGTCCAGCCGTGCCGCGCCCACCCGCGCGAGGAACCCTGGCCAGTCCGCCGGCTCGAGCACCCACTGGCGGAGCCAGTCGCGCGTCCCCTCGACCGTCCGCGTGTCGGTGTGGTAGCGGGCGAAGAAATCATGGTCGCGCGCGTAGCAGCCCTGTAGGGGAGAGGGGTAGGCGCCGAACGGCTCGTGGACCACCGCAGCGATCTTGCCGGGTGGCGCCAGCACGAGATTCGGATCGCTCAGGATCTCGTCGCTGGTCCGGATCTCCTCGGCGACGACGATCACGCGACGGGCGGCGAGAACGGCTTCGCGGGTGACGCCGAGCGTGCCCCACGCGTGGGCGTGGCCCTCCGCATCCGCGCGCTGGACGTGGACAATGGCCACGTCCGGCGCGAGGGCGGGAATCAGCGCGACCGGCGCGCCCGACCAGGGGTCGGAGGCGGTGCGGAATCGCGGGTTGGAGTCGAGCAGCCCCGTTCCGAGCAGGCTGTGGGTCGGGATGTAGGGCGCGCCGATCGACCCGGCGAGCAGCGCCATGGCCAAGCTCAGGTTCGTATGGTCCTCGACCACCAGCGGCGCGGGCACGGCTTGCTCGCAGGCGCGCCGGTAATTGTGACCCAGTCCCTCGCTCACGTTGCCCACCCACGCGGCGATGACCCGGCTCGCGCAGCCGGCCCCCACGAGCTGATCGAACAGGATGTCGGAGATGGGGCCGACCAGCGTGAGGTCTCGCCGGCCCTGTCGGATGATCTCGTGCCCTGCCGCGTAGGGAATGGCGGCTTCGAGTGCCGTGCCCATGCACACCGAGGAGCCGTCCGGGACAAAGCGGGCGATCGCCTCCCTCAGCGTGACGACCTTGGACGCGGACACCCGGTCATCTTACCCCGCTTCGCCGACCGGTCTGTGGTGCCGTGCGCGCATTTCTCATCTGTGGCTCATCGTCCTCTCATCTGCGGTTGCTAGGGTAGCCGCGGGGGCCTCTACGCCAATACTCAGATCGCGGAGTCGCGAAGAAAAGGACGCGATCGCCCAGTACCTGTTCGAGATCGATCGCATCCCGCGCCTCACCCCGGCCGGCGAGGCGGCGGCCGGGCGCCGGATCGAATGCGCGCGCGCCGCCGGTCTGCGGGCCCTGTCCGAGCTTCCGGCAGGGGTGGTCTCGCGGGCCAAGCACGAGCTCCGAAGGGGAGGCCGGCCTCTCTATCCCACCCAGGTCGATCGTCTCCTGGCGACCGTCCGGGCATGCGCCATAGCTGCGTCCGGCCGTCACGCGACGACGTACGCCGCCCTCGAGCGTTGCGAGGCTCGGCTCCGTGACGCCAAGCGCGCCCTCATGGAAGCCAACCTGCGGCTGGTGGTGTCGATCGCCAAGCGTTACGCTGGGGGTAGCATGAGCCTCCTGGATCTGATCCAGGAGGGGAACATCGGCCTCATGAAGGCAGTTGAACGCTTCGACTATCGTCGCGGCTTCCGGTTCTCGACGTACGCAACCTGGTGGATTCGCCAATGTATCGTGCGGGCTCTCGCCGATCAGTCGCGGCTCATCCGGACGCCCGCGCATGTGGTGCAGAGCGCTTGCCGCTTGAATCGGGTCCGTCACGCCCTGCGCGCGGACCTGGGGCGGGAGCCGACGACCGAGGAGCTGGCGCGCAGAGCCGGGATGTCGGAGGACGCCGTCCGCTTCGTCGGGGGCGCCGCGCGCTCGACGGTGTCGCTGGGAACACCGGTGGGGGAGACCTCGGTGCTCGGGGACTTCCTGGAAGACCAGACGACTCCCCGGCCGCTGGAGCCGGTGCTCCGCGACGACCTTGCGGAGGTGGTGCGGCGGGGCGTGGATGGACTACCGCCGCGGGAGCAGGAGGTCCTGCGGCTGCGGTTCGGCCTGGACGGCGAGAAGGAGCACACGCTCGAGGCGATCGGGGTGCGTCTGTCGGTGACCCGTGAGCGTATTCGGCAAATACAAACCCGCGCGCTGCAGAGACTGGCGTGCGCGATCAATGGAGACGGCACATGGCGGAGACCGGAATGACGGGACGATGCTCGCGACGGGCAATGATCGGGTGGGGGGCGCTGGGACTGCTCGCCACGGCATGGCCGCGGCGGGCGGAGGCGCAGCAGAAGATCGCGCCCAATCTCGTGCAGTATCAGCAGAAGCCCAAAGGAACCCAGGAGTGCGACCAGTGCCTGCACTTCGTGGCGCCCAACCAGTGCAAAGTGGTCTCGGGGACGATCAATCCCAAGGGCTGGTGCGCCCTCTTCGCCGCCAAGCCGAAATAGGAGCGCTCGGCTACTTTTTCATCTTGCTCAGCTTGGACCCCTGCAGACCGAGACCGCCCATCAGCCCCTTTTGATCGAAGAACATGGCGGCGATGTCCTTCTGTGCCGTCGAGCTCGAGAACGACTTCGCAGTACCGCTGTCCAGCACGACGATGCTCGGGCCCGAGCCCAGCTCGAACCCGCCGGACTCCTCCAGGTACTTCACCGCGTGGTCGGTGAGAAAGAAGAGAATATATCCGAAGGTCTGCGCCCCGGCCTGGAACCCGTAGGACGCGGCGACCGAATTGTAGTAGCCGACGGTCTTGCCCTTCTTCCTCATCGCGCCCTCGCCGTACTGGGCGCCGAACATGAACCCCGCCTTGTAGATCCTGGGGAAGATGAGGACCGCTTTCGACTTCGCGACCATGTCCCGCGTCTCGGGCACGGCCTGAACTGCCTTCTTGACCGCCTCGTCCACTTGGCGGTCGATCTCCGCCGCCGAGGCCGCCAGGGCCGGGGCGGCCCGCATCGCCAGCGCGGGGATCAGAGCCAGCGCCCCCTGGAGCACCGCCCGCCTTCCCACGAGCTTCATCGCGCCTCCGGTTCGGGATCCCATGGCTACTTGATGAGGGGAATGGACTGCGCGAGGTCGTAGTCGACCACTGCGCGGAGCTTGTTCTCGATCTGGTAGAGCTGCGCGACTTTCTTGGCCGGCAGCACCTGCAGGAACTGAGGCGCGTACTTCTTGAGAAGGGCCGGATGGTTGGTCTGGAGCGCCAGGAAGTCCGAGATCAGCTTGCGGGCGGCCTCGTCGCTGAGGCTCTGGTAATTCTGCGCGAAAGCGTCGATCAGAGCGAGCACCCGGTCGTAGTGCTGGACCATGTCGCTCTGATAGGCGTTGTAGACCGGCCAGAACGCCTTGCCCTCGGTATCGGTCAGTTGGAGCGCCGAGGCGAGGACCAGCTTCTTGTCCGCGCGCAGCTTCTCGCGAAGAATCTCCATGTCGTCGGTGGGGCGGGTCTGCGCCGCCGTCTGCGCCGCCGCCACTCCGGCGGTCAGACAGGCCAGAGCCGTCGTGAGGGTCACGACGACGAGCATCATGCTTCGCATATCGGCACGCTCCTTTGGCGAGAGGTCGGCTCGCGAGCCATCCGAGTCTAGGTCGACGGCCTCGGGCCCAGCAAGTAGGACCTTCGGGCATTGGGCGGACGGGAACTCGCATGCTCCGGCGCGGCGCTTGACACCCGAGCGCGGAGTTCAGTTATACTTAATCGTGCTTTCGCCATCCGGTAAGTCCTCATTGGGAGCTCCGCGGCTGCGCCTGGCCCTGAGGGTCAACGGCGAACCGCGAGAGCTGATCGCCCCCGCCCACAAGACCCTGCTCGAAGTGCTCCGGGAAGACCTGGATCTCACCGGCACCAAGCACGGCTGCGAGCTCGGCGAGTGCGGCACGTGCACGGTGCTCGTCGACGGCGAGCCGGTGCTTTCCTGCCTGGCCCTGCCGGTGGAGTGCCAGGGCCGCCGGATCGAGACCGTGGAGGGCATGGCGGAGCACGGGCGCCTGCATCCGCTCCAGCAGGCGTTCGCGGAGCTCGGGGCGGCGCAATGCGGATACTGCACACCCGGTATCCTCGTGACGGCGAAGGCGCTCTTGGCCGACACGCCCGTGCCCACCCGCGAGGAGATCCGCCACGCCCTCGCCGGCAATCTGTGCCGCTGCACCGGCTATACGAAGATCCTGGACGCGGTCGAGCTGGCCGCGCTCCGGATGCGGGGAGGAACCCGCTCATGAGCAAGCGCTTCTCCGTGATCGGACAGTCCCGGCCCAAGATCGACGCCTGGGCCAAGGTCACCGGCGAGACCAAGTACGCCGATGACCTCGTGTTGCCCCGCATGGCCTACGGCAAACTCCTGCGCAGCCCGCATCCCCACGCGCGCATCGTGCGCATCGACACCACGCGCGCGGCGGCCCTGCCCGGCGTGTATGCGGTCATTACCGGCTACGATCTGCCACGAGTCAAATTCGGCATCCTGCCGGTGTCGCAGGACGAGGAGGCGCTCTGCACCGACAAGGTGCGCATGGTGGGTGATCCGGTGGCGGCGGTGGCGGCGCTGGACGAGGAGACGGCGGAGCGCGCCACCGAGCTGATCGAGGTCGAGTACGCGACCCTGCCCGCGCTGATGTCGATCGAGGATGCCCTCAAGCACCCGGACGTCCGCATCCACGAATACGGGGACGGCCCGAACATCCACAAGGCGGTGGCCTTGCAGTTCGGCGACGTGGACGCCGCCTTCGCGGCGTCGGATCTGGTCCGCGAGGACGTCTTCTTCTTCGAGGGGAACACGCATCTGCCCCTGGAGCAGCACGCGGCAGTGGCGCACTGGGGGCCCGACGGCAAGCTGACCCTCTGGTCTTCGACCCAGACGCCGCACTACGTGCATCGCCTGCTGGGCAAGATCCTCGACATGCCCCAGGCGCATATCCGGGTGATCGCGGCGCCCGTCGGCGGCGGCTTCGGCGGCAAGCTCGATCCCTTCGCGCACGAGATCGCGGCGTGCAAGCTGTCTCAGGTCACCGGGCGGCCGGTGAAGATCGCGCTCACTCGTGAAGAAGTCTTCTACGTGCATCGCGGCCGGCACCCCGTGCTGATGTGGGTGAAGACGGGGTTCCGCAAGGACGGCGCCATCACCGGGATGCACTTCCGCACCTGGCTCGACGGCGGCGCGTACGGCTCCTACGGCGTGGCCTCGACGTTCTACACGGGCGCACTGCAGACGGTCACGTACAAGGTGCCGGTGTACAAGTTCGAGGGCGCGCGGATCTTCACCAACAAGCCTCCGTGCGGCCCCAAGCGCGGCCACGGCACGCCCCAGCCGCGCTTCGCGCTCGAGTGCCAGCTCGACAAGGCGGCCGAGCAGCTCGGTCTCGACCCCGCCGACATGCGGCGCCGGAACCTCGCCGAGCCGTTCACCAAGACCGCGAACCATCTGACCGTCACGACGATCGGGCTGGGGGAATGCATCGATCGCGTGGTGGAGGCGTCGGGCTGGCGACGGAAGTGGAACGCGCTCCCGCGCGGGAAGGGCATCGGGATCGCGTGCTCCTCCTATCTCACCGGCGCGGGCACCGCCATCTACTGGAACGACATGCCGCACTCCGGCGTCGTCGTTCGGGCCGACCGGAGCGGCGGGGTGTCGATTCTCTGCGGGGCCACCGACATCGGACAGGGCTCGGACTCGGTGCTGGCCTACCTCGTGGCCGAAGTGCTCGGCATCGAGCCCAAGGACATCCGCGTGCACGTGGCCGACACCGACCTCACCCCCGTGGACCTCGGCTCGTACTCCTCGCGCGTGACGCTCATGGCGGGGAACGCCGCCATCCAGGCTTCCGAGCGGCTCCGCGCGACGATCTTCGAGGCCGTCGCGCGCAAGCTCGAGGTGGACGCGAGCCGGCTCGTGGCGCGCGACCGGCGGGTCTTTCTCGCGGACGACGAGGACCGGGGGGTGTCCTTCCCGGACGCGGTCGTGCTGGCGGAGAGCCGGCACGGCGTGCTCGCGTTCCCCGGCTCGTACGCGCCGCCCAAGCGGGCGGGGAAGTACAAGGGAGGTGGCGTCGGGCCCTCGCCCTGCTACTCCTACTCGGCCTGCGTGGTCGAGGTGGACGTCGACGAGGAGACTGGGGAGGTCAAGCCCACTGAGGTGTGGATCGCGCACGATATCGGCCGGGCGCTGAACCCCCTGCTCGTGGAAGGCCAGGTCGAGGGCTCCGTCTACATGGGCCTCGGCGAGGCGCTGATGGAGGAGCAGGTCTTCCGCAAGGGCGTGCACAAGATCCCGTCGATGCTCGAGTACAAGAGCCCCACCACGCTCGAGACGCCGGATATCCACACGATCCTGGTGGAGACGGACGACCCCGACGGGCCGTTCGGCGCCAAGGAAGCGGGGCAGGGCCCGCTGCTCCCGGTGATCCCGGCGGTGGCGAACGCGGTGTGGAATGCGGTGGGCGTCCGCGTGGACGAAATTCCCATCACGCCGGACAAGGTGCTCAAGGGGCTGGAGCTCCGGCGCCAGGGTAAGCCGCCGCGGGTGGGACCCGAGCGGTTGCCGCTGTTCACCTTCCCGGTGCCGCGCGCCGTGGAGTCCGCGTTCGGCCAGCCGGCCGACGATATCACGGTGAGGCCCTTCGCATCATGATGCGGCTGCCGCCCTTTCGCTATCTCGCTCCTGTCTCCGTGGCGGATGCGGCGAACCTCATGGCCGACCACGGTCCCGCCGCGATGCTGGTCGCGGGCGGCACCGATCTCTTCCCCAACATGAAGCGCCGCCAGTTCGAGCCGTCGGTGCTGGTCGGGCTGCGTGGAATCCGTGATCTCGTCGGGGTGAAGGAGGAGCCGGCAGGCGGGCTCCGCATCGGTGCCGGCACCACCCTGACCGCGGTGGCCCGGCATCCCGATGTCGCCAGGGCGTATCCGGCGCTCGCCACCGCTGCGGGCGTCGTCTCGACACCACAGCTCCGCGCCATGGGCACCCTCGGCGGCAATGTCTGCGTCGACACGCGTTGCAATTACTACAACCAGTCCTACCAGTGGCGGAAGGCCGTCAACTTCTGCATGAAGAAGGACGGCGAGATCTGCCTGGTGGCGCCCGGGAGCCCCCGCTGCTGGGCCGTCTCTTCCTCGGACACCGCCCCCGTGCTCTGGAGCCTCGGCGCGACGGTGCGGCTGATCGGGCCGAGCAGCGAGCGCACCATGCCCATCGCCGCGCTGTACCGCGACGATGGCATCGAGTATCTCGCCAAGCGGCCGGACGAGGTGCTCGCCGACATCCTGCTGCCGCCCGCCAACGGGATCCGCAGCGTGTACCTGAAGCTCCGGCGCCGCGGCGCGTTCGATTTCCCCGTCCTCGGAGTCGCCGCGGCCCTGCAGTTGCACGGGGACCGCATCGCGTCCGCGCGGATCGTGCTCGGCGCGGTGGCCTCGCTCCCGCGTGAAGCCGTGGAGGCGGCCGCGATGCTCGTCGGGCAGCGGCTCCAGCCGGACCTGATCACTGCGGTCGCCGAACGCGCAGCGCGACCGGCCAAGCCCCTGGACAACACCGACCTCACGCATCCCTACCGGAAGAAAATGACCCGCGTCTACGTGGAGCGGGCCCTGCGACGGCTCGCGGGGCTGGCGGACGGCGGGCGTCCCGATCCCTTCATCGAGGAGGCGAGACCGTGACCTCACTGGGCGAGCGGATCAAGGCCCTTCGGGCGGAGCGCGCGCTCCAGCAGCGTCAGCTCGCGGAAAAAGCGGGCCTCACGCCGAGTATGCTGTCGCAGATCGAGTCGGGCCGCCTCACGCCCTCGCTCCACACCCTGGGGCGGCTCGCCGGCGCCCTCGGCATCCCGATCGCGTCGCTGTTCGAGCAGGCCCCGCAGGGGCGGCTGCACCTGACGCGCAAGAGCGAGTACCCGGTGGTCTCGTTCGATGGCAGCTCCGAGAAGTGGCACGTGCTCGGCGCCGGCCTCTTCCAGGGCAAGATCCGCGCGGTGGTGAGCAGCCTCGGCCCCCGCGCCAAAGGCGTGAAAACCGAGAAAGTCATCCTCGATGCGGGCCAGATGAAGCTCTTCTACGTCCTCGAAGGGAAGGTCGCGTTGCACTACAATGGCGGCACCCATCCCCTCGAGGTGGGCGATAGTGCCTATCTGGATGGCGGCAGCCCGCACGGGTGGGAGAACCTCGGGCCCAAGACGGCCAAGGTGCTCTGGGTCATTCTCGGCTGATGGAGAGGGAACGATGACGGAGCCGACGCGGACGATCGTGGACTTCCGGACCGAGCCGGCCCGGTACCGGCACTGGAGGCTCTCGATCGACGGCCGGATCGCGACCCTCAAGATGGACGTCGACGAGGCCGGGGGGCTCGTGCCCGGCTACGAGCTCAAGCTCAACTCGTACGACCTTGGCGTGGACATCGAGCTTCACGACGCGATCCAGCGCGTGCGCTTCGAGCATCCCGAGGTCGGCGCGGTGATCCTGACGTCCGGCAAGGAGCGGATCTTCTGCGCGGGCGCGAACATTCGCATGCTGAATCAGTCCGCGCACGGGTGGAAGGTCAACTTCTGCAAGTTCACCAACGAGACGCGCAACGGGATCGAGGAGGCCACTGCCGAGTCGAAGCAGACCTGGATCTGCGCGGTGAACGGGCCCTGCGCGGGAGGCGGCTACGAGCTCGCGCTGGCCTGCGATCACATCGTCATGGCCGACGACGCCTCCACCACGGTGGCGCTGCCCGAAGTGCCGCTGCTCGCGGTTCTGCCGGGCACCGGTGGGCTGACGCGGCTCGTCGACAAGCGCCGCGTCCGGCGTGATCGCGCGGATTTCTTCTGCACGCTGGAGGAGGGGATCAAAGGCCAGCGGGCGGTGGAGTGGCGGCTGGTGGACGAGGTGGTGCCTCGCTCGCGCCTGGAGGAGACCGTGAAGGCCCGCGCCGCCACTCTGGCGGCCCGGACCGATCGGCCGACGGACGCCCGTGGCATCGCGCTCACGCCGCTTGCCCGGACCATCGAGGGCGACCGGATCGCCTACCGCCACGTGCGCGGCGCGCTCGACCGGGAGCGCGGCATCGCCGAGATCACGATCTCCGCACCACCCTCCACCGCACCTGCCGGACTCGCCGCCATTCACGCCGCCGGGGCCGACTTCTGGCCGCTTGCGCTGGCGCGGGAGCTCGACGACCTGATCCTGCACCTCCGCAGCAACGAGGAGGAGATCGGCGTCTGGGTGCTCCGCACCGAGGGCGGCGCGGACGCCGTCGAGGCCCATGACCGGCTGCTCCTCGACCATCAGAGCGACTGGCTCGTTCGCGAGGTGCGCCTTTTCCTCAAGCGCACCCTCAAGCGGCTCGACGTGACCTCCCGTTCCCTCTTTGCCCTGATCGAGCCGGGCTCGTGCTTCGCCGGCACGCTCCTCGAGCTCGTCCTCGCCGCCGACCGCGCCTACATGCTCGACGGGCCGCGCGAGGGCGACGACCGGCCGGCGCCCACGCTACGCCTCACCGCCGCGAATTTCGGGCCCTACCCGATGGTCAACGGGCTGTCCCGCCTCGCCAGCCGGTTCCTCGACGAGCCGGCCCGGGCCGATGACCTCAAGGGCCGGATCGGCCAGGACCTGGATGCGGGCGCCGCGCTGGAGGCGGGGCTGGTCACGTTCGCGCCCGACGACATCGACTGGGAAGACGAGGTGCGCATCGCGCTGGAGGAGCGCGCCGCCTTTTCGCCCGACGCCCTCACGGGCATGGAGGCGTCGCTCCGCTTCGGCGGGCCCGAGACGCTCGAGAGCAAGATCTTCGCCCGGCTCACCGCGTGGCAGAACTGGATCTTCCAGCGGCCCAACGCGGTCGGGCCCAAGGGTGCGCTCAAGGTGTACGGCACGGGCGAGCGCGCCGATTTCGACCGAAGGAGAGTGTGATGCCGGGCATCGATTACTCCGAGCGGATCCCGAACAACGTCAACCTCACCGAGAACCGGCGCCTCCAGCGCGCCCTCGAGGAGTGGCAGCCGAAGTTCCTCGAGTGGTGGCACGACATGGGACCGGTGGGATTCCAGGGTAACGAGGTCTACCTCCGCACCGCAGTGAGCGTGGACGCGCAGGGATGGGCCCACTTCGACTGGGTGCGCATGCCCGAGTACCGCTGGGGGATCTTCCTCGCCGAGCCAGAGCCGAACCGGCTCATCAACTTCGGGGACCACAAGGGTGCGCCCGCCTGGCAGGAGGTGCCTGGCGAATATCGCGGCGTCCTGCGGCGCCTCATCGTCACCCAGGGCGACACCGAGCCCGCGTCGGTCGAGCAGCAGCGCCACCTCGGCAAGACCTGCCCGTCGCTCTACGACCTCCGCAATCTCTTTCAGGTCAACGTAGAGGAGGGGCGGCACCTCTGGGCCATGGTGTACCTCCTCGACGCGCACTTCGGACGCGACGGCCGCGAGGAGTCCGAGGCGCTCCTCCAGCGCCGCTCGGGCGACGCCGACAAGCCGCGGATCCTCGGCGCATTCAACGAGCGCACCCCCGACTGGCTTTCCTACCTCATGTTCTGCTTCTTCACCGATCGCGACGGCAAGTATCAGCTCGCGAGTCTCGCCGAAAGCGGCTTCGATCCGCTGTCGCGCACCTGCCGCTTCATGCTCACCGAGGAGGCCCATCACATGTTCGTGGGCGAGTCGGGGGTGCAGCGGGTCGTCCAGCGGACGTGTGAGCTGATGCGCGAGCATCGGACGGACGACGTGCGAAAGCATGGGGGCATCGACCTCGCGACGATCCAGAAGTACATCAATTTTCACTGCTCGGTTTCCCTGGACCTCTTCGGCTCCGAGGTCTCCACCAACGCCGCCAACTTCTACACGATGGGGCTCAAGGGGCGCTTCGAAGAAACCAAGAAGGACGACGACCACCGCCTCAAGGACGCCGCCTACACCATCGCCGACGTCCAGGGCGACCGTCTCGTGACGCGCTCCGAGGCGGCGCTCGTCTCGCTCAACGAGCGCCTGCGCGATGATTACGTGGCCGACTGCGCCCGTGGGGTGGCGCGGTGGAACCAGGTGATCAAGCAGCACGGCATCGAGGCCGAGTTTCGGCTGCCCCATCGCGCCTTCCACCGCGCCATCGGCGCCTTCGCCGACGTGAAGGTGTCCCCGGATGGCCGGGTGCTCAGCGAGGCGGAGTGGGACGCGAAGCACCAGGCGTGGCTGCCCACCGCCGAGGATCAGGCCTTCGTGGGGAGTCTCATGCAGGGCGTGACGGAGCCGGGCAAGTTCGCCAGCTGGATCGCGCCGCCCCCGCGGGGGATCAACAGCAAGCCCATCGAATTCGAGTACGTCCGGCTCCCCTGAGGAGGTCGCCATGTCGCCGCGCGCCGTCACCGGAAAGACGCTGGGTCCGCCGCTGGGCATGTACTCGCACGGCATGATTGCGGGGCCGGGCGAGCTCGTCGTGGTTGCGGGGCAGGTGGGGATGCGGGATGGGGAAGTGGTGGGGGCGGGTGACGTGGGGGCACAGACGCGCCAAGCCCTCGCCAACGTGGACGCGGTGCTGAAGGCGGCGGGCGTCTCCATGAGGGACGTGGTGCGCCTTCAGACCTTCCTCACCAGCGCCGCCGACATCGACGGCTTCATGACCGCCCGTCGCGCCGCCTTCCCCGCTTATTTCCCGGACGGCGTATTCCCCCCGAACACCCTGTTGGTGATCTCGCGCCTCGTGCATCCGGAGCTGCTCGTCGAGATCGAGGCGATGGCGGTGAAGCCGGCCGCCGCGGCGCCGGCGGCGCGCGCGGCCGCGGCCGTCCGCGCGATCTCGCGGAAGGCGAAGCCTACGGGGCGGCGCCCGGCCCGGCGACACAAGTGAGCGCGGGGGTCGAGGGCACGCCGACGCTCATTCCCGAGCGTTTCAACGCGGCGTCCTTCTTCGTTGACCGGCACGTCGCGGAGGGGCGCGGCGAGCGCGTGGCCTTCCACCACGAGGGCGGCACCCTCACCTACGCGGGGCTCCAGGAGCGGGCCAACCGCGCGGGCAACGCCCTTCAGGCGCTCGGGGTGGAGCGCGAGCAGCGCGTGCTGTGCCTCCTGCTCGACACGCCGGACTTTCTCGCCGCCTTCTGGGGCGCCCTCAAGATCGGGGCGATCCCGGTGCCGCTCAACACGATGCTGCGCGCGCCCGATTACCTCTACTTCCTCAACGACAGCCGGGCCACCGTGCTGGTCGTCTCGGAGCCGCTATTTGCGGTGGTGGAGCCCGTGCTAGGCGAGGCGCGCTTCCTCCGTCACGTGATCGTCACCGGGCCGGCCAAGGGCCGGGCGCAGAGCTTCGAGGCCCTGCTCGACAAGGCGAGCGCGCGTCTCGACGCCGTGGAGACCTCGCGCGACGACGCCGCGTTCTGGCTGTACTCCTCGGGCTCGACCGGCTTCCCGAAGGGCGCGGTGCATCTCCAGCACGACATGGTGGTGTGCCTGGACACCTATGCGCGGCAAGTCCTCCACATGACCGAGGCCGATCGCACGGTGTCGGCGGCCAAGCTCTTCTTCGCCTACGGGATGGGCAACAACATGTACTTCCCGATGGGCGTGGGCGGACAGGGCGTGCTCTATCCGGGCCGGCCGTTGCCCGAGGCCATGTTCGAGCTGATCACCACGACGCGGCCCACGCTGTTCTTCGGGATCCCCACCCTGTACGCGGCGATGTTGCAGGTGAAGGACGCCGACGCGAAGTACGATCTCTCCTCGCTGCGCCTCTGCGTGTCGGCCGGGGAAGCGCTGCCCGAGGACCTCTTCACACGCTGGGGCGAGCGCTTCGGCGTCGAGATCCTCGACGGGATCGGGACCACGGAGATCCTCCACATCTTTCTCTCGAACCGGCCGGGCCGTACCCGTCCGGGCGCGACCGGCCTGCCGGTGCCCGGCTACGAGGCGCGAATCGTGGACGACGAGGGACAGCCGGTGCCGCGGGGGGAGATCGGCAATCTGCGCGTCAAAGGCGACTCCACGATGGCGTACTACTGGAATCAGCACGAGAAGACCAAGAACACGCTGCAGGGCCACTGGATCAACACCGGTGACAAGTACTACGAGGACGAGGACGGCTTCTTCTGGTACTGCGGGCGGGGCGACGACATGCTGAAAGTCGGGGGCATCTGGGTTTCGCCGATCGAGGTGGAGAACACCATGATCAGCCATCCCGCGGTGCTCGAGGTGGCCGTGGTGGGGCAGGAGGACGACGAGCACCTCGTGAAGCCCAAGGCCTACGTGGTGCTCAAGGACGGCCACATCCCCAGCCCCGCCCTCGATGCCGAGATCAAGCAGTTCGTGAAGGACAAGATCGCGCCGTACAAGTATCCGCGCTGGATCGAGTTCGTGAGCGAGCTGCCCAAGACCGCCACCGGGAAGATTCAGCGGTTCAAGCTCCGCCAGTAGCGGCCGTCACACCCTCCCAGCCTTCCTACGCGCGGCGCCGGGGCGGCGGATCTCGGCCGGGGAAGTTGTCAGAGCCTAGCGCCTCTGATACTCATGAACGCCAGGATGCGCGAGGGCAATCGGGTCTCCGCCGCCGCCGATCTCATCGCGGCCATCGCTCGCGGCGATCGCGGCGCCTTCGAGCGCTTCTACGACGCGCACGCCGCCCTGGCGTTCGGCCTGATCCGCCGCATCCTCCGGGATCCCGAGGCGGCGAAGGAGGTGCTGCAGGAGGTGTTCTGGCAGGTATGGCAGGACGCGCCCAGCTACGATCCCTCGCGCGGCAGCCCCGAAGCGTGGCTCGTGATGCGAGCGAAGACCCGAGCAATCGACAGGCTGCGGTCCATCCGTAGAAGAGAGCAGACGTTCGTGGCCCCGGTGGACGAGCGCGTGGCTGCCGCGACGACCACCCGGGCCGACGATCCGGGCCTCGCCGCGGAGGACCGCGGGCTCGCGCAGGGAGCCCTCGAGCAGCTCCCGGGTCCCCAGCGGCGGGCCATCGAGCTGGCGTTCCTCGAGGGGCTCACGCAGTCGGAGATCGCCGCGAAGCTGGGGGAGCCGCTGGGGACGGTGAAGACACGGATCCGCCTCGGGCTCGAGCGCCTGCGGGCGGCCTTCAAGGTGGACGACGCGTGAGCGCTGAGATGAGTCGGGACGAGCTGGACGAGCTCGCGGCGGGGTACGCCGTCGGCGCGCTCGATGCCGCGGACCGCGCGCGCTTCGAGACGCTGCTGCGCGGCGACGAGGCGGCGCGCCGCGCCCTCCGTCGCTTCGAGGAGACACTCGTCCGCGTGGCGGCGGAGCGCCCGGAGCCGCCACCTGCGGAGGTGAAGGCCGCGCTCATGGCGCGCATCCCGGCTTCTCCACGCGTGGGCAACGGCGCGCGCGCGGTGGCGCTCCGCCCGCGGCGCTCCGTGTGGACGGTGGTGCTCGCGGGGGCCATGGCCGCCGGTGTCGCCGCGATCGCGGTCGGCCTCGCGGTGTCCAGCCGCTATGAGCAGCGCCTCGAGGCGCTCGGCGGGGAAGCCCGGACCTTGAAGGCCCAGCTCGATCGTCAGGCCTCGGTGCTGGCCATCCTCCGCGACCCCGCCACCCAGATGGTCGCGCTCGGTGGGCAGAGCCCGAGTCCCGGCGCGCACGCCCGCATGCTGTGGCACGAGAAGGCGGGGGGCCTGCTCGTGGCCGCGGGTCTACCGGCGCCGCCGCCCGGCAAGGCCTATCAGCTCTGGGCCATCGCGGGGACGAGCGCGCCCGTCTCCGCGGGCGTGTTCACCGTGGATCCAAAGGGAACGGGGAGTCTCCGGGTCCCGCCATTGCCGGGCGTGAGCCGCGTGGACGTTTTCGCGGTCACGCTGGAGCCCGAGGGGGGCGCGCCGGCGCCCACCGGGGCGATGTATCTCGCGGGCAAGGCGGCCTGAGCGACCGCGGGCTGCGCGTCAGGGCGCGCCGCGCAGGCGCGCCATCCGCAGGACCGCGACGATCGTCATCGCGTCCTTGATCTCGCCGCGCTCGACCATCGCGAGGGTCTCGGCGAAGGAAAACGTCCGCCGCTCGATGAACTCCGTATGATCGGGGGGCCGCGAGGCCGGGCGCAGCTCCTCGGCGACGTAGAGATGCGCAACCTCGCGGAGGATGCTCTTCGACGTGTGGAAGTCGCCGAGTGGCACCAGGCGCCCGGCCTCGTAACCGGCCTCCTCGGCGAGCTCCCGCTGGGCGGTGGCCTCCAGGGCTTCGCCCACGTGCTGGGCTCCCGTCGGCATCTCCCAGTAGAACCCGCGGGCCACGTAGCGGTACTGGCCCACCAGGAGTACGGTGTCGCGATCCACGAACGGAAGCACGCCCACCGCCTCGCCGCACTCGACGACCCCGTAGATGGTGGCGCGGCCATCGGGGAGGCGGGCGACGTCTTCGCGGACGCGGATCCACGGGTTGGCGTAGACGGGACGCGTCGACTCCGTGGTCCACGGAGTGCGCGCGTGATGGGCACGGCCGTGCGGCGCGAGATCGTCCGGCGTGGGCATGGCGACGACCTCTTGTAGCACGCGCGCGGTATAATCGCAGCCTGATGAAGGTGACCCTCCGTTATCCCAAGCGCCAGGTAGAGATCGCGGGCAAGCGGCGTGTGAAGGACCTCTTGCGGGAGCTGGACGTGCTGCCTGAGACCGTCCTGGTGATCCGCGGCTCGGAGCTGCTCACCGCCGACACGGTGGTGGGCGAGGACGACGAGATCGAGCTGCGGCCCGTCATCTCGGGAGGGCGCGCATGAAGTGCCGCAAGTGCGGCGACACGGCGGCGCTCGAGCTGCGGCGGCACAACGCGGCGTTCTGCTCGCCCCACTTCCTGGAATTCTTCCAGAAGCAGGTGCGCGAGGCCATCCGCCACCACCGCATGTTCCCGCCCGGCACGCCGATCCTGGTGGCGGTCTCCGGGGGCAAGGACTCGCTCGCCCTCTGGGACGTGCTGCTCGGCGAGGGATACGAGACGGCCGGCCTCTACCTCGATCTGGGAATCTCCGAGTACTCGGTCGAGTCCAAGGCCAAGTGCGAGGCGTTCGCGGCGGCGCGGGGGCAGAAGCTGATCGTGGAGCGCGTGGTGGACGCGGTGGGCGCGCCCATCCCGGAAGTCCAGAAGGTCACCCGACGGCCAACGTGCTCGGCGTGCGGCCTCTCCAAGCGCTATCTCATCAATCGCGCCGCCCTCGACCACGGCTATCGCGTGGTGGCCACCGGCCACAATCTCGACGACGAGGCGGCGACGCTCTTCGGCTCCGTCTTGCATTGGCAGACGGAGGCGCTCGCACGCCAGTCGCCGATGCTTGAGTCCACCCACCCCAAGCTCGTGCGCCGGGTGAAGCCCCTCTACCGGCTGTCCGAGCGCGAGACGGCCGCCTACGCCTTCCTGCGCGGCATCGACTACATCGTAGAAGAATGCCCGTTCTCGCGGGGCGCGACCTCGCTGGCCCACAAGGAGGTGCTGAACCGCCTGGAGGCCGTCTCGCCGGGAGCGAAGCACAACTTCCTCTTCGGCTTCCTCGACAAGGCTCGTCCGGCATTCGAGCGGGCGCAGGACGTGACCCTCATGGAGTGCGTGCGCTGCGGCCAGGTGACCACCGGCGAGCTCTGCGCGTTCTGCAAGCTCTCCGATCAGGTGCGCCGCCGCTCCGGTCCCCACGCCTGAGTCGCCGGCCGGGACCGTGATGAGCCGGAATCTCCATCGGGGCGCCGAGGACGCGGCCAATCCGGCGGCCAATCCAACGTTCAGCGAGGTGCTGCTGTCGCGGCGGTCGCTCTTGACGACCGGGCTGGGCGGGGTTGCCTTCGCCGCCCTCGGTGGCTGCGGGATGCTGACGGGCCGCCCGGACATCGGCTTCACCGCCGTACCCGTGTCGTCGGACGATCTCCTCCGGGTGCCGGCCGAGTACGACGCCCAGGTCCTCTACCGGTGGGGTGATTCCGTCGGCGTGCCGGAGGCGATGCCCCCATTCAAATCGGATGCGTCGAACACCGCGGCGGAGCAGGCGGTGCAGGCGGGCATGCACCACGACGGCATGCATTTCTTCCCGCTTCCCCGGGGCTCGCGCGACTCCACCCATGGGCTGCTCGCGATGAACCACGAGTACCTCGACGAGGGCCTGCTCTTTCCGGACGGACAGAAGACATGGAGCGTCGAGAAAGTCCTCAAGGCCCAGCACGCGGTGGGGGTGTCCGTCATCGAGATCCGTCTGGAAAGTGGACAGTGGACGGTGGTCCGGCCGTCACGCTACGCGCGCCGCATCACCGCGCGGAGCGAATGCGCGCTCGCCGGCCCCGCCGCGACCCACCCCCTCATGCGCACCGCCGCCGATCCGGTGGGTCGCATCGTGCGCGGGACGCACAGCTGCTGCGCGCACGGCTGGACCCCATGGGGCACGTACCTCACGTGCGAGGAGAACTGGCATGTCTACTTCGTCAACACCGGCGCGCTGACCGACGACCAGCGGCGCTACCGTCTCTCCGCGAAGGGGAGGGGCGTCCGCTGGGAGGAGCACGACGAGCGCTTCGACGCCGGCCGCCATCCCAACGAGTTCCACCGGTTCGGCTGGGTCGTGGAGATCGACCCCTATGACCCCCTCACCGTCCCGATCAAGCGCACCGCGCTGGGGCGCTTCGCCCATGAGGGAGCGGCCTGCCTCGTGGGGAGGGACCGGCGCTTCGCCTTCTACATGGGCGATGATGCGGCCTTCGAGTACATCTACAAGTTCGTGCCCGCGAAGCCGTGGCAGCCGGGCAACCGTGACGGGAACCGCAATCTCCTGGACGCGGGCACGCTCTACGTCGCGCGCTTCAGCGCCGACGGGACGGGGACGTGGCTCCCGCTCGTGCACGGCACGGGCCCCCTCACCGCGGCCAATGGCTTCCACGACCAGGGCGAGGTGGTCGTACGAACCCGGCAGGCCGCGGATGCCCTGAGCGCCACCAAGATGGACCGCACGGAGTGGATCGTGCCGCATCCAGCGACGGGCGAGGTGTACTGCTCGTGCACCAACAACGCCGAGCGGGGCCGCGAGGGCAACGAGGGCCCCAACCCCGCGAACCGCCGCGCGCCGAATCCCTACGGGCACATCATCCGCTGGCGCGAGGACAAGGGCAGTCCCGCGGCGACGCGCTTCACGTGGGACGTGTTCGTGGAGGCGGGTCCGGACGGCGGCGGCACGGTGAAAGGCGATCCATTTGCCTGCCCCGATGGCCTCTGGATCGACGGCAGGGGCACCCTGTGGGTGGAGACCGATATCTCGCCCACCTCACTGCTCCGGGGACGCTTCGCCCCGCTCGGCAACAATCAGCTGCTGGCCGTCGACCCCTCCACGGGGGTGTTCCGGCGCTTCCTCACGGGGCCGCGCGGGTGCGAGATCACCGGCTTCCACACGACTCCGGATACCCGCACCGCGTTCGTGAACATCCAGCATCCGGGAGAAGCGCCGGGCGATCGCTCCGATCCCGGGCGTCCCCGGGCTCTGTCCAACTGGCCGGACTTCGCCGCAGACGGGCGTCCGCGCTCGGCGACGGTGGTGATCCGGCGGCGCGATGGAGGCGTGATCGGGACCTGACGACCGGGGCGGGGCACGCTAGGCGCGGGCGGCGTGCTCGGCGAGGGTGCCCTGGATCGTCCGGTGGAGCTCGGCGGGCCCCACCGGTTTGAACAGCACGTGGTGGATCCCAAGGTGCCGACAGCGCTCCTGGTCCTCTTCGTGCAGCCCCCATCCCGTGATGAAGGCCACGGGGATGTTACGGTCGTGCGCCCGGATCCGCTGCGCGACTTCCCAGCCCGTCATCCCCACCATCCCGATGTTCGTGAGCACGACGTCGAAGGTGCCGGGGCGGAACACGTCCATGGCGGCGGCGCCGCTGGACACCGCGATGACGTCGTGTCCCGCCTCCTTCAGCATCTCGGTGAGGATGGCGAGTACCTGAGCATCGTTGTCCACGACGAGGATGCGACCCCTCCGGCTGCCCGGGGCGTCGGCGTCGAGGGCGGCCTCGGCCGACGACGCGACGGCCACCGGCAGCACGATCGTGAACGTGGTGCCGCGGCCGAGGAGACTGTCCACCCGCATCTCCCCGTTGTGGCGCTTCACGATCGAGTAAGACACCGAGAGACCGAGGCCCGTGCCGGCCTCGCCCTTCGTCGTGAAGAAGGGGTCGAACACGCGCTTGCGCACCGCCTCCGGCATGCCCGTGCCCGTGTCCGACACGGTGAGGACCACGACGTCGCCCCGCTCTACGTGGGTGCGGATGGTGAGGGTGCCACCCGCCGGCATGGCGTCGATCGCGTTCAGAATGAGATTCGTCACGACCTCGTTCAGCTCCGAAGGCCGCCCCATCACCGCGGGAATCGGGGGTAGCTTGAGCTCCATGCGCAAGGGCAGGCCGCCCTTGGCCGAGCGCTCCTCCCAGCGGGGCTGGGTGATGGCCACCGCGTCGTTGACCACCGCGTTGAGATCGAGGGAGACGAAGGGCTCATCCGGCCGGAGGCGCGCGAACTTCTGGATGCGCCGCACCGTCTCCGCGCCGCCGGTGGCGGCAGCCTCGATGACATCGAGTCCGCGGCGGACCACGTCCACGTTGGCAGGGTTCTTCCCCATCAGCTGCGCGTAGCCGAGGATGGCCTGGAGCAGGTTGTTGAAATCGTGCGCGATGCCGCCGGCCATCTGACCCAGCGCGGTCAGCTTCTCCGACTGGAGCATCTGCGCCTCGAGCTCGCGCTGCGCGGTGGTGTCGTGAACGATCGCGAGCATGCCCTCGATCTGCCCATCGCGCCCGGTGAGGGCGGACAGCGTCACCGCCAGATTGAGCCCCGTCCCGTCGTCGCGACGCGAGGACACCTCGAAGACGCGCACGGGGGACTCCGGCGAGAGGGCGCCGCGGGCGGCCACGTATTGCTCGAGCGGGAGGATCTCGGTGATGGGCCGGGCGACGGCGATCGGGGCGGGGATGCCGAAGATGCGCTCGGCCGCGGGATTCCAGCCCGCGACGCGGTCGTCGCGATCCAGAGAGATGATGCCGTCGCCCGCCGACTGGATGAGCTGCTCGAGCGAGCGCTTGGTGTCGGCGACCTGGCCGTAGAGTCGGGAGTTGCGGATGGCGACCGCGAGATAGTCCGACAGCATCTCCAGCAGCTCGCGCTCTCGCGGGTCGATGGGACGGGCACTCGCCTGGTTCGCGGCGGCGAGATAGCCGAGCGTGCTCCCGTCGTCCCGGATGGGGCACACGACCCCGTGGGCGCCGGTCAGGCTCTCGTCGGGCGCGGAGCCGAGGTGGATCCGTACGTCGTCGTACCCGAGGGCCGCGCGGAGCTGGTCCGTGATGGTCGCGATGAGCTGGGCGAGGTCGAGCTGGCCCAGCAGGCCGCGCGAGATTTCCCGGAGGATCGAGAGCTGTGTGACCCGTAGCGACTGCTCGGCCTGCTCTCGCCGCGCCTCCTCTTCGAGGTCACGCGTCTTGCCCGCGAGGGCGCGCATCTCGTCGACCAAGGAGGTGAGCTGATTGCGCGTGCCGACCTCGGTTTGCCGGCGGGCGAGGGCACGGCGCACCGTCTCCTCGAGGTCCTGCCGGCTGAACGGCTTGATGAGGTATTCGAACGCGCCGTGGGTGAGGGCGTTCTTCACCGTCTCCAGCGAGGCATATGCCGTGATCATCACCACCTCGATACTCCCGTCGATGGCCTTGATCCGGCGCAACAGCTCGATGCCGTCCATCTGCGGCATCTTGATGTCCATGAAGATGAGGTCGGGATGGAACGTCCGAAGCGTTCGCAGCGCCGCCTCGCCGCTGTCCGCGGTGGCGATGTCGTGCCGCGGCTTCAGGATCATGCGGAGGGACTCCCGGGGCCCCATCTCGTCGTCCACCACGAGGATCCGCGCGCGATCGGTCATGCGGTGATCCCGGGCACGCCGGGCAGCAGGGCGGTGAAGGTCACCTCGGCCCGGCCCTGCCGCACCTCGAGCCGGCCGCCCTGCGCCTCGATGATGCGCTGGCTCACGCACGGCCCCACGTCGATCAGGTTCTCCTGGACCACCTGGATCGGGTCGAAGATGCGGTGGAGCTCGTCCGACCGGACGTCGGCGGTGCGCGACGCGACGGTGATTCGCACACGGTCCTCCTTGTCGAGACGGGACACGGAGACGGAGAGCTTGGCGTCCTGGCCGGGGGTCTTGCGCAGGAGGAACCACACCAGGTACGCGACGGCCTTCTTGAGCATGGAGCGGTCGCCCCGCACGAGAAAGGTCCGGCCCTCGTACGAGTAGGTCGCGGACACGTGCTTCTGGGTGGACTCGTCCACGAAGGCGAGGAGACGCGCTTCCGCGCTCGCGGCGGGCACCGCCTGGGCGCCCAGCTCCTGCAGGCACTCCTCGACCGCGAGGCGGGTATCCACGACCTCGAGCTTGTAGTCGCCCTCGTTCACGAGGGCGGCCAGCTTCTCGAACATCTGGACGAGGCGCCGGACGTCGCGGCCCACCACCGAGGCGAAGTGATTGCGGAAGGCAGCGTCGTCGTAGCGCTCCTCGAGCAGCTCCATGAACGTCCGGATGGAGACGAGCGGATTCTTGATCTCGTCGGCGATGCGCGCCACGACGCGGGTGAGGAGCTCGAGCTGCTCGGCCTCCCGTCGCTCGCGGGCGGCCTGACGCTGCTGGGTGAGATCCTCGAACACGAGCACGGCGCCCAGCGTCGACGCGCCCTCGCCGGTCACGGGGTACGTCGACACCTCGAGGGGAAGCCCGCGCAGCGCGAGCTGCACCTCTTCGCGGTGAATGGCGCGCCCGCGGGTGAGCGTCTCGAAGAGCAGATCGCCGAGAGGCGAGGGGAGCACACGCAGGTCCCGGTTGAGCGCGTCGCGCGCGGCCATGCCGAGGATCTCCTCGGCACGGCGGTTGATGATCACCACCCGCTCATCTGGCCCGATCGTGATGACGCCGTTCGACATGTGCGCGAGAATGCGCTCGGTGAACTGCTTCTGGTACTCGAGCAAATGGTGGACCCGGATGTCTCGGATCGCCGTGGCGAGATGGCTCGCCAGATTGTAGATGATCTCGGTCTCGCGCCGGCTGTACGCGCCGCCCGTAACCCGCTGGCCCAGGGTGAGGACCGCCACGAGCTCGCTGTGGGAGATCAGCGGCACCGCGATCACGGACTGGAGGACCGCCATCTCCTTGGCGATCTCGCGTGCCGTGGGGTCGGTGGCGCGGGCCTGAGCCTCTTCGATGTGGATGAGGCGGCCCTCGGCGGCCAGCCAGAGCGGCAGCCCCCCGTCGGCCGAGAGCACCACCGACTCCACCACGTGGGGCGGCAGTCCCCGCTGAGCGGCGATGCGATAGTGCCGCGCGGTCTGATCGGCGGCGAGGATGGCGCTCCGCGTGGGCCGGGCGAGCTCCCCCACGGCGTCCAGAAAGAGATCCAGCACCCGCGAGATGTCGAAACCGGCCGAGAGCGCCTTGGCGAATTCCCGCACCATGCGCGTCAGGACGTCGGAGGGAAGGTCGAGCGCGGGCCCCGGATCGTTCATCGCCACCACGGTCTCGACCGGTCTAGGCGCGGAGCGCAGGGCCGACACCTCCTGCACGAGGCGAAGCTTCTCTTCCGCTTGCCGCAGCACGCCGTGGAGATGGCTGGTGGTGAACGGCTGGAGGAGCACGAAGTCCGCGTGGTCGATGGCCGGCTCGTCCTCCGGCTGGGTACCCTGGGCAGGCAGTACGCACACGATCACCGCGGTGGGGCAGAGCTGGCGGGCGCGCTCGACGAAGGCCGGCACGTCCCGGGCCGGCGAGGCATCCTTCACGATCAGGTCGACCGCGGTAAAGCGGAGGGTCCGCAGGCCCTCCTCATCGGAATTCGCGGTGAACACCGCCCGGCCGTCCAGGCCGCGGCGAAGACGGGTCCGCAGTGTCTCGTCGGACGAGACCAGGAGGGCCGTTCTCATGTCCGAGTGGTCGCTGGGCGCTCGCTCGAGGCGGGAAACTCGATGGTAAAGGTGCAGCCGGGTCTGCCCGTGTGGTTTCGGACCCGCAGGGTGGCTCTGTGAGCATCGGCGATGCTGCTGCAGATGGCCAGCCCCAGCCCCGAGCCGCGGGCTTTCGAGGTTACGAATGGGGTGAAGACCTTATCGAGGATCTCCGGGGGGATACCTGGTCCGGTGTCGGAAATTTCGATGAGGAGGTAGTTTCCCCCCGCCTCGCGCAGATCGGCCACCCTCACGGTGAGCTCCCCACCCTGGCTCATGGCTTCTAGAGAATTTAAGCATAAGTTGTGGATAAGTTGCTCCATTTGCGAGGCATTGCCAGGAATAGTGGGTATGGAAGCCGGACCGACCCGGCGCACTTTGATGCTGCGTGCCTCGAATTCCGGGCCGAGAAGCTCGAGGGCCGCCTGGATGGGGTCCATCACGTCGACGGGCACCATCGGTTGTGTGTGGGCGGAAGAAAGGGTCCGGAACCGCCCGAGCAGCCCGTCGATCCTCGAGATCTCCCGGTCAGCCACCCGGACCAGCCGTGTCCGGAATTCGGCGTCGTCGAATCGGGTGGGCACGAGCTGCGTGAAGGCCTTCAGCGAGACCAGGGGGTTCCGGATCTCGTGCACCAGCCCCGAGGCGATCGCCTCGAGCGAGGCCAACCGCTCGGCCCGTCGCTTCTCCTGTTCGAGCTCCTTGAGGCGGCTCAGGTCACTGAACACCGCGACCGCCCCCAGACGCGTGCCCTGCAGCCCGACCAGCGGCGAGGTGGAGCACATCAGGGGGATCAGCTGCCCCGCCGAGTTCGGGAGCGCGAATTCGATCTGCGAGCGGGACTCCCCATCCGCTGCGGTGGACTCGAGCAAGCGGGCGAGCGGGCCCGGCAGATGGCCCACCGGCTGCCCCAGGAGGGCCTGGGCGGAGACACTGGCCAGGCTCTCGGCCGCCCGATTGAAGAGGGTGATCCGGCCGCGCGCCCCCACCGCGGCCACCCCGCTCTCGATTGTGGCGAGGATGCGCTGGATGTGCTCGTTGACGAGCAGGACCTGGTGGTGGACCTGCGCGTTGCGGACGGCGACGGCGGACTGATTCGCGAGAGTCGCGAGGAGGTCGGCATCATCGCTGAAGAAGGGGTCGCCGGACCGCTTCGCGCCGACCGCAAGGAAACCGATCACCCGATCGCTGTCGACGAGCGGCGCCAGCACCTCGCTGCCCAGCCGGGCGAAGCCGTCCAGCATGACAGCGGGCTCCGGGCCTCCCGGCTGCCGCCCCACCTCGTCGAGGAAGAACAGGCGCCGTTCGTGTTCCAGCTCGACCAGAAGAGGCAGCGTGGGAGCGACCGACCGCGGGAACGGGCCCTGCCCGAAGAGGTGGGCGCGCTCGAACCGGCCCTCCTCCTCGTCGAGCAGGTAGATCGCCAGCCCCTCGGGCCGCAGCGTAGCGGCCACCGTGCGCGCGAAGTGCCCGAGAAGGGTGGGCAGGTCGATGGTGGTGCTCAACGCCCGGCTCGTCTCGCGGATCGTTCTCTGGTAGTCGTAGGGCTCGCGATAGAGATAGCGATCGAATGCGCGCTGGATCTGCCCCTTGAGCGGAGCGAACAGGACCGCCACGAGCAGTGCGAGGAGAATCTCGCGCACGGGCGCCTGGTGCTCGTCGTGGAAGAACGTGTTAGAGACGACCAGCAGCATCAGCAACGCGAGTCCGGCTACGAGGACGGCGGCGAGATACACCACACCGCGGCGGACCTTCACGCGAATGTCCATCAACCGATGACGAATGATCGCGTGGCCGATCATTGCGATCATGACGAGGGAGAATAAGGGTCCGAACTTGCTAAAACTGGATGTTCCGAACAAGAGGGGGATCAGAAGATTGGTCAGCATCCCAAATGCAATCGGCACTGAGAGCGCAACAAGTAGATAGCCAGTTTGAATACGGAGAGAGCCGCTTACCACGCGGTACTTGAGAGCGAGAACCCATATCGAACTGGCGAAACATGAGACCACAAAGATGCCGTATGCAGGATGTAGAGGTCCGTATTCGATGCTTATTCCTTTCGGACCACCCCCCACCGACGCGACGAGCAATGGTGTGAACATCGCGAGAAAAGAAAAGAGGACCCCAGGCACCGCAAAAATCTTAAGAGGCAAACTTTCTCTGAGCGGACGTTCAGGGGGAAACACATCGGCAAATACCAACGTCGAGAGGGGCGCGAGACTTGCCACGGCCAAAGTGAACCTGACGAAGAAGACGGATTGGGGGATGGCGTAATGTCCTAGCGCCACCCCGATGGCCCATAGCGCTCCAATGACACCTATTGCCGCTAGAGCAATGTGCGGACGACCGCGGGGCCCGCGTTTGTAGACATAGACCGCGATTCCAAGATTCAGTACTGCCGTAGTAAGGAGAGGAATCGCGCTTGGGCTAATAAACATGCCCATCCCCGGAAAGAGGAAGTTTAGTTCGGGAGCCTCGTTGGAGTCCGATTATTTCCCGAAGTCAATCGAGCTTTCAAGCGCAATGCGGCTAGAAGGGGCGCTAGATAGGTCAGCTGATGATAGCGCTTGAAGCCTCAGTCGCTATGGGGAATTCAATCAAGATTGTCGTGCCTCGGCCCAGGGCGGGGACAGCCCTGATCGTGCCCTTGTGCGCGTCGGTTATCCCGCGACAGATTGCCAACCCGAGACCGGAACCTCTTGGCTTAGTTGTCACAAATGGTTCAAAAATCTTCCCGACTAGTTGCTCAGGGATGCCGGTACCACAATCGGTCACCTCGACCAGCAGGCTGTTCCCGTCGTGGGTAGCTCGGTCGGTGAGGCGGATGACAACCTCCCCGTCATGCTCCATAGCCTCGACCGCATTGATCAGGAGGTTCAGGAAGAGCTGCTTCAACTGGTCTGTGTCGCCGGAGATACGGGTATTCGAGGCGCCGTATGCTCTAGTGATGCGAATGCGTTTCTGCAGGAACTGCCCGCGCAGCAGCGCCAAAGTTTCTTCGAGCGGTTCAATAACGTCCACACTGCGGAACGACTGATGGGAGGGTACCGCCAGTCCTCGAAGCCTTGCGACCAACTGGTCGATCCGCTCAATCTCTTTTAGAGCGATTGCCGAGAAATCTTTTCGGAAGTCTTCATCTGTGAAACGTTCAGGAAGAAGCTCAGCAAAGGTACGAATGGCAACGAGGGGATTCTTGATTTCGTGGGCAATACCGGAAGCTAGCGATCCAAAAGCCGCAAGACGCTCACCACGGCGCTTCTCACGCTCGAGATCCTTGAGCCTACTGAGGTCGCTGAAGACAATCACGGCACCAAGAACGGTGCCCGTTCGGTCGCGCAGAGGTGATGTGGCACACACAATCGGAGTGACGCGTCCCACATCATCGATCAGGGCGGATTCAAGTTGCGTCCGAGCCTGACCGTCGTTCAGAGTAGCTTCAAGCGGCTCCTTTAGCGCTTCGGGAAGTTTCACAACACCCTGGCTGCGTAGAGTGTCCGCGGTCGCACCGGTCATTCGCTCTGCTGCTTTATTGCAAAGTGTGATATTCCGCGTGAAGTCTGTTGCTACCACTCCACTTTCCATCGTTGCCAGAATGTTCTCGACGTACTCGTTGACTAGAACGACCTGCCGGTACAGTTGAGCGTTTCGCATTGCAATCACTGCTTGGTGCGAAAGCGTAGAAAGCATCTCGAGGTCGTCCGAGAAATATGCGTCGCCCGAACGCTTGGGCCCCACTACCAAAAGGCCTATCAAATATCCTTCTGACGTCATCGGGATGACAAACTCGCCGCCGAGAGCAGCGAGCTGTTCAATTGCTTGTTCGGCCTCACGCCCTCGAACTTCGCTCCCAAGATCGTCGCGTAGCAAGGTGCGTCGCCGACTCTGTAGGAACAGCGGAAGGGGCGAAGACGTAGCTATGGAGTCTATGCGCTCGAGTTTGTCATCGAGAATGCTGCGGTGGGCGACTAAATCGAAGCGGTCGAGGGAGTCACGCACGAACACCGATACGGAATCTGGGCGTACCGTCTCGCTCACGGTGCGGCAGAGATACTCGACTAGCGATTTGAGATCGAGCAAAGAAGCGACGGTTCGGCTGGCCTCCCGGATAATTGCTCGATAGTCGTAAGACTCACGATAGAGGTAGCGGTCAAGGGCGTTCTGGATGCGCTGCTTGAGAGGCTGAAACGCGAGGGCAATGCCCAACGCGACGCTAACCTGAAAAACCAACGGGAGATCGTGAGCCTTCGTTCCGATGTTGGCGGATACTCCCACAACGATGGCGATGAAGATCACCCCAGCGGCTCCTACTGAAAGCAAGAAGACGAAGCCCCGCTGGACTACTAGGCGAATATCCATCAACCGATGTCGAATGATTGCATGTGCCGAGAAGGAGACGAGGAGCAGGCTGAAGTAGGGGCCCAGGACGCTGTACTGTGATGTCTTCCAGACGAGCGGAACTACGACATTTGTTGTGATGGCGCCGGCAGCGCCAAGCAGAATGCCTAGAAGTAGATATCTGAGTTGGAGCTTCTGGAGACCCGTTGCGAGCCTCAGTTTGCGCCAGAGAGTGAATAACGCGAAACCGAGTGTTGACGCGACATACAGCGAGAAGACGGGGTGAAGAATGCCGTAAACGAAGTTTGTCTTGTTTCCCGCGCGCTGCGCTCCGGCGACGATCAGAGGCGTGAAGGAGAGAGCGATGAAGACTATGCAAAGTACAGCAGGGAATACCACCCCTCTCGTGCTGGGGGGATGGTTTCGCAGTGGGAACGCTTGAAAAACCACGAGAAAGGTAAATGGAATGCTTCCCGCGAAGGCGAAGGCGAGGCGACCAAAGAAAACGGATCGCGAGAGATCATCGAGCGACAGGGCGATTGAAATGCTGATGATCCAGCCAACGATACTGATGACCGACACGCCGAAAAGCCGGTTGACTTGGGCGCGTCGGTTGTTAAGGAATACGAGAAGTCCCAGTGAAGTAAGGGCGGTGCAGAGAATCAGTACGCCGAGAAGGCGGGCACTCAGCACCGCAACCTATCCCTTCTCACTCATCTAACCGCCCCAAGACCATGGCTGAGCAACCTCCTCCAAAGCCATGCCCATTTGCCAGAACGTTCCTCAGACGAACCACACGAGAAACGTTAGGAACGTAGTCAAGATCGCAACGAGGGTCTGGAACTTCCTGGTTGATCGTCGGGGGAACTTGCTGATTCACGATGGACAAGCATGCAGCCGCGGCTTGAAGCGCCCCGGCTGCAGCAAAGGGTTGGCCAATCATCGATTTGATGGACGAGATCGGTATCCGGTAGGCATGTTCTCCCAGGGCTTCCTTAAATGCGTTCGAATCACACACATCGAAATCGGGTAGAGAACTGCCATGCGCGTTTACGTGGTCAATATTGTTGGGCTCGACTCCAGCGTCTTGAATCGCAGCGTTAATGGCTTTCGCCATTACCTTGCCGGTCAGATCTCCCTTTCTCATATCGATCGCTTCGCTCGCACCGCCGAAACCTCGGACTTCCGCGTATATCGTGGCGCCGCGATCACGAGCGTGCTCGAGGTCTTCAAGAATGAAGGCTGCGGATCCTTCTCCAATGACAAGTCCGTCACGCAGGAGGTCATAGGGCCGTGACGCCTTGGTAGGATCGTCACTGCGGCGGCTCAAAGCTCCGAGTGCTGAAAAGGTGGCGAACAGAGCCGGAGATATCGGAGCTTCGGCGCTGCCCGTGAACGCTAGCTTCGTTCTGCCCGAACGAACTTGCAGTGCAGCAGTCTGAAGTGCGTCTAAGCCTGTGCAACAGTTCGACGATACGGATATCGTCGAACCCGTGATCCCCAATTCTATAGAGACGTAAGATGCAGGCGCATGGGGCGGATATTCCAGCGCTGTCCAGGGGTCGACGGCCTTCATTCCTCCCAATTGAAAGTCAACCGCTGCCTTCTCAAAAATGGGTGCGCCACCGGACGTACCAAAACAAACCGTAGCTTCCTTGGTCAGAAGCGGAGTTGATGCGAGCCCTGAATCCTCGAGGGCCATTCTGCACGCGGCTACAGCGAATTGGCTAAACCGCCCCATGTGTCTTGCCTGTTTCGCACTTACAAAGTCCCCCGGATTGAAGTCCTGCACCTTCGCCGCGACCTTGCAGGGGTAGGGGTCGGTGTCGAACTCGGTGATCCAGTCGACCCCGGACTTGCCGGAGACTAGGCTGTCCCAGTAGGCCTGTTTGCCGATCCCGTTGGGGGCGACGACCCCGATTCCGGTGATGACGACGCGGCGCCCGTTCCGCATACCTGCCTCCGCCCCTAAACGGCTGAAAGTTAAAGCGAGGTTTCGCGTACGATAGCAAGAAATCGGGGCTAATCCAAGTTTCGCC
>DATJFY010000030.1:0-6606 GCA_035495415.1 Verrucomicrobiia bacterium
CGCGATCTACGAAGTCATGCCGATCACGGACGAGCTGCGTGAGATGATTCTCCGCAATGCCCCCACCGCGGAGATCCGCGAGTTGGCGCTGTCGCAGGGCATGAAGACCCTCCGCCAGAACGCGCTCCAGAAGGTCCTCGAGGGCACCACGACCATCGAGGAAGTGCTGCGGGTGACGGTGAGCTAGACCGGCTCAGGCTAGAGACGGCCGCCGGTGTGATCCCCGGCGCGCCAGGCGGCCTGCAGTGTGTCGAGCGCCTTTCTGAACTCCGCCCGCATCACGCTCACGTCGGCCTGACGGTCGGCGAGGAGCAGCACGAAGCCCATCGGGCTCGGTCCCAGGAACACGCTGCCATCGTCCGCCGAGAAGAAGGCGATGGAGACCATCCCGCGGTTGAGCTTGCCCGTTCCCAGCTCGAGCTCGCGTCCGAGTGTAGTGGCGAGCGCAGCGAGCGGATCCAGCGGGATCTCCGGGGGCAGGGACGAGGCGATCACGAATCCGTCCGAGGCGATCAGGAGGCCGCCGCGGACGCCGGGAATGCGCGCCAGATTGCCGAGTATGCCCCGCACGGCGGCCGCACGAGACACCACTCCCGCGGTCGTGGGCACCGCGCGCGCCTCGGGGCTCATGCCCGGACCTCGGCGGCAAGCCGCGTCCAGAGCTCAGCAGCCTGGCTCTGGCCGGCAGCGACGGTGGTCTCGGGGGGCAGCGTGAGCGCCAGCACGTGCCGCCCCTCGATCGCGATGAAGGTGGTGCCGGGATTCGCCGACACCGACGCACGGCGCAGCGCACCGAGGCCCGCGCGCGCCAGCGTGGCACTGCCAAGGCTCGCCACGCGCGCGAGATGAACGGCGAGGGCGTCGCGGGTGGCCGTCGCAGGATGGGCGAGGAGGAGCACGCCGTCGGTCGTGAGGAGCAGGCACTCGCGTGTCCCTTCCGGACGGGGTATCTGCCCCAGCCGTGCCATCAGGGTTCCCGACGCGGCAGAATCGACCACAGGGGCCGGCTCACCCGCGACCGCGCGGGTGGCGTCGAGCAGGGCGAGCGCCTCGGGGAAGTCGGGATAGATGCGAAGCGCCTTCTCCAGGAGCTGCGTGGCCGGACCCACCTCGCCGTCCTCGAAAGCGATGCGAGCGAGCGCCAGCATCGCGCGCGGATGCTCGGGATCGAGTGCGAGGACGGCCCGGAACGCGGCCCGCGCGGCCCGGCTGTCGCGAAGGGCGGCGTGAAGATAGCCGCCCAGCAGCAGGGCCAGCGCATTCTTGGGCTCGCGCCCGAGCACGTCGCGCGCCAGCGCCGCGCCGTCCTCGAAGCGTCCCTCGCGGCGATACCGCTCGGCGCGCTGAAGGAGCTCCACGCTGCTGGCCGGCCGCCGCCGCCGCCGGATTCGCTGCCAGACGCGGGTCAGCACGCCCACGGCGCCATGATAGCGGAGGCCCTCGCCCTCAGCAATTTCCTAGCGCTTTCGGTCGCTGACGCGGCCGACGAGGTCGTGCAGGTACTGCAGGGTGGGCGGGGAGAGGAAGGCCGCGAAGCCGCCCGGGTCGCGCTGGCCGTCGGTGAGGGACTGGCGCATGCGGGCGAGATCGCCACCCGGGCCCTGGACGAGATCGGTGAACACGAGGCCCGCCAGCACGTAGAACTCGTCGACGAGGTCGGGGGAGCCCGTGAGGGCTCTCACGTGCTGATCGAGGGCCGCGGCATCGGGATTGGCGGCCAGCGCCTGCCCGCGCGCGGCGGGATCCTGCAGTGTGCGGAGCACGGCGGCCAAGGCCTCCGCGGATGGGCCGTCGAGCGACTGGGCCGACGCCAGTGGGATTGTCGCGAGGCTCAGCGCCGCAAAAAAGCCGGCTACGAGGCCCCGGCGCATGGGGGATCCCATGCCTTCAAGCCTAGCAGCGAGCCGCGCTTATTCTCAGCGGCCCGGCGATCAGGGTCGGGGGCCGGTCAGCGCCTGCCGGAGAGCGTCCAGAGCGGCTTGGGCCACCTGGGTGTCCTGCTCGCCGTTGCCCCCGCTCACGCCGATACCACCCACGACCTCGCCGTCCACCTCCACCGGGAACCCGCCCACGAAGATCGCAAACTTGCCTGGATGCATGACGTGGATGCCGAAGGCTTCGTTCCCCGGCAGCGCGGGGCCACCGGGCGGCTCGTTGAAGCGATGGGTGGGCCGGCGGTGTCCCGCCGCGGTGAAGGCCTTGGCGATGGCGATGTCGACCCCGGTGAGCCGAGCCCCGGTCATCCGGTGCAGCGCGATGGGGTGTCCGCCGTCGTCGCAGACGCAAATCGTCTCGGTAACGTTGATCTCGCGGGCCCGCCGCTCGGCTGCCTCTAGCATGACCTTGGCGTCCTCGAGGGTGAGCCGCTTCACGGTGATCATGGGACCTCCACGAACACGCCCTCGCCATCCAGCCGCACCGGGTAGGCGGGGACGCGGCCGCCGCGGCCCGGGAAGACGCACTGGCCCGTGCGCACGTCGTAGATCCAGCCGTGCAGCGGGCAGGCCAGACGCGGGCCCGAGAGTTTCCCCTCGCTGAGATGCCCGCCGCGGTGGGCGCAGACGTCGCCGCAGGCGTACACCTGCTCGCCCACGCGCGCCAGCACGACTCGCGTTCCCTCGACGTCCACCGCGACCGGCCGTCCCGCCGGCACGTCGGCGAGGGACGCGACTCGCCGCTCTCCCACGCCTAGGCGTCCTCCTTGAGGACGAAGGCCCGGTGGAGGCCCGTCATGTACTGCCAGCGCATCTCGGTCGCCTCGCGCACGGCCTCGGCGGCCTCGGTCTGCCGCTCGGGGGTGGAGGCGTGCTGCTCCACGATCTGATAGCCGCGCTCGCCGTGCACCTCGTCGGCCTCGATGTGGATGGCGAAGAACTCGACCTCGTGGTCGGCGAAGCCGTAGTGCGTCTGGAGGGGCGGCAGGTTCCGCTTGTAGATGCCCGGCACCTGCGACTCGAGGCCGACCAGGAGTCCCGCCGCCGCGATGTGGAAGGGCTTCCGGGACGTCTCGAAGCACCAGGCGGTGAGCCCGCGGGTGCTCGCGAGCTGCCGCGCCCCCTCGATGTCGGCGCGGCTCACGCCGCACGCCTCGCCGAAGCGGATCAGGAGGTCGACATGCTTGGTGCCCGACTCCTCCTCGATGATGTTCTCGAGCAAGAAGTCGCGCGCGTCCGCGTCGGGGCAATTGCCGTAGACGGTGGCGCACCAGCGCGGGAACTGGGAGACGTACTGGTAGTGCTGGCAGACCCAGGAGGCGAGCTGGGCGCGCGTCAGCTCGCCGGTGACCCATTTTTCGGTGAACGGGTTCATGCGGCTGTGGCGGGCGTTGACGGCGCTCTCGAGCCGGGCGCGGAAGGGAGTCGCGGTGGTCATGGTGAGCCTCCTCGAGCGACAGTCATAGGGACAACCCGAACCCAAGTCAATAGCCGCCCCAGTCGGCGGCTACGCGGCGAACTGACTCCACGCGACCATCCCGGTGCCCGAGCGCCAGGCGATGGCCGGCATGTAGGCGAGCACCTCCGCGGGGCCGGTGGTGAAGGCGAGCACGAGGATCCATGCCAGCAGCTCCGCGGTGCCGCCCGAGCCTGCCGCCTCCATGCGCTCGAGCGTGCACTCGCGCAGTAGGGCGGCGTGGTCCCCGCGCTTCAGGAGCTCCAGGAACCAGAGGTCGAACTCCTCGTCCACCCAGAAGTAGCGCGGCCCGCCTGGCTCGTGCGAAAGCCCACCGGTCGCGATGACGGCCACCCGCTCGCGTCCGGGGAAGGCGCGGACGAGCTCGCGGAATACCGTGCCCACCTCATAGGCCCGCGCGGGAGTGGGAATGGGCGGCACCGTGCAGTTCATGGTGATGGGCACGAGGGGGATGCGCATGGTGGGGTTGAGGTAGTGCAGCGGGACCGAGATCCCGTCGTCGAACTGCATGTCGCGCAGATACGCGAGCGCCAGGCGCTGCCGCGCCCCTGCGTTCACGAGGTGGCGCGCGAGCGCGGGATGGCCGGGCACCTCGTACTTGTCCAGCGCGAGCCACTCGTCGTACCAGTCCGCGGGACCCACGTGCCGATCCGCGATGCCCACCGTGTACTCCGGCGTGTTGTTGATGGGCCAGTTGAGGAGATGGTCGTTGCTGAACATCAGGAGCACGTCGGGCCGCGCCGCCTCCAGCCGCGTGCGCATTTCCCCGAGCGTGCGCAGCGCCAGCGTTTGCTGATCGGCGGGGGCGGAGTCGAACCAGCCGGTGAGACCGGGCGAGTGCGTGAGAGCCATCGCGGCGACGATCTCGGCCATGGCTCAGGGCTCCCGCGCCGCGCGGGCGGCGAGCCGCGCCTGAAGCTCGGCGGCGCGGGCGCTTTCCTCGGGGTAGGCGCGCTTGTACGCCTCGAGGGCGGGATGGGCATTGCTGTTGGCGGAGGCCCCGAAGAAAAGCCGCAGGATCTGGGGTACGTAGTACTGGTGGACGCCGATCTCGTGCAGTCGGCGCACGTCCTTGTCCCGCAGGGCTTCGTATTCCGCGGCGCTCAGCCCGAACTCGTGGGCCAGCCCCGCGAGGTCGGCTTGCCAGCGCTTCCGGAGCGTGGGGTCGCGCCGCACGTGGTACATCATCTCGTTCAGGGGCAGGGTCTTGTCGCAGCGATCCACGCTACCCATGCGCCGCCTCCTCCGCGCTCGTCTTGAGGACCTTGGGATTGACCTTCACGAACATGATCACGCAGCGGCCGGGCCCCGGGTTGCGCACATCGTGGAGCACCGCGTTGGGAAATTGCACGATCGCCCCGGCGGGCACCACGACCTCCTCCCCGCCGATCGACATGTGCGCGGTGCCCTCGAGGACGAAGATCGCCTCCTCTTCTCGCGGGTGCTGGTGCATGACCGTGGACTGGCCGGGCTCGTAGCAGGCGATCTCCGACCAGAGCTGATCGGTCTTGAACAGCATCTTGCGCACGCGCTTGTCGGGCGCGAAGCCCTTGAGGGCGTGGAGATCGAACACTTTCGCCACGCCCGTGATGGTCGGCGCCGCCGTCTCGTCCATCGCGTCCTCCTTCTTCCCCCTTTATCCTACGCGAGCCGGCTACGCGCGCGTCACCGCCGCGATGGCGTCGCCGAGGGTGGAGACCGTTTCGTCGATCTCATCGTTGGTGATCATGAACGGCGGGCCGACGAGCAGGAGGTCGCCCGCGCCCTGGTCCTGCCCGCCCGACGCGTACACGACCACGCCGCGCCGCATGGCCTCCGCCTGGACGCGCTCGGCGGTGGCCTCCCGGCTCGGGTACGACGCGCGGGTCTTGCGGTCGGCCACGATCTCCACCGCGGTCAGGAGCCCGAGCCCGCGCACCTCGCCCACCGCGGGCAGGTCCAGGAGCCCGTTGAGCCGCTTCATGAGATGCGCGCCGGCCGCTTCGGCCTTGGCCACCAGGCCATGGCGCTCCACGTAGCGCAGCACGGCCAGCCCCACCGCGGCGACCACCGGATGATGGCTGTACGTGAACCCGTGGGGAAATGCGCCGCGGCCGTTCACCTCGTCGGCGAGCCGGCCACGGGCGAGCACCGCGCCGCCCGGAATGTAGCCGCTGGTCACGCCCTTGCCGCACGTGATGATGTCGGGCGAGACGCCGGGCCAGTGCTCGATGCCGAACCAGCGGCCGGTGCGACCGATGCCGCTCATCACCTCGTCGGCGATGAACAGCACGCCGTGCCGGTCGCAGATCTCACGGACGGTCTGGTAGTAGCCGGGCGGGGGCACCACGCCTCCCGCGGACGCGCCGACCACCGGCTCGGCGATGAACGCCGCCACGGTGCCCGGCCCTTCACGCCGTATGGTGGCGTCGAGCTCCTCCGCGCAGGCGAGCGAGCACTGCTCGCCGCAGCCCTTGAGCGTGCAGCGATAGGGGTACGGCGCCGGCACGTGCGGGTGGGACGGCAGCATGGGGGCGAACGGGCCACGCATGATGGGCCGGCCGGACACGGCGAGGGCCCCCAGGGAGGCGCCGTGATACGACGGCCAGCGGAAGATCACCTTGTACCGCCCGCGGTCGCCCCGCGCCACGTGTACGGCCCGCGCGAGCTTGATGGCCGTCTCGGTCGCCTCGCTCCCGCCGGAGACCAGGAAGAGTCGCGCATCCTCCATCGGCGCGCGCCTGGCCATCTCCCGGGCGAGCGCCTCGACGGTCGGCGAGGTGAACTCGGATCCGTGCACGTAGGCCAGCCGGCCCGTCTGCTCGCGGGCGGCGTCGGCGATCTCGGCGACGCCATGCCCCACCGAGACCACCAGCGCCCCGCCCGACGCGTCGATGTAGCGCCGCCCGTCTGAGTCGTAGAGGTACACGCCCTCGCCCCGGATGATTTCGGGGTGGGGGGCGCTGGAATGGCGGCGAAAGACCGAGGACTCGCTCACGGGGGCCTCCTTGGTGGGATGGTACGGGGAGACTCTGCACGAAGAGGCGGCCCCTGTCGAGCCGGGGGGTGGCATGGCTCCTGCTCCCAGGAATGCCGTGGTTTGCTGCCCCAAGGGGCAGTGAGTGCTAAACTAGCGACGCTGTAGACTTCTTGGGCCTCAGGGGCCCGGGCCTCGGTGACCAAGAATGCCATCCGGTTGACGCCGCGTGGCTGGCC
>DATJFY010000031.1:0-2230 GCA_035495415.1 Verrucomicrobiia bacterium
GGTGCGGATGAACTGAGCGTCCGCCGTCCAGAGGACCAGCGCCAGGTTCTGGAGCGCGATGGACAGACCGACAGTGGTGAAGATCTGCACATTGTGCGAGGCCTGGATCACCGGACCCATCACCAGGCGATACGAGAGCCAGCCGCCGAGGAAGATCACGGGCAGCCCCAGCACGAGCGTCACGTAGGGATCCAGGCCCAGGAGGGCGAAGGACCAGAAGGCGAGATACATCGCGAGCATGAGGAACTCGCCGTGGGCGAAGTTCACCACGCGCATCACGCCGAAGATCAGGGTCAGGCCGACCGCGATCAGGGCGTAGATGCCGCCCAGGAGGAGGGTGGAGACGGCGAGCTGGGGGACCGCGTGCACGTCAGGCCGTCCGACGGCGCGCCGAATGCGCGACGCCCCGGGGAGCGCCCGGGGCGTCGAGGCACACGCGCGAGAGGACGTCGATCGTTATGTCGGCTGCTCCACTACTTCCGCTGATCCCACGGTCCGAGCGGGATCCACTTGCCGCGCATGCTCGTGAACTCCTCCGGCCACACCGTGACCATCTGCCCGTTCTGCCACTGCAGCATGTAGTGCTGGACGCGCGGGTTGGAGTTCTGCCCGTTCTCGTCGAACTTCACGCCCCAGCCGTTGAGCGCACTCCCCGTGGGGAGATCGAGTCCCATGACGGCGGCGCGGAACTTGTCGGGATCGTCGGTCTTGGCGGCGTCCAGCACCAGCTTCAGGACCCAGAGCCCGCCGCCCGCGAGCTGATGCCCGCCCGCGATGTCGCTGCCCGTCTTCGCCTTCACCGCCTCGCGGTAGGCGCGCTCGATGCGCTGTCCCTCGGGCCGCATCTTGTCGATGAGGAAGCCGGGGCCGGGCTCGAGGAGGGCGAAGGGGCCGTTGCCGTCGGCGCCGAAGGCCTTGCCGAAGTCCGGTGAGCCGTAGCCGGTGGCGCCCGCGTGGACCACCGCCTTCACCTCGAAGTTCTGCTCGCGCGCCTGACGCCAGAAGAGGATGGCGTCCTGGTTGCGCGCGATGTGATGCAGGATGTCCGGGTTCTGGCTCTTGAGCTTCAAGATCACGGGCGTGAGGTCATTGGTGGTGAAGGTGTAGTACTCCACCCCCGTCTCCTGCATCCCGAACTCCTGCTTCGCCCGCTGGCGGGCCGTCTCCGTCACGCTCTGCCCGTAGGACGAGTCCTCCGAGAGATAGGCGATGCGGAGCTCGTTCGGCTTCTTCCCTAGGCGATGCGCGAGATGCTTGGCGATGAACTCGATGTTGTACCAGCCGAATCCGGTGCCGTCGATTTCCGTGCGGTAGATGTTCTTGAGCCCGCGCTTGGTGAGGCGGGGATCCACGCACGACGTCTCCCAGTAGATGACGCCCTGACGCGCCGCCGCCTCGCTGGCCGCTCCGCAGAGGGTGGAGGAGAACGTCCCGGCGATGATCTTCACGCCGCCCTGCGTGGCCAGGCGGGTCGCCTCGGAGGCGGCCACGGTGGGATCGACGGCGTCGCCCACCACGAAGGTGAGCTTCTTCCCCATGACGCCGCCGAAGCGCTCGTTGATCAGGTCGCGCATGATCTCCATGCCCTCGAGATGGCGCTTGCCCTCGGCGGCGAGATTGCCGGTGAGCGGCTCGAGCACGCCGATCTTGTACTCGCCGCTGAGCCCCTGCTGCGCCTGACCGAGCGCGCCGGCGCCCAGCGCCAGCGCCACCACCCCAACCACCGCGACCAACGTCTTGACGGGCCACTTCGCGTGCCTCATACAAGCTCTCCTCTGTGTGAGCGCGGATGCGATGCTGGCCCGCCCCAGATCCGGGGGAGGCGACGGGGGAGATAGTACCCCATTCCCGGGACGGCCGGTCCGCGGTTCGCCGGCCGGGCGCATTCCTTGGGCGCGCGGGACGCGCCGCCGTAGAATCCCGGCTGATGCCGAGTGCCCGGGGGCGCGCCGGACGCCTGATGCTGCTCGCCTTCCTCTCGGCGCTCGCCGTGACGGGCTGCAGGCGAGGAGACCCGCCCGTCTCCGCGACCCGCGTGGCCGAGATACCCAATGTGAACACGCCGGGCACCTACATGGACGCGGTCGCTCTCGCCCACGACGGCAGCCGCGTGGCGACGGGGGATCGCGGCGGAGTCATCCGGGTGTGGACGGCCGACAGCGCGCCCCAGGGAGTGACGGTGGGCGCCTATCGCCAGGGCATCACCGACCTGGCCTTCTCCCCCGACGGC
>DATJFY010000032.1:0-35630 GCA_035495415.1 Verrucomicrobiia bacterium
GGACGGCGTACGCTGTCGCTCGACGCCCGGATCGCGGAGCTCGAGACCCTGGACCCCGCCACCGGCGCCGCCCGGCTGGAGGAGATTGTCGCCGCACTCAGGGAGGAGCCCACGGCGCTCGCGGCCGCCCGGCGCACGCGCCTCAGTTGGTATGGGCGGCGGAAGGGGGCGGCGGCCGCCCTCCTCGAGCACGCGACGAAAATCTACGGTCTCGTGAAGCTGGTGAAGGTGCCGGCCGCGCTCTTCAAGCGGGCCGCGCCGCCCGAGGAGGCCGCGTGATGGCCGACCCCGCCACCACGCTGAAAGCAGAGTTCGGCGCGGCCCGGCTCATCGGGGACCACGCCACGATGGAACGGCTGGGCCCACGGCTGTGGCCCGAGCACGTCGAGGACCGACCGCTCGGCGACGGCTACAGCTGGAGCGACAAGTTCCGCGCGAAGGTCGCCGCGAAGTACCGGGCCGACACCGCAAAGGAGAATGCAGCCCCAGCCTTCAGCCGCGCCGCCCTCAAGGCTCGCGTCGGGGAGTTGCGGAAGGCCCCGATGCTCGAGCCCGCCTTTCGTCGCGATGCCCGCCTAGCCCAGCTGGAGCAGGCGCAGCGACAACTCTACGAGCAGCAGCCGCTCCCGGGGCCCTGAGCCTCTAGACCATGGAACCCCCTGTCCCCAGGCCCGAAGTGCCCGTAGAATCCGCACGTGCGCTTTGTAGGGGGTGCGGCGGGCCATTGGTCGGGCGCCAGTGGGTGGCGTGCTCGTCGCGGTGTCGAGCTGTGGTGAGCCGAGAGCGGAAGGCCGAGGTCCGGCGGGAACGCGACGCGGAGATCCGGGCGCTGCTCGAGACGGCACTGGAGAAGCTGAGGGAGGATCCGTGATGGAGCGACGCGCGTTCCTAGCGCTTGTCCCAGGTAGTCTCCTCGCCGCGCCGCTCGCCGCCGAGGCGCAGCAGGCAGCACGAGTCTATCGGCTGGGGTTTCTCGGCCAGACGTCTGCCGCAGATTTTGGCCGCCAGACTGCGGCCCTGCGACAAGGCCTCCGAGACCTGGGATACGAGGAAGGCAGAAACCTCATCATCGAGTACCGCTGGGCCGAGCGAAAACTTGACCGCTTGCCGGCTCTGGCGACCGAGTTGGTCGCCCTCAACGTTGATGCCATCGTGACCCACGGATCAGCCGGCTCACGCGCGGCAAAGGAAGCGACTGCCAGGATTCCCATCGTCATCGCGGTCGTGGGTGACCCGGTGGCAAGCGGGGTGGTTGCCAGCCTCTCCCGACCGGGCGGCAATGTCACTGGTTTCGTACTCGAAGAGTTCGAGACGACGGTGAAGTGGCTGGAGCTCGTGAAGCACGTCGTTCCCACGGCTTCCCAGGTGGGCTCGTTGGACGTTCCTGGCATCGAGCGACCAGAGGTGGCCGAATCGTGGCGTCAGAAGGAGGACGCCGCCGCGCGATCGCTAGGGTTAATGATTCACCGAGTCGCCGTGCGAGGGCCGAACGACCTGGCGCAGGCGTTCATGCGCCTGGAACAGCAGGGAGCGCAGGCCGTAATCGTGCCGAACACGTCTCTGCTCAATCCCCTAGGCACGCAGATCGCGAGCATCGCCCTCACGTATCGCTTGCCATCCTTCGGATCTCCACTCTTCGCGCGCGCCGGCGGGTTGCTGGCCTACGGGCCCGATGGTGCCGACATGTATCGCCGCGCCGCCGGCTACATCGACCGGATCCTCAAGGGCGCGCGACCGGCTGAGCTCCCAATGGAAGGACCGACGAAGTTCGAGATGATCGTGAATCTCAAGACCGCCAAGGCGATCGGGTTGACGATTCCACCATCAGTGCTGGCGCGGGCGGATCAGGTGATTGAATGATGTACCGACGGGCATTCATGGGTCTCGCCGCTGGCGGTCTTCTCGCCGCCAAGCCTCAGGAAGGCAGGGGAACACTTCCCCGCGTGGGTTCTCTAGAGAACACAGGTTCAGCAATCGGAGGTGAAGCCATCAAGGGTGTGCTCACCGGCCACAAGCAATGGACCTTCTACTGGGATCGCGCTTCCCGTGGGCGCCGCCCCCGTCTAGGTTCGACGACGACTGACCGTTCACCCTCGGCGAAACTAGAGTTCATGCGCGTCGGTCTGCGCTTGATAGGACACGCAGAAGAGGTTCTACCGTACACCGGGGAGTGCGACTTCGAGGTCACGGTGAGAGAGGATGGATTCACCTTTGTCGGGTGCTGGGGTTCCGACAAACCGATGACGTACGATCCGGATGACCGCGAGTATCCATTCAAGGGACGTACCGACGGCATGTTGTTCTGGCTCGCACCATCGAAGTAGTACGACCTCGTTGCTTGTACGCGCGGGCCAGGTGATCCGACGATTGTCATGAGAGCCGCCCTCCTGTCTGAGAGTTTGGTAACGGTCCCGCAGCCTGAGCCTCCTCGCAGCGGGAGGCCGTTCTCATGACATCAGTGATTGAGCCGATTCCGCCGGCATCTCCCGATCACGACCTCGCGCAGCGGCGGGCGCTGATGTTCGCAACCCTCGGGTTCAACGAGCTCGTCCGCGTGCCCACCGGCATGGAAGCGTCCTTCCGGGCGCTCCGCTCTTGGCTCAACTCCTGGCGTGGCATCGGTGACATCGAGGCCGGCATGCGGCGGCAGGGGTACGACCTCTACCTCGTTCGGTACGACGGCCGAGGGTGGCGAGCCACGTTCTACGTAACGGGTATGGAGCACAGCTTCACCGCGACGTGTGGTTCCGCGTTCGAGCCGACCCCGTGGAAGGCGGTCCAGCGCGCCGCCGCCCGGACCCTGGACCGCATCGTCCGGCTTCGAAGAGGGTGTCGCTGGCCCCATGAGCGAGTCCTCGCAGCGCGCGCCGATAGGGCTGCGCCCGCGCCTGGGTCAGGATGGCGGTGCGAAGCTCTCTGGCCAGCACGCAAAGCGCGGTGGCGGTCGCACAGCGCCGCTTGGCGTCGTCCTTCAGCCTTTGGGAGCGCTCAAAGAGCTGGTGGGGGGCATGAGGCGATGACTCTGCCACCATGCCCACGTCTCCGCAAGGGGGGCCGGTCGTCTCTTCCTGTCAAGTAGCACTTGACTTATGATACCTATGAGGTAACATGTCCCCCAAGAGATTCGCCGTGCGACTTCGGACAATCAGGACGAGAAGGGGCATGACTCAGGAAGCGCTAGCCACCAAGGTCGGGGTCTCTCGCGCTTACCTCGCACGTCTTGAGATGGGGCGTCACGACCCGCCGCTCTCGCGTCTTCGCAAGCTTGCCAAGGCGCTCGGGGCGTCGGTAGCGGAGTTGGTCGGATGAGTGAACCGGATCGGCTTCACAAGCTCATCCGCGGGCTCGCAGAATGCCGTCGCTGGAGTCACCTCGTCCAAGAACAGCTCGATGCGTTGAGCCCTCAGCTTTCAGATGCCCCGCCGAGCCTGACGAACGATTTACAGCAGCTCGTCGCTGACCTTCGACGACTCGAAGCCGACTTTACCCTCAGCCTCGAGAAGCTTGAAGAGAGTTCGGGCCTGGCCCGCTGGCTCGCAAGATACGACAGGAAGCGATAGTGAACGCGCGCGAGTCAGCCGCGAAAGAGAATGTTGAGCGTCATCTCCGGCTGCTAGGACTGAACTGGACGGTCGAGTCCATCGACTTATCGACGGGTTCACGCTGTATCTGGACAACGGAACGAAGACCTTTGCCCAGCGGGGCATCGACGAGAGGGTCCTCGAGGACGAATCGTCTTCCGCGCGAAACCGCATCATCGCGACGGCTCGCATGAGGCTCGAGGACCCGGCGGGGGAGCGGCCATGAAGATCGCGGCCATGCTCGTGACATTCGTTTTGGTGCTCGCTCCTATTTCAGCCTCGGCCGAATGCCCGTGGGTGTTGTGGGTGGAGGCACCAGTAGGCTCAGACCAGTGGAGTATCGCCAGCGTCCCTCAAACTCGGTTCACGGCGAGCAAGGACTGTCAGCGATTCGCTGATGACCTCAACGCCTTCGAACGGACTATCGGCCAGATGCACGGGACGAGCGGCGAGGCCCGCGACGAATTCAGCTGTCTCCCGTGCACAGTCGATCCACGACCGGAAGGAGCGCTGCTTCATGAGGGCGCGACCCCGCGCGGGCCGAAGGGGAAGTGACCGAATGATCGCCGCCATCTATGCCCACCAGCGCACCGATCGAGAGTAACGGAGGACTTTCATGGGACACCTCTACCAACGGGGCAAGGTGTGGTGGATCAAGTACTACATCAGCGGGCGCCCGGTGCGCGAGACGACGGGTACGGAGCACGAGCCCGAAGCGCGGCGGATCCTGAAGGCGAAGGAGGGGCGCGTCGCGGCAGGCCTGCCTGTGCTGCCCCGCGCAGATCGCGTCCGCTACGATGAGGCCTCCCAGGACCTTCGGGCACACTACAAGGCCACCGGATGCCGTGACCTAGACGAGGCCGATTTTCGCCTTGCCCATCTCGATCGCTCCTTCCGAGGCCGTCGGCTCGCCGACATTGGCCCCGCGGACGCCACGCGCTACGTGATTGAGCGCCAAGCCGCCGGCGCGGCCAACGGGACGATCAATCGCGAGCTCGCCACGCTCAGCCGGATGCTCCGACTCGCCTACGAGAACAGCAAGCTCCTCCGGATCCCGGTGCTCAAGCGGCTGAAGGAGGCGGCGCCGCGCCAGGGCTTCTTCGAACGCGACCAGTTCGAAGCGGTGCGTCGGCACTTGGCGCCGGATCTCCAGGTGCTCGTGAGCCTCGCCTACGCCTACGGCTGGCGAATGAGCGACGAGCTACTCTCCCTCGAGCGTCGGCAGCTCGACCTAGCCGCCGGCACGCTACGGCTGGATGGCGGCGCGACGAAGAACGACGACGGGCGCGTGGTCTATCTCACCCCCGAGCTCAAGACGCTCCTAGCGGCCCAGCTCGAGCGGGTGGAGGCCCTCGGCCGCCGCCGCGGGGCGATCATCCCGTCTCTCTTCCCGCACCTTCGCGGGCGACGGGCCGGTCAGCCGCGAGGCGAGTTCCGGAAGGCCTGGCGCACGGCCTGCCGCAAGGCCGGGGTAGCGGGTCGGATTCCTCACGATTTCCGCCGGACCGCGGTGAGAAATATGGTCAATGCCGGCGTGCCGGAGCGCGTCGCCATGCAGGTCACCGGGCATCGGACGCGCGCCGTGTTCGATCGCTACCACATCGTGAGCCCGGCGGATCTCCAAGAGGTCGCGCGGAAGCTGGCGGGCACAATTTAGGGCACAGTCGGCCCTTGCGCACCGAAATGGTGTCGTGTAACCTCGCGGAGTACCGTTACGGGCTCGTGGTGCAGCCTGGTTAGCACACTGGACTGTCAATCCAGAGGTCGCGGGTTCAAGTCCCGTCGAGCCCGCCATAAAATCATCGTGTTTGAAGGGGGCGGCTTCGGTCGCCCCCTTCACGTTGCCAGGCCTTTGCCAGTACGGTCGCCGCTTTGACTTCAGCGTAGGCCGCGAGCTTCGCCGCGCCCTCGCGCAGCATGGCCTCGTCGTAGGTCCCGCGCCGCGCTGAAGATGCTGAAAGAGGGGACGCCATGCAACGCCGCATGTTCCTCAGCAGCCTGAGCGCTGGCCTTCTGGCCGCGCCGCTCGCCGCCCGGGCCCAGCAGACAGGGAACGTGTACCGGATAGGGTTCCTCGGAAACTCCACGGCCGCCCTCGAAGCGAACCTGGTCGGGCCTTTCCGCGAGGGGTTGCGGGACCTCGGCTATGTCGAGGGCCGAAACCTTCTGATCGAGTATCGGTGGGCCGAGGGAAAGTATGATCGCTTCCCTGCCCTCATTGGGCAGCTGCTCGCCCTGAAGGTCGCGGTGGTCGTGACCGCCGGGACACCCGCTGCCCTCGAATTCAAGAAGGCGACCACCTCGGTCCCCCTCGTCATGACCGCGGTCGGCGATCCCGTCGGGACGGGCATCGTCCCGTCGCTCAGCCATCCAGGCGGGAACATCACCGGGTTGACCGCGATCTCGACGGAAATGGACGCTAAGCGACTCGAACTGCTCAGGGAAGTTGTCCCCAGCGTCTCGCACATCGCCCTGCTCTGGAATGCGGCCAGCCCCCTCCAGGTACTCGCCGAGAAGCAAGTCCAAGCCGCGGCCCACGGACTGCGAATGAGAGTCCTATCCCTCGGGGTGACGACAGAGGAAGAGATCAAGAGCGCACTTGCCATGATGGCCAGGGAGCGACCCGACGCGCTCCTCGTCCTGGCCGATCGGCTGCTCCTGCACCATCGCACGCTCATCATGGGCTTCGCGACCCGCCATCGGCTCCCCGGGGTGCACGCCTACCGGGAGCTGGTCGAGGCGGGGGGATTGATGTCCTATGGACCGAGCTACGCGGACATGCACCGCCGGGCCGCCTACTTCGTCGATCGGATCCTGAAAGGCGCGAAGGCGGGTGACTTGCCCGTGGAGCGGCCCGCAAAGTTCGATCTGGTCATCAATATGAAGGCCGCTAAGGCACTCGGCCTGACCATCCCGCGGTTACTCCTGGCGCGGGCGGATCAGGTGATCGAGTGATGGACCGCCGCCGTTTCCTGCTGACCTCGCTGGTCGGCGGCATTCACCGGCACAAATCCCGCGCACAGTCCAAGAGTACGCTATAGTAGACGAGAATACGCTGCCCGGCTCGGTTGGGGGTAGCGAACACGTTCTCCGGAGGGTCCCATGAGCGCAACCCGGCTTCTTTCGGTCCTGCTCTCTCTGGTCTTGCTCGCCGGTATGCTGCCTGCGCCCGTCGCAAGCCAGACCGCCACGGCCCAGGAGCCGTCCGCGAACGCGGACGTCGCCGCGGGATTCGCCAACGTCTTCTACGTGCCCGGCAAGGCAATCACCTGCGTGGGCGCTGCGGCGATCTGGGTGGTGATCATGGCCGCCACGTTTGGCTACAACTACGAGGATGCCACTCACTTCGCGGAGGGTGGCTGCGGCGGCAAGTGGACGGTGCAGGGCCGCGACGTCCAGCCCGCGATCAATTCCGCGCATCCCTGACCAGATAGCGCGGCCCAGAGGTTCCGACGAGGACGCAGAGCCCCGACTCTGCGCCCTTCGTGCGTGACAGGTGAGGCGGCGACAGGGCTGAGCTAGGCGGCCCGGCGACGACCCGACCGTGCGTCGCTCGTCGAGAGCGAGCTCGGCGCGTTCACGTTGGCTCCTTCGTCGACGCCGACGCCCAGACGCTCCACGAGCTCGCCGCCGAGCCAGCCTGTGACGAGCGCCAGTCCGATGCCGAGGAACGAGAGCACCAGTGCTCCCGCGGCCGGGAACAGCGGATCGGGACGACGCCAGAGCCAGCTGGCGAGGAACAGCACCAGTACCACCACGTTCCCCACCCCGTGGACGAGGCCGACGCTCCGAGCGCGAGTGTTTCGGGGCAGGCCCAAATAGTCGATCGTGCCGGGTACGGCGGCCAGGAGCCCGCCGACGACGCCGGCGGCGATCATCCAAAACGACACTCCGTACCACATGGTGTTGTGCGTGGCGAGTCCGATCACGTCGAACACGACCGCGGTGGTGAGCAAGCCCAGCGGGAACACGATCAGCATGGGGTGAAGCATGTGGCCGGCGATCTTCATCAGCGCGCTCCTTACCGCGATGGCATCGAGACCATCGCATCCGGGTGAGTCCTCGGATGTTCGGGAGCATCGACCGTGCCACCCGCGTATGGAGAAAAGACGCGGGTTCTCGCGGCCTTCAGGTCGTCGGGGCCGGTCCCCGCGAGGGATTACCGAGTCGGGCCGGCCCGCTGCGGGCGCAACAGGTCAGGACGCCAGGTGGGCGCGCACTGCTTCGTGCCGGTCAGCAAGCGCCCCGCAGACGAGCTGGCAGAGTGACTGGAGGGTCGGGTCCGCGATGCGGTAGCGCGTGAAGAGCCCGTCGCGCCGACGGGCGACCAACCCCTGCTCGAGGAGCAGGGCGAGGTGCTTGCTCGCATTGGCCTGCGAGGTGTCCGTGTCGGCGCAGAGCTCCTGCACAGTACGCTCCCGGTCGAACAGGGCTTGCAGGAGCCCCAGGCGCGTCGGGTCCGCGAGCGCCCGGAAGCGCTGCGCCACCAGCTCGAGCGCTTCGCGTGACAGCGGCGCCTTGGCGGGGGGACGCGAGCGGGCCATCAGGGCTCCCGCGTGGTCGGCGCGGCGCAGGTGGAGCTGACCGGCGCCGCGCAGCTCGAGAGGGCCGCGCCGCCGGCGGCGCACGTCGAGCCCTCGCTGGGCGGAAGATCAAGCGGCCGGTTCCACGGCATCCTCATGAGCACGTGCGCGAGGCCGCAGGTGCCCGTTGCGCCCGCAAACGTCAGGCCCGCGCCGAAGAAGGCGGAGATCCCGAGGAGCCACGGGTTCACCAGCGTGCCCAGCGCGACGCCGCTCAGCACCATGCTGCCCGCGATGAGCTGAACCTGCCGATCCACGGGCAACCGCTTGCGTCCGACCTTGAGAGGGAGCTTGGCGCCGCGCCAGGCGAGCACGCCGCCTTCGAGCACGCGCGACCGGTGCCCGGCGCGGCCGAGCGCCTCGGCGGCGATCGTGGCGCGGACGCCGGTGCGACAGACCACGATGACGTCCGCCTGCTCGGGCAGCTCATGAAGCGTGGCGTCGAGCGTCTCGAGCGGCATGCTGAGGGAGCCCTCGATCCGCTCGCCCTCGAACTCGATAGGGCTCCGCACGTCGACGATCACCGGCGCCGAGCCCTGCTCACGCAGAGCCTGCAGCTCCGCGGGGGCGATCGTGGGCGCGCTGGCCTCGCCGAGATTGTGGCGCAGGATGGCGGACATGTTCGCCGGCGGCGCCGCCTTGGACGACATGCGCGTCATGAACGTCGCGCGATCCCGCTCGCGGAGGAGGGTGTTCTCGGCCTTCTCGGCGCCGATGGTCGTCTCGGGCCGGCCGACATAGTCGTGGCCCGGGTGCACGACGGTGCTATCCGGCAGGGCCTCGAAGGCGCGGAACGTGTCGAAGAGATCCGACGCGCTGCCGCCCATGAAGTCCGTACGGCCCGCCCCCCCGACGAAGAGGGCGTCGCCGGTGAAGAGGTGGCCCTCCGCCAGCAGCGCGAGGGAGTCGGGGGTATGACCGGGCGCGTCGAGCACCGTGAACGTCGTACCGCCCACCTGGATGCGCGCGCCCCCGGCGACCCGCTGCGCGGGGCCCTTCAGCTTCGACGTCGTGTGGGCCAGGACGGTGGCTCCCGTCCGTTGAGCGAGCGCGCGCACGCCCGAAAGATGGTCCGCGTGGGTATGGGTGTCCAGCACGTGCGTCAGGCGAAGGCGGCGGCCGGCCAGAGCCTGCACGAGCACGTCGACCTGGTCCAGGCGCGGATCGAGGACAAGCGCGCTTCCGGTGGCCTCGTCCGCGATGAGGTAGGCGACGCAGCCCTCGGGGCTGCGGAAGACTTGCACGGTGATGGCGGCGGCAGTGGCGGTGGCAGTCGACATATTGAGCCCTCCTTCGCCGCCCAATATATAACTACCTGGTCATATAGTCAAGCCAGATTACAACGCGACGTCCTCGCTGGGGATGGCGGCCGTTGCCCGCGCGTCACGGCCCGACCCGTTCGACGGCGCGTGGATGTAGAGATCGGCCGGACGCGGCCGCGCGCCTAGGAACGCGGGCGGGCGCATCGCGTAGGTGACGGGCCGCTGATGGTCGCCGAGCTGCCGGTCGGCGTTGTAGACGCGGCTGAACTTCCACAAGCTCTTGGCGAAGTTGGTCTGCCCGTGGAGCAGCTGCGAGAGGATGATGCGCGCGGCGCCCCGCATCGCGGCGAAGCCCAGATGCTTGCGGTTGATCACCGCTTGCGTGCTCACGAGCTCCTCGTAGAACTTCCGCAATGGCAGCCGCGTCGGTACCACCGCGTGCTGCACGTCGAAGAGCCGGTAGTCGAAGCTCGTCAGCCGGCGCGAGTCGGTGAACCAGATCTCGGTGCCCGGGTACGGCGTGGTCACGGTGAGGTGCACGATCTCCGGCACGCTGAGGGCCCATTCCCGGATCATCGCGAACCGCTGCTCGTCCCAATCGGGGTCGGCAATGATGTTGACGGCCACGGTGAGGTCGAGCTTGCGGGCGATCTCGAGGGCGCGGAAGTTGTCGTTGGGCGTGATGCGCTTCCGGTGGGCCTTGAGGGTTTCCTCATCGATCGCTTCCAGGCCGAGGAACATGTACCTGAGCCCGAGCCGCTTCCAGTAGGCGAAGAGCTCGCGGTTGCGGAGCAGCACGTCGCAGCGGGTCTCAAGGTAGTACTGCTTGCGAATCCCGCGCCGCTCGATCTCGGCGCCGATGGCGTAGCCGTGCTCGGGGTGGACGAAGGCGACGTCGTCCACCAGGAACACGTTGGGCTCCATGATGCGCGCCAGGTCTTCCGCGGCGGCCTCCGGCGATGCCTTGCGGTAGCTGCGGCTGTAGAACGTCCACGCGCTGCAGAACGAGCAGTCCCACGGGCAGCCCCGTGTCAGCTCCGCCGACGCGCACGGGTCGAGGACGCCGATGAAGTACTTCCGCCGCCGGCGCGTGAGGTCCCGGGCAGGGAGGAAGCGGTCGAGGTCGTCGAGGAGCGTCGGCGCGGGGCCGGCGCCGTGGCGCGTGACGACACCGGGCAGGGTCTCGAGCCGACGATCCCCCCGCGCTTCGAGAATGCGGGGGGTGATCACCTCCCCCTCGCCCCGGACCACGCAATCCAGCGCGCTGCCCGCGTGGTCTAGCACCTCGGGGGCAATGAAGGAGACGCTGTGGCCGCCCGCGAAGACGAGCGCCTCGGGCCGCCGCCGGCGCGTCTCGCGCGCGAGGTCGATCACCTCGGGCACGTTGGCGAGATAGTTGACGGAGAATCCGACCGCGTCAGGCCGGAATCTCTCCATCTCCCGCATGAGGTCCGCGTGCGTGAAGATCTGCAGATCGACGAGCCGAACGTCGTGTCCCGCGGCGCGGACCGCCGCGGCGACACGCTCGAGACCGAGCGGCTCGAGGCGGAGATAGATCTCGGAGTACATCAGGGGACTGGGATGGACGAGCAGCACGCGCATGGGGTCTCCTCCGGCTCTCGCTGCTGCCCGACATTCTACCGGAGGACGCAATCACGATGACAGAGACTTGCGGCGCGCGCGGTTACAACAAGAACCTATTGATCTCTAGAGCCTTCGGACTCCGTCAGTATTCCCCCAGGAGCCGTTCTACCATCACCTTCGCCCCCGCCCAGTCGTAGGAGCGAAACATGCGGCGATTCACCACCGGCTGGGCGGCGGAGTAGAACATCTCGTACTGGAGCTGCCGGCCGCCGTACTCGGTGCCGATCAGATCCCAGATGAGGCGCAGCAGCTTCACGCGATCGCGGGCGGGCGCCACCGTAGACTTGTAGTAGCGCTCGGTCGCGGGTCCCGTGTCTTCGGAGAAGAAGGCCGCTTCGGATGACGGCAGCGCCTGGAAGGCGCCCCCGGCGAGCTCGCGAATCGTCTTGTATATGTCGCCGATGAGCCGGCGCTGGAGGCTCATCCCCGCGTAGATGTACTGAGGATGGGGACGCGCGTAGCCTTCGCTGACCAGCGGGAACCGCTCGGCCGCCTTCACGAGCCCATCGAAGGCGGCGCAGACGGCGGCGAGGTCGCCGCCTAGCGTGGCCTGGGTCGTGGGATCGCCCTCGCCGTGTCCCACCTCCACGAGCTTCAGCGCGAGCCCGGCGAGGAGCTCGAGCTTCACGCCGAAGCGCACCAGCGACTGGAAGTTGGCCGTGGTGTGGGCGGGCGACTCGTGGAACTGCGCGGTCACCAGGTCCACGTGTCCTTTCACGAAGACATGCTCCCAGGGCACGAACACGTCGTCGAACACCACGGTAGTGTCGACTTCGTCGTAGCGGGAGGAGAGCGGGTAGTCGTACACGCTCGTGGCCAGGGTGCCGTACGGGCGTCGCGGCAGCAGACGCAGCCCCGGCGCGCTCACCGGCAGCACCAGCGAGATCGCGTAGTCCGTGTCGCCGGGCGCCAGCGGCGTGATGTAGCTCACGTAGAGCCAGTCCGCCATGGTCACGGACGTGGCGATGGAGTGAGCGCCCCGGATCACGATGCCCGCGTCGGTCTCGTTCACGATCCCGGTGTGCAGAAACGGCTCGGGATGCTTGTGGGCGGGGGTGGCGCGGTCGATCTGCGGCGGCACGATGGCGTAGGCGACGTAGAGCTCCTCGTCGCGCGCTTGTTCGTAGAAGCGCACCACGTTGTCGCCGAACTGCCGGCCGCCGCGGTCGAAGAGCTGCCGCCAGCCCGCGAAGGCCGTGAGGACCGAGGCGACGTGGTCGGGGGTGCGTCCCATGAGGCCATAGGAGCCCTCCGCCCAGAAGCGGTGCACGGCGCGCCGGAGTCCGAGGTCTTCGGCCGTGCGGGGGATGAGCCACATGGCCCCGATGCGCCGACCGGTGGCGGGATCGATACAGGTATTGATCTCCGGCGCCTCGCGGGCGGCGTCGTACCGCTCGGCGACGCGCTTCACCGACTCCGCGAAGGCCGGATGTGTGGTGACGTCGGCGACGCGCTCGCCGTCCAGATAGACGGCGCGCCCATCCCGGAGGCTCGCCACGTAGTCCTTCCCCGTCCGCATGCCGAGACCCTCGCACACCGCGCGATGCGGGGCAAGCGAGGGAACCATGGACGGAGACGCCGCGTGACGAGGGGCGGGAAGAATGACCGACGCCGGTCGTTTGGGGCCGGCCGGTCGCGCAGAATCTTCAGGGGAATTGTTTCCGTCGACGCCGGCGCACCACGCCCTGCCCAGCCTGGGCCGCCGTCCAACTCCACGATCGAGGATCTAGATTACCTGGCATGTCCGATGCTCCGTCAATGTCTCGGACCACGCGGACAGGAGGCGTAGACGCCCATGGCAACCACAGCGGCCGGCGTACTCATCGATACCATCCGGGACTGGGGCGTGGAGGTGGTCTTCGGCCTCCCTGGCGACGGCATCAACGGCATCATCGAGGCGCTGCGGAAGCGGCGGAACGAGGTGCGATTCATCCAGGTCCGCCACGAGGAGGCGGCCGCCCTCATGGCGTGCGGCTACGCCAAGTTCACCGGCCGCCTCGGGGTGTGTCTCGCCACGTCCGGGCCGGGGGGCATCCACCTCCTCAACGGGCTCTACGACGCGTGCCTCGATGGACAGCCGGTCCTCGCCATCACTGGCATGGCCTTCCACGACCTCATCGGCACCCACACCCAGCAGGATGTGGCGCTCGACCGGCTCTTCGTGGATGTCGCCAAGTACAACGAGCGCATCATGGGGCCCGCCCACGTCGAGAACGTCGCCGACCTGGCCTGCCGCACCGCACTGGCGTACCGCGGAGTCGCGCATATCACGTTCCCCGTCGACATCCAGGAGATGGAGCTGCCCGGAGAGCGGTCGAAGCGCAACGTCGCCGGGCACACCTCTGATGTCGCCGACCGATCGGGGCACTGTCCTGTTGAGGGCGCGTTACGCCGCGCCGCCGACGTGCTGAATGCCGGCCGGAAGGTCGCGATCCTCGCCGGCCGTGGCGCGATCGGCGCCGCCGACGAGCTGGAGGCGGCCGCCGATCGCCTCGCGGCACCCATCATCAAGGCCTTGCTCGGCAAGAGCGCGGTCCCTGACGATAGCCCCTTCACCACCGGGCCCATCGGCCTGCTGGGCTCGCGTCCCTCGCAGGAGGCGATGGAGGAGTGCGACACCCTGCTCATCGTGGGCTCCTCGTTTCCCTACATCGAGTTCATGCCGAAGCCCGGACAGGCGAGGGCGGTGCAGATCGAGATGGACCCCATGCGGGTCGGCCTTCGCTATCCCGTGGAAGTCGGGCTCGTGGGGGACAGCCGGCGCACGCTCGCGGCGTTGCTGCCGCTGCTTGAGCCGAAGCTCGATCGCGGGTTCCTCGAGACGGCGCAGCGCGGCATGGGCAAGTGGCGGGAGCTGATGGAGGAGCGCGGCACCCGGACGGACGTGCCGATGAAGCCGCAGGTGCTCGCGCGCGAGCTGGGCCTGCGGCTGCGCAACGACGCGATCGTGACGTGCGACAGCGGGACGATCGCGACATGGTGGGCACGCCACATCCCGGCCCGACGCGGCCAAATGCACACGCTGTCCGGCAATCTCGCGACCATGGCCCCGGGCTTGCCCTATGCGATCGCCGCACAAATCGCATATCCGGGCCGGCAGGTCGTCGCCTTCGTGGGCGACGGCGGCTTCTCCATGCTCATGGCGGAGTACCTCACCTGCATCAAGTACGGGCTCCCCGTGAAGATCGTCATCGTGAAGAACAACACGCTCGGGCAGATCAAGTGGGAGCAGATGGTGTTCCTCGGCAACCCGGAATATGTGTGCGAGCTGCAGCCCATGGATTTCGAGGCCTTCGCGCACGCCTGCGGGGGGAAGGGCTTCACCATCGAAGATCCTCGATCCTGCGGGGCGATCCTGGACGAGGCCCTCGCGACGGCGGGCCCCGTCATCGTGCAGGGGGTCGTCGATCCGTTCGAGCCCCCGCTGCCGCCGAAGATCACCGCGCGGCAGGCGCTGCGCTTCGCCGAATCGCTCGCGCGCGGCGAGCCCAATGGCCATCGCATCGCGCTCACCGTGCTGGGTGACCGGGTGCGGGAGCTCATATGAGCGCCGACGCGCGCTCCGGGAGCGGGCGGCCAAGTTCGCGGTGGGCGAGATCAGCGCGGCGATGCTGCTGGACCAGCTGAGCCCGCGCTTCGCGAAGGCCCAGGAGGTGGCGAAGGACGACAAGCGCCTGCGCAGGGAGTGGATCGACTACAACTCGCCGCAGGGCAGCGGCAACGTGCGGGCGTAACTGGCGCGGCCGGAGTCGGCCACGGGCAAGCTACCAGGCGTGCTCGTCGTGCACGAGAACCGGGGCCTCCACCCGCACATCGAAGACGGCACGCGCTGCCTGGCGTTGGACAGGGCCCGCGAGGCCTTTGCCAAGCTCGACCAGGCCAAGACGCGCGAGGCCTTCGTGGCCGCTGCGAGTGTGCTCAAGCTCCCCGGGCAGTCGCGACCGAGTCACCGCGGATACCGCTCAAAGAACGTCCCGGGGTCGCGGTGATCGCGACGCTCCGCGCTCGCCGAAACGGGTGAGAAACATCCCGCCGCGCCCCCCACCGCGTACCACGGGCCAAGGTGGCGGAGATGGTAGCAAGCGAAAGCGCCCTGGCTCGAAGAGGCGGTCAGGGGGAGGCAGTCGAGCAAGCCGCGACGCAAGTAGCCCCGCGTCCACTGTTGGCGTCCCCGGGGCCTGGAGTCGTGCGGTGTGCGGCTCCAAGGCCCTTGTTCGCGGGGGCTAGCGGGCGAGCGAGCGCGCCCGGCGGCGCAGCCAGACCCGGACGAGCACGCCCGTCATGACCGCGGCAGCCGCCACCTGCACGATATCGATGAGGAGGTACGCCGAGCTTACCTCGAGCTCTCCGCTGACCCACGCGGCGGTGAAGCCGGCGGTGACGCCGAGCACGGCGATGAGCGCGGCCTTGAGCCACACGGGCCGCACGGCATGAGTGGCCAGCCCGAGCACGATGCCGCAGAGAACCGGGAATATCTCTTCCATGAGCGAGCCTCCGTGAGGTGACGAGTGCCGGCGCGGCGAGGATCGCGCGAGTCGCGCCCGCCGTCAAGCATTCGGTTGACCCACGCCAAAGCCGAAGCATATAGTCGGCTGGCCGAGCGGCTGCGAAACGATCTCGACCACGGGAGGCACGGATGCACCATGATCGGCTGCACACCGCCGCACGCACGCTGACGTTCGCGCTGGCTCTGACCCTCGCCGCCGCCGTCCCGGCGCGGGCGGAGGACACCCTGGACCGCGTGAAGAAGTCCGGGACCCTGACCATCGGCTACCGCGACACCGCGCGGCCGTTCGCGTTCAAGGACGAGCAGGGCCAGCCCGCGGGCTATTCCGTCGACCTGTGCCGCCATATCGCCGCGGCGGTGCAGAAGAGCCTGGGTCTCGCGAAGCTCGATGTGAAATTCGTCCCCGTCACCGCGGCCAACCGGGTGGAGTCCGTGGCCAAGGGCACGGTGGACATCGAATGCGGCTCCACCACCATGAGCCTCTCGCGCCAGGAGCAGGTGGACTTCACGTACATGACCTTCGTGGACGGCGGAAGCCTGCTCGTCGTGGACGGCCTCGGGATCCGGAACGTGGCTGACCTTCGGGGGAAGCGCGTGGCGGTGATTCCCGGCACGACCACCGCGCCCGCGCTGGAAGCGGTCATGCAGCGGGCCCAGGTGCAAGCGACGATCGTGCCGGTGAAGACACATGACGAGGGCTTGGCCGCGCTGGAGAAGGGGACCGCGGACGCCTACGCCTCGGATCGCACGATCCTCATCGGCGTGGGCCGCCGCGCCCAGAAGCCCGAGCGCTACGCTCTGTCCAGCGAGATGTTCTCGTACGAGCCCCACGGCTTCATGGTGCGGCGCAATGACTCGGCCTTCCGCCTCATCGCCAATCGCACGCTCGCCGCGCTCTACCGTTCGGGCGACATCGTCGAGATCTACCGGAAGTGGTTCGGGGACATGGGAGCGCCGGGCTCGATCCTGCAGGTCATGTACCTGCTCCACGGGATCCCCGAGTAGTCACGCCCGTCGCGCGAGAGCCGCGGGTGCGCTCCATCGACATTCACGCGCACGTGGTGCCGCAGTCACTCTGGCGCGCGGCGCACGCCGGCAAGCCCTGGCACGGCTACCGTCACGAGCCGGGCGAGGGGGTCGGCGTGGTCGTGGGCGGCGGCAAGCGGCACGGCTTCGTCACGCCCAAGGTGCGCTTCACTCCCGAGCAGCGCATCCAGGACATGGACGCGCAGAAGGTGGACATCCAGGTCCTGTCCATCCACACACCCCTCTTCGGCTATCACCTCGAGGCGACGAGCGGGCTGGCCCTGGCCCGCGAGGTCAACGACGAGATCGCCGGCATGGTGCGTGGCTGGCCGCGGCGCTTCGCCGGCCTGGCGACACTGCCCATGCAGGACGTGGACGCGGCCATCGGCGAGCTGGAGCGGGCGGTCACGACGCTCGGTCTCAAGGGTGCCGAGCTCGATACCGCGGTCAATGGTGAGAACTGGGACGCGGCGAGGTTCCTGCCCTTCTTCAAGGCCGCGGAGGCGATGGGGGCGGTGCTGTTCTACCACCCGCAGCCCTTTCACAACTTCATGACGGAGCGCGCGCCGCAGTACCGCCTCAACAATAGCCTCGGCGTGATCGTGGAGGACGCCATCGTCGTGGCCGTCCTCATCCTGGGCGGCATCCTGGAGGCCTGCCCCGGCCTCAAGATCTGTGTGGCCCACGGGGGCGGACCCGCCTGTTATGCGATGGGCCGGCTGGATCGCGCCTGGCAGACGCGCTTCGAGGGCCCTCAGCGCATTCCCCAGCCGCCCAGCGCCTATCAGCGCCGGCTCTACTACGACAGCGTGGTGGGGAACGAGGCGGCGCTCCGCTTCCTCCTGGACCAGGTGGGCGCCGATCGCGTCGTGCTCGGCAGCGACTGGCCCTTCGTGCCCTGGCATCCCTCGCCGGTGGCCTGGGTCGAGGGGCTCGGCAGCCTCACCCCCGAGGAGAAGGAGCGCATCCTCGGGCGGAACCTCGAGGCCCTGCTGGGGCTCTGACCGGCGCCCCCGCGCCCGGGCGCTCACGGTGCCGGGCATTGACAGGCGCCCGTGATTTAGGTAACCCTGATGTCCTTGACAAGGGGGACCCTAAGATCATGAAAGGGCTCGCCGCCACGCTGGCCGTCCCGCTCTTCGCCGGTCTCGCCCTCGCGCCCGTGGGGGTGCAGGCTGCGGATCAGGAGATCCCGCTCACACTCGAGAAGAACCGCTTCGATCCCGCCGAGATCAAGGTGAAGGCGGGCGCCCCGTTCGTGCTCGTCATCACCAACAAGGACAAGTCCGCCGAGGAGTTCGAGAGCAAGGACCTCAAGATCGAGAAAGTGATCGCCGGCGGCAAGACCGTGAAGGTGAAGGTGCCCGCGCTCAAGGCCGGCACGTACAAATTCGTGGGCGAGTACCACGAAGCCACCGCCCAGGGCCGGATCATCGCGGAGTAGGATGCCATGGGCGGGACCTTCCTCATCACGCTCCGCGAGGCCTTCGAGGCCGCGCTGCTGCTGGGAGTCGTCTACACCTACCTCGACAAGATCGGCGCCCGGCGGCACTTCGGCTGGGTGACTCTGGGCGGCGCCCTCGGCCTCGCCGCCAGCATCGTCATGGGCGTTGCGGTGGCGTACTTCTCCGGTCCGCTGGTCGACCTCGGGCCCGATGTCATCGCAGCCGCCGTGATCTTCCTCGCCGTGATCCTGCTCACATGGCACGCGTGGTGGATGCAGCGCCACGCCCGCGGCATCCGCGGGGAGGTCGAGCGCCGCATCGATCAGGCGCGGAGCACCCAGCGGCTGTGGATGGTAGGGCTGATCGCCTTCACCGGCGTGTTCCGTGAGGGCGCGGAGACGGTGATCTTCCTCTGGGGCCTCATGGCGGAGGCGACGTCGGCGGCCGGCTGGGGCAGCGTCGCCGCGGGGGTCGCCGGCGTCGCCTCGGCGGGACTGCTCGGCTGGATCATCTTCTGCGGTGGCCGGCGCCTGAGCCTCGGTCGGTTCTTCACCGTCACCACCGTGCTTCTCATCTTCCTCGCCGCCGGACTCTTCAGCACCGGCATCGGCCGGCTCCAGTCCCTCGGCGTCCTCCCGATGATGACGCCGCTCTGGGACACGTCCTGGCTCTTGAGCGACTCGAGCGTGGTCGGCAGCTTTCTCGCCGGCCTTCTCGGCTACCGCGAGCGCCCGTCGCCCCTGGAGGCGGCGGCCCACGTGGCCTATCTCCTCGTGGTCGGCTTCGTGATCCTCGGCGGCGCATGGCGCCGCCCTCACTCCGCCAGCGCGGTGCGCGCCGGCGTTTCGCGCTGACGCTCGGCCGCGGTTCGAACCCGCGGTGCATACTGGATTCGATGGAGAACGAATCCAAGACCGCCGTGATCGCGGCGCTCGCCGGCAACGTCGCGCTCGCCGCGCTCAAGAGCGTGGCCGCGGCCGTCACGGGCAGCGCCGCGATGCTCGCGGAGACCTTTCATTCCCTCGCCGATACCGGCAATCAGCTGCTGCTCTTCCTCGGCATGCGCGTCGGGCAGCGGCCGCCGGACCGGCGGCACCCCTTCGGGTACGGCCGGGCCGTGTACTTCTGGGGCTTCGTGGTGTCGATCATGCTGTTCACCCTTGGCGGGGCATTTTCCATCTGGGAGGGCGTGCGAAAGACGCTGCATCCCTTCGCCCACGAGGGCTCGGCGACGTGGGCCTACGGCGTGCTGGCGGGGGGCTTCGTCTTCGAGGCTATCTCGCTGGGCATCAGTCTTCACTCGCTTCGCAAGGCCAAGGGCCGGCTGTCGCTCCGGCAATACTGGATCGAGAACCGCGATTCCACGCTGCCCACCGTCGTGCTGGAGGACACCGCGGCGATCCTCTCGCTCGGACTCGCCGCCTCCGGCATCTGGCTGAGCCGGCAGACCGAGAATCCGTTCTGGGACGCGGGGGCCTCCGCGGCCATCGGCGTGCTCCTCATCGCCGTCGCCGCGCTGCTCGCCGCCGAGAACTATTCCCTCCTCATCGGTGAGCCCGCTCCGCGCCGCACCGAGGCGGCGATCCGCCGGCTCGTGGTCGAGGACGACGCGGTGGACCGCCTGGTTGAGCTACGGACCATGCACATCGGACCCCATCAGATCGTGGTGGCCCTCGGCGTTCACTTCAAGACCGACCTCTCCGTGACCGAGGTCGAAAGGGCGATCCGCCGGATGGAGGACAGGATCACCGACCTCCTCGGAGACCGCACGCGACCCACCCTCATCACCGTCGAGCCCACGCGCTCGGGCCACGCCCGCTAGCAGCCGGTGGTGAAAGTCGGCCGGGTAGTCACCCCTCACGGGGTAGCGCCCCGCATGCGATAGCGCAAGTGGATTGCTCCGGTGCCGAAACGTCGCGTCTCAAGGAGTTCGAGATCCCGTCGTATGGCGGCTCGAAATGCCGGCTTTCCGCCGCCGACGATCACCGGGTGGAGAAACAGGTGACATTCGTCGACGAGATCGGATTCGAGCGCAAGTCCTGCCAGCTCGGCGCCGCCAATGAAGATGTCGTGCTCCAATTCGCGCTTGAGCTTCCGAGTCGCCTCGGGATCGAACTCCCGCTCGACACGCGCGATGCGTGTCGGAGCGCCTGTCAGCGTTCGTGAGAAGACGATCTGCTCGGCCTTCTGCCAGACCCGTGCGAAGTCACGGTGTTCGGGCGGATAGCCCTCCACCGGCGCATCCCAGTACACCATCGTCTCATAGAGTCGCCGCCCAAGGAGATGGGTTCCGATCGGTCGCATCAACTCAGTGATGAAATCGAAGACTTGATCGGGATTGGTCCAATCGAAGGAACCGGTGCGATCCTCGATGTAACCGTCGAGTGACGCATGGGTGATGTAGATCAACTTCGACATACGAGAGAACGGTACTACACTTCGCCCATGTCGATGGCTTCGACGACTTCGTCGAAGCGCAATGTGCCGGCTTCTACGCCGCCACGATGGGCCGCCCCCTGGGATTTATTTCCGAGTGCTGCTGATTGGCGACTTCGAAGGCATCGACCCCGAGCGCGGGATCGCCTGGCGCGCGGCCGATTCGTTGGCATTGCGGGATTTCCTGGGGCTGGATCTGCACGACGTGCCCAGCCCGGCGCACGTCGACTGGTTTGATTACCTGGTCGTGAAAACGCACTTTTGCCACGGGTTGCTAGGGGGAACTACCGGTTAAATAGAACTATAGGATATAAGCGTACCTCCTGCCCCAGGGGGAAAGTACCGCGCGAGGGCGCGATCTGAAATGGAAGAACTTGCACGCTATCGCGGCATCATGACGTCGAGGATGCATATGTTCGCGCGCTTCTCGGGCACACCCACTTGGCACGCCGCGTGAAGCCGGACATGGCGACGATGTCTGCGCTGGCCGCTCTGGAACCCATCGAGCCCACATCGATGAGCATGGCGCTCGTGGTCGGCCTGCTCCTCTTGGGACTCCTCATGGGCGCCGCCACCTTCCTCAAGGTCCGGCACATCCGTCAGAGCCTCTTCCGCGTCCAGGATCGGCTCAGCCCCCTCGAGCAGACGTTCCGGCAGATCGAGACGTTGCAGGCGCTCTACGTCGATCTCCGCCTCGATCGAAGCCTTCCTGCGACGCGGGGCTGGGCGGCCTCTCCCGATTTCCTGGCCGTGCTCGCCCGCCACGTCCTCGCCACCCGGCCGAGCGTCATCGTCGAGTGCGGCAGCGGCGTCTCGACCGTCGTGCTCGCGCGCTGCTGCGAGCTGAACAAGGCCGGTCACGTCTACAGCCTCGAGCATCATGCCGGCTATGCCGACACCACGCGGGCCGAGCTCACCCGGCACGAGCTGTCGCATCGCGCCGACGTACTCGCGTCACCGCTGGTGCCCCATGAGCTCGCCGGAGAGCGATGGTCGTGGTACGCCGTGAACGAGCTGCCCGACCTGGAGATCGACACGCTGGTGATCGACGGACCCCCCGGTCACACCGGCCCTCTCGCCCGCTATCCCGCGGGGCCGGTCCTCTTGCGGCGCCTACGGGTGGGCGGCGTCGCCTTCCTCGACGACGGGCACGAGGCCCACGTCAAGCAGGCGCTCGCGCGGTGGTCTCGTGAGATCCCGGGCCTCGCCACCCAGAGCGTGGAATGCGAGAAGGGCTGTCTCATCGTGCGCCGGGAGCGGAGTTGATGTACCAGGCCGCGTCGTGCGCCCGCTGATCTAGCGCCAGGCCTGCTCGAGCGGCCGTCCCGGACGCCGCAAGAGCCCGATCGCGATGCCGATGTTCAGCAGGTTCCACAGGATGCCGTTGACGAACGCGGTCTGATACGAGCCGGTGAGGTCGAAGATCAGGCCGGACATCCAGCCGCCGAGGGCCATCCCGAAGACCGTCGAGGTGATCACGATCGACACCCGCACGCCCGCCTCCTGAGGCGGGTAGAACTCGCGCACGATCACCGCGTACGAGGGGACGAGGCCTCCCTGGAAGAGACCGAACAGGGCCGACAGCGTGTAGAGCGCGGGCAGATTCTCGAACGGCAGGAAGAGAACCAGCGCCAGCGCTTGGAGGCTCGAGCTCGCGAGGAGTGTCCACCGGCCGCCGATCCGGTCGCAGATCCACCCCGAGGCGAGGCGGCTCACGATGCCGAAGCCCAGCATGAGCGAGAGCATCTGCGCCCCCCGGGCCGGGCCGTGGCCGAGATCGGCCGAGTAGGCCACGATGTGGACCTGGGGCATCGACATCGCCACGCAGCAGGAGAGGCCGGCGATGACCAGCACGGCCTGAAGCGCCCCCGGGGACATGTCGAGCGGGCGCGCGTGGCGGGCGCCGAGCGCCGCGCGTCCCGGCGTGCCCTCCCCCAAGGGAGAGCGCCGGCGCAGCACGAGCGCCAGGGGCAGCATCGTGACGACGCAGAATACGGCGATCCCCCGGAACGTGGGACGCCAGCCCGCCGTCTGGATGAAGTGCTGAACGACGGGCGGCCACACCGTGCCCGCGAGATAGCTGCCGCTCGCGATGATGGCCACCGCCTTGCCGCGGTTGCGCGTGAACCAGAGGGAGGTGTCGGCGATGATCGGCGCGAAGGTCGCCGAGCCCGCCACCCCCACCAGCACGCCCTGGGTCAGCACGAACTGCCAGAGGTTCGCCGCCTGACCCGCGAGCGCGTACGCGATGCCGAGGGCCACGCTCCCGCCCATCACTGGAGCGATGATGCCGTAGCGGTCGGACAGGCGCCCCATCACGATGCTGCCGATGCCGAAGCAGATCATCGTCACGGTGTAGGGGAGCGAGGCCGCGGAGCGCGCGATGCCGAACTCAGCCTGGATGGCGGGCAGGGCGACGATCACCGACCACATGCCCACGCCCCCGATGCCGGACAGGAGGAGCGCCGCGGCGAGCCGTGTCCACGCGTAGGCGGATTCCTGGCCCAATGCCGCGGGCGCGCTGGGGTGGAGGACGGTGGCGGGCATGAGACGACCTTCAGTATCCGGGAGGCGCGCGCGTTTGTGGTCAGCCAATTCCCGTCCTTTTGAGTACGTATTGGGAGCGGCTCCGGCGCAGGCGCGATGGTAGAGTATTCGCGGCGATGCGCTGGCTTCTTCGCCATCCCTGGCTCGGACTGCTTGCGCTCACGGCGGCGCTCGGCGTCGGCGCCGGCACGGCCTTCTGGATCGTGGTCGGCCCGCCGCCCGGCTGGCAGCGTCACACCCCGGTGTCGCCCGAAACGGCGCGGTATTTCTCGCCCGACTACCACACCGCCCGGGCGCGCTTCCGCACGAAGGTCGAGGCCGCCCACGGTCGGCTGGCCCAGATTCCCATCGACGCGCGCGGCCCGGCCGGCGAGGCGCTCACGATCGACATTGGGTGGTTCGGCGCCGCGCGGCCGCGCCGTGTGCTGCTCCACTCCTCGGGCATTCACGGCGTGGAGGGCTTCGCGGGCTCGGCGATACAGCTCCAGCTCCTCGACGCGGTGCCCCGGCTCGATGCCGACGCCGCCATCGTCCTCGTCCATCTCCTGAATCCGTATGGGGTGGCCTGGCTCCGCCGCGCCAACGAGGACAACGTGGACCTCAACCGAAACTTCCTCGGTCCCGACGAAGCGTACACCGGCGCGCCCACGGGCTACGGCGCGCTGGATGTCCTGCTCAATCCCCCGAGCCCCCCGGGGTGGGACTTCTTCTACGTCCGCGCGGTCGGGCAGGTGGCGCGGCACGGGATGACCGCGCTCAAGCAGGCGGTCGCCAATGGGCAGTACGACTACGCCAAGGGCCTCTTCTTCGGCGGAAAGCGCTTGCAGCAGGGGCCCGAGCGCTACCAGGCGTTCCTGCGCGAGCGCCTGAGCGGTGCCTCGCGCGTTATCGCCATTGACGTGCACACCGGCGTCGGGGAGTACGGCGAGGAGCTGCTGCTCGCCGAGGAAGAGGACTTCAACGCGGCCCGCCGCATCTTCGGCGCGCGCGTGACGCTTGCCGATGCCGATCGCGGTGCCGCGTATCGCATCCGCGGCGGGTACGAGAAGATGCTGGCTCGTGTCTTCCCCGGTCGTGACTTGCACTTCGTGGCCGAGGAGTTCGGGACATATCGCCCGATCCACATCGTGCGGGCGCTGCGGGAGGAGAATCGCTGGCACCACTGGGGCGGCAGCGCGCCGACGCATCCGGCCAAGCGGGCGCTGCGCGAGGCCTTCTCGCCGGAGGACGAGATCTGGCGGCAGGCCGTGCTCGCGCGCGGCGAGACGCTGCTGAGCGAGGCGATGAAGGCGCTGGGCGGCGGCGGCTAGGTCCACATGTCCGCCGCCCCGCCGGCCGAGCTACGTCGCCGGCCGTTTGCCCCCGTAGGCCTCGCTGGGGCCGATGACGCTGTCCTCGAAGATCAGATTCGCGCGCTTCTCGGTGATCCGTGCCCAGTTGGCGAGCGCGGTGGGGCTCCACTCAGCGTCGGGGCGGGGCTCGTCGTCGAAATTCCCGTAGGTGTCGACCCCGCGCACGAGCATGGTGGACTGGCGCGTGCGTGGAGGCCTGGCCCAGGTCGGGTGCATCTCGACCAGCAGCAGGAAGCGACGGTCGGGCCCCGCGTTGACGCCGGAGCTGTGGATCAGTGAGTTGTCGAACAGCACCATCTCGCCCGGCTGCAAGGGAAAGTCGAGGGCCCTGTCCTCGTCGAAGCGATCGGTGATGTGCTGCCCCCGCGCGAGAATGCTCTTGGGATCCGCGCTTTCCCCGTGGGTGAGGATGCCGCCCTTGTGCGAGCCGGGAATGCCGCGCAGGCAGCCCTGCGTCACCCCGCACTCCGACAGCGCGAGCCCCGCCAGCACCACCGGCAGCGCAGCGCCGTAGGCCGAGTCCTGATGCCAGCCCGCGAAGGTCTCGCGATCGGCCTTCTTCACCCGCCACGCCATGCTCCAGCACCGGAGATTGGGCCCGATGAGGTCTTCGAAGACGTCGAGGATATGCGGGTCTTCCGCGATCTCGAGCACCCACGGACAGAGCAGATGCGACTTGGTCTTCATTTTCTTGATGTCGGGCACCCGCGCCTCCAGCGCCTCGAACTTCTCCCGGTAGTGGCGCGCGCGCTCGGCGGACATCGCCCGAATGGGAAAGAGATAGCCATCGCGCTCGTACGCGCGCACCTGCGCTTCGGTCAGGACCCTCGGCATGGCGATGCCCTCCTGCGCAGCATGGTGCCCCGCTGCCGCGACGGCGTCAAGGGTGGTCCGGCCACCCGCTGGTGGTAGGCTCACCCCGTGCGCTTTCTCGTGGCGCTGCTGCTCGACGGCGTCCTCGCGGGCGCGGTCTACGCCTTGATCGCGCTCGCCTTCGTGGTCGTCTACAAGGCCTCGCGCATGATCAACTTCGCCCTGGGGGAATGGGTGATGTACGGGTCGCGTCTCGCCGCGGCGGGCGCGCACGGCGCGGGCCTCGGCGGAGCCGCCGCGCTCGGGATTGCCGGGGCCGCCATGGTCGCCCTCGCGCTGGTCTTCAACCGTGTCGTGCTGCGCCGGCTGGTGGGACAGCCGCTGATCGCGGTGATCATGGTGACGCTGGGGCTCGGCGCGCTCATGCGCGGCGCCGCGCCGTTCCTCTTTGCGGGTGTGCCCGGGCGGCTCCCTCTTCCGATTCCCGAGGAGCCGCTGGTCGTGCTCGACATCGCGGTGCCGATCACTCGTCTCGTCGCGCTCGGCGTGGCCATCGTGGCCATCGTCGCGGTGGCCGCGTTCTTCCGGTGGACGCGGACCGGCGTGGCCCTGCGCGCGCTCGCCGACGATCAGGAGGTCGCCCTCTCCGTCGGGATCGACGTCAACCGCCACCTCGCCATCACCTGGGGCCTCGTGGGCCTGCTGTCCGTGCTGGCGGGCACGCTCTGGGCCCTCATCGCCGGGGTGGGATTCGGCGTGGCGCTGCTCGGGCTCAAGGTGTTTCCCATCGTGGTGATCGGGGGGCTCGACAGCATTCCGGGCAGCATCGTGGGCGCCATCGTCGTGGGTGTGCTGGAGAGCCTCACCGCGGGCTACGTGGATCCGCTCGTGGGCGCGGGCTTCAGCAGCGTGGCCCCCTACCTGCTCCTCCTCGGCGTGCTGTTCGTCCGGCCGTATGGGATATTGGGGCGGCCGGACGCACGACGCGTCTAGGACATCTCATGAGACGGCACGGCACGCGGTGAAGATCGGCACGGTATTCCCGCACGCGGACATCGGCTCGGATCCCGCGGCCATCCGCGACTTCGCCCAGGCGGTGGAAGCGGCGGGCTTCGACTATCTGATCGCGTACGATCACGTGACCGGCGCCCATCCCGAGCGCTTCGCTAACGTGACCATTCCCGGCTTCGCGGGGCCGCCGTACGTCCATGACAGCCCCTTCCACGAGATCTTCACGCTGTTCGCGTATCTCGCCGGGCTCACCCACCGCATCGAGCTGGTGACGAGCGTGCTCGTGCTGCCGCAGCGCCAGACCGCGCTCGTCGCCAAGCAGGCGGCGGAGGTCGACCTCTTGAGCGGGGGCCGGCTCCGCCTGGTGGTGGGCGTGGGCTGGAACTTCGCCGAGTATGGCTCGCTCGGCGCGGACTTCGGCAGCCGCGGCCGGCGCCTCGAGGAGCAGCTGGTGGTGCTGCGTCGGCTCTGGAGCGAGCCGCTCGTCTCGTTCGAGGGCCGCTTTCATCTGCTGGACCGAGTCGCGATCGCCCCGCGGCCGGCGCGGTCCCTGCCGGTCTGGATCGGCGGCGGCGTGGGGGACGTGCTGCTGCGCCGCCTCGCGCGCCATGCCGACGGCTGGATGCCACTATTGCCGCCCGCGGAGGACCCGGAGGCGGCGGTGGCGCGGTTGCGCGCGGTGCTGAAGGAAGAGGGCCGCGACCCCGCCGCCTTCGGCCTGGACGCGCGCATCCGGGCGGCGGGGGAGCCCGCGGAGTGGGTGCGCGCGGCGCGCCGCTGGCAGACCCTCGGGGCCACGCATCTCTGCCTGAACAGCGTGGTGAAGGGCACGCCGCCGCGGGCGCAGCTCGACACCGCGGTCCGCATGAAGCAGGTCATCACGGACGCCATCGGGTGCTGAGTCGCCGCGCCTTCCTCGTGGGCGCGGCCGCGGGGCTCGGCATTGCGGCGGGCGCCCGGGCACCGGCCGTCGAGGCGCTGCCCCTCATCGACGACGGCCTCCGCAACCCCTGCCTGGACAGCCGGCTTCCCGAGCACCTCGCGCGCCACGAGATCGTGCAGGCCGCGTGGGAGGGCGTGGACGCGACCCGGGTGTGGGACGTGCACGTGCACCTCGTGGGCACGGGGGATTCCGGCGAGGGCCCCTGGCTGCCGCCGGAGGCGGAAAGCCTCTGGCACCCGCTCGCCTACCTCCGGCGCACGGCCCTCATGAACGGGGCCTGCGTCGACCCGAAGGCAGCCGACCGAAGCTTTGTCGAGCGCCTGCGCGCGCTGATCGACGCGTTCCCCGCCGGCGTACGCTGCGTGCTCCTCGCCTTCGACTATCACCGCGACGCGGAGGGGCGCCCCGAGCTCGCGCGCTCGACCTTCTATACGCCGGACGCCTACGCGGCGGCCGTCGCCCAGCGCGTTCCCCAGCGCTTCGAGTGGGCCGCGAGCATCCACCCGTATCGGCCGGACGCCCTGGAGGCGCTCGAAATCGCGCGCCGGCGGGGCGCCCGCGCCGTCAAGTGGCTGCCGAACTCGATGGGAATGGATCCCGCGTCCCCGCGCTGCGACCCGTTCTACGCCGCGCTCGCGCGCGCCGGCATGCCGCTCCTCTCTCACGCGGGCGAGGAAGGGACCGTGGATGCGTGGGGCGGCGGGCAGGACCTCGGCAACCCCCTGCGGCTGCGCCGTCCCCTCGATCACGGCGTGCGCGTGATCGTCGCCCACTGCGCCACGTACGGCAAGGGCGTCGATCTCGACGCGGGACCGAACGGGCCGAAGGTGCCCAACTTCGACCTGTTCGCGCGGCTGATGGGCGAGGCGCGCTACGCGCGGCTGCTCCACGCCGACATCTCCGCCACCGTCCAGCGCAATCGCAAGCGCTATCTGCGCGCGCTGCTCACGCGGCCGGAGTGGCACGCGCGGCTCCTCTGGGGGTCGGACTATCCGCTGCCCGGCGTGCTGCCGGTCATCCACGTGCACGCCATCGCCGATCTGGGGCTGCTCGATCCCGCGGAGGTGCCGGTGATCGTGGAGATCCGGCGCCACAACCCGCTGCTCTTCGACTTCGTGCTCAAGCGGCGCATCGCCGCCGAAGGGCGCCGCTTCGCGGCGACGGTGTTCGAGACGCGCGACTACTTCACGCGGGGGTGAGGACGAGCCGCGCGCCGCCGGTGCGCAGCGGATCGAGCGGCCCGAACCGTCCCGAGCGCGAGCGCAGGGCCACGTCGAACGGGGATGCCCCGTGGCGCGTCACCCATCGCTCGATGGGGCCGCCGGCCAGCCGCGGGCCCAGGAACTCCACCACGTTCGGTCCGACGGCGAAGCGCATGCCGTTGCCGCCGAGCTCCGCGTTCACGATGTCCTCGCCCGGGTGCTTCAGCACCTTGGCGTACCAGTGGCGCACCGCGGGCAGCTCCGCGGACGTGGTGGCGACCCGGAGCCGCGCGATGCCGGTGACGCCGTTCGCGTGACGCGTTTCGCGGGGCACGCGCTCCGCGCGCGGGGTCTCGTCCTTGATGAGGAAGGGGGCCACGCCCTGGTGCCGGGCCCGGACGAGCGAGACCATCCAGGTCACGCGGTAGCCGTCGGGGCGCGCGCGCGACTGCGGGACCGGGTCCACGATCTCCACCCCCGCCGCGCGCAGGGCGCGCGTGTCCGCCAGGAGGTCATCGGTCCGCAGGCAATAGTCGACGAGGCCGCCGCCGTCCTGGAGCGCCGCCCACCACGGATGCTCGGGGCTGTCGCGATGGAACGCGACGAGCTCGAGGTAGGCGCCGTCCTCGAAGGCGACGAGGGCGTTGTGGGTCCCGATGGGATGACGCCCGCCCGGCACCACGGTGAAGCCGAGCTCGCCATACGCGGTGACCGCCTTGTCCAGCTCGGGCACCGCGATGACGAGATGGTCGATGCCCGAGATCATCGACCGGCGAGCGCGGGCGCCACCTCGCCGAGGAACCGCTTGAGCTGACCGCGCTGGTCCCAGGACGTGAGCCGGAGCGCGATGTGGCTGAGCCCCGCCTCGGCGTACGCGCGCAGCTCGGCGATGCACTGCGCGGGGCTGCCCGCCACCGTCCAGCCCTCCACGAAGGCGGGGGTGAACTTGCTCGTGTAGTAGGCGTCCAGGAAGGCCTTGCTCTCCGCGAGTGCGACCGGCCGGTCTTCGTTGATGTGGATGTTGTGGTAGAGCGCGCTGCCGAGCTGCGCGGGATCACGGCCCTCCTCGCGGGCCATCGCGGCGATGCGCGCCCACTGCTCGCGGAACTGGCCGGGGCTCACCTTGTTGGTCATCCAGCCGTCGGCGAAGCGGGCGACCCGGCGGAAGCTGCGCTCGACCACGGAATCCTCCGCGCTCGCGCCGCCCTTCCAGGTGAGACCGGTGGGATTGCTCGCGATCCAGATCGGGTGTGGCTGCTGGACGGGCGCGGGCTCGATGGTCACGCCATCGAACTGATAGAAGCGCCCATGATGCGAGGCCTTCTTCTCGGCGAACAGCCGCCGGAGGATCGTGATGCCCTCTTCCATGCGCCCCACCCGCTCGGTGGCGCGGATGCCCATCACCTGGTGCTCGAGGGCCTGCGCCGGGCTCTGCTCGTCGGGGCCGCCGAGGCAGACGACCAGCCACGCGCGGCCGCCCGAGATCACGTCGAGGCTCGCCCACTGCTGGGCGAAGAGCACCGGATGACGATGCACAAAGGTGGCCATGCACCCCACCCCGAGGCGGACGCGCGACGTCACCGCGCCCAGGGCCGACAGCAGGGTCACCGCTTCGAGCCGGGGCTTGGCGAGCAGGCTGTCGCCCACCCACACCGTGTCGAAGGCGCCGGACGCCTCCGCCTCAACCGTCAGCTCGAGCAGATCGCGGGCCTTGATCGCGCCCAGCACCACCGCCCGATTGGGCAGGGTCAATCCAAAGGTCGTCGCGGGCATGGGAAGCCTCCCGAAGAAACCCTAGGGGCGCGGCACGGGGGAGTCAAGCGGCGCGCCGCGGCCGTGGCGTGGCGGCTCCACCACGGGGAACATCATGCGGAAATCGTCGAGCAGCCCGAAGAAGACGGCGAGGGTGTCGCCATCGCCGTGCACGCGGAGCGCGCCGCCGCGCATCGCCTCGGCCGGCGTGGTCTCCCGGAGGGCGAGGCGATCGAGCGTGGCGCGCGAGAGCGTGACCGTCGCGTGGGGCCGCGGGTGCTGCCGCCCGCCGCGATAGGTCAGCGCGCCGTTCGACAGGCTGAGGGCGTAGCGCTCGCCGGTGTCCTCCAGGGTCCAGTTCAGCGCCAGCGTCACGCCGGCCGCGCGCTCGCCGTCGATCCGCACCGCGAGATAGTCGAAGAAGAGGTCGAGCGGCATCGCCCGCACCACGTCCGGGCTCACCGGCGCCCGCGCCGCGAGATCGGGCGTGCCGCCTCGCAGCTCGCGCGCCCCGAGGAGATAGGCGTTCCGCCAGGTGGCCGACTCCGCCTGATAGCCGAGCTGCTCGAGCGCGTCCGCGCCGAGCCGACGCGCCTCCCCGTCGTCGGGATCCGCGAAGACGAGATGGCTCATCGCTTCCGCGACGAAGCGGTACTCCCCCCGCGCGAAGTCCTCGTGAGCCCGGCGGCGCGCCGCCTCTGCCCCACCCATGTATTCGACGTACTTCTGCGCCCGCTCCACCGCGGGCAGAGGCTCGAGATGCGCAGGATTGGCGTCGTACCAGCCGAGGTACCGCTGATACACGGCCTTGACGTTGTGGCTGAGCGTCCCGTAGTAGCCACGCGCGTGCCACGCGCCGGCCAGGCCCGGGGGCAGGGCCAGGCGCTCGGCGATCTCGGCGGGGCGGAGACCGTGGTTCATGAGGTGCGCCGCCTGATCGTGGAGATACTTGTAGAGGTCGCGCTGCTTGGCGAGGAAGTCGCGCACCCGGTCGCCACCCCACACCGGCCAGTGGTGCTGGGCGAAGACCACGTCGGAGTCGCCGCCGAAGCGGTCCAGGGCGGCGTCGAGATACTTCGCCCAGCCGTTGGCGTCCCGCACCTGGGCCCCGCGGATCGGGTAGATGTTGTGAAGGTTGTGGGTGGCGTTCTCCGCGAGGTTCAGGGCGCGCCGCTCCGGATAGAACATCTGCATCTCGGCCGGCGCCTCCGTCTCCGGGGTCAGCTGGAACACGATCTCCACCCCGTCGAGCCGGTGGGTCTCGAACGGCTGCGCGATCGTCACCGTCGGCGGGATGAGCGTCACCGTCCCGCGGGACGTCACCTTGCCGAGCCCCGCGTCGACCTGGCCGCGCGGCCCCCTGGGCAGGGTGGCGCCGAACTGGAACTGCGCCCGCCGCACCATCGGCGTACCCGCGATCACCGCCTCCGAGACGACCTCGGCCATGAAGCGGTCCGGCGCGAGCACGGGCACGCGGCCCGCGCGCACGTCGGCCTCGTCGACGACGCCGCGCACGCCGCCGTAGTGGTCGGTGTGGCTGTGGGTGTAGATGACCGCGACGACCGGCCGCCGCCCGCGATGCGCGAAGTAGAGCTCGAGCCCGGCGCGCGCGGTCTCGGTGGAGATGAGGGGATCGACGACGATGACGCCGCGCTCGCCCTCGAGCAGCGTCATGTTGGAGATGTCGAACCCGCGGATCTGGTAGATCCCGTCGGCGACGTGGAAGAGCCCGTTGTGGAGGTTGAGCCGCGCCTGCCGCCACAGGCTGGGATTCACCGTCGGCGGCGCCTCCTCCGCGGCGAGGAACGCGTACTCGCGCAGACTCCACACCACACGCCCTTGCGCGTTCTTGATCTCGACATCGGGGAGCGTGGCGACGAAGCCGCGCGCCGCGTCCGCGAAATCCTCGCGCTCGGCGAACGGCAGCGCGTCCAGGACGGCCCGGTTCCGGGCCGCGGTGTGCGGGGTCGCGTCGCGCGGCTCGGCGGAGGAGCTCGGCGGCTCGGCGGTCACGCCGCACTCCTCACGCCCGCCGGGGTCACGCCCTCAGCCGAGCTGCTTGTGGACGAACTCGACGATGCGGGCCACCGCCTGCGCAGCCGCGGGCGAGCCGGGATTGCGGTTCACGAAGCCCTCGGCCTCCCCCTCGTACAGCTCGAGCTCGACCTGGCCGCCCGCCTTGCGATACCCCGCGACGAAGCGGTCGAGGTCGGGGCGCGGGTGCGCCACGTCCTTCGTGCCCTGGATGTAGAGGGCGGGCGGCGTCTCGACCGTCTCGCCGCGCTCGAGGGCGAGCACGGGATTGGCCTCCGCCATCGCGGCCTCGCCCGGCCAGTAGAGATCGTGCAGCGGCAGCACGCGGTCCACCACGTCGGGATAGGGCGGCCCGCCCGCCTTGAGCTTCTTGGCGTAGTGGTAGCGCGCGAGCGGATCGATCACCGGCCAGCAGAGGACCACGCAGCGAAGCCGCGCGTCCACCGCCGCCGAGCCCGCGGGGAGCGGCTGGGCGGCGTAGCGCGGGTCGGTCGGCCGCATGCCGAGCAGCATGGCCTGATGGCCTCCGCTCGAGATACCGATGGCCCCCACGCGATCGGCGCGGCCCCGGAGCTCGCCCGCTCGCGTCTTGAGCCAGCGGATCGCGTAGTGGATGTCGATGAGGGACGCGGGATAGCCGCCATCGGGCGGCATGCGGAAGTCGAGCGCGGCCACGATGACACCGCTCTTCGCCAACGGCTCGTTCATCGCCACGTCGTTGGTGCGGTTGCCGTTGCACCAGGCGCCCCCGTGGAGATCCACCATCATGGGGAAGGGGCCGTCTCCCTTGGGCCTGAACAGGCGCGCGAGGAGCGGCTTGTCGCCGTGGCGAAGATATTCGACGTCGTCGACGGTGATCTCGTACATGCCTGGGGCTCCTCTCGGCTAGAAGGCGCAGCGGCCGTCGCCCGTAGCCTGCGCTCCGGCCGGCGCCAGGTCAATAGGGGCGTCAACCGGCGGCGGGGCTCCCTCGTCAGTAGGGGTAGGGAGGAACGATATGAAGACCACACAGACACTCGCCGCGCTGGCGCTGGGCCTGGGCCTGGCAGTGCCGGCTGCCGCCTTCGAGGCCCCCGCGCCCCTCGCGAACGATGGGGTGGTGCTCGCCCAGGCCGCCCCGAATCCCGGCCCCCAGGGCCCGGGCCAGTACCGCCACGCCCGGGGCCACGGCTGGCCGCGCCACATGCGTCACCGCCGGATGCCGACCTATGCCGGCATTGCCCTTCGCCATCAGGCGGAGCTGGGCCTGAACCCGCAGCAAGTCGAGGCCCTCGAGAAGCTCCAGACGGACTCCGTGCGGGCCGGGATCCAGCGGCGGGCCGATATGCAGATCGCCGGGCTGGACCTCATGACCCTTCGCCGTGCCGACCCCGTGGACACGGCAAAGGTCGAAGCGAAGATTCGCGACATCGAGAAGATGCGCGCGGACGGAACGATCGCGCGGTTCCGCGCCGACGAGCAGGGCAAGGCGCAGCTCACCGCCGATCAGCGCGCGAAGCTCAAGGGCCTCATGATGGCACGCATGCAGCAGTGGCGGGAGCGGCGACAGCAGCGCTCGGACTCCGACGGCGCACCCGCGCAGCCGGCAGCGCTCGAAGAGCGCACCTGATCGATCCCGCTCGGAGCTGAGCTGACGCGCGGCAGGGCCTCTGGCCCTGCCGCGGCCGTTCGGCTACGATGAGACCGCCCTGCCGGCCGATGGGGGCCCGGCGCGGCGCGCGCCTCTTCTACGTCGAAAGGAGCCGAGCGTGATCTACGAGATCCGGACGTATCGCATCACCCCGGGAAGCCTGGCCGAGGTCGAGAAGCGATTCGGCGAGGGCTACGAGCACCGCAAGAAGTACTCCGAGCTGACCGCCTTCTGGCACACCGAGATCGGGCCGCTCAACGAGATCATCCACGTGTGGAGCTACCGTGATCTCGCCGAGCGCGCGCGCATCCGCAGCGAGGCGTCGAAGGATCCCAACTGGCCGCCCAAGATCGGCGAGTTCATCCAGACGATGAAGTCCGAGATCGTGACGCCATTTCCCTTCGTCCCCGAGGTGCAGCCCGGCAAGATGGGCCCGTTCTTCGAGATCCGCTACTACACGCTGAAGTCCGGCATGCTTCCCGAGACGGCCAAGGGCTGGGAAGGCGCGTTGCCCGAGCGCATGAAGATGTCGCCGGTGGTGCTCGCGGGCGGCGTCGAGCTCGGCACCGCGAACGGCTTCGTGCACATCTGGGCCTACTCGACCCTCGACCAGCGGATGCAGATTCGCGACGAGGCGCGGAAGAAGGGCGTGTGGCCTCCGCCGGGCGGCGGCGGGCGGCTCATCACGCAGGAGACGAAGATCGTCATGCCGTCCGCGTTCTCGCCGCTCAAGTAGCAGGTCTGCCGTCGCGTTCGGGTGATGTTCGGCGGCGCTGCGCTCCGCGGCGCCGCCGGGCGTCCTCATCTGGGCCCCCTCCGCTGAAAGACTGAAACCTCTAGGTGCTTGACTCGACCACCCTCTAGGGAAAGACTCAACACCCCCGTCGGTGATGATTACACTTCCGCCGCCGGACCCTTTCGACCCGGCCCTAAGTAGCCGACATTCAAGCATTCGACGACTGGTACGGAAACTGAAAAGCGTGCAGTATCTGCAGGCGCCCGCGGCAGGAGTCTTACGAGGCGGGCGCCCCGGGGAGGTTCTCGATGATCGTCGACGGGACCAAGAAGCTCCTGGCGGTGGCCGGGGCTCTCGGAGTCTCGCTCACGCTGGCCGCGAGCGCGCAGGCCTTCACCTTCATCCAGGTGAGCGGGTTCGTGCAGGGCACCGAGACGAGCTCTGCTGGCCCGAGCGCTCTCGACGGCATCATGTTCTTCGGTCCGGTGGTCTCGACGACCGACGGATCCTCGGGGCTTCCCACCGGCCTCAACACCTACAGCACCATCGCCTGGGGGCGGGGCTCGGACGCGGGGGTCGTTTCGGATCTCTCGCTGGCGCCGTCCTTCACCACGATTCCCGGGCCTGGGCCCAATGCCGACAAGAGCGCGCTTCAGGTCATCGGCCACAGCGGCAGCATCAACGTGGGCCAGACCGTGGTGCTGAGCGAGATCTTCCACCGGAATCAGATCATCAGCGCGCCGGACCTCCAGCACGTGGATATCTTCTCGGTGCTCAGCATCTTCGATGGTGTGACGCCCTTGGTCGTGAGCAGGGACAATGTCCCGGTCGAGTTCCACGAGACGCCGAACACGGCGCCGTGCGACCCGACCACGCAGATCTCGGGGACGGCCTGCGACGACTTCTTCACGTTCCCGCTCGGCACGTTCGCGAGCCTGCACTTCACGTCGGGGGGCGAGTCCTTCACGCTGAGCTTCTCGACGAGCTGCGATACGAGCGACACCAGCCTCGCCCGCTGTGATATCCCCAGCCCGGACGACCTGAGCTTGGGCCAGATCATCACCGCGGAGGGACGGATCAATCACCTTCTCGTGCTGATGACGCTCACGCAAGACGTCGAGGTGCC
>DATJFY010000033.1:0-12675 GCA_035495415.1 Verrucomicrobiia bacterium
GGCCATGGCCGCTCGAGTCAGGCCTCTTCCGGCAACGACATGGACGGCTACGCCGCCGATCTTGCCGCCGTGATCGAGGCGCTTGATATCCGGGACGCCACCGTCGTCGGGCACTCCACCGGCGGCGGCGAAGTGGCCCGCTACATCGGGCGCTACGGGACGAAGCGGGTCGCCAAAGCGGTCCTCGTCGCCGCGGTGCCTCCGATCATGCTGAAGTCCGCGGCCAACCCGGAGGGCCTGCCCATGGAGGTGTTCGACAACCTGCGGAGCGGCCTCATGAACGATCGCTCGCAGTTCTACAAGGACCTGGCGATACAGTTCTATGGCGCGAACCGGCCAGGGGCCAAGGTCTCCCAGGGCACGCTGGATCAGTTCTGGCTCTGGAGCATGCAAGCCGGTCTCAAGAACGCCTACGAAAGCATCAAAGCGTTCTCGGAAACGGACCAGACGGAGGACTTGAAGAAATTCGACGTGCCAACGCTCGTCATGCACGGTGAGGATGACCAGATCGTTCCCGTCAAGGACTCGGCGAGGAAATCGGCCAGGCTGATCAAGGGCGCCAAGGAGATCTACTATCCGGGCGCGCCGCACGGCCTCACGGCCACGCACCAGGATCAGGTCAACCGCGACCTGCTGGCGTTCCTGCGAAGCTGACTCTTCGACTCGCTTCGGGTGAGCGCCCCATGACCTCGTCTTCGCCCATCCCCCGCGCCACCGACACCGCCGAGATCGGGCGCACCGGCCTGCGCGTCTCGCGGCTGGGGCTGGGCGGGGTGGCGCTCTCGGGCGCGCCGCCTGCCACCGACCCGCAGCGCTCCACGTCGGAGGACGAGGGCGTGGCGCTCATCCGCCGGAGCCTGGATCTCGGGCTCACCTACCTCGACACCGCGCCGATGTACGGGGTCGGCCAGAGCGAGGCGCGCTACGGTCGGGCGCTGCGCGGGGTGCCGCGGGACAGCTTCCTGCTGTCGACCAAGGTGGGGCGCGTGCTGCGGCCCGGCGCGGCCGGCGGGCCGCCGACCTGGGCCTTCGACTTCAGCGCGGCCGGGGTGCGCGCCTCGTTCGAGTCCTCGCTCACGCGCCTGGGGCTCGAGCGCGTGGACATCCTCTTCGTGCACGATCCGGACGACCATCACGCCCAGGCGGTGGCGGAGGCGTTCCCCGTCCTGATGGAGCTGCGCGCGCAGGGCAAGGTGAAGGCCATCGGCGCCGGTATGAACCAGTGGCAGATGGAGCTGGACTTCGCGCGGCGCGGCTTCTGCGACTGCTTCCTGCTCGCCGGGCGCTACACGCTGCTCGACCAGAGCGCCCTGGCGGAGTTCCTGCCCTACTGCCTGGAGCAGGGGATCGCGGTGGTCGCGGGCGGCCCCTATAACAGCGGGATCCTCGCGGTGGGCCCGCGCGAGGGGGCGACGTACAACTACCGGCCGGCCGATGCGGGGATGATGGAGAAGGCCCGGCGCATCGCGGCGGTGTGCGCGCGCCACCAGGTGGACCTGCGCGCGGCGGCGCTCCAGCTCGTGGTGGCCCACCCGGCCATCGTCTCGGTGATCCCCGGCGCGCGCTCGATCGCCGAGGTCGAGGAGAACGTGACCCTGCTCGAGCGGCCCATCCCGGTCGGGCTCTGGGCGGAGCTCAAGGACGCCGGGCTCCTCGATCCCGCCGCGCCCACGCCCGGCACCCGACCGTAGTCCCGCTTGCTCGTCGCGGAAAGCCGGCTATCATGAGCGCACCCATGATTCCGGATCGCGTCGTCGAGATGCTTCACGGCCCTTCCTACCTGCAGATCGGGACGCGGGACGCCGATCTCCGCCCGGCGCACACGTTCGCGGTGGGGGCCCTGGTGCACGAGGATCGCGAGACGGTCACCGTGTTCGTCCCCACCGCCCGCGCCCAGCGGATCCTGGCCGATCTGGAGAGCAACGGCCGCGTCGCCCTCGGGATCGCCCAGGTCTCGCACGAGGCGTATCAGCTCAAGGGGCGCTACCTGTCCACCCGTCCCACCGACGCGAGCGACCTCGCCCGGCAGGAAGCGTACCGGAAGGCGCTGCTCGAGGACGCCCTCGGCATCGGCTATCCCGAGGAGATCGCGCGGCCGCTGACGCAGGGGTTCGCCTACACGCCGGGGACCGCGATCACCTTTCGCGCCGAAGAGGTCTTTCTCCAGACTCCCGGACCCGGCGCCGGCACCCCGCTGGTGTAAGGGTCGGCGCGCGCGATGGAGCTGCTCCCCGACGAGATCAAGGCCGCCATGCAGGGGGTGATTCCCTCTCACGTGGTGACGTGCGCCGCCGACGGAACGCCGAACGCCAGCGCCATCTCGCAGGTGTACTACGTCGACGGCGATCACGTCGCGCTCTCGCATCAGTTCTTCAACAAGACCAAGCGCAATCTCGCGGAGAACCCGCGGGCCGCGGTGTGGCTGATCCACCCGAAGACGTTCGAGACGTGGGATCTCGAGCTCGAGTTCGACCACGCGGAGACGAGCGGGCCGATCTTCGAGCAGATGGACATGCAGATCGAGGCCATCGCGTCGCTGGTCGGGATGAAGGGCGTCTTCAAGCTCAAGGCGGCGGACATCTTCCGGGTCGTCTCGGTCACGAAGACGAGCGGCGAGCGGATCTCGCGCTGAGCGCCGACGCCGACGAGCACGAGTCACGCGCGCTCCGCGAGCAGATCGCCCGGAGCCAGGAGACGATAGACCGCCTCAACCTCGACCTCGCCAAGCGCACCAACGACGTCCGCATCATCCAGCAGATCTCCTCCGAGATCACCTCCACGCTCGACCTCGACGAGGTCCTCGACATCGTCCTCGGGGCCATGGAGCGCGTGCTTGGCTTCCAGCACTCGATGCTGCTGCTCGCAGAGCCGGCCGGCGACAGCCTGGTGGTCGCGGCCACCCGCGGCTACGGCCAGCCGGCCGCGGAGGTGCGCGTCCGGATCGGCGACGGGGTCATCGGCGTCGTCGCTCAGCGGAAGACCCTGATGCGCGTCGGCAACATCGGCGCCAGCGTGCGATACATGCAGGCGATCCGCGCCCGCATGCAGGCGGCGGGGCAGGCGCCCGCCGCGAACACGCCCGTCGCCTTGCCGGGGCTGCCCGACGTCCAGAGCCAGCTCGCCCTGCCGCTGCTGGTCAAGGATCGGCTGGTCGGGGTCCTCGTCGTGGAGAGCGCCAGGCCCAACGCCTTCGACGAGCTGGACGAGGTCGTGCTGCGCATCGTCGGCAACCAGGCGGCCACCGCCATCGACAACGCGCGGACGTACCAGACCGTGGATCAGCTCGGCCGCCTGAAGCGCTTCTTCTCGCCGCACCTGGCCGAGCTCATCATGCGCGGCGGGGCCGACGATCCCCTGAAGACCCACCGCCGAGAAGTCACCGTCGTTTTCCTCGATCTGCGGGGGTTCACGCCCTTCGCGGAGACCGCCGAGCCGGAGGAGGTCATGGGGGTCCTGCGCGAGTACCACGCCGAGATGGGCAAGCTGATCCTTGCCCACGAGGGGACGCTGGAGCGCTTCACCGGTGACGGGATGATGATCTTCTTCAACGATCCGCTCCCCGTGCCCGACGCCGGGCAGCGTGCCGCCCGCATGGCCGCCGAGATGCAGGATCGCGTGTCGCCCCTCACCGCCAAGTGGCGCCGGCTCGGGTACGAGCTCGGGCTCGGCATCGGGATCGCCAAGGGCTTCGCCACCATCGGGGGCATCGGCTTCGAGGGGCGCTGGGACTACGGGGCCATCGGCACCGTGACCAACCTCGCCGCCCGGCTCTGTGGCGAGGCCAAGGGCGGCGAGATCCTCGTGTCGACCCGACTCGCCGCCGAGCTCGAGGAGATCGCGGAGACCGAGGAGATGGAGCCGCTCACCCTCAAGGGCTTCGCGCGCCCGGTCCCCGCGATGAAGCTGCGACGCCTCAAGCTGGCCCGAGGAGAGACCTCATGAAGCGCATCCTGGAGCACGTGATCCCGCCGAAGCTGGGCTACGGTCTCCTGGTCAAGCGAGGCCAGCATCTCCGCGTGGTCGATCTCGAGGGCAAGCAGGTCGTCGACATGGCCCTCTTCAACGAGGCCAATCCCCGGGAGAAGCTGTCGACCTCCAACTCGCGCACTCAGCCGGTGTCCCGCGCCGGGGACTACGTGGAGTTCCGGGCCGAGATGGACCTCATCGTGGGGCTGTCGAACTGCCCGCTCGACGTGATGAACCCGTGCAACGGGTACAAGTGCACGCCGGTGAAGATCGAGGTCTACGCGCCGGCGTGAGGACGTGACCGCGGCCGGGTCGAAGCAGGCGACGCGGGATCGCGTCTGGGCGCTGCTGACCAGGCGGCGTGTCGCGCGCTTCCCCGGTGCGGTCGGGCGAATCCCGAACTTCGTCGGCGCAGAGGCGGCTGCTCGGCGGCTCGCGGAATCGCCGGCGTGGCAGGCCGCGCGCGTGGTCAAGTGCAATCCCGACGCGCCGCAGCTGCCCGTTCGGGTACTGGCTCTCCAGCAGGGCAAGCGCGTGTTCATGGCCGTGCCGCGCCTCCGGGAGGAGCGCTGCTTCCTCGAGCTCGACCCGCGCCGGCTCGCGGGCCGCGAGCGCGCGGCGGCCAGCATCCGGGGCGCGAGCCAGCTCGGCAAGCCCACGCTGCCGAAAGAGATGCCGAAGATCGACCTGATCGTCGCGGGATCGGTGGCGGTCCGTCGGGACGGCGCTCGCGTCGGCAAGGGCGGCGGCTTCTCGGACCTGGAGCTCGCGCTGCTGACGGAGCTGGGCCTGGTCGGCCGATGGACCACGATCGTGACCACGGTGCATCCGCTCCAGATCGTCAGCGAGGCGCTCCCGATGCTCGCCCACGACATCCCGCTCGACCTGATCGTGACCCCGGACGAGACCATCCGCTGTCCCCGCCGCTACCGCCGACCCCGAGGCATCCTGTGGAAGGCGCTGACCCACGAGAAGATCGGCGAGGTGCCCCTGCTCGCGCGCCTCGCGCGGGGGAAGCGTCGCGTATAGTCGGGGGGAGGGGAGGACACGTGAGCGCTAGGAAGAAGCCGGCGAAGAAGAAGACCAGGCGCGCCTCCCCCTACGCCACCGGCCTCGACCCCCGCCAGGCCAACTACGTGCCGCTGACCCCGCTCTCCTTCCTCGCCCGCTCGGCGGCCGTGTATCCCGACAAGCCGGCGGTGATCCACGGCGACCGCACCTTCACCTACGCCGAGTTCGCCGCGCGCTGCCGGCGTCTCGCTTCCGCGCTCACCCGTCGCGGCGTCGGCCCCGGGGACACGGTGGCGGTCATGGCGCCGAACGTGCCCGCCATGCTGGAGGCGCATTTCGGCGTGCCCATGGCGGGGGCGGTGCTGAACGCGCTGAACTACCGGCTGGACGCGCGCACCATCGCCTTCCTCCTCGAGCACAGCGAGGCGAAGGTGCTGATCACCGACCGCGAGTTCGCCGAGACGATCGAGGCCGCGCTCGGGCAGAGTCGACGCCGCCCGCTGGTGATCGACATCGACGACCCGCTCTACGAGGGTGACGGGCGGCGGCTCGGGGAGACGGACTACGAGGCGCTGCTGGCCGAGGGCGATCCGGAGCTCGAGCCGGTGCGGCCGGCCGACGAGTGGCAGGCGATCTGCCTCCTCTATACGTCGGGCACCACCGGCAATCCGAAGGGCGTGGTCTATCACCACCGGGGCGCCTACCTGAACGCGCTCGGCAACGCGCTCGCCTTCGGGCTCACGCCGCGGACGGTGTACCTCTGGACGCTGCCGATGTTCCACTGCAGCGGGTGGACCTACACGTGGGCCACCACCGCGGTCGGCGGGACGCACGTGTGCCTCCGCCGGGTGGATCCCGCGCTCATCTTCCCGGCGATCGCGCGGCATCGCGTCACCCACATGTGCGGGGCGCCCGTGGTCATGACCATGCTGATCCACGCCCCGGCGGAGACGAAGGTCGCGTTCGACCAGGTGGTGGAGTTCGCCACCGGCGGCGCGGCGCCGCCCACGCCGGTCATCGCGGGCATGGAGGCGATGGGCTTCCGGGTCACGCACCTCTACGGGCTCACCGAGAGCTACGGCCCGGCCACCCTCTGCGCCTGGCAGGAGGGCTGGGACGTCCTGCCGCTCGACGAGCGCGCCGCGAAGATGGCGCGGCAAGGCGTGGGCTATCCCACGCTCGAGCAGGTCATGGTGGCGGAGCCGAAGACCGGCACGCCGGTGCCGCGCGACGGCCGGACCCTGGGCGAGATCCTGCTCCGCAGCAACACGCTGATGAAGGGCTATCTCAAGAACCCGAGGGCCACCGAGGAGGCGTTCCGGGACGGATGGTTCCACACCGGCGACCTGGCGGTCTGGCATCCGGACGGCTACGTGGAGATCAAGGACCGGTCGAAGGACGTGATCATCTCGGGCGGCGAGAACATCTCCTCGCTGGAGGTGGAGGAGGTGCTCTACCGCCATCCCGCCGTGATGGAGGCGGCGGTGGTGGCGCGACCGGACGAGAAGTGGGGCGAGACGCCCTGCGCGTTCGTCACGCTCAAGCCCGGCGCCGAGGGCGAGGCGGACGAGGCCGGCATCATCCAGTGGTGCCGCGACCACCTGGCCGGCTTCAAGGTGCCGAAGCGCGTGGTCTTCGGGCCCCTGCCGAAGACCTCCACGGGGAAGATCCAGAAGTTCGTGCTGCGGGACCGCGCCCACCGCGACGGGGAGTCATGTTAGAGTCACGCGGACCGCCGTGGACCCAGAGATCCTCGTCGAGAACGTCCTCAACGCCATCACGGCGGGCATCACGATCGGCTGCATCTACGGTCTGATGTGCATCGGGCTCGGGCTGATCTTCGGCATCATGCGGATCGTCAATTTTGCCCAGGGCGAGCTGCTGATGCTGGGCATGTTCACCTCCTTCTACCTGGTCAGCGAGGGGCGGATCCTCGCCTTCCTGGGCCCGTACTGGGGCCCGTTCATCGGTGCGATGTGCGCGGCGCCGGCCGTCTTCGCGGGCGGGGCGATCCTCCACCGGTTCCTCATCTCCCGGGTGTCCGGCCTGCGGACGGTGGGCTCGCTGGATGAAGGCCACTTCGGCCAGCTGGTCGTCACGCTGGGCATCTCGCTGATCCTCCAGAACGGGGGGCAGATCGTCTTCGGCTCCACCCCGGTCGCGGTCCGCACGCCGCTCTCCTCGCAGGCGTTCCAGATCGGCCCGCTCTACCAGGGGGCCACCGTCTTCCTGAACAAGGCCAAGCTGGTGGCCTTCTTCGTGGCCATCCTGACCGCGGTCATCCTCTATGTCGTGCTCGAGTACACGCGCCTGGGCAAGGCGCTGCGGGCGGCGGCGGACAACCCGACGGCGGCCACCTACATGGGCATCGACGTGGACCGGGCCTACCGCATCGCCTTCGGCCTGGGCAGCGGCATCACCGCGGTGGCGGGCGGACTCATGGCCACCTACATCTCCTTCGGGCCCTTCGTCGGTTTCGACTACGTCATCATCATGTACTCGGGCGTGGTGCTGGGCGGCATGGGCAGCATCTTCGGAGCGTTCTGGGGCGGGGTCACGGTGGGCTTCGTGCAGCAGTTCTCGGCGCTGGTGCTGCCGCCCCAGCTGCAGAACGCGGCGATCTTCGTGGTGTTCCTGATGATCGTGCTGCTGCGGCCCCAGGGCCTGTTCGGCCGCTCGGCGGAGCGGGCGTGAGGCAGGGCGCGGGCCCGCACCTGCGGCGCCACCTCGGCGTCCTCGCGGTCGTCTCGCTCGTCTACCTGCTGGCCGCGCTGTTCGTGAAGAACAGCTACTACCAGCTGATCATGACGCTGGTGCCGGTGTGGGCGCTCTTCGGGGTGTCGTGGAACATCCTCTCCGGCTACGGGGGCCAGCTCTCCTTCGGGCACGCCTCGTTCTTCGGCATCGGCGCGTACACGGTGACGCTGGCGATGGTGTACTGGGGTCTCACGCCCTTGCTCGGCATCCCGCTCGGCATGCTCCTCGGCGGGCTCGCCGCGATCCTGATCGGCCTCCCGACATTCAGGCTGCGCGGGCACTACTTCGCGCTGTCGATGCTGGCCTACCCGCTGGCCATCCTCTACGTGATGCAGTACCTGGGCTTCCAGGAGGTCTCGATGCCCATGTACCGCGAGCACGCCCTGCTCTACATGGAGTTCGCCGACCCGCGGGCCTACACCCTGATCGCGGTGCTGCTGCTGATCGGCGGCGTGGTCGTCTCGCTCGTGATCGAGAACTCGCGCTTCGGCCTGGCCCTGCTGGCCATACGGCAGAACGAGCTGGCCGCCGAGGCGGCGGGCATCAACGCGCGCCTCTGGAAGATGCGCTCGCTGATCGTCTCCGGCATGCTGGGCGCGCTGGTGGGCGGCTTCTACGCGCGCGTCCTCCTGGTGGTCACGCCGGAGTCGGTCTTCGGCATGCTGGTCTCCGCGCAGGCGGTGGTGGTCACGCTGTTCGGCGGCGTGGCCTCGGTGTGGGGGCCGGTGATCGGCGCGGCCATCCTGGTGCCGCTGGCCGAGACGCTCCAGGCGGAGCTGGGCCAGTACCTGCCGGGCATCCAGGGGGTGGTGTACGGCATCGCGATCATCGCGGTGATGCTGCTCTCGCCCGACGGGCTCTTCTGGACGGTCCGCGACCGGCTGCTCCGGCGCGAGGCGCCCCACGGCGTCTCGGAGGTGACCGGCGCGGTGCCGGACGCGGGGGCCAGATCCGACGGGTGGTCGCTCGCGCCGGCACCTCTCCCGGCGACGGCGCGCCGCTCCGGGCCGCTGCTCCAGGTCGACCGGCTCTCGCGCTCCTTCGGCGGCCTGCGCGCGGTCAGCGAGGTCAGCTTCGAGATCGCGGAGGGCGAGATCCTCGGCATCATCGGCCCGAACGGCGCGGGCAAGACCACGCTGTTCAACGTGCTGAACGGGGTGCTGACCGCGGACGAGGGCTCGGCCCGGCTCGACGGGCAGCCGATGCTGGGCAAGAAGACCTACGAGGTCTGCCGGATGGGTGTGGGCCGCACCTTCCAGGTGGTGCGGAGCTTCCCGCGTCTGCCGGTGCTGGACAACGTGATCGTCGGCGCCTACGGGGCGGGCATGTCGGACCGCGACGCGATCGCGCGGGCGACGCAGGCGCTCCGGCAGGTGGGCCTCCACGGCCGCGCGACGGTGGCCGCGGGCCAGCTCACCAACAAGCAGCTGCGCCTGATGGAGCTGGCGCGCGCCCTCGCCGGCAACCCGCGTCTCCTGCTGCTGGACGAGACGCTGGCCGGCCTCGGCCGGGAGGAGTGCGACGACGTGCTCGCGGTGCTGGCGCGGCTGCGCGCGCAGGGCATGACGATCTGCATCATCGAGCATACAATGCACGCGATGATGCGACTGGCCGATCGGTTCGTGGTGCTGGACCACGGGCGGGTGCTGGCGACCGGGCTGCCGCGCGCCGTGGTGGAGGACGACGCGGTGATCGAGGCCTACCTCGGCAAGAAGTGGCTCGCGCGCCGGGAGGCGTGAGGGCGCCGCGTGCTCGAGGTCCGGAACCTTTCCGTCGCGTACGGCGGGCTGCGCGCCCTCTCGGATGTCAGCCTGTCCGTCGGGGAGCGCCAGTTCGTCACCCTGGTGGGACCGAACGGGGCCGGCAAATCGACGCTGTTCAAGACGATCAGCGGAGTGGTGGCGCCGGTCTCGGGGGCGATCTCCTTCGCGGGGCAGGATCTGCTGGCGCGCCGGCCGTCGGATCGCGCGCACCTCGGCATCGCGCACGTGCCGGAGGGCCGGCAGGTGTTCAAGACGCTGACGGTGCGCGAGAACCTCGAGATGGGCGCGTACCCGAAGGCGGGGCACGCGCACTGGGCCCAGACGCTCGACCGCATCCACACGCTGTTCCCGATCCTGCAGGAGCGCGCCGCCCAGCTGGCGGGGACGCTCTCCGGCGGGGAGCAGCAGATGCTGGCCATCGGCCGGGGCCTGGCGTGCGCGCCGCGTCTCCTGATGCTGGACGAGCCGTCGATGGGCCTGGCCCCGAGCGTGGCCGACACCATCTTCGACCGCATCTCGCAGATCCACCGGGAGGACGGCGTCACGATCCTCCTGGTCGAACAGCGCGTGGCCGAGGCGCTGGAGCGCTCCGACCACGGCTACGTGCTGGAGACGGGGCACATCGTGCTGGAAGGGCGATACGAGGCCTTGCTGGCCGACGACCGGGTGCGCCGGTCGTATCTCGGCCTGACCGAAGCGTGACCGTGTAGCCTGACCACTCACCAACGAGGGGGACGACCGGAATGACGACGCATGAGCAGCCGATCGGACGCCGTACCGCCATCAAGATGGGCCTCGCCGCCACCGCCGCCGCCGCGCTGCCGGTGCGCCGGGCACGCGCGCAGACTCCGAAGGAAGTGAAAATCGCTCTGGTGGTCCCGCTGTCGGGCCCGTGGGCGCGCCAGGGCATCCTCGAGCAGATGGGCGCCGAGATGGCCGTCGAGGACGTGAACAAGGCCGGGGGCATCAAGGCCCTGGGCGGCGCCAAGATGAAGCTGGTGCTGTACGACACCGGCGACAGCGCGGAGAAGGCCAAGAACGCGACCCAGCGCCTGGTGGCGCAGGAGCCCGACGTGGTGGGCAGCATCGGCTGCTGGCTGTCGAGCTTCACCCTCGCCGCCACCGAGGTGTCGGAGCGCGCGGAGCTGCCCTGGCTCACGCTCTCCTACTCGGACCTCATCACCAGCCGCGGGTACAAGTACGTCTTCCAGTCGGCTCCGACTGCCGATGCCCAGTCCACCGCGCTGCTGCCGCGGATCGTGGACCTCGCGACGAAGGCCACGAAGACGAAGCCGACCAAGGTCGCGTTCGTGGGCGACAACTCGGCCGCGTCGGTGAGCTTCATGAAGCCGCTCCGGGAGCACGTGGCCAAGGATCTCGGCCTCACGATCGTGGCCGATGAGGTCTATACCCCGCCGCTCGCGGACGCCACCACGCTGGTCCAGAAGATCCGCTCCGGGCGGCCCGACTTCATCGTGTGCCAGTCCACCAACGTGGGCGACGACAAGCTGCTGCTCGACAAGTTCGCGGAGCGGGGGATCACGCCCTCGACGATCCCGCTGATCGGCGGTGGCGGCCACTGGTGCGTGCCGGAGCTGATGAAGATCGCGGGCAAGGATCACCTCGAGGGCATGATCGTCGGGCTCGCCAACTGGCCGGGCAAGGCCGTCGAGGACGTCGAGAAGCGCTTCATCGCCAAGACCGGCGAGCCGTGGTTCGGCCACGACTCGATCTTCCCCTACGCGCACATATGGATCTTCAAGGAGGCCCTGGAGCACGCCAAGTCCGCCGACCGCAAGAAGGTGGGCGAGGCGATGCGCACGATCGACCTCAAGGACGGCCCGGCCAAGTTCTTCCCCGACGGCCGCGTGAAGTACGACGACAAGGGCCGCCGGGTGGGCGCCGAGCTCTGCATCGTGCAGTGGCAGAAGGGTCGCCCGGTGGCGGTGCATCCGGAGTCCATCGCGGCCACCCAGGCGATCTGGCCGAAGTCGTAAGACGGCGAGATTCGCGCCCCGGCCGGCTGGTCACCTCCGGCCGGCCGGAGCGCGGCGCCGTTTCCGCTACTTCCGCACCGCCTCGATGATGTCGCCGAAGAGCGCCCACTTCTCGCCGTCGAACTTGGCGAGCTGCTCCTGCTCGATGGGGGCGAAGTCGGTCGGGCTGGTGTTGACCTTGATGCCGGGCAAGAGCAGCGGCAGCTCGAAGTCCTTCACGCTGGCCGCCTGCTTCATGATGTTTTCGCGCGAGAGGTCGTTGCCGCACTGCTTGAGCACCTGGGTCATGAGGATCGCCACGTTGTAGGCGAACCCGTTGGCCTGGTCGTCGAGCGCCCCGTCCGGGTAGTACTTCTTCATGAAGGCGAGCCACTCCGTGAAGCCCTTGTCGTTCCGCCACTGCGGGTCGGTCACTTCCTTCATGTAGAGCGCGGTGATGAGGTCCTTCGAGGCGTCGAGGCCGGCCGGCTTCAGCACGGTGCCCAGCGAGCTCGACACGTTGTTGAGGAAGTGGAGCGGCTTCCAGCCGATCTCGTGCGCCTTCTTGATGGCCTGCACCGCGTACTTGGGGATCGTGATGTCGAAGAAGACGTTGGCGCCGCTGTTCTTCAGGTTCACGATCTGCGAGTCGATGGTGGGGTCGGTCACCTCGTAGGTCTGCTTGAGCACGATCTGCTTCTTGGCGTCGCCGAGCCCGTCCTCGAAGCCCTTGAGGTAGTCCTTGCCGTAGTCGTCGTTCTGATAGAGGATGCCGATCTTCGGGTCCTTGACGTTCTTGAGCGCGTAGGCGGCGTATACGCGCCCCTCCGTCTGGTAGTTGGGCTGATAGCCCATCGTCCACGGGAAGTTCTTGGGGTCATTCCATTTGGTCGCGCCGGTGGCCACGAAGAGCTGGGGCACCTTCTGCTGGTTCAGGTACTTCTGGATGGCGGTGTTGGACGGGGTGCCGAGCGTCTGGAAGACGAAGGCCACCTGGTCCTGCTCGACGAGCTTGCGCACCATCTCGACGGTCTTGGGCGGGCTGTAGCTGTCGTCGTAGGAGATGAAGTTGATCTTGCGGCCGTTGACCCCGCCCTCGTCGTTGACCTTCTTGAAGTAGGCGGCGATGGTCTTGCCGATGGTGCCGTAGGCGGAGGCGTTGCCGCTGTAGGGGTTGGTGTGGCCGATCTTGATCTCGGTGG
>DATJFY010000034.1:0-14772 GCA_035495415.1 Verrucomicrobiia bacterium
GACGTGGCCGTGGTCCCGCAGGTGGTGCAGGCGATGATGGTCGACTTCGACAAGACGGTCGCGCACTACGAGGTCGTGGAGACCTTCACGCCGGGCTAGCGGCTCACGCCGGCGGTCCGGACGCCGCCCTACCCTGAAGCCTCTCGGCTCGCCTCGGCCTTCTGCACGAGCGCCTCGAGCGTCTCGTACGATTGCGCTCCGACCACGCCATACCGCCCGGCGACGAAAGTCGGCACCCCGGTGATCCCGTACTCGCGCGAGAGAGCCCAGTCCGCGTCGACCGCGTCCTTGAACGTGCGCTTCTCCAACACGTCCCGCGCCGCCTCGCGCGAGAGCCCGACCTGCTCGGCGATCTCGAGAAGCACCTCGGGCCGGGAGATGTCGCGGGCCTCGACGAAGTAGGCGCGGAACAGCGCGTCGTGCATCGCCTCGCCGCCCGGCTGCGTGTCCGCCCACTTGCCGAGCTCCTGGGCCAGGCGGCTGTTGTAGGTCATGGTGCGCTCGCCGTACGGCAGCCCTTCCGCGTCCATGCGCGCCTTCATCTGCGCGTGCATGGACCGGAGGTCGAGGCTGCGCCCCTTGAACAGGTCGACCAGGGCTCGGCCCTCGGCCGGCGTCTCGGGGTGCAGCGGGAAGTGCACCCACTCGATCTTGACACCGTGCTCCTGCCGCAGCTTCTCAACACGGACCGTGCTGAGATAGCACCAGGGTCAGACGTAGTCGGAGAAGATCCTCATCGTCACGGGCTGAGGCATTTAGGTTTCCCCCTTTTCATCAACTTGCGATGCAGAATGGCCAAGGACCCTCCGGTGTTGTTGCCACTTGGTATACAGCATTTTGGCCCGGGCTACCGGAATTGCTACCACGTTGCCGTCCGCGCCGGTCGGCGCAAGGATGACCTGCTTGAGGTGGGCCGTCACGTTAGACTGCCGGCTATAGCGCGTTTAGAATCGGGCCGTGACGGACGCCACATCGTTCTCCGACATTCAGCCCGAGTTCGAATCGCGTGTGCGCCGCATCGTCTGGTGCACGGTCGCCACCGTCGACACCAGGGGGCGCCCGCGCGTGCGGATCGTCCATCCGGTGTGGGAAGGGCCGATCGCCTACATCTGCACCGGGCGCCACTCCATCAAGGAGAAGCACTTGGCGAAGAACCCCTTCGTCGCGCTCTCCTACTGGGACCCGCAGCATCAGCAGGTCTATGCCGAGTGCCGGTGCCAGAGGGTCGACGACGTCGCAGAGAAGACCCGGATCTGGGAGCTCTTCAAGTCGCACCCGCATCCGTACGGCTACGACCCGGCGATGTTCTGGAACGGCGGCCCCGCCAGCGACGACTTCGGCGTGATGCGGTGCGACCCTTGGCGCATCACCCTCCACAGCATGTCGTGGACCGGCTCGCTCACCTCGCGCTCGGTCGTACAGTTCTCGAAAACGGTGTGGCGACCGAACTGAGCGCGCGAACGCACAGATGAATAGCTAGTAGCAGCGCGCCCTGCTTGGGTTGATGGCTCTCATCGTACCGCGAGATGCATGCGGATGCCCGGCTCCGGCCGCAGTGTGACATAGGGGGTGGGCGTCACCCGCTGGCCCGGGACCAGCGCGAGGCGGAAGCGCCGGGCGATGGCGGCGAGGATCAGTACCGCCTCCATCTGGGCGAAGGTGTTGCCGATGCACTGTCGCGGGCCGCCGCCGAAGGGGAAGTAAGCGAAGCGCGGCAGCCGCTGCGCGAGGTCGCCCTCCCAGCGCGCGGGGCAGAAGGCTTCCGGCTCCCCGAACCAGCGCGGGTCGCGCTGCACCATCCAGGTCGGCGCGATGACGATGTCCCCCTTCCCCACGACGTGGCCGGCCAGCTCCGTCGGACGCGCCGCCTGGCGCCCGAGCCCGTAGGCCGGCGGATAGAGTCGCATCGATTCCGTCACGACCATCCCGGCGTATTTCAGCCGCGGCATATCGGCGACGGTGGGCGCGCGCTCCCCGAGGACCTCGCGAAGCTCGGCGCCGAGCCGGGCTTCGACCTCCGGGCTCTGGGCCAGCAGGTACCAGGTCCACGATAGCGCCACCGCCGTCGTCTCGTGGCCGGCGAGGAACATCGTCATCGCCTCATCGCGCACCTGCTGCGCCGTCATCCGGCTCCCGTCGTCGGCGTCCTGGGCCTGCATGAGCATGGAGAGGAGATCGCCGCGGTCCTCGCGGCTCGCGCGCCGGTCGGCGATCATGCGGTGGACGATGGCGTCGAGCCGGCGAATGGCACGGCGCGCGCGCAGGTTCCTCGGTGTGGGCAGCCAGTCGGGCAGGAGCCGAAAGCTCGACAGCCGGGCGCCGAAGTCCTCGGCGAGCACGCGCGCCGCCTCGCCGGCGTCGTGAGCGTCGCCGGACACGTCCGCGTCGAACAGCGTCTTGCCGACTATGGCCTGAGTCAGCGCCATCATCTCCGCGTACACCTCGACGACGTCACCTTCCTTCCAGCGGGCCACGTGCCGATCGGCGAAGGCGCTCATCACTTCGCCGTAGCCGGCCACGCGCTGCCGGTGGAAGGCGGGCTGCACGAGCCGGCGCTGCCGCAGCCAGGTGTCGCCCTCGGAGAGGAGGAGACCGTCGCCCAGCAGCGGCCGCAGGAGCTGCACGCCCGGGCTCTTGATGAAGTCGCGCGCCCGCGTCACCAGCAGCTCCTCGATGGCGTCCGGGTGGTAGATCATCAGGATGCGGTACGGCCCCATCTTCGTCTGGACGACGTCGCCGTACTGCCGCGCGCACGTCTCGTAGAAGCCGAGCTGATCCCGCCGGAAGTCGGTCACGCTCCCGGTGAAGTAGCCGCCCTTGGGCCCCGGGCGGGTCGCCTTCACCGCTTGACGAGCTTCTGCAGCGAGCGCAGCCCGGGCGGGATCGGCCCGCGGCGGCCCCAGTTGGTGTACGAGACCTCGCCCACGTAGATGTCGCCGCGCGAGTCCACCGCGAGGCCGTGGGGCGAGATGAACTGCCCCGGCTCGAGCCCGGCGGGGCGCTGGCCCAGCCGCGCCAGCAGCTCACCCTTCGCGGTGTAGATGCTCACACGCGGGCCGATGTTGGGCATGTCCTGGTTCACCGCCACGCCCCCGCCGATCTCCCCCACGTAGAAGCGCGGCTCGCCGCCGCGCGCCAGGTGGAGACCCGAGGGCCGGTGCATGTTCACCCACTGCGTCTCGAAGCGTCCGTTGCCGTCGAACACCTGCATGCGATGGTTCTCGCGGTCCGCCACGTACACCCAGCCGTCGGCATCACAGGCGATGTTGTGGGGAATGTTGAACTGGCCGGGGTCGGTGCCGGGCTCGCCCCACGACCGGAGGAGCTTCCCGTCGGGGGAATATTTGTGCACGCGCGCGTTCCCGTAGCCGTCGGAGACGTAGAGCTCGCCGGTGGGAGCGAGCGCCGTGTGCGTGCAGCGGTGAAAGGGCTCCCCGCTCAGGTAGGCGGCCGGCTTGCCGGGCACGCCGAGCGTCAGCAGCACCTTGCCGTCGAGGGTGCAGTGGCGCACGGTGTGGTCGCCGTCGTCGGTGAGCCAGAGCGTGTCGTCGGGCGCCATGTGCACGCCGTGCGCCCGCTTGAACACGCCCTCGCCCCAGGAGCGAAGGAAATTGCCGTCACGGTCCAGCACCACCATGGGATGGGTGCCGCGGTTGAAGCAGTAGACGCGATCCTGCGCGTCGACGCCCACCCCGGCCACGTCGGCATTGAACTCGTAGCCGGGCGGCAGCTTGGCCCAGCCGGAGACGGCCTCGTAGCGGTGGACCCCCGTCCCCAGCATCACCGACACCGCCTCAGGCCTCCTCGAGGAAGTCCGCGAAGTACTCCTCCGGCGTGATGAGCCGGCTGGTCAGTCCCAGCCTGAAGGCCTCGCCGGCGAACATCTCGATCTGCTTCCGGTTCTTCTCGTAGCCGTGGGGATGGAAGTCCTCGCCCATCACCGCGTCGGTGTGCTCCAGCTCCGCCTCCGTCCACGGCGTGGCGTAGGGGAAGCCGCGCTGCGCGGCGGTGAAGGTGTCGTTGGCGGCGATGAACGCGTCGGTGAGGCGCGTGGCGATCCAGCGATTCGCTTCCCAGGCCTCGCGCCGCAGGATGATGAGGTGCTGAGGCGGGAAGGCGCCGGTCTTCGCGTAATACTCGCTCTCGGTCGTCCGGAAATCGGGGAAGAGCCGAACGATCGGTCCCTTGCTCGGATGGAAGCGCGCCGGGCGCGGCGGGCTGTAAATCGCCTCCAGCTCCCCCGCGAGCAGGAGATCGGACAGCGAGCGTCCGGCCGGCGGCGTGCGCAGGCCGGCGGGCAGACCGGCCGCATCCATGGGCTGCGCCGACCAGGGCGTGTCGATGTCGCCCACCCACCACTCGATCTTGGCGGGGTCGATCCCGATGTATCGGAGGAAATGGCGATACCACAGTGAGCCGCTGGCACTCCAGCTGTACATGCCGATGCGCTTGCCGACGAGGTCCTCCGGGCGGCGCACCGGGCCGCCCTGCCGCACGTAGAGATCGCGCGCGGTGAAGTTCCGCAGCGGGAAGACGGGCAGGCCCACGAAGCGATGGTCGCCCTTGTCGATGCGGTAGAGGTACTGCGCCATCGACCACTCGCCCCCCTGCACCGCCGGATCCGACACCGCCCGGCTGATCATGTCCGCGCGGGCGGGCCACGAGCCCCGGCTGCCCAGCACCATGGTGAGCGCGATGCCTTCGGGCTTCACCTCGCCGGTGGCGAGGGGCATGATCCGCGCGTAGTCGCCGCACGTCAGCGTGATGGGCAGCATCAGAGCCTCCCGGGATTCCGCGCCTCGAAGATCGCGCGGGGTTGCGCACGAGCATCTGGTCCAGCTGATCCTCGCTCACGCCCGCCTTGCGCAGCGCGGGCAGGATGTCGTCGGGAATGTGGTTGTAGTTCCACTTCGGCCGCGTGCGCACCTTGGCCTCCTCCGACAGCATGTCCGACCAGCAGTTGGCGTCGTGCGAGAGCACCATCTTCGGCGCGTAGCCCTCGGCGCAGAGCCGCGCCAGCACCTCCACGCGCTTCTCGGTGGGCAGGAAGTGCTCGAGCCCGTATACCCGAGCGCGGTGTCGACGGTCGTCGTCATCGAGCGCAGACCTCCAGAACGGGGTGGTCTTCCCGCAAGGTCGTCAGAAGCACCGCTTCGATGGCGGGCTCACGCAGCAGCCGCTCCGCGGTTTCGTGCGCCGGCGTCCAGTCGGGGAGCGTCTCGACCTTGTTGACGAGGACGATCAGGCGCGCGGCGGCGGGCACGCCCTTGCGGCCGCCGTCAGGATGCGCGAGCACGCGCGCCACCATCTCGGGCGTCACCGTCGCGCCGGGACGCGCCCCGCTGAGCAGGCTCACGCGCTCGGGCCGGTGCACGTGCTCGGCATCCAACGGTACGCCCAGGACGTCGGCCCCGACCACCACCAGCACCAGGGTGCTCTCGGCGGGAATCACCGGCTCGTGCTCGGCGGGCGCCTTGAAAGGATGCATGCGCGAGCCGTCGGCCTCGGTGAGAAGACAGGCGTCCGGGCACCAGGCTCGCAGCTCGTGGAAGCGGCCACGCGAGATGCCGGCGGCGCGCTTCGTCTCCGGGTTGGTGGGTCCGGTGACCAGGACGTGACGGTGCTCGTCCAGGAGAGCCTGCAGGCGCGGGCGCGTGACCTCCGCATCGAGGAGATGCGCCGGGGCCAGTGCCAGCTGCGAGGCGAAGATGTGCGTGGTCGTGGTGGTGACCGCGCGTCCGCCGGCCTCGGTCGCCTCGCGCGCCAGCCGGAACATGGCCGCGCTCTTGCCCCCGCCGCCCGCGATCGCCACCGTCTCGTCGCGCTTGAGCCCGAGAGCGGCGCTCAACGGCTGCCGGACCGTCACTGGATGACCTCGTCCGCCCGCGTCAGGATCGCGGGAGGAATCTCGAGGCCGATCTCCTTCGCCGTCTTGAGATTGATGGCGAAGTACAGACGATCCATCTGCTCCACCGGGATGTCGCCGGGCGGGGTGCCCTTGAGCACGCGCTGGACATGCTTGGCCGCGAGCTTGCCGACCGCGCGGAAGCTGATGCCGTAGCTGGCGAGCGCGCCCCGGGCGACGGTCGACGTGTCCGTGAACATCGTGGGGAGCCGCTTCTCCCGCGCGGTGTCGATGATCATCTCGCTCTGGCTCGTCACCATCGAATCGGGCACGTAGAAGAACGCGTCCACCTCGCCCGGCTTGATCGCGCGCACGGCCGCGCGGAGCTCATCCACGGTGGGCACCCGGTGCTCGACGAGCTCGAGCTTGAGCTGCTGCGCCCCCTCCTGCGCGGAGGCAAAGGCCCGCACGGCGATCGGATTGTTGGGGTTGTAGGGGGCGAAGACTCGACGGAGCTTCGGCACGACCGCCTTGAGGAGCTCCAGCCGCTTGCCGGTGACGTCGGCCTGGCGGCCGAAGACCCCGGTGAATCGCCCGCCCGGCTTCCGGAAGCTCGCGATGAGACCCGACTCGAGGGGATCGGTACCCGCGTAGAACACGACGGGCACGCGGCTGGTCCCTTGCTTGACGGCCAGCGCGGTGGAGGAGGACACGGCGAAGATCAGGTCGACCTTGTCCGCCTCGAGCTGCCGCCCCGCGGCCTCCGCCGCCTTGAGGACGCCCTTGGCGTTGATCACCTTGAGAGCGTAGTGCTTCCCTTCCTCGAGCCCGCCTTCACGGAGCCCTTCCTTCAGGCCCTCGATGGCGAGCCCGTAGGGGCCGCCTTGCTCCACGACTCCGATGCGATAGACCCGCGCGCCCTGCGCGCCGGCCGGCGGCGCGGCGAGGGGGACGGCGAGCAGCGCGAGCAGCGCGGCCAGGCGCGCCCGGCGCATGGACGCTATCCCTTGGCCCCCTTCGCCGCGCGCTCCGTCAGGTCCTTGAGGCCGGCCTGAATCCAGGGGAAGAACGGCGTCATCACGGCGCGCACGCCGAGCGTGGTGTAGCGCTCCACGTTGCCCAGGTTCACCAGCGTGCCCGCGGTACGGCCGGCCTTGACGATGGTGCCGATGGCGTCGTCGATGACCTTCTGCACGTCGGGGTGGGTCATCTGGCCGATGTGGCCCATGGAGGCCGCGAGGTCGCCGGGCGCCACGAAGAACACGTCGATGTGGTCCACCTTGACGATCTCATCGAGGGCCTTCGCCGCGGCGATGTCCTCGATGAGGATCATGAGCGCGCTCTGGTCGTTGGCAGTCTTGAGATAGTCCTCGACGCCGAAGCCCTGGCGGCTCGTGAACATGCCGCGCTTGCCGACGGGCGCGAACTTGGCCGCCTCCACCACCGCTTCCGCTTCCCGCCGGGTGTTGACGTGCGGGACGACGATCGCCTGTGCGCCGCGGTCCAGCGTGCGGTAGATGGTGGCGTAGTCGTTGTCCTGCACGCGCACCACCGAGGTCTTGCCCCAGATGTCGCAGGCGCGCGTGAGGTTGCCGAGATCGGCGAAGTCCACCCCGCCGTGCTCGCCTTCCAGCCAGATGCCGTCCACGTCCAGCGTGCCGAGCTGATCGATCAGGTCGGGCTCGTTGGTGCCGGCGATGATGGTGGCCACCTGGCCGGCGGCCAGGCGCTCCTTGACGCGATTGGGTCGGATTCTCATGGGAGCCTCCTTGGCACGGCGGATTCTAACACCTCAGGCGCCGAGCCTCGCCGCCGCGCGCTTGCCCGCGACGGCGAGGAGATCGGCGAGGCGGGTGAGCGCAGGCTGCCGCCGGGCGGCTGCCCGCCATACCAGCGCCACCGGCAGCGCGGGCACGCGTGCCGGCTCCTTCACCACCGCGCCCGCCGGCGCCTCGGTCAGCGCCAGCGCGGGCACCAGGCCGATGCCCAGTCCGCCCGACACGTAGGAGAGCAGCAGCGACACGCTCGGCACGTCGATCGTGGAGACGGGCCGGATGCGGTGATCCGCCAGGTACTGGTCCAGCACGGCGCGCCCGCGGCTCTCCGCGGCCAGGCGAAGCACGGGCTCGCGCTGGAGCCGCTCGGTCAGCGGCGCGCGCTGCCGGCGTGCGCGGCGTGGACCCACCCAGACGAAGGCCTGATCGAAGAGATGGCGCTCGTCCAGCCCGCGTGGAATGTCCTGGCCCGTCACCACGGCGAGGTCCACCTCGCCCGCCGCCACCAGCCGCACGCCCGCGCGTGAGTGCGCGGTGATGATCTCGAAGCGGAGCGGCGGATCCTCGTCGAGGAGGTCGCGCAGCACCGGCGCGAGGAGCCCCTTGCCCAGATAGTCGCTCACCGCCATCCGAAGCGTGACCGCGGGGCGGCCGGCCAGCGAGCCGAGCTCGGCGAAGGCCGCCTCGGCCTCCGTCCACAGCGCGCGCACCACGGGGAGCGCCGTCTCGCCCGCGGCGGATAGACGCACGCCGCGCCCGGCGCGCTCGAAGAGCTTGAGCCCGAAGTGGGCCTCGAGGCGTCGGATCTGCTGGCTCACCGCCGAGGACGTGATGTGGCGCTGGCGCGCCGCCGCCGCCACCGAGCCGGTGCGCGCCACCGCGAGCAGGGTCTCCAGTGCGGGGAACAGCGCGACGTCGACCATGAAGCTCAGCTTACCATTCGACGAAGAACCTTTCACTGGACTACACGGTACGGCTGGGGCACGATGAGCCTCCCCGGAAGGAGGAGGAGTCACATGGCACGCACGCTGCTGGACAAGGTGTGGGAAGCGCACGCGGTGCGGACGCTCCCGTCCGGCCAGACCCAGCTCCTGATCGGCCTGCACCTCATCCACGAGGTGACGACGCCGCAGGCCTTCCAGATGCTGAAGGAGCTCAAGCTCAAGGTGCGCATGCCCGAGCGCACCTTCGGCACGCTCGACCACATCATCCCCACGACGGACCAGGCGCGGCCCTACGCCGATCCCATGGCCGAGGACATGGCCGCGCACATGTACAAGAACATGAAGGACTTCAACCTGAATCTCTTCGACATGGCCACGGGCAAGCAGGGCATCGTCCACGTGATCGGGCCCGAGCAGGGCCTCACCCAGCCGGGCATGACCATCGCCTGCGGTGACAGCCACACCTCGACGCACGGCGCCGTCGGCGCCATCGCCTTCGGCATCGGTACCACGCAAGTTCGCGATGTGCTGGCGACCCAGTGTCTGTCCATGGCCAAGCCCAAGCTCCGCCAGGTGCGCGTGGACGGCGCCCTCGCCAAGGGCGTCTACGCCAAGGACGTGATCCTCGCCATCATCAACCAGCTCGGCGTGAAGGGCGGCGTGGGCTTCGCCTACGAGTACGCGGGGCCGGTCATCGACCGCATGACCATGGAGGAGCGCCTCACCGTCTGCAACATGTCCATCGAAGGCGGTGCGCGCTTCGGCTACGTCAATCCCGACCAGACCACGATCGACTACCTCCGCGGCAAGCCCTACGCGCCGCAGGACGCGGCCTTCGACCGCGCCGCCGCGTGGTGGAGGTCTGTTGCGACTGAATCGCAGGCAAAGTTCGACGACGTGAAGACCATCGACGGCTCGGCCCTCGAGCCCGTCGTGACCTGGGGCATCAACCCCGAGATGTCGCTGGGCGTGGGGCAGCGGATCCCGAATCCGGACAGCAAGCCCGAGGCGGAGCGGCCGACCTACCGCGAGGCGCTCGCCCACATGGGCTTCGAGGTGGGCCAGCCCATCAAGGGCACCAGGATCGACGTGGCCTTCGTCGGCTCCTGCACCAACGGGCGTCTCTCCGATCTGCGGGTCGCCGCCGAGGTCGCGAAGAAGGGCAAGGTGGCCAAGCACGTGCGCGCGCTCATCGTGCCCGGCTCCCAGCCCGTGGCCAAGGCCGCGGAGGCGGAGGGGCTCCACGAGATCTTCATGGCCGCGGGCTTTCAGTGGCGCAAGGCCGGCTGCTCGATGTGCCTCGGCATGAACGACGACAAGCTCCAGGGGCGCGAGATGAGCGCCTCCTCCAGCAACCGCAACTTCATCGGCCGCCAGGGCAGTCCCACCGGGCGCACGCTCCTCATGAGCCCGGCCATGGTCGCCGCCGCCGCCATCAACGGCGCCGTCACCGACGTGAGGGAGGTCCTGAAATGATTGGCGAGGTGCAGCCAAAGGCGAGCCGAGCGAACATGGTAGATCCCGCCGAGCGGAGCGAGGCATGACCGACTACAAGCGCACGCAGGTCGCCGGTCGCGGCATCCCCGTGACCGGGAACGATATCGACACCGACCGCATCATCCCCGCGCGCTTTCTCAAGGCGGTGACCTTCGAGGGCATGGGTGAGCACGCCTTCGAGGACGCTCGCAAGCAGAACCCCGAGCACCCATTCAACTCGCCCGCCTACAAGGGCGCCTCCGTCCTCGTGGTCGGCCAGAACTTCGGCTGCGGGTCGTCACGCGAGCATGCGCCGCAAGCGCTCATGCGCTGGGGCATCAGCGCCATCGTGGGCGGCTCCTTCGGCGAGATCTTCTTCGGCAACTGCGTGATGCTCGGCATCCCGTGCCTGGTCGCCAGCCAGGCCGACCTCGAGTGGCTGCAGAAGGCCGTCGAGCGCGACCCGAAGGGCGTGGTCAGCGTGGACGTGGAGAAGCAGGAAGTGCGCTTCGGCGACCGGACGATCAAGGCCACCGTGCCCGACGGCCCGCGCCATCAGCTCGTGCAGGGGACGTGGGACTCCACCGCGGTGCTCCTCGACGCCGGTCAGGCCATCGAGACCACCGCGGCGAAGTTGCCCTACGTGAAGGGGTTCTAGCGCGATTCTACGGCTGGATGTTCTGATTCAGCCGGAAGAAGTTCGTCGGGTCGTACGTGCGCTTGAGGGCTCGGAGCCGCTCGTACTTGACCTCGCCGTAGGCGGCCCGTACGCGGTCCTGGCCCTCTTCTCCGAGAAAGTTCACGTAAACACGGCCCGTGGAATTCGGACGCACCGCCTCCCACAGCTCGCGCGTCCATGCGATGCACGCGGGCGCGCGAGCGGGCTCGGACCAGACGGCGTCGATGTTCACCGCATGGGCCGCTCGCCGGTCCTCGAAGGCCGATCCGTCCGGATCCTGTCGACCGACGGCGCCGCCCAGGTGGAAGATGATCGTGTACGACTCCGGCGTCGGGGCGTGCCAGGCCCGCTCGATGAGCGTGTCGATGAGGCCATCGCCGAGCGATGACACGTACTCCGATTTCCAGTAGTAGCCGAGCCCGTGGGGCGCGGTGGGATCGAAGAGCGCCTGGTGTGAGACGTACGGCGTCGGCCGGATAAGGTCTATCAAAGGGTCGCCGAACCGCCGCAGCGGGGCAACCACTCGCTCGCCTTCCTCCACCGAGCCCGCGTAGCACGCGCCGATGACGACGACCGGCTGCCCGTGGACCTCCGGCGGAAGGAAGGGCGCGGGCGGCGCCATCCGAAGAACGACGATGGTCGTCAGCTCGTCGGGCGCGGTCCCGATGAAGTCGCGGTAGAAGCTCAGGACCTCGCGCGCCTTCGCCGCCGGGTGGAGCATCACGCCGGCCAGGACGATCGGTCCGACGTGGTGCAGACGATACTCGAAGGACGTGACGACCCCGAAGTTGCCGCCGCCTCCCCGGAGCCCCCAGAAGAGATCGGCGTGCTGCTCCGCGCTGGCGCGAAGGATATCGCCGTCCGCCGTGACCACATCGGCCGACAAGAGGTTGTCGGCGGCCAGTCCGTGCTGGCGCATCAGCCAGCCGAGCCCCCCACCGAGGGTGAGACCCGCGATGCCGGTATGGCTGATGATCCCGCCGGGCGCGGCCAGCCCGAAGGCCTGGGTCTCGCGGTCGAACTCGCCCCAGAGGAGTCCCGGCTGCGCTCGCGCCGTTCGCCGCTCCGGGTTGACCCACAGGCCCTTCATCGGCGAGAGATCGATCACGAGCCCGCCGTCACACACCGCGGCGCCGGCGACGTTGTGGCGGCCGCCTCGCACGGCGACGAGAAGATCGCGCGCGCGTGCGAAACGCACGGCGGCCCGGACGTCGGCGGCGCCGGCGCAGCGCGCGATGAGCCCGGGACGACGATCGATCGCGCCGTTCCAGATCGCACGGGCGGCGTCGTACTGCGTGTCCCCGGGACGGATGAGCTCTCCGCGGAAGTGTTGCGCCAGGTCGGCGAGGGCCGCATCGTCGAGAGCGGTGGCAGTAACCATGAGGCACCTCCTTGTTGACCGGCAGCATGGCTCCCCCCGGCCGAGCCTGAAAGTACAAAGAATGGAGTTGCGACACCCCCCGCCGTTCACTACCCTCAAGCCAGGATGAGGGGGTACGGCCAGTTCTGCCCGGTCGCCAAGGCCGCCGAAATCGTCGCCGAGCGATGGACCCCGCTCGTCCTGCGCGAGCTGCTCTGCGGGAGCCGCCGCTTCAGCGACCTCCACCGGGGTGTGCCCCTGATGTCGCCCACCCTCCTCGCCGGACGTCTCGAGCAGCTCGAGGACGCCGGCATCGTGCGGAGCGTGGCCAGGCCGCATGGCCGCGGGCGCGAATACCACCTCACCGCGGCGGGCGAGGAGCTGCGGCCGCTCATCGAATGCCTCGGCGAGTGGGGCCAGCGGTGGGCCCGGGCTCGGATCGACCGCGGTGACCTGGACGCGGGCCTGCTCATGTGGGACATCCACCGGCGAGTGAACCTGGAAACGCTGCCCCCGGAGCGGGTCGTCCTGCGCTTCGACTTCCGCGGGGTGCCGGCGACCATGCGTTGCCCGAGAACGTGGTGGCTCGTCTTCGACCGGCGAGAGGTCGATCTCTGCTTGAAGGACCCCGGTTTTCAGGTCGACGTCGTGGTCAGCGCCGACCTCCGGACGCTGACCCGTGTCTGGATGGGGGACCTGCAGCTCCCCGACGCTGCCCGTGCCGGCCTGATCCGGCTCGATGGGCCGCCGTCGCTCGTCCGCGCCTTCCCGACCTGGCTCGCGCTGAGCACATTCGCCGGCGTCGAGCGCGTCGAGGCATAGCGAGGCCTCGACACTCAGTCGTTCACGTCGACGCCGAGCGCCATGCGCCCGGTGAAGAGCGCCTGCGGCTTCTCCTGCAGCGGGTGGTAGCGCGCGGCCTGCGCATCGCGGAAGAGGCGCTCGAGGCCGGTGGCGCGGTAGAAGCCGGCGCCGCTCCCGAGCTCCATCGCCTTGTCGCAGGTGCGGAGCACCGCCCGGCCCGCCAGCGTGCGACCGATGACGATCGCGTTCACCGTGCCCACGTCGATCCTGTCCGTGTCCGCGGCGTCGATCATGGACTTGACGGCCAGCCGCGCCACGGTGAGCTCGGTGTCCAGCTCCCCCGCCAGCATCTGCGTGGTGGCATCCTCGCGCCGGCGCCCTGCGAGGCCCACCGCGATGTCGCGGGCGGCCTCCGCCACGCCGAGATACGCCGAGTAGACGAGCGGGAACGCGACGGAGTAGATCACGTGGAATAAAGGCTCCCACTTCCCGGGGGTCCGGCGAGCCCCCACCGCCGCGTCGGGCACGAAGACGTTCTGCAGCAGGATGTCGTTGGAGCCGGTGGCGCGCATGCCGAGCGTCCGCCAGTTGTCCAATACCTTCACGCCGGGCGCGTCCAGCGGCACCGGGAAGTGCAGCACGGTAGGCCCGTCCTTGGGATCCTCGTAGATGGCCATGGTCATCAGGAGGTGGCCACCCGGCGAGCCGCTCCCGAAGACCTTGCGTGCGGTGACCCGGTAGCCGCCCTCGACCTTCTCGGCGACCCCCGATCCCGCGAGGAAGTCGGACCCGCCGGTCGAGACGAGGACCAGCTCCTCGGCGGCCACGCGGCGGAGGAACGGCTCGACCGGCGCGCCCTGATGGCGCCAACGCCATACCGTGCTGGCAAGGATGTGGGTGTGCATCGACAGAGCGAGCGCCGTGGAGCTGCACGAGTGCGCGAGCAGCCGCAGCATCTCGCAGAGCTCCCGGTAGGTCGCGCCGCCGCCGCCCAGCTCGGCGGGGACGCCGGCCGAGAAGGCCCGGTGCGCACGCAGGTCGGCGTAGTTGTCGGCGACGAAGGTGTCATCGGCGTCGTGCCCCGCCGCGCGCGCGGCGAAGCGGGGGCCGAGCTCATGGGCCAGGGCCAGGCAGTCGATCGGACGCGTCTCCGTCGTGGGCATGGTGAGGTCCTCCTTCGCTGCTCACCATGCCAGCCTCGCGCGGGGCCGCCAAGACCTAAAAATGAACTTGCCGCCCCGCCCCACGGCCCCTAGCATCCTGGCCATGCGAAGCTATGGTCAGTTCTGCCCGGTCGCCGTGGCCTCTCAGGTCTTCGCGGAGCGCTGGACACCCATCATCCTGCGCGAGCTCCTGTCGGGCAGCCGTCGCTTCAACGACATTCGCAACGGGATGCCGCTCATCTCCCGCTCGCTCCTGGCCCAGCGGCTGCGCGAGCTCGAAGACGCCGGGGTGATCACGAGCCGTCCCCTCCCCGGCGGCCGAGGCCGGGACTATCAGCTCACCAAGGCCGGCGAGGCGCTGCGCGACGTGGTGGATCGCCTCGGCGAATGGGGCCAGCGGTGGGCGAACTGGCAGTTCGCGCCGGAAAATCTCGAAGTGAGCCTGCTCATGTGGGCGATGAAGAACGGGATCGCGATGGACCGTCTGCCTGATCGCCGGGTGGTGGTGCGCTTCGACTTTCGCGGGGTTCCGGCGCGATTCCGCCATCAGCGCACCTGGTGGCTGGTCCTCCAGCGCGGCGGGGTCGACCTGTGCTACCAGGATCCCGGCCACGCGGTCGACCTCGAGATCGACGCCGACCTGGTCGCGCTGGGGAAAGTGTGGACCGGGCACCTCACCTTTGCCCAGGCGCTACGGGCGAGCGGCGTGCGCATCGAGGGCGATCG
>DATJFY010000035.1:0-12503 GCA_035495415.1 Verrucomicrobiia bacterium
GGGCGCGGACAGATCGTGTCCATCACCGGCGAGGCGGGGATCGGGAAGTCACGCCTGAAGAACGAGCTGCGCGGACACCCGCCCCCGCGCGTGCGCTGGGTCGAGGGGCGCTGCCAGGCCTTCACCCAGCACTCGGGCTACGCGCCCATCGTTCAGATCTTGCGGGGGATCTTCCAGCTCACGGGAGCAGAGGCTCCCCCGGTGTCGCGCACCAAGCTCCGCGTGAGCCTGCGTTCGCTCGTCGGAGACAAGTTCGATGGGTCGCACCCCGCCGTCGCCCATCTCCTCGGAATCGAGCGCGAACCTGCACAGGCGTCCGCGGCGATGGATCCCCGCGCCTTCCAGTCTCAGCTCGTGCCTGCGTTGCACGCCGTCATCGAGGGAGTGGTCTCGCGCGAGCCGCTCATCCTGACCGTCGAGGACCTGCACTGGGCCGACGCCGCCACCATCGAGGTACTCACCGCGCTCACCGAGCTCACCGACTTTCTGCCTTTCATGATCCTGGTCACGTCCCGGCCCGATTCGGAGGGTGGGTTCTGGGACTTTCGCTTCCACGCGCAGCGACACTATGCGCATCGCCTGACCGAGCTCACCCTGGCCCCGCTCCCGTCGGATCAGTCTGAACGCCTCGTCGAGAACCTCCTGGAGCTGGCCGACCTGCCCGCGGACATCCGCGCGCGGATCCTCGATCAGTCTGAGGGCAACCCGTTCTTCGTCGAGGAAATCATCCGGTCCTTGATCGAGCAGGGGGCGCTCCGGCGCGAGGGGGAGCGGTGGGTCAGCGCCGGAAACGTGAGTCGGCTCGCCATGCCCGCCACCCTCCGCGGACTGATCGCGGCCAGAATCGATCGGCTCCCCGCGCCCGCCAAGGCAACGCTGCAGCGGGCCGCGGTGATCGGGCGCTTCGTCGGGTACCCGGCGCTGCGCGCCCTCCACGCGGGCGAGAGTGAGCTCGATCGATCCCTCGCCCATCTGCTGCGGGCCGAGCTCTTGCGCGAGTGGGCCCACGCGCCCGAGCGCCAGTACATCTTCAAGCACGCGCTCACGCAGGAGGCGGCCTATGCGTCGATCCTCCACGAGCAGCGGCGGGCGCTGCATCGTGAGGCGGCAACGTTCCTTGAGCGGGAAACGGCCGCCGCGCCCGACCGGGCGCCGCTGCTCGCGCATCACTGGCTGAGGGCGGAGGATTGGGAGAAGGCCCTCACGTACTCCATCGAAGCCGCCCGGCGGGCGCAGGCTCTCTACGCACGGCCGGAAGCGATTGCCCACTACTGGCAGGCACTCACCCTTCTCGAGCGACTGCCTCCCACCGCGGAGCGGACCCGGACATACGCCGACGTCGTGCTGGCGCTCGAGACGTTGCCCGGCTGGCGGCGAACGGAGCGGGAGCGAGAAGACGGCTTTCGACACCTCGAACGCGCCCGTCAAGCGACATCCGAGCTCGGGGACGACGCCCGGATGGCACGGCTCGAGGGTGTGATCGCGTGGCACCGCGGGGAGGAGGCAGGCCTCCAGCGAGCCTTGCGACGCGCCGAGCAAGCGCGAGACGAGGAAGCGTGCGCACGGATCAGCCTCTACTACGGCGGGCACCTCGGTCAGGTCGCGAGGTACGAGGAGTCGCTGACGTATATCGACCAGGGCGTGGCCGCATTGGGTCGCCTGGGACAGGTGCACGATCAGGCCTATGAGATGGCCACGAGCGGCCGCTGCTATTCATCCCGCGCCGGACACCTCGCGAAAGCCCTGGACTACGCGATGCGCGCCCGGGCCCTTGGCGATGGTCTCGGCGATGCGCGGCTCAAGGCATGGCGAACGATGGAGGCCGAGCCCTACATGTACAAGGGCCTCTGGCTCGACGTGACCCGTGTCGTCGAGGAAGGTCTCCCATTGGCGTGGGAGATCAGGGAGTGGCCCGTGATCTTCTGGACCTCGGCCTGGGGGGCCATCGCTCATGTGAAGCTCGGGCAGCACGCGGAGGCCCGACGGCTGCTGGACCGCGCGATACCGGCATGTGAAGCCGCCAGCTATACGTATGGGTGGAACATGATCTTCCTTCAGGTGGCGCTGGCCGATCTCGAGCTCGCCGTCGGTAATGTGCCGGCCGCGCTGGCCGCCGCCCGCCGAGCGGTCGACATAGCCAAAGAAAGCCACTACCGCATGGAGCAAGGCGCCGCGCTTCGTGTGCTCGGTCAGGCCTGCGAGGCCTCGGGTGACGTGGCGGCGGCCGACGACGCGTTCCGGCAGAGCGTGGCGGTGCTCGAAGCCACCCAGTCCCGGCCCGAGCTAGGCCAGACCTTGCTCGCGTACGGGCGGTTCGGCTCGCGCGGCGGTGCCCCCGCTGGACGCGTTCTCATCGAGCGCGCCCTCGCGCTGTTCGAGGAGATGGACGCCACCGGCTGGGTCGCCGAGGCGAGGGCCGCGCTCTAGGCGAAGACGAACGCGCGGCGCGGATTGTCCACGATGAGCCCGCGGATCGCGCGGTCGTCGAGGCCCTTGCGGCGTAGGCGCGGCACCACGTTGATCAGCAGGTGGTGATAGCCGAAGCCGCCCCACTTGGTCAGGCAGTGCTTGTAGGCGATGTCGTGGGACATCAGCACCTGCCGTGCGTGCCCGTCCTCGATGAGGCGGAGGATCTGCGCCATGCGCCCGCCGTCGTTGGGCATGTCGAAGTCCGGGTTGTAGGGGTAGTAGGACGTCTCCAGCCCGAAGAGGTCATACTCGAGGTAGCAGCCGGTCTGGGCGAGATCCATCAGGTGCTTCCGGTCCGCGATGGTGCGGTCGATGTGGCACATGATGGTGCGCTTGAGGTTGCCGCCCTCCTTCGCGACCACGTCGAGAATTTGCTGGGGCGCCCGGGGATTGCGCCCGGGGTGGATCATGAGCGGGGCGCCCGTCTCGCGCTGTGCCGCCACCGCCGCGCGGAGGACCTTCTTCTCCTCGTCGGTCCACGGCCAGCTGCACCCGATCTCGCCGATGAGCCCCGCGCGCACCCCCGTCGCGCCGACGCCCACCGTGAGGTCGCTCACGACTTCCCGCGTGATGTCTTCCACGCTACGCCGCGCGAGCGCCGGAGGATGCGCCGCCTGCACGTAGTAGCCCGCGCCCATCACGATGTGCAGCCCGGTGGCGCGCGCGATGCGCGCGAGCCCCTCGGGATCGCGCGAGAGCCCGCCGTTGGTGGGGTCCACCATGGTCTGGCCGCCGGCGTGCTTGAAGAGGAGCGCCTCGTCGCGCGCTACGTCCTCGTCGAGCAGGCGCAGGTTGTCGAGGTTCGAGGAAAAGTTTTGCCGGATCCAGCCGAGATTCGCCATGCTCACCGGGGCGAGCGCACGCCCCTTGTCGGCGGCGGGGTCCGGCTCCTTGAACATCACTTTGAAGTCGATGAGGAGATGCTCGTGGGGGAGCGTGATGCCGAGGGCGTCGCCGTCCACAGGGCCGAGCACGGTCTGCGCCTTTCCGGACAGGGGGGTCTTGGGCATGCGGGGACTCTAGCACGCCCCGTTGTCTCCCCCGCCGCCCTGTGCTATACGCTGCGCAAGCCTTGAGGTCATTGCCGCCCTCGCGCCATCCACGTCCCGGACGCGTGAACCGAGGAGGAGACATCATGAAGCGATGGGCATTGCCCGCTCTCGTCCTGACCCTTGTCCTCAGCCTGCCCCCGTCGCTCCACGCGCAGGCCAAGGACACCCTCACCGTGGCGCTCGTGTCGCACGCACCCACGATGGATCCCCACATGCACTTCGAGCGTGTGGGCATCCTGGTCAACATCAACATGTTCGATTCCCTGCTCCACCGGAACACCAAGCTCGAGTTCGAGCCGTCCATCGCCACATCCTGGAAGGCGCTGAGCGACACCCAGTGGGAGTTCAAGATCCGGAAGGGCGTGCGTTTTCACAATGGCGAGGTCCTCACCCCAGAGGACGTGAAGTACTCGTTCGACCGCGTGATCGACCAGACGAAGAAGTCGCCCCAGTACGGCAACATCCGCGCCATCAAGGAAGTCAAGGTGGTCAACGCGGACACCGTCCACATCATCACCGACAAGCCCTTCCCGCTCCTGCTGGAGCGCCTCGTGTTCTTCCCGATCGTCCCGAAGAAGCACATCGAGGCGGTGGGGGACCAGGCCTTCGGCTCGACCTCCCCGGTGGGCACCGGCCCCTGGAAGTTCGTGGAATGGAAGCGCGACCAGTACATCAAGCTCGAGGCGTTCGACCAGCACTGGCGCGGCAAGCCGGCCTTCAAGCACCTCGTCTTCCGGGCCATCCCCGAGGTCGCGACGCAGGTGGCCGAGATCAAGACGGGCGGGGTGGACCTCATGCGCAACGTCTCCGCCGACCTCCTGCCCGAGTTCAAGACGCACCCGCAAGCCTACATCTCCTCGACCCCGATCCTCCGTGTCCACTACATGGCGCTCGACATGCGGTCCGCGCCCTTCGACAAGCGGCCGGCGCGGCAAGCGGCCAACTACGCCATCGACAAGGGCACGGTGATCCAGAAGCTCATGGCCGGGCTCGGCACGCAGACGGCCACCGTGGTGCAGCCGCTGGCTTTCGGCTTCGACCCCAGCGTGAAGCCCTATCCCTATGACGCGAAGAAGGCCAAGGAGCTGCTCGCCCAGGCCGGCTATCCCAACGGCGTGGACATCACGCTCCACAGCGCCTTCGTCGAGTTCCGGCCGGTGTTCGAGGCGCTCTGCCAGATGCTGACCGAGGTCGGCATCCGCACCACGCCCAAGATGTGGGACCCGGGCCCGGCGTGGAACAAGTTCTTCCAGACCGAGGGCAAGGCGACCAACGGGTACTACGGCTCCTGGGGCAACTACTCGGTGTTCGACGCCGACGCGGTGCTGCACCCCCTGTACCATACCGAGCCGGGCGGCTGGGTGGGCAAGTGGTACACGCGCGTGGAAGGGCTCGACAAGCTCATCGACGAGGCGCGCTCGAGCGTGGACCAGCCCAAGCGGAAGAAGGTCTACTCGCAGATCCAGACCATGATCCGCGAGGAGGCGCCCAGCATCTTCCTGTTCACGCAGTACGACACGCTCGCCATCTCGAAGAAGGTGCAGTACGCCGCGCGCGGCGACGAGTGGCTCTGGCTCTACGACGCCAAGCCGGTGGGACGGTAGCCGACCCCGCGGAGGTTAGAGCGCGTCCGTGCTGACCCTGCTGATTCGCCGGGTCGTCCGCCTCGCGGTGGTACTGGTGGGGGTGACGTTGATCACCTTCTCCATCCTCCACGTGAGCGGCGACCCGGTGTCGCTCATCATGCCGGAGGCGCCGGAAGCGGACCGGGCCGCCCTCCGCGTGGCCATGGGCTTCAACGACCCGCTGCCGCTGCAATTCACGCGCTTCCTCGCCAACACCGTCCGGGGTAACTTCGGCAACTCGTTCTTCCATCGCGCCCCCGCCCTGCCGCTCGTGCTGGAGCGGATGCCGACCACCCTGCTCCTCTCCATCTGCGCGATGGCGCTCTCCCTCGCGCTCGCCATCCCCCTCGGCATCATCACCGCGATCCGGCGGGCCTCCCTCCTCGACTGGGGCGCGACGCTGATCGTGTTCCTCGGCACCTCCATGCCCGTTTTCTGGACGGGCATCATGCTGATCCTGCTCTTTGCCGTGCAGTTGCGCGTCCTGCCGGTGTCCGGTTGGGAGAGCTGGGCGGCGCTCGTGCTGCCCACCATCACCCTCGCCACCTTCTCGACGCCGCTCCTCCTCCGCATCGTGCGCTCGAGCATGCTCGAGGTGATCAACCTCGACTACGTCCGTACCGCGCGGGCCAAGGGCGTGTCCGAGTGGTTCGTGATCTGCCGCCACGCCCTGATCAATGCGGCGCTGCCGCTGGTGACGGTGGCCGGACTGCAGTTCGGCCTGCTCCTCACCGGCGCCATCATCACCGAGACCGTCTTCGCGGTACCCGGCATGGGCCGGCTCATTGTCGGGGCCATCCGCCAGCTCGACTTTCCGATCGTCCAGGCGGGTGTCTTCGTCTTCGCCATGATCATCGTCGTCGTGAACTTTACGGTGGATCTCCTCTATATCTACCTGAACCCGCAGATCCGGGTGCGCTGAGCGCTCATGTCCATCGGGACGCTCGCCCCGCCGCTGGAGGCCGCCGCCCTCGCACGCCCCGCCCAGGGGTCGCGGGTCTGGCGCAAGCTCGTCCGCAATCCCGCCACGCTGGCCGGCGCCATCATCCTCGTGATCGTCATCGGGGCCGCGGTGTTCGCGCCGTGGGTGGCGCCCCAGGATCCGACGCGGCAGAGTCTGATCCGCCGCTTCATCCCGCCGGTGTGGGCGGAAGGCGGCAAGGCCGTCCACGTGCTCGGCACCGATCAGGTCGGGCGCGACATCCTGAGCCGCATCATCTACGGCGCGCGCGTGTCCCTGCTGGTCGGGGTCTCCGCGGTGGCAGTGAGCCTCACGGTGGGCGTGACGCTCGGACTCCTCGCGGGCTTCCTCCACGGCCGCGTGGACACCGTCATCACGACGGTGGTCGACGTGTGGCTGTCGTTCCCGCAACTCCTGCTTGCGCTCGCCTTCGTGGCGGCGCTCGGCCCCAGCCTCACCACCATCATCGTCGTCCTCGGCTTCACCGGGTGGGAGCGCTACACGCGGGTGGTGCGCGCGGAGGTGCTGGCCCTGCGCGAGAAGGACTTCGTCGAGGCCGCCCGCGCGATGGGCGCGTCGGCGGCCCGCACCATCATGCGGCACCTGCTCCCGAACACCTTCTCGTCCATCATCGTTCTCTCGACGCTGCAGGTCGCCCAGGCGATCCTGCAGGAGGCGGCGCTGTCATTCCTCGGCGTGGGCACGGGCAGCGCGTATCCGACCTGGGGCCAGATGATCGCGCTGGGCCGCGACTTCGTGAGCGTCGCGTGGTGGCTCCCCACGTTCCCCGGGCTGGCCATCCTCCTCACCGTGCTCGCCATCAACCTCGTGGGCGACCGGCTGCGGGACGCCCTCGACCCGCGGATCGGCTAGGAGTAGAGTGCCGCCATGACCATTCCTGCTCCCGCCCGCGCCAGCGCCGACGTCGGCCTCATCGGACTCGCCGTCATGGGGCAGAATCTCGCGCTCAACATCGCGGATCACGGCTATCGCGTGGCCGTCTACAACCGGACGACCACGGTCACCGAGAAGTTCCTCTCCCAGCACCCCGACACGCCGGGCGGGCTCGTCGGCGCCGCCGCCCTGCCGGACTTCGTAAGCGCGCTCACGAAGCCACGGAAGATCATCGTGCTGGTGAAGGCCGGGCCGCCGGTCGACGCGATCGTGGAGCAGCTCCTGGGCGCGGGCGTGGAGTCGGAGGACATCGTGGTCGACTGCGGCAACAGTCAGTGGACCGACACCATCCGCCGCGAGAAGCAGTACGCGGCCGGGTGCCGCTTCTTCGGCTCCGGGGTGAGCGGCGGCGAGCTGGGCGCGCGCTTCGGCCCCTCGATGATGCCGGGTGGCCATCCCGAGTCCTGGCAGCATCTCCGCCCCATCTGGGAAGCCGTCGCCGCCAAGGTGGACGCGCGCACCGGTATGCCGCTCGAGGACTACGCCCCAGGCAAGCCGGTGGTGGGCGGGGAGCCCTGCACCGCCTACCTCGGGCCCAACGGCGCCGGCCACTACGTGAAGATGGTGCACAACGGGATCGAGTACATCGACATGCAGCTCATCTCGGAGGCGTACCACCTGCTCTCGACGCTGGGCGGCATGAAGCCGGACGCGCTCTCCGAGACCTTCGCGGAGTGGAACCGCGGCGAGCTGTCGTCCTACCTCATCCAGATCACCGCCGACATCCTGCGCCAGCGCGACCCCGCCAACCCTCGCCGCTTCTTCGTCGACGCGGTGCTGGACGCGGCCGGCCAGAAGGGCACCGGGAAGTGGACCAGCGTGAGCGCGCTCGACATGGGCATCCCCGCCAATGCCATCGCGGAGGCGGTGTTTGCCCGCTGCCTCTCTGCCCTCAAGGTGGAGCGGGTGGCCGCGTCCCGGGTGCTGAAGGGCCCGCGCACGCAGTACCGCGGATCGAAGAAGCAATTGGTGGAGTCGGTGCGCCGGGCCCTCTATTCGTCCAAGATCTGCGCCTATGCCCAGGGCTTCCAGCTCATGCGCGCGGCCCAGGACGAGTACAAGTGGACGCTGGACTTCGGCACCATCGCCGCGATCTGGCGGGGTGGCTGCATCATCCGCGCCCGCTTCCTCCAGAAGATCACCGAGGCGTACCGGCGCGACCCCAAGCTCGTGAACCTCATGCTCGATCCCTACTTCAAGCGCGCGCTCGCCTCGGGCCAGGACGCCTGGCGCGAGGTGGTGAGCTTGGCGGCCAAGCACGGCATCCCCGCCCCCGCGTTCAGCAGCGCCCTCGCCTACTTCGACGGCTATCGCGCCGCGCGGCTGCCCGCGAACCTCCTCCAGGCGCAGCGGGACTATTTCGGCGCCCATACCTACGAGCGGGTGGACGCGCCGCGCGGGAAGTTCTTCCACGTGGACTGGCCGGACCCGAAGCGCCCGCAGCTGCCCGTCTGATCGTCGCGTGGCCGCGCCGCTGACCTTCGGCACCAACCGCTTCGGCTTCCCCGATCCGGCCCGTCTCGCCGCCACATGCCGCGACGCCGAGGCCGCGGGCTTCGATCATCTCTGGTTCCCCGACAGCCAGCTGCGCAACGGGGACGTGTTCGTCAACGTGCTGACCGCGGCGCAATCCACGCGCCACGCCAAGGTCGGCACGCTGCTCGTGAACCCGGTCACGCGTCACCCGAGCCTGATCGCCGCGAGCGCGGCGGCGGTGGACATGTACGCGCCGGGACGGGTCCTCCTCGGGATCGGCTCCGGCGACACCGCGGTGTGGCAGGTGGGGCTGCGGCCCGCGCGCCTCGCCGAGCAGGAGGCCGCGGTGAAGATGATCCGCGCGCTGCTCGCCGGCGATGGGGTGCCGCTCGGCTGGACGGCGCCGTCGCGTCTTCAGACCCCGCGCCCGGTGCCGGTGATCGTGGCGGGCAGCGGCCCCAAGACCCTGCGGATGGCCGGCCGCTCGGCGGATGGCGCGGTGATCCGGATCGGCGCCGATCCCGCGCTCGTGCAGTGGGGCTACGACGAGTTCTGCGCAGGGGCGCGCGAGGCCGGGCGCGATCCCGCCGCGCTCTGGGTGGCCGGGCACTTCCACACCGTGCTTACTGACGACGTGGAGCTCGCCGAGGCGCGCGGCCGCGTGATGGCGGCCGGCTACTACGAGGTGAACCGTGGCACGTGGGAGCGCCTCGGCCTGGGGTGGCCGTGCGCGCCGATCGAGCGCATTCTCGAGGAGGTGCGCCCCGACTTCCATCATGCCTACGACATGGCCCTGGCGGCCAAGCACGTCGAGGCCATTCCGGTGGAGGTCGCGCGGCGGTTCTGCCTCATGGGCTCGGCCGCCGACGTGCGGCTGCAGCTGGAAGGACTGGTCGAGCGCTTCCCCTGGATGCGCCACGTGATCCTGCAGCCCAACATGCCCGGCCCCAGCTTCATCGAGGCCTGTGGCGCCGAGGTCCTGCCCGCGTTCAGGTAGTCCCCTCACCTCGCCCCGTAGAGCCGCATCGCACGCCGCACCTCATTCAGCGTGGCGGCCGCCACCGCCCGCCCCCGTGTCGTCCCCTCGGCCAGCACGCGCTCCACGGCGGCGCGATCCTGAGCCCACTCCGCCCGTCGCCGACGGATGGGCCCGAGCAGCGCTTCGAGCGACTCCAGCAGTCGCCGCTTGACGACGGAGTCGCCGAGACCGCCCGCGCGATAGCGCTCCTTGAGCCGCGCGACCTCCCCCGCGTCGGGGTCGAACGCGTCGAGGTAGGCGAAGACGGGATTCCCCTCCACCGTTCCCGGATCTTCCACGCGGAGATGGTGAGGGTCAGTGAACATCCCGCGCACGCGCGTTGCCACGATGTCCGGCGGGTCGGAGAGATTGATCACGTTGCCCAGCGTCTTGCTCATCTTGGCGCCGCCATCCGTGCCGGGCAGGCGTGACACCGCGCCGAGCAGCGCCGCGGGCTCGACCAGCGCCGGCCCGGCCTCCGCCGGGTAGAGACGGTTGAAGCGTCGCACGATCTCCGCCGCCACCTCGATCATGGGCAGCTGATCGTCCCCTACCGGGACCAGGTGCGCCTTGAACGCGGCGATGTCCGCGGCCTGGCTCACTGGGTAGACGAGGAACCCCGCGGGTACGTCGGCCTCGAAGCCCTTCTGCCGCATCTCGTCCTTCACCGTGGGATTGCGCTGCAGCCGCGCCACCGTGACGAGGTTCAGGAAGTAGAAGGTGAGCTCGGCCAGCTCGGGCACCTGGCTCTGCACGACGATGGTGGCGACCGCGGGGTCGAGACCTACGGCGAGGTAGTCCAGCGCCACCTCGAGCACATGCTCGCGGATCTGCTCGGGCGCGTCGGCGTGGTCGGTGAGCGCCTGGAGGTCGGCGATCAGCACGTAGGTGTCGTGCTCGCGCTGGAGCGCGACCCGCTGCGTCAACGAGCCCACGTAGTGCCCGAGATGCAGCGGCCCGGTGGGCCGATCCCCGGTGAGAATCGTCTTCCGCATGCTCTCCCTCCGAAAATGAGAAGAACCGCCGGCCTCGACTCGAGCGGCGGTTCTTGGGGAGCGGGGGCCGCCCGTCGAGGCAGCCCCTGATCGAGATCGCGTCGCGCTAGGGCGCTGCCGGGTTTGGCGGCCAGCACCAGGACATCGTCGGATGCTTCTTTGCGCGCAACATGCTCGGCATCGTACGCGAGATCGAACGATTCTGCTTGACAGGTTCTGGAGGAGTCCGAGCATCGCGCCCTCGACCTCTTTCCGCCTGGGGCTATGCGCGCCGAATCGCCGCTGCGGTCCGCGTTCGCGGTCGCAGGTATCGAACATCAGGGTCACCTGTGCAAACGCCCAGCGTGGGGCTCACAGGCGGCTCCCCAATCACGGGGCTAGAGTCGATCCAGATAAGGAGATCAGACATGTCGACTCTCAGGCCAGTCTTTCACCCGACGCATCCGCACGTCGCTGCCCTGGAGCGCCTCGGCGACGAGATCGCCGAGCTGTCCGCGCGGCTCGATGCTGCCACCGCCCACCTCCTCACTCTCATTCGGGAGTTTGATGAGCGTCGGGGCTGGAACACCGGTTTCCGTTCGTGCGCCGAGTGGCTCAGCTGGCGAATCGGTTTGGAGTCGGGAGCAGCGCGTGAGCGCGTGCGTGTCGCTCACGCGCTCGGGAAGCTCCCGCTCCTGAGCGGCGCTCTCACGCGAGGTGAGTTGTCCTACTCCAAGGTCCGGGCTTTGACTCGGATCGCGACACCCGAGACGGAGTCGCGGTTGCTCACCGTGGGCCGAGCCGGGACCGTCGCGCACGTGGAGCGCATCGTCCGAGGCTGGCGTCGCGTGGACCGCCTGGCCGAGGCTCGCGAAGCCGGAATGCAGCATCGGAATCGTGCGTTCCACACGCACTATGACGACGATGGCATGCTCGTGATCCATGGCCGCCTCGCTCCGGAAGTCGGGGCGCTGCTCCGTCAAGCGCTACATGCTGCATGGGACACCCTGTTCCGTGAGAAGGCTGGCAACACATTCGAGAGCGACGCGCAGCATCGGGCCGACGCACTCGCCCTAATGGTAGAGACGGCGCTACATCACGGCATGGAGGCGCGGTCTTCGGGTGAAGGCTATCAGGTCGTGATTCATGTAGATGGTGGGCAGACAGTTCTGGATGATGGACCGCGCGTTTCAGCTGAAACGTCGGAGCGACTCACCTGTGACGCAACCCGCACATGGATGCGGCATGACAAGGCCGGAACCCCCGTCGAAGTGGGCAGAAGAACCAGGGTGATTCCCTCCTCGTTGCGCCGAGCGCTCGAGCATCGCGATCACGGCTGCCGCTTCCCCGGTTGCGGCGTGCGCCATGGGCAGGGCCATCACATTCGACACTGGGCGCGTGGGGGTCCGACAACCTTGCCCAATCTCGTAACACTTTGCCGACGTCACCACCGGGCGGTCCACGAGGAGGGCTATCAGGTGACCCGGGAGGCGGATGAGACGCTGCGATTTTACGAGCCTGACGGCACACCCCTGCTCGAGGTACCGCCCCTCGCCTTGCTGGACTCGAATCCGGTCGACGCTATCCGCATCGTGAACGACCAGGAAGGCGTGCGAATCGGGCCAAAGACGGGACTCTCCGAATGGCGGGGTGAGCGGTTCGACACGGGGTGGGCAATCGACGTGCTCCACCCGAGGGCCAATCCCGCTTGCTAGCGCTTCCTCACCGCCGCGGCAGCTTCGCCAGCTCGTCGTAGAGGTGAATCGTCGAACGCATCGCCTTCACCCAGTCGCCGAGGTGCAAGCTCTCATTCTCGGAGTGGGCCTGGGTGTGGGGGTCGATCACGCCCATGAGGATGCAGGGGGCGCCTTTGAGGAGATCGGCGAAGGGCTGCACGAAGCCGATGGTGCCGCCCGCGCCGACCATCGCCGTCTCCTTGCCGAAGCCCGCCTTGAGGGCCGCGCGCGCCGCTTC
>DATJFY010000036.1:0-46774 GCA_035495415.1 Verrucomicrobiia bacterium
GCGGCTCGGCCGCCTCCTGCCGCGTTGCGTGCTCGATCATGCGCGGCGAGATATCGATTCCCGCAACACGGGCCCCACGTCGGGCCAGTGCACGGGCAAAATACCCATTGCCGCAACCAACGTCGAGGATCTCCCGTCCGACAACCTCGCCACACACCGCCAGCTGGGCTGGGCCGAAGAACTCATAGCGGTAGTAGTCGATTCCTGATGCCTGACCGTGCGCATAGGCGTCCGCCACGCGGTTCCATGAGGCCAGAACGGATTCGGCGTCGAACTTTCCAAGAGGTTTGGGCATGCGTGCCCTGATCGGGCTCCTACAACGCCTGCAGCACTTCGCCCGCGGCGCGATCACGAAAGCGGGCGAGTCGAATGATTCGGGCCAATTGCCGAAGCGCCGTAGATCGGGCCATAAGGTGGTGCCTCCTTCTCTCCCGACACCCGCGGTGGTACCGACAGCCCCAATTCACGCGCCGAGGATATTACTTCAAGTAGGAGTTCCACCAAGCCAGAACGAGCACGGCCGCGAGGTCCGCGGCGACGGCGCCGACGATCGAAGACAAAGACAAGTGCCCGTGACCGTCACGATGGCCAATGTCGCCCAAGGCCGGGTGCGTGTCGTGGCATGTCGATGGCTAACGCGGCAAGGGGCGGGGGGGCGGGCGCCCAAGTGCGAGCCACGGTCAGGACGAGGGCGCCGTCCGCAAGCGAAGCACGCGCTGCCACCGCGCACATTTCATGCGGAGGCCTCGCTCGCGGTGTCCACCTGCACCTGCTGAAGCGCTGCCCAACTCGTGGCCACGGCCTGTTCAACCGCCTCGCCCCGATCCCGGCTCTTGGCGAGGACGACGCCTGCGGTCTCGATGAGCGGCCGCCAGGGTGGCCGGCGGTAGCGTGCAGCGGTGAGGCTCGTTGGACGCGCCTCGACGGTGTACACGGCCAGAAGCAACTCGGCGAAGACCGCGAACGGCCCACGCAGCTGCTGGACCTGCCATTGGCGGCGCCGCCCGATGTCTGTGTCCGTCAGTACACGCAGCCCGCTGCTGATGGGATCTCGACAAGCGTATCCCACCGTGATGCGTCCGCGGAAGGCCACCGTGATGGCTCCGGCGCACAGCGGGCAGGGCTCCCAGGTCGAGTACACGGCCCACCCCTCTGCGACTCTCGAGCGCTCGGTGTCGATCTGGGCGATGGCGTTCAGCTCCGCGTGGGCGAGCCATGACCCGGCGAGCTGACTACGTGGCGGGTCGCCCGCGTCGAAGATGCGGTTGCGCGCCTCGGCGGCGATCATACCGTGCGGGTCAACCACGACCGCGCCGACCGGAATGGTGCCGGCGATGTAGGCGGCCCACGCCTGGCGAAAGGCGCAACGCCAGTGCTCGGGAAGGCGACTCCACCCTTCATCATTGGCCACGAGGATCCTTCCTCGATGGTAGAACTTGGGCCCCAACCAGAAGTATTCCGGGGCTGTGTGACGGAAACGACCTCGCGTTCGGGGGCTTGATAGCATCAGCGGCAGGCTCCTTCGGCCGCACCGCAGGTGAAGTTGAGCTACTTCACGCTGTCCACGACCTTTTCCGCGTCGCGGACCAGGTCGATCCCGATCTCGTTGGCCCATCTGATGTAGACCGGGCGAGTCTTGTCGCGGAATGCTTTGATGTCGGCCGGTGACAGCCGAACCTCCTCCATTCCGTAGATCCGCTGAAGGGTGTCGACCAGCGCCCCTTCCAGCCCCTCGCGGGCTTCCCGCTTCTGCACGGACATGATCTCCTCGCCGATCTTTGACACGATCCGGCGATCCTCTGGCGCCAGGGTCGCCCACGTCCGGGCGCTCACGGCGAGAATGAGCGGGTCAATGGCGTAATGCCATTGCGTGATGTACCGGTGCTCCGACCATATCCGGTACGGAACGATGAGGGCGACCGGATTCTCTTGTCCGTCCACTGTCCGCTGTCGGATGGCGACCTGGGCCTCGCCCCAGTTCATCCGGACCGGCTTGGCGCCAAGCGCCTCGAAGATCTCGACGAGGAGTGGGATTCCAACCACGCGGATCTTCAGACCTTGGAGATCCTCCGGCCGGCGGATTGGCCGTATCGCATTCGTCAGCTCGCGGAAGCCGTTCTCCCCCCAGGCAATCGGGATGACGCTCTTGCGCTCGATCTGCTTGAACAGCCGCGTGCCCGGGTCGCCCGCTTGCACCGTATCGACCGCCAGGTAGCTCGGGAACATGAACGGCAAGGCGAAGAGATTCAACTCCTTCACCTGAGGAGACCAGTTGATCGTCGACCCGATCGCGAAATCAGCCGCCCCCTGTTGCAGGAGCTGAAACTCGGTCGTCTGCTGGTCGGCGAAGAGCTTCCCGTCGAAGTAGTTCGTTACGTTGATCCGCGCCTGCGTTCGATGCCGCAAAGCATCGGCGAATCGTTTGGCGGCCCGGCCCCAGGTCGTATCCTCGGCGACCACCACGGACATTTTGTACTCAGCCTTGGATTGGGCGGAAAGGCCTGCGGGAACGAGACCGACGACGGCAATGAGGACGACAATTTTCAAGACCATGCTGTGCCTTCCCGGTCGGAATTTGATCGCACTGAGCTAAAGGCCAGCCATGATCCCACGGCCAATATATCGTGTCGAGCGGCATGCGCAAACGAGGTGAGCGACCTTGTAGGAGAGTCACTCGGCCAGGCGCGCCACCGTGCGCGCTGATTGGCCATCCGGCATCGGATCGCCATGTCGACGAACGACGACCTCAGGCCACCCGCTGGCCGTCCACACGGCGCCGAACAGGCTGACCGGGCTATTGTGCGCCCACATGCGCTGGCGAAGCCGCGGGTCCCCGTTATGTAGCGCGGTGCCCGCGGTTTTCAGACGCGGGAGGACCGATGCGAGAAAGTCCTCTACTTCACTCATGTGCGCGTAGTCTTCTTACCTCGGCAGCACTGCCGTGATCGGCGCGAGGTTTTTCGGGTCCGGCTTGAGCGCCCCCACTTTGTAGGAGAGCACCGTCTTCACCACCGCATCGTTGACCGGCGTGGGGACGCCCAAGCGGCGGCCTTCGGTGCAGACGTAGCCGTTCAGGTACTCGATCTCGGTACGCCGGCCGCGCATGACGTCCTGGAGGAGCGACGGCCGTCCGCCGGACAGGCTCCTGGCGCTGTCCGCCATGTCCTTGGCCACCTCGTCGTAGCCGCGGCCCTCGGCCGCGTCCACGAAGCGCTTCGCGACGATGCCGTAGATAGGCTCCACCTCGTAGCCGGAGGTGCCGCCCACGCGGATGGCCTCTGCGGCCACGTGGATGGCGATGCGGCTGGGCTCCGGCTGGCTGCGCACCTCGGCTGAGCCGTAGCCCGACAGGCCCGCCAGCGGATTGGCCATGCAGTTCACCGCGAGCTTGGACCAGCGTTCGCCGAAGAGGTTCGTCGTGACCTTGGTGGCGGCTACGGCGCTCATGACCTCGGCGAGGCGGCGGGCGCGCGCGGAGTCCTTCCCGTCCAGCTCGCCGATCTTGAAGCCGATCGCCATGTTGTCCGTGCGCATGGCGTGGGCGGGCTCGTACATGCCGGCGCCGATGGTGATGACGCAGCCGAGGGTGCGCTCCTTGCCGGCCACCGACGCCACGCGGTGATCGTTGATCCCGTTCTGGAAGTCCACCACCACGCCGTCGGGTTGGCGGAGATACTGAATGGCGAGCGCGGTCGCCCATTCGGTGTCGTAAGACTTCACCGCCACGAAGGCGGCCTCGAAGGGCTCCGCGATGCGTTGCATCTCGTGGATGTGGATCGCGTTGACGCGGATCAGGTGGTCGCCGCACGTCCCGGACAGCTTGAGGCCCTCGGTGCGCATCTTCTCCACGTGCTGGGGCCACTGATCCACCAGCGTGACATCGTGTCCCGCCTTGGTGAGGAGCCCGCCCACCACACTGCCGATGGCGCCTGCGCCGATGATCCCGATCCGCATGGAAGTGACTCTCCCGCGCGCCCGCTCAGGGGCGCGTGCCGAGGGTGACCGAGACGGTATCGTCGACGCCGTCTCGTAGGTAAAGAAGGCTCACGACGTCTCCGGGCTTCTGGCGTTCGAGGAAGCGGCGGAGATCGTCGAAGCTCTCGATCGCGCTGGCGTCCATACGGACGATGATGTCGCCTTCGCGCAGACCCGCCTGGGCCGCGCCCGTGCCGGGGATGATCGCGCCAAGCCGAAGGCCGTCGGAGTCCGGCCGGCCGTCGAGCGCCACGCCGAGGAAGGCCCCCCTGTCGGACGGCGCGCCGGCCGCCGTGCTCGGCTGACGTCGGCCCGGCTGTGGCGTGACCTTCGCGTACTGCGGCCGCGCGAGGCCGGCGAGGTCGCTGACAAGGCGCGTGGCCACGTCCGCGATCTGGGCCATCCCCGCCGCATTGATGCGGTCGGCGGTGTCGGTGGGCCGGTGATAGTCGTCGTGGCGTTCGGTCGAGAAGAACAGCACCGGGACCCCCGCGGCGTAGAAGCGGGCGTGATCCGAGGGCCCATAGGGCGAATCCCGCAAGTTCAGCACGAGGCCGCTGCCGCCCGCCGCGGTGGTCAAGAGGGTCCGGAATCCGGCCGCGCTCTCGATGCCGCTCACGCTCACCCGACTGCCGCGCATGCGCCCCACCATGTCGAAGTTCACCATCGCCACCGTGCGGTCGAGCGGCACGGCCGGGTGGGCCACGTAGTGGCCGGAGCCGACGAGGCCGAGCTCCTCGCCCGAGAAGAACACAAACACCATCGTGCGCGCCGCCCCGCCGGAGGCGGCGAAGGCGCGCGCGAGACTCAGGACCATGGCGGTGCCGGACGCATTGTCGTCGGCGCCGGGATAGACGGTGCCGTTTACGAGCCCCAGGTGGTCGTAGTGCGCGCCGACCACGACGGCCTCACCGGCGAGCGCGGGGTCGGTGCCCGGCACGATCCCGACCATGTTGTCGGCGCGCCGATCCGCGGGCTCGAGGCGAATCACGAGACGCGCGCGCACGCCGGTGGGGATCGCCGCCCCAAGCGACGCAGCGGATGCCTGCACGAGCTTTGCGTAGGTCCAGCCGCTCGGGGCCAGGAGCGCGTCCACGCCTTCCACGGTGATGCCGGCGGACGCCAGCGCCACCGGCGAGGCGGTCTGTTCCATCGACGGGAGCGTCCCAGGCACGATGAGCATCGCCGCGGCGGCGCCAGCCCGGCGTGCCGTCACGAGTTTCTCCAGACGGGAGGCGCCTCCCCCGTCCAGCACGAGCGAGACCTTGCCCCGAACGTCCATGCCGGCATAGTCGCCGCCCGGCCCGACGAACACGACCTCGCCTTCGGCTTCGCCGGTCTGCGATCCCCCGTGCGGCATCCACTCCTGACCCATGGCCAGCGGCGCGCCGCCAACGCGCTCGAGCGTCGCTCCGGAAGCCGCGCGCACGCCCCGGCGCACCACGAAGGACTGCCGCCACGTCCCGTTGTCGCCCCCGGGCTTGAGCCCCAGGGCCGCCAGCGTGGACTCGAGATACCGCGCGGCGCGCTCCCCGCCCTCGGTGGCGGACCCACGGCCCTCCATCTCGGGCGCGGTGAGTGCGGCGACATGACGCGCGAGCTCCTCAGCGGTCGGCGGGGTCGGCGCCGCAGCGGCCAGGCGGGGCGCCAGGAGCAGGACGAGGACGAGGGCCGGCGCGGGAAGGAGCAACGAGCGGCGCATTGCCGGCGATTATCCCGCATTTTAGGTCCCGTCGCTCGCCGGGGCTTGCCTTGACAGGTCCATCCTTTGGTCAGATGCTCGCGCGTGTCGAGGCCGACGGGCGCAGGCAAGTGAGGTCCTCCCGAGAAAGGAGCCTTCGTGATGACCGTGATGCAGCAAGTGGCAATTTGCTTCGCATCGGGGGTGGTCGGCGCGCTGGCCGTGGTGGTGCTCAGCCACATCATGTTCGCGGTGGGGATGAGCCAGAAGCTCGGCGTCATGGCGCCGGTCTCCCTGCAGTCGCCGGAGATCTACAAGCCCCTCTTCTGGGGCGGCTTGTGGGGGATTCTGTTCGGGCTCCTGTTGCCCGCCTTTTGGGGGCACCTCTATGTCTTCGGCTTTCTCTATGTCATCGCGCCGCTGGCGGCCCTGTTTCTCTTCTTCCTGCCGATGGCCGGCGCGGGGGCGTTCGGGCTGAAGCAGGGGCCGATGTTCACGCTCTACCTGGTGCTGGTCAACCTGCCGTTCGGCATCGTCACCGCGTGGGTCGCGCGGGCGATCATCGGAGACACGCCGTAGCGGCGTCACCCGATGCGACTCGTCCTGCTGATCCTCGGCGTGGTCGCGCTGCTCATCCTCGGGCGCGCGCTCGACGTCGGGGCCTGGCTGGGCGCCGCCCTCACCTGGATTCGCGGCTTGGGTCCGGCGGCGCCCCTCGTCTTCCTCGGGCTCTACATCATCGCCTGCGTGCTGCTCCTCCCCGGCTCGGTGCTGACGCTGGGCGCGGGCGCGGTATTCGGGGTGGCACAGGGCATCGTCATCGTGTGGATCTCGGCCATCTGCGGCGCCACCGCGGCCTTCCTGGTGGGCCGTTACCTCGTGCGTGACTGGGTGGCGCGCACGATCGCCAAGAACCCCAAGCTCCAGGCGCTCGACGCCACGGTGACCCGCGAGGGCGGGAAGATCGTGGCGCTCATGCGGCTCTCGCCGGTGATCCCGTTTAACCTGCTCAACTACGCCTTCGGGGCCACACGCGTCGCGCTGCGCGACTACGTGCTCGCCTCCGCGGTCGGGATGCTCCCGGGCACCGCGATGTACGTGTACCTGGGCTCGGTGGCAGGCGAGCTGGCGGCGGGCTCGGCACGCGCGCGGACTCCGCTCGAGTGGGCCTTCTATGGCGTGGGTCTCATCGCGACGGTTGCGGTGACTGTCTATCTCACGCGGGTGGCGCGAGCGAGCCTCGCGCGACGGGTGGCGGCGTGAGCGAGGGCGCGGTGCGGCTCGAGCCCTGGGACGAGCACAACCAGGCGCTGGTCGCGAATACCCATCCCCCCGCGTGGGTCAATCCCGAGCCGCCGGGCCGCTACAACCTCGTCGTGATCGGCGCGGGCACGGCGGGGCTCGTGGCCGCCGCCGGCGCGGCCGGCCTCGGGGGCCGGGTTGCCCTCGTCGAGCGCGATCTCATGGGTGGCGACTGCCTCAACGTCGGCTGCGTACCCTCGAAGGCGCTGATTCGCGCCGCGCGCGCGGTGGCGGACGTGCGCGACGCGGGCACGTTCGCCGTCGGCGTGTCCGGCCAGCCGGTGGTTGATTTCCCCGCGGTGATGCGGCGGATGCGGCGGCTGCGCGCGGAGCTGAGCCCCATCGACTCGGCCGCGCGCTTCAAGGGCCTCGGCGTCGACGTGTTCCTCGGCCAGGGCGTCTTCACCGGACCCGATGCCGTCACGGTGGACGGGCGCACGCTGCGCTTCAAGAAGGCCGTCATCGCCACCGGCGCGCGGGCGGCCGCGCCCGCCATTCCGGGCCTCCGGGAGAGCGGCTATCTCACCAACGAGACGGTCTTCTCACTGATCAACCTCCCGCGCCGTCTGGCCGTTATCGGTGGCGGGCCCATCGGCTGCGAGCTGGCCCAGGCGCTCGCCCGCTTCGGCGCACAGGTGCACGTGGTGGAGATGTCGGGCCGCCTCCTCGCCCGCGAAGACGGCGACGCCGCACGCCTCACGCGCACCGCGCTCGAGCGCGACGGAGTGCGCCTCATCCTGCACACGCGCGTGGTCAAGGTGGAGCGGGGCGCGGGCGGCAAGGTTCTTCATCTCTCGCGTACCAACGACGCGCCGACCGGCAGCGGCGCCGGCGCGGGGGAGCCGCTGGAGGTCGATGAGATCCTCGTCGCCATCGGCCGGGCGCCGAACGTCGAGGGGCTCGGCCTGGAGGCGGCCGGGGTGACGCACGACAAGACCGCCGGCGTGAGGGTCGACGATCGCCTCCGGACCACGAATCCGCGCATCTACGCCGCGGGCGACATCTGCACCGCGCTCAAGTTCACGCATCACTCCGACTTCCAGGCGCGCCTCGTCATCCAGAACGCTTTGTTTCTGGGCCGGGCCAAGGCGAGCGCCCTCGTGCTCCCACGCTGCACATATACCGATCCCGAGGTGGCCCACGTCGGGCTCACCGCCGAGGAGGCGCAAGCGCGTGGCCAGCGCGTGCGCACGTTCGTCCAGGAGCTGGCCGACGTGGACCGCGCCCGGCTGGACAGCGAGACCGAAGGCTTCGTGAAGGTCCACGTGGCCGAAGGCAGCGACCGCATCGTGGGTGCGACGATCGTGGCCCGGCATGCGGGCGAGATGCTGCCCGAGCTGACGCTGGCGATCGGGCAGGGCATCGGGCTCGGCAAGATCGCCCGCGTCATTCACACCTACCCCACGCAGGCCGACGCCATCCGCAAGCTCGGCGACGCCTACAACCGCACGCGCCTCACGCCCGGCGTCAAGCGTCTCTTCGACGCCTGGCTACGCTGGACGCGCTAGCCCGTTCGCCGCGGGCGCGGCCGTGCTCTCGATCATCGTGCCCGCGCTGCGCGAGGCGGCGAACCTCGCGCGGCTCCTCCCCGCTCTGCGCGCGGCGGCGCCCGGCGCCGAGATCATCGTGGCGGACGCGGGCAGCGACGAGGGCACCCGCGAGGTGGCGATGCGCGTGGCCGGCGTGACGGTGCTGACGTGCGAGCGCGGCCGAGCCCGTCAGATGAACGCGGGCGCGCGCGCCGCCCGTGGCGACACGCTGTTGTTCCTCCACGCCGACACCGTGCTGCCGGACGGCTTCGAAGCCTCGATCACGCGGGCCCTCACCGAGCCCGGCGTCGTGGCGGGCCGCTTCGACGTGCGCCTCGACAACCCCCGCTGGCCATTCCGCATGATCGGGAGCCTCATGAATCTCCGCTCGCGGTGGAGCGGCATCTCCACCGGGGATCAAGCGCTGTTCGTGCGGCGCGACGTCTTCGAGGCCCTGGGCGGCTTCCCCGACATCCCGCTCATGGAGGACATCGAGCTCACGCGGCGGCTCAAGCGGCGCGGGCGGCAGGCCGCATTGCGCGAGCGCGTGACGACGTCGGCCCGCAAGTGGGAGCGGGAGGGCGTGGCGCGCACCATCGGTCTCATGTGGACGCTGCGTCTCCTCTACGCGTGCGGCGTGAGCCCGGCGCGGCTGCATCGCTGGTACTACCGGAACCTCGCCCTCGCCGCCGGCGCGCTGCTCCTGACGGGGAGCGTGGCGCCCGCGGACGCCCAGCCCGCGGCCGCGCCCATCGAGGCCCTGCGCGTGACGGCGCCTCTCGCGGCGGACGCGCTGCCCGCTGGCTGGTATCTCCTCGCCTTCCACGGCGTCGCGCGCCAGACGCGGTACGCGGTGTCGCGCGATGAGGAGGGCTGGGCGCTGCATGCCCAGAGTGACCGAGCGGCCGCCGGGGTCTACCGTCCGCTCGATCTAGACCCGCGCGTCTATACCGTCATCACCTGGCGCTGGAAGATCGAGCGCCTGCTCGAGCGCCTCGATCCCACGCGCAAGGCGGGCGACGACTATCCGGCGCGCGTCTACGTGGCCTTTCGCTACGAGCCCGAACGCGAGGGCATCTGGGAGCGCACGAAGTTCGAGTTCTATCGCGCGCTCTACGGCGAGTACCCGCCGGGCGCCGTGATTAGCTATGTCTGGGAGAGCCGCCTGCCGCCGGAAACCGCCTATCCCAGTCCCTACACCGCGCGGGCCCGCACGATCGTCGTGCGGAGCGGCCCGGCGGAGCTCGGCCGCTGGGTCGAGGAGCGGCGCGACGTCTACCAGGACTACCGCCGGCTTTTCGGCGCGGAGCCCTCACGGCTGGCCGGGGTCGCGGTCATGACCGATACCGACGACTCCGGCGAGCGGGCCGAGGCCTGGTACGACGCGATCATTCTGCGGCCCCGCGAATGAGTGGTGCTCCGTTGTTCTAGAGCCGCGCGAGCGCGCCGCAGAGGCGCTCGACCTCCTCCTCGGTGTTGTAGTAGTGCACCGACGCACGCACCACCCCGCTCTGGTCGCGCGACGCCACTTCGAGCCGCGTGTCCCCCGCCGCCGAGACGTGCACGTTGATACTCTGCGCCCCCAAGGCCTGGCGAATCGCCCCCGGCTCGCGCCCGGCCTTGGTGAAGGTCACGATGCCGCAGCGCTCCGCCCCGAGGTCCCGCACGGTCACGCCGGGCATGGTCGCGAGCCGGGCCCGCAGCGTCTCGGCGAGGGCGTAGACGCGGTCGCGAATCGCCTCCAGCCCCCAGTCCAGCGCGTAGTCCACCGCGACGGCCAGGCCGATCTTGCCCGCCACGTAGGACTCCCAGTTCTCGAAGCGCCGCGCGTCGGGGCGGATCTCGTAGCGGTCGGGCGCCACGAGCGTGGCGGCGTGGAGGTCGAGCAGCGGCGGCTCGAGCCGCTCGATCATCGCCCGACGGACATAGAGGAAGCCCGTCCCGCGCGGCCCGCGGAGGTACTTGCGTCCGGTGGCCGAGAGCATGTCGCAGCCGAGCTCGTCCACGTCGAGCGGCATATGTCCTGCCGACTGGCAGGCGTCGAGCAGGTACGGCACGCCCGCCGCCCGTGCCACCCGGCCGATGGCGGCGGCGGGATTCACCAGCCCGTTGTTGGTCGGCACGTGGGTAATGGCGATGAGCTTCACGCGCGCGTCGAGCATGCCCCGGAGCGCCTCCACCGACACCTGGCCCGCCGCGTCGTCGGGAATCACCTCCACCACCGCACCGGTGCGCTGAGCCACCTGGAGGAAGGCGATGAAGTTGCTCGCGTACTCGGCGCGGGCGGTGAAGATGCGGTCGCCCTCCTCGAAGCGCAGCGCGTAGAAGGCCATGTCCCAGGCGCGGGTGGCATTCTCCACGATGGCCACCTCGTCGGCGCGGCAGTGGAGCAGCGCCGCCACCGCGTCGTACACGCGGTCGATGGCGGCCTGCTCATGGGCGGCAGCCTCGTAGCCGCCGATCTCCGCCTCGAGGGCCAGATGCCGCGCGACCGCGTCGGTGACCGCGCGCGGGGGCAGCGCGGCGCCCGCGTTGTTGAAGTGGGCGACCCGCGCGCAACCCGGCGTCTCCCGCCGGGCGCGGGCGACGTCGAAGGCCACGCGCGGGGACGTCGCGTCCGTCGTCATGGCGGCGATGCTAGGCGCCGCCGCGCGGACGTGTCAAGGCGGCCGCCGGCGCCGGGCATGCTAAAGATGGTGCGATGGAAACCACGACTCGTGCGTTCCCCTGGTACCTCGGCGGCATCGCGTCCTGGTTCTCGAGCTATGGGATGCAGACCATCGTGTTCCCGTGGCTGGTCACCGTCGTGCTCCACGAGCCGGCCGCGCGCGTGGGGATCGCGCAGATGTCGCTGATGGCGCCGTCCATCGTCTTCATGATCCTCGGGGGCGCGGTGGCGGACCGCACCGACGTGCGCCGTCTGCTCGTGCGCGGGCATCTGATCGTGGCGCTGCCGCCGCTCGTGCTCGCGGCCGCCATCACCCAGGGCTGGCTCAGCTACGGCGCGCTCATCGCCTACGCGCTGGCCGTCGGCACGTTCGGCGCCTTCGTCGTCCCCGCGCGCGACGCCATGCTGGGGCGCGTGGCCGGCGCGGATCTGGGCCGCGCGGTCGCGATCATGAGCGCGACGCAGTTCACCGCCCAGCTCACGGGCATCGCGGCCGGGGCGGCGGCGGGAACCGTGGGGGCGCCCGCCCTGCTGGTGCTCCAGGCCGTAGTTCTTGCCGGCGGTGGGCTGGCTGCCCTCCGCCTCCCACCAGCGCCGCCCTCGCCCCACGCCACCGCCCAGAGCCGCCGCGCCGCCATGCTGGACGGTCTCCGCGAGGCGATGGGCTCATCCGTGATCGCCCCCGTGCTGCTCGCCCAGCTCGCCGTGGGCATCCTCTACGTGGGCGTTTTCCTCGTGGTGATGCCGCTGCTCGTTCGCGATATCTACGCGGGCGGCTCCGCGGAGCTGTCGCTGGTGTCGGTCGCCTTCTGGGGCGGCACTATCACGGCGACGTTGGCCCAGATCCGCATCGGCGCCATGCGCCGGCCCGGTCGGGCCATCCTGCTCGCGCTCGCCTTCGGCGCCCTGGTGCTCGCGGCGATGTCGCTGGCGCTGCCGTTCCGCGGCCTACTGGGCCTCTGTCTGGTGTGGGGTCTCGGCGCCGGAGTGGTCATCACACAGGGCCGCACGCTGGTGCAGCAGGCGGCGCCGGCGAGCCATCGGGCGCGCATCCTCTCCCTGTTCCAGCTCGGGCTCATGGGCGGCGCGCCGGTGGGGGCCCTCCTGATCGGCTATCTCGCCGCGGTCACTGGTCCCCAAGCCGCGCCGGTGTATCCCGCGGCCTGCATGATGCTGATCCTTGTGGGGCTCTTCGCGCGCTCGCAGCTCTGGCGGCAGGGCGCCGCGGCGTAAGGCCGGGCGCGCCGCCGCGACTCACGCAAAGCGCCAGCCGTCGAGCGCCCGCGGGTCCTCGGGAAGGATGCGCAAAGGCAGGTCGCGCGGGGCAAGCAGCCCGTGCTCGATCAGGGCCGCAAGCGCGCCCACGCGCTGCGCCACGGTCACGGCGCGCCAGCTCGGCATCGCGCCGAGCCGCCGTGCGGCGGCGTACGCGCAACCGGGCAGGCGCACCGACCCGCCGGGGACGTGGAGCGTGAAGGCCTCCGCGCCCGCGCGCAATGGACCGGCCACCGCGGGGACCTGCGCCCACAGCCGGTCGCGCCGCGCCGGTGGCACCCGATCCGCGCGGCCCGCCACCACGTCCCAGTCCACGAGCGCGCTCGGATCGATGCGGGCGCCGGGCGTGGAACGCTTCCATGTCAGCGAGAGAGCGAGGGACCGTCCGCGGTAGATCACCCGGTGCGGCGTGCGCGGCGGCAGGTAGAGGAGCGTGCCGGGCGTGAGCGCTCCGCGCCACCACCCACGCGGCGCCGGGCCGGATCCAAGCGCCCGTGCCGCCGCCTCGTCTGCGGGAAAGTCCTCGGGCGTGCCCCGCGGGACCGGCGGCCCGATCGTGACGAAGCGACGGCCCTCGAGCTGCAGCCAGAAGGCGTCCACCTCACCATCGTGGTGGAGGCCCAGCGCCTCGCGCCCTTGCCCTTCCGCCAGGAAAAGGAAGGACGTTTCCTCGCGCCCGCCCCCGAGAAACGCGGCGCGCAACGCCACCATCAGCCGGGCCACGCGGGGGAGGACCTGATGCGCCTGGGGGAAGTAGATCGACCCACCGGCGGCGAGGGCGCGGGGCAGGCGACGCCGATCGGACGACCGGTCGTAGCGCCGCTCGAGCGCGGTGTGGAACGGAGACCCGGCGGCGGCGAGCGCGAGGGCGGCGGTAAAGTCGGGTGCGATCTCGCGCCACGCGCGATCTCGTGGGCGCAGGACCGTGGGGACGCGACCGCACCGGCGCCGTCGGAACGAACCCTCCCCAGTGGCGCCGGCGAACCACGTCGCGAGGGGCGAGAGAGGGCCCGGCATGCCGGTGCGCATGGGGTAACATACCTCCATGACCCGCTACACGGAGATGGAGTCGTCGATCGGCGCGCTCGTGCTTGCAGGTGAGGCCGACGGCGTGCGGCTGAGCGGGCTGCGCCTGATCTGGCTGCCCGGCGGGAGCGGGAAGTTCCGCCCCGAGCCCGACTGGGTGAAGGACGCGAAGCCTTTCGCCGAGACGATCCGTCAGCTCCGCGAGTACTTCGCGGGCAAGCGCGACGCGTTCGACCTTCCCCTCGCGCCAGAGGGCACGGAGTTCCAGCAGGAGGTGTGGCGCGCGGTGGCGGCGATTCCCTATGGCGAGACGCGCTCCTACGGGGAGATCGCTCGGCAGATCGGCAAGGCCGACGCGGTGCGCGCCGTGGGCGCCGCCAACGGACAGAACCCCCTGCCCATCGTGATCCCCTGCCACCGCGTGATCGGCAGCGACGGCCGCCTCACGGGCTACGGCGGCGGCCTCCCGCTCAAGAAGCGCCTGCTCGCGCTCGAATCCCGGCAGCGCGCGCTCCTGTGAGCGGCCCCTCGGCGGCGCCCGGCGCGATCCCCGCGCCGTTCGACGTCTACCGTGATCACGTCCGCCCGGAGTGGATCGACAACAACCAGCACATGAACATGGGCTACTACGTGGTGGTGTTCGACCTCGCCACCGACGCGTGGCTGGCCTGGGTGGGTCTGGACGAGGCGCACCGCCGCGCGGAGCGCGTGACCACGTTCTGCCTCGAAGCCCACGTGACGTACCACCGCGAGGTCCGCGAGGGCGACCCGCTCCGCTTCACCACGCGGCTCCTCGCCTTCGACCGTAGGCGCATCCACTACTTCCACGAGATGTACCACGCCGAGGCGGGCTACCTCGCCTCGACCAACGAGCTGATGTCCCTCCACGTGAGCCAGGAGACGCGCCGCGCGGCCCCCATGGCGCCGGAGATCCTGGACCGCCTCGCGCAGATTCAGAAGGCCCACGACGCGCTGCCGCGCGCGCCGCAGGTGGGACGCGTCATGGGGCTGGCGGCAGGGCCGAGCAGCCAGCCTTAGTCTACGTGGGCGTCAGCGGGCCTTGGACTTGTTCAGGGCCACGGCGGCGCGCAGGAGCGCCTTCAGCGCCTGCTCGTCGATCTTGTCACCTTCATGGAAGTCGATGGCCCGCCGGGTGTTCCCCTCGAGGCTGGAATTGAAGAGGCCCGACGGATCCTCCAGCGACGCCCCCTTGGCGAAGGTCATCTTCACGACGCTCTTGTAGGTCTCGCCGGTGCAGATGATGCCGTCGTGCGACCAGGCCGGCACTCCTCGCCATTTCCACTCCTCGACGACGTCGGGGTCGGCCTGCCTGATCACGGTGCGGAGCCGGGACAGCATCGCGCCGCGCCAGTCGGCCAGCTCCTTGATCCGCGCGTCGATCAACCGGGAGGAAGAGCTACCCTTCGTCGACCCGCTCCTCTTCACACCCGTGCTCCCTTCTGGCGATCTCTATCTCCGCTTCATCCATTCGTCAGAGCCACCGCCGGACGCGGCGCTTGTAGGCGAGATAAGCCTCTCCGAACCTGCCCTCGAGGTAAGCCTCTTCTGGGGCGATCGCGAGTCGCTGAAGCAGCCATGCGGCAATCGGGGTGAGGATGACGATCCACCCGTTCATCAGCATGACGGCGACGCCGAGACACGCGAGAACCATCTGCAGGTACATCGGATTGCGGGTGAAGCGGAAGGGGCCGCGGTCAACGAGGCTCGGCGTCGGCTTCCAGGGATTCGCGCTCTGCCCACTCCGCCGAAAGAGCAGGACGGGCCAAAGGCCGAGACCGAGTATGGCAGCCACCACGATAGCTCCGCCGAGCCAGTAGCGCGCCGGGGCCGGGAGCGCGAAGCCGACGCCGAGCGGCCATACGCGGTTCAAGCCGACGCCGGCAAGGATCGTGACCAACGGGATGGCCGGTGGGAAGACGCGGACTGCCGCCGCATCCCGCTTCGGTTCAGGCACCACGCTGCGCTCCGTGGGCGACCTCACGAGTCAACCGATCCAGGTTCTGCTCATTGGCGGTCTCGAGGAACTGACGCGATTTCGCCGCGAACTCGCGATCCTCGAAGACGCCCACCCACGAGACGAGAGTTCCTGTCCCATTGGGGTCCATCGAGATGGACAGCTCGAAGTGCGGCAGGCTCACGTGCTTGATCCGAACCCTCGAATTGGGGGCAATCTCCAGAAACTGTGATTCGTTCGGATAGTCGGTGCCGTTGGGACCATGCATGGTGAAGAGCCACGCTCCACCCGGCCGGAACTCGAAGGTGTGAAACGTGTTCGTGAACCCGTCCGGACCCCACCAGCGAGCAAGCCGCGCGGGATCCTGGAAGGCCGCAAACACGGCGTCCGGGCGCGCGGGAATCGCTCGCGAGTGGCGAAAGACCGACATCAAACCTCCTTCGGAGACCAGCCATACGCTTTCGCGCAGGCCCCGCCCATCAGCATGGCGCGTTCACTGTCGCTCAGACGGTTCGTCTGGCGGAAGGGCTCGACCGCCTGCTCGTAGTTGACCACCGCAAAGGCGCGGGTCCAGTCGGTGCCCCACAGACAGCGCTCGAAGCCCCAGGCGTCGAACACGCGGGCGAGGGGGTCCCAGATGTCCGCGAACGGGTAGGGCTCCCGTGACAACGTGCACGCGCCGCTGACCTTGATGACCGCGTTCGGGCGGCGGGCGAGGTCCAGCACCTTGGGGAGATCGGCCCAGGGCTCGGGCGGGGCGGGCGGGGTGCGGGGCTGCATGATGGCCAGATGGTCGATGATGAAGCGCGTGTCGGGGTGACGGTCGATCAGCGTCGCGCCCGCCTCCACGTTGCCCCAGCACAGCATGTTGACGGGAAAGTCGTACCGCACGGCGGCGCGGAGGATCCGGGCCAGGCCCGGGTCGCTCGGATCGCGCCCCGCCTCCTTGGTCATCATGACGCGGATGCCGACGGTTCCCGGTGTCTTCCTCCAGTCGGCGATGACATCGGCCACCGCGGGATCGTCCGGGTCCACCGGCTTGACGAGCGCGAGCCGGCCCGGATGCGCTCGCTGCACCTCTACCGCGTAGCTGGCGTCGTAGCGGTACATGGAGAAGGCGGAAATGAAGATCGCCCCGTCGACGCCGACGCGATCCATCGCCGCCACCATCTCGTCGCCCGTCACGTGATCGGGCCAGTTCGGGACGCTGTGCCAAGGCCGCTTCGGGGTGTTCGCCTCATAGGCGTGAACCTGGGAATCGATGATCATCATCGGGTCAGCTCCTCCGTCGGTTGGCGTGTCGCCATGCGCTCGAAAGCCGTCGGTCGGCTTCGCGTTTGCCACGCCGTGATCAGCCTTGCCACGTTGCCCTCGGTCGGCTGGGTCGCATCAATGTCGAGATCGTACTCTGTGAAGCGATGCACGGCGTGAAAGTCCCTGCGAGCCTCGCCCGGGCGCCGGTCACCCCGGTGCCGTTCCCGCCGCTCCAGCTCTGGCAACGGACAGTGCACCCCGACAAAGAACACGTCGAACGGCGCCAGCAGCCCGACCAGGTCGGCCAGCCACTGCTCCTGCTCGATGATGTGATCTACGATCAGATTGTTGCCCGCCTGGGCGAGGGCGGGCAGACAGCGATGAAACCCGTCAAAGACGGCAGGGCGCATGCTTGCCCAGTCGAGCTCGCCGCTTCGAATGCGTGCCATGGGCAACGCGTTGGACGCGCGCAGATGATCAAACGACCAGTGCAAGAACGGCTCGGGCAACTGCTGCTGTAGCGAGAGCGCGAGCGTCGATTTCCCTGCACTCGACGCACCGTTGAGGAGGATGATCTTGCCCGATTCCCGAGCGTCGTTCATCGACGTCTGTCGGGGGGTGGCGGACAGCATCTACGCGAGAGCGGCTCGAACCTTCTGTCCGAAGTCCCCGAGGTATCCAGATGGATAGCATGCTCGGCTATGCCCGGGGCCGAGAATAGTGCTGAGGCTCCGCGCGCGGCCGAACGGTCAGACCAGCACCGAATCGACCACCTCGTACCTGTCCGTCGTCACCTTGGCGCCCGTCGCCGCGGCCATCCCCATCTGGCGCTTGAGCCGAGCTGCCTCGCTGGCGTTCATGGCGTCTTCACTCTCCCAGATCGTGACGATCATGCCCCTCCCCGCCTTACGATCGGCCAGCCAGTACACCGCTCGCAGCCCGTCGTCCTGGAGAATGCTCGGCTTGACCACGTCACGGCCTCGGGCAATCCAATGCTCCAGCTCCTCCGCGGTACCCTGCCACGTGCCTATACGCGCGAACATCGTCCCTCCAGGGCGCCGTACCCCAATCACTCGATGGATGTGGCGCGGAGCAAGAGCGAGGGCGGCAGCGTGAGCGAGAGCGCCTTCGCCGTCTTCAGGTTGACTACCAGATCGTATTTTGTCGGCTGCTCGATGGGGAGACTACCGGGGCTTGCGCCCTTCAGGATCCTATCGACGATCAGCCCTGCTTTTCCCAACTCGTCGTTAGTCAGCGCGAACGTGGTCGCCTGAAACCCAAGCGAGTGGAGCTTCTCCTGAAGGGCGGCGGCGATCTCGGGATGCGTGCCGAATCCGAGGATGCGCCGACCCGTGGGGCAGGAAGACATCATCGATCCAAGGCCGCCGCTAATGGCGTCAGAAAGCCGACGAGGAGCAGCGTCCAAGCGACGATCAATCCAAGGCCGGCAGTACCGTGCGTGACTTTGAGGACCATCTCTTGCCGCACGAGGAGTCCCCACACCACCCGACGAGCACCAGAGCCACCCCGTGAATCAGGATCTGCCGGCTGCCGCGATGGACCCTCATCAATCGAGAAAGGATCTGAGTCCCTCTCGTGCCAGAGAATACTCGATTTGCCGCATCATTTGGCGGTCTGCATGAAGCGTAACGGCAAGCAGGTAGCGGCGATACCCGTTCCCGGGTCCACTCGCGCCCGGCGGTGGACTAGCCGGCGTACCAGGGCAGCTCGACCCAGCCCGAAGAAGCTAACCGATCACCTCGAACAGCGCCCCGTCCGCCCGCGGCGCCGTCACCTCGCCGATCATCGCCGCGTGGGCGTCCCCCGCCGCCCGCAGCGCGGCGAGCGCCGCGTCGACCCGCTCCGCCGGCACCGCGAAGAGAAGGCCGCCGGAGGTTTGCGGGTCGAAGAGGATGTCGAGCGCGGGGTGCCGCTGCGCCGCGGCGGTCACGCGGAGCGCGCGGCGCGCCTTGGCGTTCTCGGGGTGGAACGTGCTGCGATGCCCGCGCGCGAGGAGCTCGCCGGCGCCCGGGAGCAGGGGGAGCGCGGCGAGATCGACCACCGCCGAGCACTTGCTGGCCCGCAGCATCTCCCCCAGGTGGCCGGCCAAGCCGAACCCGCTGACGTCCGTGCAGGCAGTCGCGCGGTGCTCGCGGGCCACGCGCCCGGCCGCCGCGTTGGTGCGGATCATCGAGGCTTCCGCGGCCTGGATCCACTCCCCGCGTGCCCAGCCGCGCATGTCGGCGTAGAAGAGGACGCCGGTGCCCAGGGGCTTGGTCAGGATGAGCCGCTCGCCGGGCGACACCCCGCCCTTGCGCAGGAGCGCGTCGGCGGACGGCGCGGTACCGAGGATCGCGAAGCCGACCTGGAGCTCGGCGCCGGTTGTCGTGTGGCCGCCCACCAACGTGATCCCCTCGGGATCGAGGGTGGCGCGCGCGCCCGCCATCACTTGAAAGAGCTGCTCCTCCGCGCGGGCGGGCTCCGCCTCCGGCACCTCGACCGACGCCAGCGCCCAACGTGGTAACGCGCCCTTGGCCCAGAGATCGCTCACCGCGTTCACCGCGGCCACGCGCCCCACGAGGTAAGGATCGTCGGTGAACGCGCGGAAGCCGTCCACGCTGGAGACGATAACGTCGCCGCGCTCCGTGGCAACGGCCGCCGCATCGTCGGGCACACCGAGACCCAGCATCACGCTCGGGTCGGTCACCGCGCCGAGCCGCTCGAGCGCGCGGGTCAACGTGGACTCGCCCACCTTGGCCGCGCAGCCGCCGCACACCATGTCGGGATTGCCCATGACCGGCATGCGCACGAACGCCTCCGCCACCGCGCCGTCCTCGGCCAGGACCTGGAAGCGGCGCATGAACCGCCGGTCGATCCAGTCCTTCAGGCGGAAGACCCATGGGCCTTCGAACGACGCGCCCCACTTGCTGCCGATGGCGCTCCCGTCGCCCAGATTGAGCAGCGAGAGGAAGCCGCGCTGCGGGTAATACGGCTCGAGCGGGTGGCCCATGAGGCGGGCGCGCAAGTTGGCGACCAGCACCGGCCCCTGGCGTACGGCGTAGACGCCAGCCTTCGGCAGGCCGGGCGCGCTCTCGAGGCTCACGCAGTCCCCCACCGCCAGGACGTCGTCGTGCTCGGCGAGCTGCAGCGTGCGGCGCACGCGCGCGAAGCCCTTCGCGTCCGTCGCCACGCCCGCGGCCCGGAAGAGATCGAGGCTCGCCGCGCCGGTGACCCAGGCTACGGCATCGGAGGCGATCGTCTCGCCGCTCGTCAGCCGGACCTCGTGCGCGCTCACCGACGCGACCTGCGCGCCGAGACGGATCGCGATGCCGCGGCGCCGGGCATTGTCCTCCACGCGGCGCGCCGCCCCCGGGGGATAGCCCGGCAGCACGCGCGGGCCGGCCTCGAGCAGGGTCACCGATGCCTCCCGTATGCCGGCGCGGGCGAGCCGCGCCTGGAAGGCGAAGGCCAGCTCCACGCCGCCCGCCCCCGCGCCGACCACGATCATGTGACAGCGCTGGCGCTCTTGCGCCCGTGCGATCAACCCATCGACCATGGCCACGAACTTGCCGATCGGACGGGTCGGCAGCGCATGCTCGCGCACGCCGGGCGTGTCCAGCCCGGCCACGGTGGAGCCCACGTCGAACACCGCCGTGTCGTAGCGCAGCGGCGGCCGGCCGTCGAGGAGGATGAGGCGCTCCGCGGGATCGAAGCCGACCGCGGCGGCATTGATGCAGCGGGCGCCTGCGCGCAGGGCGAGCGGCCGCACATCGATCTCGAGGTCCGCGTGGCGGTACTGTCCGGCGACGAAGCCGGGCACCATGCCGGAATAGACGGCCACCGGTCGGTCGAGGATCACGGTGAGCCGCACCCCCGGCTCGGGCTGCATGGCCCAGGCGCGCAGCACCTGGATGTTGGCGTGGCCCCCGCCCACCAGCACGACGTCGTGGCGAATTCCGCCCGCTCCGGTCATCATGGGGTCCGTGACCGAGCGTATCACGGTGCTTCTCGTGGCCGCGGTGCTCGCCCTCGCCACCGGCTGCGGGCGCGGCGGCGTGAACTTCTCCCAGGATCCCGACTTCGCCGCCTATTTCCGTCAGCATCCTCCTGGGAGCGCGCCCGCGGAGCCCTCGGACCAGGCGCTACTGCGGCGCTTTCGCCCGCGCTTCATGCTGGCCCGCGGCCATCCGGGGTTGATCGACTTCTACGTCGACTACATCGCGGAGGGTCACCTCATCGACGGCGCCGGCCATCGCCTGCCGGGCCCGGTGACTCGTGAGGTCCTGAACGGGCACAAGAACGAGCCGCGCGCGGTATTCGTGCACGAGCCGTCCGGGCGCCCGACCACGGCAACGGTGTACGGACGCGTGGACCGCGAGCTCGTCACGTTCGAGACCGGGCCCTCACCGGTGACGCGGCCCTTCACCTTCCTCACGTACCACGCGGTGTTCCGGACGTCGGGCATGCCCGCGGGCCTCTTGCCGTGGCAGGAGCGGCTGATCGACCTGGTCGCGCCGCCCGCGGACTGGCATCAGCTCGACCATTTCACCTCGGCGATGCTGGCGCTGGACAGCGAAAGCCAGCCGGTGGCGCTCACTCTTCAGCAGCACAACCACATGCACACCTACCTCTTCGGGCGCGACGTGGCGCTGCCGGCCGACGGGCGCGTGGTGCTCGACGTGGCCATTCGCTCCAACGAGCTCTATCCGCACGTGCCCGCGCGGACGACGCACCGGATGATCGCGACGCCGGGAGCCGTCTCGCTGCGCTACCTGATCTCGGGCGAGCGGCGCGCGCTCCTGTCCGCCGACGACATCACCGAGAGCGTGACCGCCGCAGAGTACCACATGGCGTTCCTGCCGCCGGACGACGCGTTCTACATGTTCCAGGGCTTCCTCGGGAAGCGGCGGCGCTTACCGGGGCGGAGCGGGCCTCCCGGCGCCAGTTACAACATCGCGGCGGCGCTCAAGCCCCGCGGGCGGCAGATGCTCGCCTTCTACTGGCACGAGGGCGATGCGGGCGACCTCGAACGCATCGACGCGGTGCTGGCCCGCGACCGCGGCCTGCCGGAGTTCGCGCGCGTGCAGTCGGCGGTGTTCTACCGCGACTGGCAGGCGGTTCAGTCCGCGCCGGCTGCCAACAAGCCCTGACCTTCTGAATGCGTTGACATAGACAAAGCGTTTGACGCGCGCAGATGATCGAGCGGTGGCGCGCCAACTGTCGGCGGACCGGTTCACGCCGGCCCGCTCTGGCGGCCTGTTCATGTACGCCCTGACCAGACGGCGTCGCGCACCCAGGGGGTAAGCCACCTCCACACACGTCCAGCGGCAGTCGCGCCACGTCTTGCGGAATGAGCACCACTCACAAGAAGGCCCCATCGAATCGACAGGCGGTCTTGGACAATGTCACGAACAAACACGAGCGCCGTCCTGGCGGCTTCCGTGATCTGTTCGGTCTGGTTATCGGCTCGGGAGTCATCCACCGCGAAGTGCGTGTGATGACCTCGAGGTCCGACGAAGATGATGAGCTCGTCCCACTCAAACCCCACGCTCAGCGTCCCAAGAACGGGCGACTTGTGCGGGTACTCGAGTGAGGTTCCATCGTGCAGCTCGCGCCAGACGGTGCCGGGCAGGACGGACGAACTCTCCCGAAGGAATGCCGATCTCAAATCGCTCAATCTGTCCTGTTCGTCCATCGGCTCCGGCCCGCTCCGTCTAACGCGCAGGCTGAGCGGCCGGCGTCAAGCCGGACCGCTCCAGCCCGTTGTACGGCAGCAGCATTCGCGAGCCCCATCGTGACGAAAAAGTAAGCAGAGGCGCCTGCTCGACATCCATGCGGGTTTCGCAATCAGTTCGTCCACGTTGGGAGGGCTTCCCGGCGATCCACTGTTCTGTCTTCCCAGCCGAACCGGCGTCGAGGGCCGCCATGACACTCCCCCCGACCTCGGGGTACACATCACCTGCGTTCGTCATACCTCACGCCCCTTATGGGGCGATCTGTGATTGTCCCCGGCCTGCCGAACCGGAAGTGTCTAGGTCGGGGTAACGGCGCGGAGGTTGGCGGAGCGGACGGGATCGCATGCCTGACTATCTTCCTCGGGGCCGAAGATACTCCATTTGGCTGGGTCTCTGGCCCCCAGCACGGCGAGCGGCTAGGGCTCCGTGCAGACGGTACCGTCGTGCTCGATCAGCTCGAGCCGGTTGCCGAAGGGGTCGGACACATAGATGCGCGCGTTGCCTTCCAGCGGATCGTCGGCGACCTCGTAGCCGGCAGCGCGCAGCGCGGCGGCCAGCTCGGACAACCCGGCCACCAACAGCGCCGGATGCGCCTTCCGCGCGGGTCGAAACTCGCCCTCGACTCCGAGGTGAATCTTGACGTGCGGGCTCTCGAACCAGGCGCCGCCTCGCGCGGCCAGCACCGTCGGCTTGGCCCGCTCCGGAATCCCGAGCAACCCCGCATAGAACGCCCGCGCCTTGGCCTCCTCCCCGGCTGGCATCGCTAGCTGGATATGATCGATGCCGACGATCTTCATGGGCGGTCTCCCGTCAGGCGCCCCATCAGGCCAGCCAACGCCTCACGCTCCGCCCGGCCCGCCGCGGGGCGGCAAGAGCGAGCCTCACCGCCTGTTCCGGCGTGCGCGCGCGCATGAGAGGGACGCGGCGCCCCTCCGGTTGGGCGAGCCGCCAAGTGCCGAGCCCCACCACGGGCTTGCCGAGCTTGAGCGCCAGCGCGATCTCGGACAGTGTGCCGTAGCGCCCGCCCACCGCGATCACCGCGTCGCAGGAGCGGACGAGGATGACGTTGCGGGCCTGATCGATCCCGGTGACGATGGGCACCGTCACCCAGCGATTGGCGTCGCCGGCGTCGAAGCCCGGCAGAAGGCCCACCACGGTACCGCCGGCGCGGGCAGCGCCCCGCGAGGCCGCTTCCATCACGCCACCGAGCCCGCCGCAGACGAGCACCGCGCCCGCCTCCGCAATGGCGCGCCCCACCCGCTCGGCGCGCGTGGCGGTGGCCCGCGAGCATACGCCTTCGCCGATCACGCCCACGTGAACGCCCGGACGGCCCGGCCGCTCCACGTGCGGGCGCGCCGTCAGCTCTTCTTCGGGTAGCCGAGCGCTCTGAGGCACTCGGCGATCTCGCCGAGCACGGCGGGATCGTCGATGGTCGCGGGGGCGTTGTACTCCACGCCGTCCGCGATCCGCTTCATGGTGCCGCGCAGGATCTTGCCCGAGCGCGTCTTGGGCAGGCGCTTCACGAGCGTCACCACCTTGAACGAGGCCACGGGACCGATGCGCTCGCGCACCATCTCGACCAGCTCGCGCGTGATGTCCGCTTCGCTGCGCGCCACGCCGGCCTTGGTGACGGCGAAGCCCACGGGAATCTCGCCCTTGATCTCGTCGACCACACCCACCACCGCGCACTCCGCGATGTCGGGGTGTGCGGAGAGCACCTCCTCCATGGCGCCGGTGGACAGACGATGCCCCGCTACGTTGATGATGTCGTCCACGCGGCTCATGATGTAGAGGTAGTCGTCCGCGTCCTGATAGCCCGCATCGCCGGTGAGATAGAAGCCCGGATGTCGTTCGAGGTACGACTTCTCGTAGCCCGCATCGTTGTGCCAGAGCGTGGGCAGGCACCCCGGCGGCATGGGCAGGCGAATCGCGATGCTGCCAATCTCGCCCCGCGGCATCTCCCGGTTGTCCTCGGACAGCACGCGCACGTCGTAGCCCGGCACCGCCTTCGTGGGCGAGCCCGGCTTCACCGGCAGCATTCCGAGCCCCACGCAGTTGGCGGCGATGGCCCAGCCCGTCTCCGTTTGCCACCAGTGGTCGATAACGGGCACCTGCAGCCGCTCGCGCGCCCAGAGGAGCGTGTCCGGGTCGCAGCGCTCGCCGGCGAGGAACAGCGTGCGGAAACGCGAGAGATCGTACTTGCCGATGTGGTCGCCGCGAGGGTCTTCCTTCTTGATGGCGCGAAAGGCGGTGGGCGCGGTGAAGAGCGCGCTCACGCCATGCTGTGCGATCAGCCGCCAGAAGGCGCCGGGATCGGGCGTGCCCACGGGCTTGCCTTCGTAGAGCACGGTCGTGCAGCCCTTGAGCAGCGGCGCGTAGACGATGTAGGAGTGGCCGACCACCCAGCCAATGTCGGACGCGGCCCAGTAGACGTCGCCCGCTCCCATGCCGTAGACGTTCCCCATGCTCCACTTGAGCGCGACAGCGTGGCCGCCGTTGTCGCGCACCACGCCCTTGGGGATGCCGGTGGTGCCCGAGGTGTAGAGGATGTAGAGCGGGTCGGTCGCCTCCACCGGCAGGCACTCCACCGCGGGCGCGCCGGCGACGGCCTCGCCCCAGTCCACGTCGCGCCCGGCCACCATGGACGCGCGCTCCTGGGGGCGCTGGAGGATCACACAGCGCTCGGGCTTGGCAATCGAGAGCGCGATGGCGCCGTCGAGGAGCGGCTTGTAAGGGACGACGCGGGTCGCCTCGATGCCGCACGAGGCGGAGAGGATCACCTTCGGCTTGGCGTCGTCGATGCGCGCGGCGAGCTCCTTGGGCGCGAAGCCGCCGAAGACGACCGAGTGAATGGCGCCGATGCGCGCGCAGGCGAGCATCGCAATCACCGCTTCCGGCACCATTGGCATGTAGATGATGACGCGATCGGCCTGCCCCACCCCGAGCCGCCGGAGCGCGCCGCCGAAGCGCGCCACCTCGTCCTGGAGCGCCGCGTAGGTGAGCGTCTTCACGGTGCCGGTCACCGGGCTGTCGTAGATCAGCGCGAGCTGCTTGCCCCGGCCGCGGTCCACGTGGAGATCGACCGCGTTGTAGCAGGTGTTGAGCCGTCCTCCCGCGAACCAGCGGTAGTAAGGCGGCCGGCTGTCGTCGAGCACTCGGTCCCACCGCTTGTCCCAGTAGAGATCCGCGGCGGCCGCCGCCCAGAAGCTCTGGGGATCCCGCGCCGCCCAAGCGTACTGCTCGTCGTAAACGCTTTTCATAGGCCCTCACCCTACCCGGGGGCGCCGGCGGGGCGCAAGCCCGCCCGACGCTGCGTGTTAGCCTGAGCCATGTCGAGAGCGGTACGGATATCGGTGGCCCCGTGAGCGCGCCGCGCCCGCTCATCGACGAGTTTCTCCCCGAGTTCGACGTGGTGGAGCGTCACGCGATCGTGGTGCGCGCGGCGCCGGCGCGCGTGTGGGCCATGCTCCGCACCGCCGACCTCGGCCGCTCGCCGCTCGTGGGCGCCCTGCTCGCCGTGCGCGGGCTCGGCCGGCACCGGCGGGCGACGATGACTCTCGAGACCATGCTGGGCGCCGGCGGCTTCACCCAGCTCGACGAGCGGCCGGAGCGCGAGCTGCTGATCGGCCTCGAAGGGCGCTTCTGGCGGCCCCGCCCGGACCTCCGTGCGACGGACACGCGACGCTTCCGCGAGCCGCTCGAGCCCGGGCTGGCCCGCGCGGCCTGGGACTTTCGCCTGGAGCCGCTCGAAGCTGGAGCGACCCGGCTCAGCACCGAGACCCGGGTGCACTGCGCGGATGCGGCCACCCGCCGGCGCTTCCGCCCCTACTGGTTGCTGGTACGGCCGGGCAGCGGCCTCATCCGTAGGGCCATGCTGGCCGCGATACGCCGGGCGGCGGAAGGGCCGGCCTAGACGCACAGAAGGCCCGGAGGTCGGCCCAAGTCGCACGGACGTGTCGTGGCGCCGTGATAAACTCGGGTGGGCGTAGAGGCCCATCTCCGATGCGGACTCCCTATCGCGCCACCAGCATTCGCAATATCCTTTGTGTCTTCCCGCGCTATACGCCGTCGTTCGGCACCTTCCACCATTCCTACGAGCTCCTGGGCGGCGTGCGTGCGTTCATGCCGCCCCAAGGCCTCCTGCTGATCGCGAACTATCTTCCCGACTCCTGGCGTGTGCGCTTCGTGGACGAGAACCGGCAGCCTGCCTCCCCCGAGGATTTCGAGTGGGCGGACGCGGTGCTCGTGTCCGGCATGCACGTGCAGCGGCCGCACATCGAGCAGATCTTCGAGCGGGCGCACCGCTGCGATCGTCCCGTCGCCATCGGCGGGCCGTCCGCGTCGGGCTGCCCCGAGATGTATCCCGACGCCGACTACGTGCACGTGGGCGAGCTGGGCGACGCGACCGATCGGCTCATCGAGCTGCTCGACACGACGGAGGGGCGCCCGGAGAAGCAGGTCCTGCTCACGACGGAGGAGCGCCTGCCGCTGTCGTCGTTCCCCATGCCCGCCTACGACCTCATCTCGATCCCGGAATACTTCCTCGCCAGCGTGCAGTTCTCCAGCGGCTGCCCGTTCACCTGCGAGTTCTGCGACATCCCCGCCCTCTACGGCCGTAACCCGCGGCTCAAGTCGCCCGAGCAGGTGATCGCCGAGCTTGACCGACTGCGCGCGGGCGGCGCCCAGTCCGTCTACTTCGTGGACGACAACTTCATCGCGAATCCCAAGGCGGCGGAAGATCTCCTCCCCCATGTGATCGCCTGGCAGAAGCGCCATCGTTACCCCCTCCGTATCGCATGCGAGGCCACGCTCAATATCGCCAAGAGCGAGCAAATCCTCGCCCTCATGCGCGACGCCGGTTTCGTCACGATCTTCTGCGGCATCGAGACGCCGGAGCCGGCGGCGCTGCACGCGATGTCGAAGTCCCAGAACCTCCGGCTGCCCATCCTGGAGGCGGTGGACAAGATCAACGCCTACGGGATGGAAGTGGTTTCCGGCATCATCATCGGGCTCGACACGGACACCCCCGACAGTGCCGACCGCATCGTCCGGTTCATCCGCGAGTCGCACATCCCCATCCTCACCATCAACGTGCTCTACGCCCTGCCGAAGACGCCGCTCTGGACGCGGCTCGAGCGCGCGGGACGCATCCGCAACGAGGCCGGCCGCGAATCCAACGTGGACTTCCTCATGCCCTACGAGACCGTGCTCGGCATGTGGCGTCACTGCATCGGCGCCGCCTACGAGCCGGATTTCCTCTACGCGCGCTACACCCATCAGCAGGAGCACACGTTCCGGCATCGGCTGCCCTATCCGATCGACCCGCGCCGGCTCTCGCCCGCCAACGTGCGGCGTGGGCTGGGCATCTTCGCGCGGCTCTTCTGGCGCCTCGGCGTGCGCGGAAGCTACCGCCGCGAATTCTGGCGCATGACGTTCCGCATGCTCGGCACCGGGCGCTTCGAGCAGTACGTGCACAGCACGGTGGTGAGCCATCACCTCATCGAGTTCGCCCGCGAGTCCCTCGCCGGGCTGACCGAGTCGTCGTTCTACGCTCCCGCCCCGACGCGGACGCTCGCTGCCGCCCTGGACGCCGACGGGTAGTGCTCGCCGCCTGGGGCCGCTTCGTCCACCGACGTCGCTGGCCCATCCTTCTGCTCTCGGTCCTCTCGCTGCTCCCGGCCGCGTGGTTCATCCATCGCGGCGCCCGTTTCGACAACACACCGCTGCCCAAATCCACCGAGTCGGGCCGCGCGGTCGATCTCATCCAGCGCGAGCTGCCGAAGAAGCCCCCGTCCTTCGGCCTCATCTTCGGGCACCAGACGTTGAAGGTGAACGACGCGGCCTTCCAGCAGGCCGTCGACGGCGCACTCGCGCCGCTGCGCGCCGACTCGCGGGTCGCCCGGGTGCTCACCCCCTGGCAGGGCGCGACGCCGGTGAACCAGCGCGTGTCGCGCGACGGCCACTACATGCTCGCCACCGTCGAGCTCAAGAGCGGGCCGTCGGAGTTCGCCGCGTTCAGCCTGGGACAGAGCGAGAGCGACGTGTACGCCGCCCTCCGGCCGCTCGTGCGCTCGGACGCGCTCCAGGTGCTGCCGGTAGGGACGATGGCGCTCAACCAGGACTTCACCGAAACCGCCACGCGAGCCATCCGGCGCGCCGAGCGCGTGATCTGGCCGGTGGTGCCGCTGCTCCTGGTGCTGGTGTTCGGCTCGGTGGTGGCGGCGGCGCTCCCTCTCGGGGTGGGCGTGCTGGGCGTCACCACCGGCATGGCCGCGACCATCCTCCTCTCCTATTTCACGCCCGTCTCCGTCTACGCGATGAACGTGGTCTCGATGGTGGGCTTCAGCGTCGCCGTCGACTATTCGCTCTTCGTGATCAGCCGCTACCGCGACGAGCTGCGCGAGCTGCCCGATGGCGCGGAGGCCCTCGCGCGCACCCTCAGCACCGCGGGACGCGCCGTGCTGTTCTCCGGGCTCACCGTGGCCATCGGGCTTCTCGGCATGCTGTGCTTGCGCATCCGCAGCCTGTCCTCCATGGGGGTGGCCGGCACCGCGGTAGTCCTCATCGCGGTGGGGTTCGCGCTGACCTTTCTCCCCGCGCTGCTCGCCATTCTCGGCCGCCGTGTCGATGCGCTCCGCCTGCCCTATCTCCACTCCGACCAGTCCGTCCGCAGCCAGCGCATGTGGCACCGCCTCGCCGCCTTCGTGATGGCGCATCCCTGGCGCGTGCTCATCCCGGTGGTGATCTTCCTCGTCCTGGTCGGCGCGCCGTTCTCGCGGCTTCGGCTGGGCGGCACCGACGCCAGCATCCTGCCCCCGTACGCGGAGGCGCGACGCGGGGAGGAGCTGCACCGGCGGGAGTTCCTGACGGGCGACTCGAACCACATCGTGGTGGTGGTGCACGATCCCCAAGGGCGTCTGCGCACGGCCCAGGGGGTGGGGCGCGCCTACGACTTCGCGCAGTGGATCGCGAAGCTCCCGAGCGTCAGCGCGGTGCAGGGTCCGGTGGCGCTGCACCCCGACATCACCCGCGCTCAGTACCAGCAAATCTTCGCGGCCGCCCCCGAGCAGCTCCCGGAGTTCATCCGGGAGGCGGTGGCCCAGACGGCAACCGACCGGCTCATGGTCCTGTCCGTCAGCACGCCGCTCCGCCCGGGCTCGAGCGAGGCGCACGCGCTGGTCCGGCTCATCCGGCATCAGCATCCCAGCACCGGCGGTGAGGTGCTGGTGACCGGGCAGAGCGCGGTGGATCTGGACCTCGCCGAGACCATCGCCCACCACGCCCCGATGACGGTGGCGGTGATCGTGGTCGCGACCTACGTCGTGCTCTTCTTGCTCCTCGGCTCGCTGCTCCTGCCGCTCAAGGCGGTGGTGATGAACGTGCTCTCGATCAGCGCGTCCTACGGGGCGCTGGTGTGGATCTTCCAGGAGGGGCACCTGGCGCATCTCCTCGGCTTCACGCCGGGCCCCATCGAGACCTCCACGCCCATCATCATGTTCTGCGTGATGTTCGGCCTCTCGATGGACTACGAGGTCCTGCTGCTGAGCCGGGTGCGCGAGGAGTACGAGCGCACCGGCGACAATACCCAGGCGGTGGCGTCGGCGCTCGAGCGGACGGGCCGGCTCATCACCGGCGCCGCCGCCATCATGGCCGCGGTCTTCTTCGCTTTCGGCACCGCCGACATGGTACCCATTCAGGCCATCGGCATCGGCATGGGCATCGCGGTGGTGGTGGACGCCACCATCGTGCGCGCCCTGCTCGTCCCCGCCACCATGCGGCTCATGGGCGAGTGGAACTGGTGGGCACCCGCGATGCTCGCCCGTCTGCACCGCCGCCTCGGCTTCGGCGAGACGCACTAGGCGCCGGCGCGCCGGCCCGGCCCGCGCGGGGCCGAGCCTGGCGTAGAATCGGCCCATGCCCCCGACCCACGATGTCGTCGTCATTGGCGGCGGCGCCGCCGGCTACACCGCCGCGATGTTCACCGCCCGCGAGCGCCTTCGCACGGTTGTCGTCGAACGTTTCGCCTCGGGGGGCCAGGTGCTGAACTGCGAGCGCATCGACAACTACCCGGGCTTCCCCGACGGCATCGCGGGCTACACCCTGGGCCCGGCCCTTCAGCAGCAGGCGGACGCGGCGGGCGCCGAGCTGCGCATGAGCGAGGTCGCGGCGGTGCGCCGCGAGGGCGACGAGATTGCGGTAGAGACCGACGGCGAGCTCCTACGCGCCCGCGCCCTCATCGTCGCCTCGGGCTCGCGCTTCGCGACCCTGAACGTCCCGGGCGAGGAGGAATTCGTGGGCAAGGGGATCTCGCACTGCGCGTCCTGCGACGGCTCGTTCTTCATGAATCAGCCCGTGGCGGTGGTGGGCGGGGGCGACGCCGCGGTGGACGAAGCGACCCATCTCACCCAGTACGCCTCGCAGGTGACGGTGATCCACCGCCGCGACACCTTGCGCGCGACCGCCGCGCTCCAGGAGCGCGCCCGCGCCAACGGGAAGATCCGCTTCAAGTGGAACGCGGCGGTGCGCGCCATCGAAGGCGCGGAGGGCGTGCAGCGCCTGCTCGTGGAGGACCTCGCCAGCGGCGCGCGCGAGACGATGGCGGTGAGCGGCATCTTCATCTACGCGGGGCTCACGCCCAACACCGAGTTCCTGGGGGGCTTGGTGCCGCTCGCCGAGAGCGGCCAGATCGTCACCGATCTCGAGATGCGCACCGCGGTGCCCGGGATCCTGGCCGCCGGCGACGTGCGCGCGGCATCCGCACGGCTCCTGGTGGCCTCGGCGGGGGACGGCGCCACCGCCGCCCGGGCCGCCATTCGCTATCTCCGCACCAAGGCCTGGGGCTAGCGCGCCGGCTACAACCCCTGAACGGCCGCCAGCACCTCGGCGGCGTGCCCGTCCACCTTCACGTTTTCCCAGCGCTTGACGACCTTGCCGGCGGGCCCGATGAGGAAGGTCGTGCGGGCGATGCCCATGAACTGCCGCCCGTAGAGCGACTTCTTCTGCCAGACGCCGTACTTCTCCGCGACCGCGTGGTCGGCATCCGCGAGCAGCGGGAACTTGAGCCCGTGCTTCTTGGCGAACTTGGCCTTGCTCGCGGTATCGAGGATGGAGACCCCGAGCACTGCCGCCTTGGACCGGCCGAACTTCGGGAGATGGTCGCGGAAGTCACACGCCTCCTTGGTGCAGCCGGGCGTGTCGTCCTTCGGATAGAAGTACAAGATCAGCGGCTGCCCTGCGTAGTCCTTGAGGCGATGCGTCGTTCCACTCTGGTCTTCGAGCGCGAACGCGGGCGCCTTGTCGCCGGCCTCGGGAGTCGCCATGGTCTCTGTATAATGCCACGGTGAGCGCGCTCCGGCAGTTCCTCGCGCAGAGCCGCGCTGTCCAGGTCCTCCTCATCAACGAGCGCACGATCTTCCTCTCGTTCTACATCACCGGCCTCGCCGGCGCGCTGTTCGGGCCCGCCCTGCGCGCGTACCTCGCCGCGGCGTCGTCCGGCCGCCGCGCCGAGGTGTTCGCGCTCGCCAATCTCGCGGGGCAGATCGACACGCTGCTGGGCCCCCCGGTGGGCGTGGTGCGGCTGGCCTTCTCCTTCCGGCTCGTGTGCGTGGCCGCGAGGGTGATCTTCCTGGGCTTGATGCTGCTGCAGTTCCGCTACCTCCCCCGCCGCGCGGACCTCCTCGCCGAGACGCCGCGGCCGGTGCTGCGCGACTGGAGCGAAGTGCTGGCCAATCGCGGCTTCGTCCGCTTCGCGGCGGTGATGCTGGCGTACTCGGTGCTGCTGAGCCAGGAGTACCTCACGCTTCCGCTAGAAGCGCGGCGCGCCACCGGCAACGACATGGCGGTCGGGTCGCTGTTCGTGCTCTCGTCCATCCTGGCCATCGTGGGCCAGGTGCGCGTGACCGCGTGGTGCGAGGCGCGTTACCGCCCGCCCGAGGCGGTGGCGCTGGGGCTGGCGCTGATGACGCTGGCCTTTGCGGCCCCGCTGGTCTCCGCACTCGCCGGCCATGTCGATCCGACCGAGCGGCCCGCGCCGACGCTGGGCCGCCTCGCACCCACGCTGGTGGCGATGACATGTCTCACCGTTGGCGCGATGGTAGCGAGTCCCTTCGCGATGGCCATGGTGCCGCGCTTCGGCCGCGACCGACTCATCGCGACGTACTTCGGCTTCTTCGCGATGGCGGGCGGCATCGGCAGCACGCTGGGCAGTGCGCTGGTGGGCGCGGCGCTGGACGCGCAATCGCGGCCGGGGCTGGCTGGCCTGCCCTGGGGCATCATGTTTGCGCTGGGCTCGGGAGCGGTGGTGACGCTGCGTCATCTCGACCGACGCGGGCTCTTCACCTGAAGGTGCCCTCTCGGCCGTCCGCGGCGGCGCGCGTGCGGCCGCTGACGCTTGCGCGAGCGCGGCGCGCGGTCTACCATCACGCTCACGCTCGGCGGAGCACGCCGTCCGCCGCCCCGGAGAGCACGGTCATCATTCGCAAGGTCGGCATTCGCAAGCGCCGCCAGCCCGTCGTGACGCGCGTCCTCCTGGTGCGCCACGGCCGGACGCCCACCACGGGCTCGGTGCTGCCCGGGCGCGCGCCCGGGCTTCATCTCTCCGAAGACGGCAAGAAGGAAGTCGCCGCGACGGCCGAGCGCATCGCCGCCCTCAAGGCGGTGGCCGCGGTCTACGCCTCGCCCCTCGAGCGCGCGCATGAGACGGCCGGCATCATCGCGTCGCGCCGCGGTCTCATCGTCCTCACCGAGCCGGGGCTGCTCGAGTGCGACATCGGGGACTGGACGGGCTGGGAGATCTCGAAGGCCGCCAAGACACCGGAATGGGCCACCGTGCAGCGCTATCCGAGCGGCTTCCGCTTCCCGGGGGGCGAGTCCTTCGTGGAGATCCAGACGCGCATGTCGACCACCATCGCAGCCCTGGTGGCGCGGCATCCCGGCGAGACGGTGGTGGCGGTGTCCCACGCCGATCCCATCAAGACCGCGGTGGCGCACGCCCTCGGCACGCCGCTCGACCTCTTCCAGCGCATCATGATCGCGACCGCCTCGATCAGCGCGATCGCCTACGGGCGTACCGGCCCCGCCGTCCTGACGGTGAACTCCACCGGCGGCGAGCTCGCCAACCTGGTGGGCTGATGGCCGCCGCCTCCTACGACTTCGAGGCGCCGGACTTCTTCACCACCGGCACGGTGGGCCCCGCCGGGCGCCGCGTCTTCTACCTGCAGGCGCGCGAGGGCGGCCGCGTCGTGACGCTGAAGCTCGAGAAGGAGCAGGTCGGCGCGCTCGGGGAGTATCTCGCCAAGCTCCTCGCCGATCTGCCCAAGCCGGGGCCGCTGCCCACGGACATGGCGCTGCTCGAGCCCGTGCAGGAAGCGTGGGTGGTCGGATCGCTGGGCGTGGCCTACGACGAGAGCGCCGACCGTATCCTCATCGTCGCCGAGGAGCTGACGGAGGAAGCGGAGGACGACGACGAGGAGGACGAGCCAGGCGAGGAGACGGTCGAGACCGAGGCGGAGCCCGAGGGCGCGGCGGAAGCCGTGGCGGAAGTCGTGGAAGAGGCCTCGGACACCGCCAAGGCGCGCTTCCGCCTCACGCGCCCTCAGGCCGCCGCCTTCGTGGAGCGCGCCCGCAGCCTCGTGCAGGCGGGGCGCCCCATCTGCCGCACGTGCGGACTGCCCATCGATCCCGACGGCCATCCCTGCCCCGGCACCAACGGGCACGTCCGGCACTGACCCCGCCCGCGCGCGCGACATGTCCACGGGGTCCACGGCCCTCGACCTCCTGAGCCGCGGCACCATCGAGGTCAAGGGGCGCATGCCCGGCTCGTCGAACGTGACGCTGCTCGTGGAATGCGCGCTCGGCACGGACACCGCGCTCGCCATCTACAAACCGCGCCGGGGCGAGCGCCGGCTCTGGGATTTTCCTCCGGGCCTCTGGAAGCGGGAGCTCGCGGCCTATCTTCTCTCCGAGGCGCTCGGCTGGGGGCTCGTGCCGCTCACCGTGCCGCGCGACGGGCCGCACGGCGAAGGATCACTCCAGCTCTTCATCCATGCCGACTTCGAGCAGCACTACTTCAGCCTGATGGAGAACGCGGCGCACCACGACACGCTCCGCCGCATCTGCCTCTTCGATCTCCTCACCAACAACGCCGACCGCAAGAGTGGGCATTGCCTCCTTGGGCCGGAGGGCCGCATCTTCGCCATCGACAATGGGCTCATCCTCCACGTCGACCCGAAGCTCCGCACCGTGATCTGGGATTTCGCGGGCGAGCCGATCCCGACGGCCCTGCGGGGAGATCTTCGAAGGCTGATCAAGGACGGGCTGCCCGAGACGCTGGCCGGCCTCGTCGTGCCGGAAGAATGCCAGGCGCTGCTCGCGCGCGGGCGGGCGCTCGCGAAGATGGCGGCGTTTCCCGCCGATCCCTCCGGCATGCGGTATCCCTGGCCGCTGGTCTAGTGCCCGCTCGCTCCGACGGCGACGACGCCGTCACGCGCCTCACCGTCCCTCTGCTGCTCGTCGCCGACAGTCTCTACTACGTCTTCGCGCGGCTCATGCTGCCGCACTTTCCACCCGCCGCGGGCGCCTTCTACATGATGGCGGCGGGCGCCATCGTCGTGTACACGTTCCTGGGCGGGCGGGTCGGTCTGGGGCCGCTGCGCCGGCACCCCTGGTTCTTCCTCGCCATCGGCCTCCTGGTGGGCGTGAACACCAACATGGGCTTCGCGGCGGTGCGCTACGTGGATCCCGGCACCGCGTCTCTGCTCTCGCGCACGTCGATCCTCTTCAGCCTGGCGCTCGGCATCCTGTGGCTGCACGAGCGGCTGACGCGCGTGGAGGTGGCCGGCAGCGCGCTCGCGCTCATCGGAGTGGCGGTGATCAGCTTCCAGCCCGGCGACTATCTGCGCGTGGGCGCGCTGATCGTGATCGCGTCCACCTTGCTCTACGCGATCCACTCCGCGGTGGTGAAGCGCTACGGGGGTGACATGCCCTTCGGGGAGTTCCTCTTCTACCGCGTGGTCGCGGTGGCGGCCGTCCTCCTCGTCCTCGCCGCGGCGCAGGGCGCGCTCGTCTGGCCGTCCGCCGTGGGCTGGGGCTGGGTCTTCCTGGCCGGCCTCGTCAACGTGGTCGTCAGCCGTGGGCTCTACTACCTGGTGCTTCGCCGCATGGACATGAGCGTGCTCACGATCATCCTCACGCTGACGCCGGTGGTGACCTGGCTCTGGTCCATTGCGCTGTTCGGGGGGCGGCCCACGGCGGCGGAAGTGGGCGGCGGCGTGGCGACGCTCGCCGGAGTGTTGATGGTCACGGCGAGCCGCGCGGGAATACTGCGGCGTCCAACGCGCCGCCCTGAACGGTCCGCCTAAGATCTGCCGAGGAAGACCGGGACGAACCAGACGAGCCCGATGTAGCCGGTGGCCACCATCTCCATGAGAGCAGCCGACAGGAGCGCGCTTCTGGGGAAGCCCCGCGGCGCCACCAGCGCGCAGACCAGGAAGACGAGCGCGAGCAGCGGCGCGACGAGCAACCTCAGCGGGGAGAGCATGGTGAATGGGGCGAGCATCGAGGCTTCCGCCTGCCGCAGCGCATAGAGGATGACCGCAGCCAGGCCGGTGACCCCGACGGTGAGCGCCGCCGTCGCCACCGCCGACCACACGCGGCGATAGGAACGCAGGAAGTAGAGCGCGGCGCCCGTCGGCAGAAGCGCGCAGATTCCGAAGACGTTGAGCCAGAGAAAGGCGTCGCCGAAGGCGTACATGCCGCTGGAGGCCTGCGCGTCCGGGCCGCTCGTGAGGGCGATGCGGATGGCGGTCACCGCGGAGGCGACGACGAAGGCGGCGACGTACCCGAGCACGACGACGCCGACCTTGAACATCGGCTTCATGGCCGGCGCTAGTATTGCACGGACGGCGCCGGGCGCTAACTTTCCCGCGTCAGCGCCACGACGAGGCAAGCTTGCCAGAGCGCCTTCATGCACCCTTTCTCCCATGAGGGCGGGCCGCCTCGTCCAACGCGAAACAGCGGGTGTGGTCGGGGGGACTTGATCCCGGCGAGGCGAGTCCGCAACCCGGGAGCCCGGGCGCGCAGCTTCCTCGTGAGGTGTCGCCATGCGAAGTCGACCTCTCGTGACCCTGAGGCGTGCGCACCGACCCCCGGAGCGTCCGATCTTCTCCGCCGCGAACCGATAGCCACGCTTCACGGCCTCCGCGTGGATGGCCCGCAAGTACGCGCCGATGGGCGCCTCGCACCAGAGGGCAACCAGACCCGGGGCGTCGAGATAGCACGGATGTAGACTCCGGAGTCGGACCGCGCTCACGTTACACCCGCTCTATGCCCCTGGTGCGTATATCTCGGCGTGAAGCGCATGAGCACCCTGGAGTGGGGTCTCCTCCTCACCCTCGGTGTGCTCTGGGGCGGCTCCTTCTTCTTCCAGAAAGTGGCGCTGACGGCCCTGCCCCCGTTCACGGTGCTGCTGGGACGCGTAGGGCTCGCCGCGGTCGCGCTCGGGCTGGCGGCGCGCGTTTCGCGGCATCGGATACCGCGCATCGGACGCGCCTGGCTCGCCTTCGCCATCATGGCCATGCTCAACAACGTCGTACCCTTCACTCTGATCCTCTGGGGCCAGACTCGCATCGCCAGCGGCCTTGCCGCCATCCTGAACGCTTGCGCGCCGCTCTTCACCGCCGTGCTCGCGCACTTCCTCACCGCGGATGAGCGCCTGACGCCGCGACGCATGACGGGCGTCCTGCTTGGCCTGGCCGGGGTGGTCTTGATGATCGGCCCCGACTCGCTGAGCGGGCTCGGACGTGACGTGATGGCCCAGCTTGCGGTGCTCGCCGCGGGCGTCTCCTATGCCTGCGCCGGAATCCTCGGCCGGCGCTTCGCCGGCACGCCGCCGCTGGTCACCGCGACCGGCCAGGTGACGGCCTCGACCCTCCTGATTCTTCCGCTGGCGCTCGCCGTCGATCGGCCGTGGACGCTCACCGTGCCCGGGACGCGCGTGTGGCTCGCGCTGCTCGGGCTCGCCATCATCAGCACCGCGCTGGGATATGTCGTCTACTTCCGCATCCTCGCCACCGCGGGCGCGACCAATCTCCTGCTCGTCACGCTCCTGATGCCCGCGATCGCCGTCACGCTGGGCGTCTCCGTGCTGGACGAGCACCTCGCGCCGCGCCATCTCGGCGGCATGGCGCTGATCGCAGCGGGGCTGGCGGTGATCGACGGGCGCGCGCTCGCATGGCTCGGAGCCAGGCGATCACTCGATAATTCGATCCGCTCGTCCCAACAGTGACCGCGGGATCGTGACTCCCAGCGCCTTTGCGGTCTTCAAATTGATGGCCATCTCGAACGTCGTCGGTTGCTCGACGGGCAAGTCGGCGGGGCGGGCTCCCTTCAGGATCTTGTCGACGTAGACCGCCACTCGCCGGTATGCGCCGACAAGACTCGGGCCGTACGACATGAATCCGCCCGCCTCCACGCTCTCCTTGACCGCGTGCATCGAGGGCAGTCGATGCCGAAGGGCCAGGCTTCCGATGCGCTCGCGGTGAATCAGGAACAGAGGATCCGTCAGGACGAGGAGAGCCTCCGAGCGGTCCTTGGCCATGGCGGCGAATACACCGTCCAGCGCTGATACGGTGGGCGCGTCCACGACCTTGATCTGTAGTCCCAACGACCGCGCGGCGGCCGTCACATCGCGCACCGAGACGGCCTGAGAAGGGTTGGACGAGTTGGACAAGACCGCTACACGTCGCAGCATCGGTATGGACTCCTTCAAGAGCTCGAGCCCCTTGGTGAAGACCTCGAGGCCGACGTCGAAGGACACGCCGGTCACGTTGCCGCCCGGCCGGGCGAGGCTCGCCACCAGTCCGTTCCTCACCGGGTCGCCGACGGCCGTCATGACGATCGGGATCTCGGTGGTCGCCCGTTTGGCCGCCAGCGCCGGCGGAGTAGGCCCAGCGGCAATAACATCGACCTTGAGCGCGATCAGCTCAGCCGCGAGTGCGGGGAGCCTATCGTGCTTGCCTTCGGCAAAACGATACTCGATGACAAGGTTCTCGCCTTCCACCCACCCGAGATCGGCGAGCCCCCCTCGCAAAGCCTCGAAGAGGTGTCCAATCGCAGCACGAGACGCACTCGACAGATAGCCGAGTCGGTAGACCTTCGGCGCCGGCTGCGCACCGCCGACGGTGAGAGAAACCAGGAGACATGTCGCGAAGGCGACGATGAGGCGGACGGTCACCAGTCGTCGGGAGGGATTCATAGCGCCCAGGCCCGTCGAGTATTACACGGACCCGGGCGCCGAGTCTGCCCCTCGCGCTCACACGGTCGGCCCGAAGCCTCCCCAGCGCCGCGAGGCGCCGTAGAGATTCTGCCCCGCATCCCCGCCGCCGCCCTCGCCGTCGATAGCGGCGGGGGTCAGGAAGCGAATCTCACGCACGCCGGGGATCATCCCGAGCGCCCGCTGCACCGCCTTGCGCACCGACCATTCCTCCACGCGGCCGCCGATGCTGAGGACGGCGTCCTCGCTCTGCACGTTGAGCCGCCGCTCGCGCGTGACCGGATCGGCGAGGAGCACCGCGTAGGCCTGCGCGACGAGACTCCGGTCGGTCATGTCGCGCCGCGAGGTCACCGTCGAACGGAAGCGATCGTGCGCCAGCATCTGCTCCAGCAGCCCGGCGCACTCGGATATGTCGGCCCGCTCGGTGTTCATCACGAAATCGTAGAGCAGCGGATCCTCCCAGTGGACGTGATAGAGGAACCGGACGCGTCCCGAGCGCTCCCGGTCCGACTCGTGCACCCGGCTGACCGCTTGAATGGGAGCGAGGCCCAGCTCACGGGAGAGCCGCTGCGCCCGCACGGGCTCGGCGGCCGTGATGCGCACGCGGAGGGTGTGCGGGGCTGTCGCCAAGATCAGTGTGGAGGCCAGTCCCACGATCACGAAGTTATCGCGCGCCGCCATCTCGTGGACGGTGGCGTCGACGTAGTGCGCGAACCGATGCTGCTCGGCGTTGAAGCGCTCGAGCAGCGTCGGCCGCTCTTCCGCGGCATGGCTCAGCCGCGTCACGTCGGCGCCGTAGCGATCGGCTGCCTTGCTGATGATGTCGCGCTCGGCGAACTCGTAGCCGAGCCGCGCCGCCACCATGCGGCCGATCTCGATCCCCAGACTGCCCAGGCTCTCGGATATCGCGATCACGCTCATGGCGCACCTCCTGGAAAGCGAGAAGCCCCCGCGGTCGGAACCCGACCGTGCGGGGGCTTCGTTCGAGGGCCTCTAGACCCGGAGAACCGGCATGTGAGCCTCCCTCTGCCGGGAACCGGTGGTACTGCGGACTTCAGGGGAAGTCTACGCTCAGGCCTTGAAGCGCGCCAGCGCCTTCGGATCCAGCTCCACGCCGATGCCCGGCCGCTCCGGCACGACCACCTCGCCGTTCTCGATGCGCAGCGGCTCGGTGAAGAGGGGCTGCCACCAGTCCATGTGCTCGAGGATGAGGGCGTTGGGCGCCGCGGCGAGCACGTGGCACGACGCCTCCATGAAGAGATGCGAAGACACGGGCTGGCCGTAGGCGCGGCAGAGCTCGCCGGCGCGACGATACTCGGTGACGCCGCCCATACGCTGGAGATCGGGCATGAGGACGTCGGCCGCGCGCGCGTCCAGGTGGCGCTTCATGCCATGGCTCCCATAGTCGGACTCGCCGGTGGCGATGCGCATGGTCAGCGCCGCGCTGATGCGGGCGCAGCCTTCCAGGTCCTCGTAGGGCAGCGGCTCCTCCAACCAGAAGAGGTCGGCGGCTGCTTCCAGCTCCCGGCCCCAGCGAATGGCCGTGGGCTCGTCCCAGCCCTGATTCACGTCGGCGAGGAGCTTCACGTCGGGGCCGATCGCCTCGCGCAGGAGGCGGGCGCGCTCCACGTCCACACGCGGGTCGGGACCACCTACGCGCATCTTCATGGCGCGATGGCCGTGAGCCTGGAACTTCTCCGCCTCGGCGAGGAGCTGGCCCACGGAATAGTCGATCCAGAGGCCAGAGGAGGCATACGTGGGCACGCGCGTGCGAGCGCCTCCGAGGTAGCGGAAGAGCGGCTGATTCGACGCGCGCGCGGCGAGATCCCAGCACGCGGTGTCGAGCGCGGAGAGCGCGATCATGGCGAGGCCCGAGTGCCCGATGAAGTTGATGGAGCGCCACGCTGCCTCGAAGTGGGCCACCACCGCGGCGGGATCCTTGCCCTCGTAGAACACCGCGAGGTCTTCCACGAGCGCGCCAAGGGCCACCGCGCGCCGGGCGCCGAACGCGAAGCAGTAGCCCGAGCCCACGGCGCCCGCGTCGCCCCGCAGCTCGACGGCCACGGTATCGGCATGCGCATGGTTGTGAATGGCGGTGCGCACGGGGCGCGGCAGCGGCACGGAGAGGCGGTGGATCGCGACGGAGGTGATCTTCATGGCGGGACCATGCCACACGCCGCGCAGGTGGACAAGGCCGCGGGCGCCCGGGATAATGCGCGCCGGAGGTACGCCCCGTGAAGATCACCCGCGTCGAGTCCACCATCGTGAAGTTGCCCTTCACCCAGCCCGGCCCACCCACGGGCTTTTTCGGCCGCGTGTTCAACACCGTGGACGTGCTGCTCGTTCGCGTGGATACCGATGCCGGGCTCACCGGCTGGGGCGAGGCCTTCGGCTACGCGGTGAACGAGTCCACCAAGGCCGCGCTGGATGCCTACATCGGGCCCGCGTGCGTGGGGCGCGACGCCACCCAGATCAGCACGCTGCGCGCCGATCTCCTGAAGCGCTTCCACAATCTCGGGCGCGGCGGGCCGTCGATCTTCGGGCTTTCCGGCATCGATATTGCCTTGTGGGACCTCGCGGGCAAGGCGGCGGGCCTGCCCTTGCACCGCCTGCTCGGCGGCGGCGTGCGCGCCGAGATCACGGCTTACGCGAGCTTCTTCCGCTACGGCGACCCCGCGGTGGTGGCGCGGATCACGGAGGGCGCGGTGAAGGAAGGTTACAAGTACGTGAAGCTCCACGAGATCACCGAGCCCGCGGTGCGCGCGGCGCGCCAGGGCGGCGGGCCCGAGATGAAGCTCACGGTGGACACCAACTGCCCGTGGACCCCGGTCGAGGCGCTCGAGATGGCGCGGCGCTTCCGGCCCCACGATCTCCTCTGGCTGGAGGAGCCGGTGTGGCCGCCCGAGGACTGGGCCGGCCTCGCGCGCGTGCGCCAGGACGGCGGCATCGCGCTCGCCGCCGGCGAGAACGCGAGCAACCCCATCGACTTCAAGCACATGTTCGACGCGAGCGCCGTCACCTACGGGCAGCCAAGCGTCACCAAGATCGGCGGCGTGTCCGCCCTCCGCGAAGTCGGCATTCTCGCCGAGGCGGCGGGCGTCACGCTGGTGCCGCACTCTCCCTACTTCGGCCCCGGCCTCCTCGCCACGCTCCACTTCCTGGCCGCGCAGCCGCGCGAGCCGCTAGTCGAGCGCATCTACGCCACCCTCGAGCCGGATCTCTTCGGCGGCGTGACGAACGCGAAGAACGGCACGCTGGCGGTGCCACAGGGCCCCGGTCTCGGCGTCGATCCGGATCCGGCCGTCATCGCGCGGTACAAGACGGCGTAGCGCGATGGCTCCCCCGCGCATCGGCGTCGCCATCAGCGGAGGGCTCACCGCTCCCGAGATCGTGGAGTGCGTGCGTCTGGCCGAGGAGCTCGGCTACGAATCCGCCTGGGTCGCCGAGGGGCATGGCGGGGATCAGTTCGCCATCCTCGCCGCCTGCGCGACGGCGACCACGCGCATCCGCCTCGGCACGAGCATCAGCAGCGTGTTCGTGCGCAGCGTCCCCACCATCGCCATGGCCGCAGCCACGGTGGACGCGCTGTCCAACGGGCGCTTCGTGCTAGGCCTGGGCTCGAGCCATCGCGTGCAGGTGGAGGGCGAGCACGGCCTGCCGTATGCCAAGCCCATTCACCGCGTGCGCGAGAGCGTGGAGGCCATCCGCGCGTTGCTGCGCGACGGCGAGGTGTCCTATCGCGGAGAGACGATCGCCATCGACCGCTTCGATCTCTGGTTCACGCCGCTGCGCCGCCGCATCCCCATCTATCTCTCCGCGCTGTTTCCGCCCATGCTGGAGGTGGTCGGCGAGCTGGGCGACGGCCTGATCCTCACGTGGGCCACGCGCGAGGCCCCGGCCCGCGCCGCCTCCCACGTGGCCACGGGCGCCCGCCGCGCCGACCGCCGCCCGGAGGACGTGGAGATCACCTCGCTCCTGCCCTGCGTGATCGCGCCCACGCGCGCCGACGCCGTGGAGCGCATGCGTCCCGCGGTGGCGATGTACGCGGGCTTCTTCCCCCGCTACAACCGCCTGCTCGCCGAGGCCGGCTTCCCCGATGCCGCGCGCGCGATCCAGGCCGCGTGGCAGAGGGGCGATCGCGAGGGGGCCGCCCGCGCGGTGCCCGACACCATGGCCGCCGCGGTGGGCCTGGTCGGCACGCCCGCCGACTGCCGCGCACGCATCGAGGAGTACCGCGCGGCGGGCCTTCAGCTGCCCATCATCAGCCCGCGGGCGCGGGGCGAGGGGGCGCTGGAAGGGTTCCGGGACGCGATTCGCGCCTGCGCGCCTTAGCGGGGGAGCGCACAGGGCCAATCTCTTTCGCTCTCATCCAGCCCAATGATAAGTTACGAAAAGCCGCGGGGGCGGGCATGCTCGAACAGAAGATCAACCAGGCCTTTGGCGACAACGACCCCACCGGGTTCGGAACGGGCTGGTGGAGCGGGGTCTTGTCGACCTTCTTCGGGCTGCTCGCGTTCGGGGCGGTGGCTTGCCTGCACTTTCCGCAGCTACTGAGCTCTCCCAATCTGCGGCCCTACTACGCCATGTCCTTGATCCGCATGTTGATCCAGGCGGTCATCGTGGCGGCGATCATTTTCGGCGTCGCGTCTGCGATCCTGCGCCGGAAGAAGCTCCTGGGCTTGACCGGGATGCTGTTCGCCTTGGCGGCGACTCTGTGGGGCGGAGCCAGTGTTCCGATCAACCAACCGCTGCGCGACGGCCCGTCCATCGGCCTGGACTGGTTCCTGCTGGACATGCTGCTGATGACGCTGATCTACTCGCCGTTCGAGGTGCTCTGGCCGGCCTATCCAGAGCAGGGCGTGTTCCGCAACGAGTGGCTGCTGGACGTGGTGTATTTCCTGTCCACCCACTTGCCCACCCAGATCACGACCTTCTTGATCCTGCTGCCGGCCACCCAGCTCACGGCGCTCTTCGCCATTCCGAGCTTGCAGAAAGCGATAGGCAGCCTGCCCTGGCTGGTCCAGTTCTTCCTGGCCGTCCTGGTGGCGGATCTTGCGGAATACGCCATCCATCGCGCCTTCCACTCGGTGCCGTGGTTGTGGCGCTTCCACGCCATTCACCATTCGTCCAAGGGGCTCGACTGGATCGCGGGGTCTCGCTCCCACATCGTGGATGACGTCGTGGTGCGCGGGTTCATCCTCGTTCCGATGATGTTCGCCTTCTCCCACGACATGCTCGTGGCCTATCTCTTCTTCGTCACGCTGCACGCGACCTGGACGCATTCCAATTTCGGCCCGACCATCAAGTGGCTGGAGCCGTACCTGATCTTCCCGCGGTTCCACCACTGGCATCACACGTCGCAGAAAGAGGCCATCGACAAGAACTTCGCCATCCACTTTCCGTGGATCGACAGGATCTTCGGAACCTACTACTTCCCCAAGGACGGCTCGTGGCCCGAGACCTACGGCCTGGACAACGAGCCGATCCCGCGCGACTGCCCGCTCGAGGCCGTGAACTTCTAGCCGGCGCTACGCCTTTTTCTTGCGCGGCGTGAACGGATAGAAGAACTGGCCCGTGAAGGTGTCCGGGATGGGCTCGTTGTCCAGCCCGTAGGTGTGCGGCCAGGAATCGTCCTTCGGCAGGTAGTACGTGCCGAACAGCTTGTCGATCCACGGGAAGTGGATCGCGAAGTTCTTGTCGATCGCCTCGGGCTGCGAGGTGTGGTGCCAGTGGTGGAAGCGCGGCTGGATCACGTACGGCTCGAGCCACTTGATGGTCGGGCCGAAGTTGCAGTGCGTCCAGGTGGCGTGCAGCGCGACGAACAGCAGGTAGGCCACGATCATGTCGTGCGAGAACATCAGCATCATCGGCACGAGGATGAAGCCGCGCACCGCGACGTCGTCGACCAGGTGCGAGCGCGAGCCCGCGATCCAGTCGAGCGCCGGCGACGAATGGTGGATCGCATGGAAGCGCCACATCCACGGCACCTTGTGGAAGGCGTAGTGGATCGCGTACTCGGCCAGGTCGGCGACGAGCACCGCCAGGAAGAACTGCAGCGGCCACCACAGGCTGCCGGTGAACGCGAGCAGCGTGTCGTTGCCGAGGTAGGCGGTGAGCTGCGTCGCCGGCAGCAGGATGAGGAACGTGGTCAGCTGGATCGGCAGGTGCGTGGACAGGAAGTAGACGATGTCCACCAGCCACTGCTTGCGGAACACGCTCTGCTGCGGATACGCGGGCCACAGCACTTCGATCGGCGAGAAGATCAGCGTCATCAGCAGCAGGTCGAGCAGGAACCAGTCCAGGCCGATGGCCGGGCTGTTGTCGAGCGCCTGGTTGATCGGCACGCTGGCGCCGCCGAGCAGCGTCGCGGCGAGCGCGAACAGCATGCCGGTCAGGCCCAGGATCTTCTTCCGGCGCAGCATCCCGGAGATCACGCCGCCGATGATCGCCGCCACGATGCAGCCCTGGATGGCCATGCGGATCAGCGGCATCGGGTACTGCGCGCGCAGCTCCGGCGAGCTCAGGATCTGCGGGTAGTGCAGGCACAGCACCGCGCCGAACGCGACGATGCCGAAGAAGGCCGACAGCACGCCGCTCCACCACCCGGTGCCGAAGTGGGTGGGGTCTTCGTCGCCGAAGATTTCGCCGATTTTCTGCTCGAGCACGGGGCGCCTTCCGGGTGTCCTGGTTCCTGGGCGTGAACGCTACGCGAAATGGGCGATTGCGCCCATGAAAAAGTCGTTATTGGCCCCGCGGATGCCGGAACCGGGCGCCCGTCCGCGGATTCCGGCCATGGCCTACTTCCGTTCCAGCGCGTCTTCCGCCCGCTCGCGCTCCACGAACTGCCCGAGCAGGTGCCCGAGCACGCGCGTGGTCTCCAGCAGCAGCGCGTCCACCGGCAGGATCCGCACCGACACGCATTCGACGACCCCCACGCACTGCTCGCCGCTGAGGATCGGGAAGCCCAGCGCGGCGTGCAGGCCGTCGGTGCGCGCGCTCGCGGCACGCGGGAAGTTGGCGTCGACCGCGACATCGGGGATCCACATCGGCTCGCGTGCGACGAGCACGCGGCCGGGCAGGCCGAGGCCGGCCGCGAACGGGATCGCCGCGGTCGCGGCGGCATAGGCGGGGAACGTATGGTCGGGGCGCTTCCAGAAACCCGCGCTGCGCAACAGGCCGGTACCCGGTTCGGGCAGCCACAGCACCGCGACGTCCCAGTCGAGCGCCGTGCCGAGCGCGGCGAGCACCTCGGGCGCCGCGTCGCGCAGCCGGCGCGCGCCCACCAGCGCCACGGCCACGGCGTTCTGCACCGCGAGCCGCCTGACCGACGCCAGGCGCTCGCTGACGTCGTGCAGGAACGCGTTGAAGCGCAGCGACGGCCCCGCGCCGACCGGCCAGATGGTCATCTCGACCGGGAAGATGCGGCCGTCGCGGTGCTGTGCGCTCACTTCGATGCGGCGGTTGAGCACCGGGCCCTCGCCGGTCGCGAGGAAGCGCGCGAGCCCGCGCGCGTGGCTCGGCCGCAGGTGCAGCGGGATGATGCGCTCGGCCATGTCGTGGCCGAGCATCTGCTCGCGCGTCCAGCCGAAGGTCAGCTCGGCCTGGCGATTCCAGGCGATGACCTTGCCGTGCCGGTCGATGCCGACGAACGCGTCGAAGGCCGAGTCGACGATGGCGTTGGCCTCGTCGAGCTGCGCGCGCAGCCGTGCGACCTCGGCGGCGAGCTGCGCGGCATCGGCGGGAACCGGCGAATCGTCCGGCATGGGGCGTCCTGCACGAATGCGGTGGGCCAATCTAGCGCGGTGTGTGGCGGTGGCAAAGTGACGACGGCCGCCGCCCCGCGCTATTGCCCGTCGGCGCAGGGATCCGCGAAGTTCACCGGCATGATCAGTTCGCCGGCGGCCGGCTGGCCGTTGGCGCTGCCGGGATGGAAGGTCCAGTGCCGTACGGCAATGGTCGCGGCGGCATCGAGGTCGGCGTTGCCCGACGACGTTTCGGTCGCCACGTTGCGCACGTTGCCGGTGGGGTCGATGAAGACGCGCAGGCGCACCAGGCCGTGCGCGCACGCGGCCCGCGCCGCCTCG
>DATJFY010000037.1:0-58230 GCA_035495415.1 Verrucomicrobiia bacterium
GCGTCGTGAAGGCATGGATTCCTCCGCCGGAACATGGACGTGAACAGGGCGTCAAAAGGTGGGTCAATGGGTAACGCGTTCGCCTCCGCAGTGTCAAGGCCCAACCCCGGAACCGAGGGGGAGCGCAGGCGGTTGATTGTACCGATCCGATTCTCTTGACATGACCCGGGTTTATGCCCAAAGTGTGCAAGCTCCCGCGGGGGCGCTCACGCCTCGCGTCAACGATGACCAAGGAGGCCTCTTGATGGACCGTCTCATCCACGCGGCACTGCTCTCGCGCCGGAGCCTGCTGAAGGCAGGAGGCGGCGCTCTCGCCGCGGCAACCGTCGCCCCTCACCTCGGTGCCGGCACGGCCGCCGCGCAGACGCCGAAGCGCGGCGGGACCCTGAGCCTGCGTCTCTGGGATCCGCCCCACTTCGACCCGCACCTGACCATCTCGTACAAGACCAACGTGCTCTACACGTTCAGCCATAGCCGTCTGCTCAGGCACAAGGCCGGCCCCGGCGTGACGCCGGGCACCTTCCCGATCGAGGGCGATCTCGCCGAATCGTGGACCCAGCCCAACGAGACGACCTACATCTTCAAGCTGCGCAAGGGCGTGCGCTGGCACAACAAGCCGCCCGTGAACGGCCGCGAGCTGACCGCCGACGACGTCAAGTATTCCTTCGAGCGCTTCCTCGGTCCCACCAACAATCCGAATCGCGCCGTGCTCGAGGAGATCGACCGGGTCGAGGCGCTCGACCGCTACACCGTGCGCATCACGCTCAGGGCGCCGTTCGCGTGGCTCCTCGACGCGGTCGCGTCGACCACCGCGTGGATCGTCCCGCGCGAGGCGGTGGAGCAGTACGGCGACCTCCGGCGCCCCGAGGCCTGCATCGGCACGGGCCCCTGGATGCTCGAGCGCTACGATCCCAACGTGCGGCTCTCGTACGTGCGCCATCCGGACTACTTCGTGTCGGGCCTCCCCTATGCGGACGGCGTGGAGGCGTCGATGGTAGGGGACAGCGCGGCCCGGCTCGCCCACTGGCTCGGGGGGCAGCTCGACTTTGCGCCGCTCCTCGGCATGACCGTGCGTCGCGTCGACCTGGACGCCGTGCGCAAGCGCAAGCCGGCGCTCCAGACCGCGGAGTTCACGTGGATGGTGAGCTCCTTCGCGGCCATGAAGCTCGATCAATCCCCCTTCAACGACGCGGGCGTCCGCCGCGCCCTCTCGCTCGCTACGAACCTCAAGGACATCCTCGACGCGAGCCCGCTCGCTCAGGGCCAGGGCGTGCCGACGCCGGCGGTGCCGCCGGCCCTCCTGGACTGGGCGATTCCGATCGATCAGCTGACCCCGGACGGTCAGCGGCTCTCTCGGCATGACGCCCCGGCGGCCGCGCGTCTGCTCGCCGAGGCGGGGTACGGCGGCGGCCTCAAGGTGCCATTCGAGACCGCGAGCTTCGGCCCCGAGTGGCTGGACGGCGTGCAGATCTATCTCCGGAGCTGGAAGGCCGCGGGCATCGACGCGGAGCTCAAGATCAAGGAGACCGGCGCCTTCGTGTCGAGCGCGATGCTGGGCCGCTACGAGCGGCTCATGCTGGGCCAGCGCGGCGGCCAGCTGTATCCCGACGTCTACCTGGCCGGCATGCACCTGCCCGGCCGGCGCACGAACTCGTCCGGCGTCGACGACCCCAAGCTCACCGAGATGATCAACCTCCAGCGCCGCACGCTCGACGCGCGGCGACGGCGCGACATCCTGTGGGACGTCCAGCGCTATCTTGCCGAGCGGGTCTACTACCTCTACGGCCCTTCGGCTCGCGTGGTGGCGGCCTGGGAGCCCTACGTGCGGAACTTCGGCCCGAACCTGGGCAACGACTACGGCGGCCGCCTGATGGCGGCGTGGCTGGACCGCGCATGAGGTTCGGCAACTTTCTCTTCCCCGCCTCGACCGATCCCGACCAGGACGGCCGCGTCATCGAGGAGACGCTCCGCGAGGGACGCCTCTGCGACGAGCTCGGCATGGAGATGCTGTGGCTCGCCGAGCACCACTTCGACGGCATCTGTGCCTACGTCGATCCCGTCACGTTCGCCGCGGCCCTGGCCGCGAGCACCGAGCGCATCCGGATCGGCTTCGCGGTGGCCCAGATGTCGCTCCATCACCCCATCCGCATGGCCGAGCAGATGGCCCTGATCGACAACATCAGCCGCGGACGGCTGCTCGTGGGGCTCGGACGCGGCACCGCGTACAACATCTACGACTACCAGGGCTATGGCATCGATCCCGCGGAGGCCCACGCGCGCCTGCTCGAGGCCGAGGAGATCATGCTCAAGGCCTGGACCACGGAGCGCTACGAGCACCGCGGCCGGTTCTGGCAGCTCCAGCTCCCGCTGCTCCGCCCGCGCCCCTACACGAGGCCGCACCCCCCGATCATCCGCGCCTGCGCCAGCGAGGAGGCGACGCTCGAGATGGCGCGGGCGGGGCGGCCCTTCCTCATGAACGTGCAGAGCAACGACGTCACGCGCCACCGCATGGAGCTCTATCGGCGGACCATGCGGGAGTGCGGCTTCGACGACGCGGCGATCGCCCGCAACATGGGCGACACCTGGGTCTGGCGTAACGTTTTCGTGGCGGAGACGGATGCCGAGGCGGAGCGCCTCGCCGTTCCCGCCTTCGAAGCCCAGGCCGCGTTCCGACAGGCCATGCGCCGGCGAATCTACGAGGAGCAGGGCGTCCTGCTCAAACCCGAGCTGGCGCCGGCAGCTCGCAGCGACCCACGGCACGCGCTCCTCTGCGGCTCGGCCGCCACGGTGGCCGACGCGATCGCCGAGCTCGACGCCATCGGCGTCGGCGGACTCATCCTCGTCTTTCGCCTGGGCCCCATGGCCGCGGAGGTCGCGGAGTCGAGCCTGCGGCTCTTCATGACGAAGGTGGCGCCCGCGTTCCGAACGCGGGACGCCTAGCCCGAATCGTTCCGCGGCATCCGGGCCCGGCCCGACGCCCGGCACGCCTCTTGCGTCCTCGGTCAGCGCAGGAGGGATCACCATGCCTGACAAGAAGACGAAGGACAGAGCCGACGAAGATCTGCGCGAGGGAAAGACGCCCTCGACCGCCGCCGGCGAGTTCGTCAAGGAAGAGATGCACCACATCCGTGAGGGTAAGCACGGCGCCCGCTCCACCAAGCAGGCCATCGCCATCGGCCTCTCGAAGGCCCGTCGGGCCGGTGTACCGCTCGAGCCCCCGGAGAAAGGCGAGACGTCCGAAAAGACGCGCAAGGCCGCCGAGAAGGCTTACGAGGCTGGCCAGGAGAAGGGCGGGGCGTTGCGCGCGCCGTCCCGGAAGCGCAGTCGCGCGACGTCGCGCGCCCTCGACCGTGAGGGCGACCGCGCCGCCTCGCGTCCGGCGCTCGCCAAGCAAGCCAAGCGCTCCGCGCAGGAGCGGCGCGGCACCCCACGCTCGCCGAAGGCCGCAGCGCGGCGCGCGGCCTCTACGCGCAAGCGGAACCGGAAGACGGCCTAGCGCGGGTCTCGGTCTCCGACCAACCGGGGCCGCAGCGGATCGGAGAGATCGAGCGCATTCCAGCGGAGGCGGCCGCGGCGGCCCGGGTGACGCAGGCCAAGCCGGGCCAGCCATCCCGCCGGGCCCAGCATGAAATGCGTGATGTGCCACGCCCCGCCGTGACGGATCGCGCGCATCTCCTCGATGCGGCCGACGGCGCGTCCGGCGGGGTCGCGGACCACGCGGCCGATCAAGACCTCGAGGTGAATCTCGCGCGCCATGGCCTCAGCCTCCGGGGATGCGATCAACCACGGCGTGGCGAAGCCATCGCTCCCACGCCAGCGCCATCCCCGTTTCGGTGCCCTTCGCGAGCTCGACACGCCGACGCGCCAACCGAACGCTGCGGAGCGGAAAGCGGCACGGCCGTCCTCGTCTGGGGCTCAGCCGACCGGCCAAGGCCCGCGCGAAACCGACCAGACGTGGCGACAGACGGCGCGCGAGGGTCGCGCCGCTCAGCTCGATCGCTTCGAGCCGCAGTGGGCGGCCCGCCACGTACTCGGCGATGACCCCATCCACCCGGCCGATGGGACGACCGTCAGCGTCCACGATGGGCATGTCGAGCAGATCGCGCACCACGTTCATTGCTTGCCTGCCACGGCGAGAGGGATCGAGACGCCGGCCAGCAGCACGGCGACCACGACGATGAGGGCCATGATCCCGTTGGTCAGCCAGCCGTTGCAATGCGTCCCCAGGTAGCGCCGGTCGTTCATGAGCAGCAGCAGCGGCGCCAGCGCCAGGGGCAGGACGGCGGACGTCAGCGCCATGGCCAGATTCGTGAGCTGCAGGGCGTCCACGCCCGCGAGGGCGAATCCCGTTCCGACCAGGATGAAGAGCGAGTAGGCGACGACGAAGCGCGTGGCATCACGGGGCCGCTCGTTTTCGCCCCAATGCCAGTTGAAGCCCTGCGCGAGCACGTAGGCGAGGGTCAGGGTGATCTCGAGGGCCGCGCCTAGACAGCCGATCCACAGCGAGCCGACGAACAGCCAGAAGCCCGCCCGGCCGAACACCCGGCTGAGCACCATGGGCGTCGCCGTGTAGTTGTCCACGCGCATCCCACGCATCACCATCGCGGCGACCACCAGGACCGACGCCGACAGCACCCCGCCGAACAGCATGCCCACGGAGGCGACGATCCGATTGGGGACAATCTCGCGGCTCGTCCATTCGTCCTCGATCGCGCCCGACGAGTAGAAGTAGAAGAGATACGGCGTCAGCGTCGCGGCCAGGATGCTGACCGCGATGAACCAGTAACGGGCAGGTGATTGCTCCGGGCCGGACGGAACGAGGCCGGCGAGAAGCTCGCCGGTCGGTGGCTCGAGGTGAATGGCCGCGGCGAGAAACGACAGGGTGACCAGCCCCAGGCCCGCGACCCCGTATTCGATCACGCCGAACTTGCCCTTCCAGAGGATGAGCCAGACGATAAGGCCCGCGGGGAGCGCCCACAGGCGGAATGGGATGCCGGTGGCCAGCTCGGTCGCGACCGCGAGCCCCGTCACCTCCGCGCCCAGCACGAGGAGGCTCGTCACGCCGAGCCCGAGGAGCACCGCCGCGAACACCGCCGCCCCGAACCGCTCGCGCAAGGCCCCGCCCAAGCTCCGCCGGCTCACGGCCGAGAAGCGGCCGGCCATCTCGGTCAACACCACCGCGAAGGTCGCCCCCACCGCCACCACCCAGAGATGCCGGAACCCGAACTCGGAGCCGGCCTGCATCGCGGTGACGATGGAGCCGATCTCGAGAAATCCACCGATGCTGGTCAGGATGCCGAGGGCGACGTGGACGATGCTTCCCATCGCTCATCGCCTCGGCAGCCCGAGCCATGCGTCGCGGAGCATGTTCCCGCCCGGCTAGTGCCGGGTCGACACCTTGCTGGCTTTCATCTCTTCGAGCTCCCGGCCCGCCCGCTCGAGCCGCGCGGCGTCCCAGACCCCGGGCAGTCGCGGGAAGATCGTGCCCTCTTCCTCCTGGATGTGGGTCCGCAGGCTCGTGTGGACCTCGTTGACCTTGGTGAGCCATTCCTGGCTCTCAGGCTCGAGATCCTCGATCTCCTCGATGAGGTCCTTGACCTTCTCGACCTCCGACTGATGCTTGTCCCGCCAGCCCGCGATCATCGCATCACGGCCGGACGCGTCGCGCGCGATGGGCTCGTACAAGCACGCCTCTTCGATCTGCTCGTGGACCTCGAGCTCCGGGACCAGATGCTCCCAGAGACCGCCCCGAGTCGTCGGGGACGCCTTCAGCACCTTCTCGAACTCCGCCTTCGCCTTCTCGTGCTCCTGCTTGAGGAATTGCACGGCGTTCATGGGCCCTCCTTTGCGACTTGATGTGAACCCTCGATAGGGTGGCGGCAGTGATGCGTCGCTGGCTCACACGCCGCCCGTGAGGCTGAAGCAGCAATCGCCGTGCCGAGGCGCCGCCTTGACAGCGCGCGCCGCGCCGACGTAGCGTCGGGCGCATGCCCGGACCGCTTCACGGCGTACGCATCGTCGATGCCACCACGGTCGTGCTCGGTCCCCTCGCCACCCAGATGCTCGGCGACCTGGGGGCCGATGTGGTCAAGGTCGAGCCACCCGAGGGCGACACCACGCGCAAGCTCGGGCCCAGCCGCAACCCCGACATGGCCGCGTTCTACCTGGCGTGCAACCGCAACAAGCGGAGCGTGGTACTGGACCTCAAGAAGCCGGCCGGGCACGCCGCGCTGATGCGGCTCGTCAAGGGCGCCGACGTCTTCGTTCACAATTTCCGACCCCAGGCGGCGGCGCGGCTCAAGGTCGAATACGAGCGGGTGCGCGCGGTCAATCCCGGGATCGTCTACTGCGCGACCTACGGCTTCCGGGCCGCCGGTCCGTACGGCGAGAAGCCCGTGTACGACGACATCATCCAGGCGGCGTCAGGGCTCGCTGCGCTACAGGCGCCGCTGGTCGGCGACCCGCGCTATCTCCCCACCATCGTGGCCGACAAGACGAGCTCGATGGCGGTGGCGCACGCGCTCCTGGCCGGGCTCTACCACAAGGCGCGCACGGGCGAGGGCCAGGCCATCGAAGTCCCGATGTTCGAGACCGTGGTGGCGTGGATGATGGTCGAGCATCTCTACGGCGAGACGTTTCTTCCCGCGCTGGACACGCCTGGCTACAAGCGGGTGCTGAACCGCTGGCGCCGGCCCTTTCCCACCAAGGACGGCTATCTCGCGATCATCCCCTACACCGACGCGCACTGGCAGACGTTCTTCCGCGTCGCCGGGCGCGAGGACCTCCTCGCCGACCCGCGCTTCCAAACCCTGGCCTCCCGCCTCACCCACATCGAGATGCTCTACGAGGAGCTGGGGAAGATCGCGGCCACTCGCACCAACGCCGAGTGGCTCGCGATGCTCGACGCCGCAAACGTGCCCGCCACCGTGGTGAACACGCTCGACTCGATCCTGACCGACCCGCAGCTCGAGGCCACCGGCTTCTGGAAGACCATCGACCACCCGAGCGAGGGCCCACTACGTACGCCCGACATCCCCGCCACATACAGCCGCACGCCGGGAGACATCCGGCGCCATCAGCCGCGGCTCGGCGAGCACAGCGTGGAGATCCTGAAGGAGGCGGGACTGTCCGAGGAGGACATCCGCGCCATGCTCGCGGGCGGCGCCACCGCGCAGCCGTAGGCGACTTCGCCGGCTACCTCGGAAGCTGACGGCACGCCGTGCTGCCGGGGAGGCGGCCCCAGCCCGGCGGACATCCCGGATCGCCCTTCACGTTGGACGGATTGCTCGGCCCGGTCGGTGTCGGCGACGGCACCGGCATGCTGCCGGTCGGATTCCCCGGCGCACCCGGCGTCGGGCTCGGAACCGGGCTCGGCGTGGACATGCCGCTAGGGGCGCCGGGATTGGTGGGGCCTGGGTTCGGACTGCTTGGGCCCGGCACTCCGGGCCCGGTTCCAGTCGTCCCGGACGTTCCGCTCGATCCGGAACCGGACGCCCCACTCGATGACCCACCCGACGCGCCGCCGGCGCCTCCAGCCTGCGCGAAGCTCAAGGTGGGCGCCAAGGCGAGGATGCCCGCCGTCAATAGTGTAAGGGTGGCCTTGACCATTTTGGCTCTCCTTCGAAGGAATCGCTGCCGCGATTGATTCGAGCAAGAGCTGTGCCGCGACTCCTTTCGCCACACGCCGACCGGTACAAGAGTGCCCGACGGGTCGATTCGCCTCAGCCGACCGGCGACGCGTGCTCCACGAGGCGGCACAGCGCGTTGACGAGCTGCATCTCCTCGAGCGATTGGCAGCGGGCCTCCAGGAGGCGCGGCGAGCACACCAGCACGGCCAGGCACTGTGCGCGCGAGATGGCCACGTTGAGTCGATTGCGCGAGAAGAGGAAGGCGAGGCTCCGCGGCACGTCCTCACCGCTGGACGTCGCCATGGAGAAGAACACCACCGGCGCCTCCTGCCCCTGGAACTTGTCCACCGTGCCGACGCGCACGCCGTGGGGGAGAGCCGCCCGCAGCCGGAGCACCTGCGCGTTGTAGGGCGCCACCACCATGAAGTCCTCGAGCCGGAGGGGACGCGTGGCGCCGGCGGCGTCGGTGAACGTGCCGCCGCGCATCGCCGCAATCGCCGCGGCCACGCGAGCCACCTCTTCCTCGGACCACGAGCGGTTCCCCTCGTGCTCCACGGGCAGGAACCGGATGCCGGTGCCCAGGGAGGTCGCCCGGCGCCTCGCCGAGTCGTCCGAGTGGAGCCGGCCCGCGTACACGATCTCGGAGATGAAGTCCGAGACGTCGGGATGCATGCGGAAGCTTCGCTCGAGGAACACGCCGCGGTCCTCGGGCACGGTGGCGGCATCGCCCAGGAGGTGCTCGAGCACGGAGGCGCCCGTGCCGGGCGGATGCACGCCCTGCGACACTTGGGCGAGTTGCAGCGGGTCACCCAGCAGGATCAGGTTCCGCGCCGCGGTGCCCATGGCCAGCGCGTCCGCCAGCGAGATCTGCCCGGCTTCGTCGATGACGAGATCATCGAGCGCGCCGTCCAGCTCTCCTCGGGAGAAGAGCCACGCCGTGCCCGCCATGAGCTGGACGTTCGTCCCGGGGCGCGCAAAGGCGGCATGGTCGCCCTCACTCGTGATGAGGGCGCCGCGGTATTCGGACTCGGGGTTGTCCGCGCTGGACTTCTTGAGCCCCTTGAAGAGCACGCCCTCCTGAAGCGCCACCCGCTCGATCTCCCCCAGCAGGTTATGAATGGCCTTGTGGCTCTGCGACGCGATCCCCACCCGTCGGCCGTGCCGCAGGAGATCGACGACGATGCGCGCCCCCGTCCACGTCTTGCCCGTGCCGGGCGGCCCCTGGAGGAAGAGGTAGCTGCCGTCGAGCCCGCGCGCCCGGGCCGTCATCGCGTCGAGGTCCGTGGTCTGTATCGGCGCCTCGGGGGCCAGGCCGCGAATGCGCGGTCGCGCTCGCGCGAGCATCGCGCGCAGCGCCGGGTAGCGCCCGTCGCCCGCGCGCAGCGACTCGGCGAGCCGCTGCACCGCCGAACGCTGCGTCGCATCCGGGAGCGGCCCACCGGCCACCAGCGCCTGCGGCAAGGGATCGCCCGCCAGCTTCGGGCCTCGGAGTAGGCGGAGGCGTCCCAGGCGATCGCTCGTGTCGTCGATCGCCTCGATCTTGCCGGCGATCTGACCAGTGGCGGGATCGTAGACGTCCTCGCCCGGCCGCAGCTTGTGATCCTGCGCCGGGAACACGAGCGCGTGGACGAGCGACCGCTTCACCCGCTCGGGCGGGCGCGCCGTGTCGGCTTCCAGGTACGCGATCGCTTCCGTGTCCTCCAGCAGCTCATCCGGCGACTTCCCGAGGCGGTCGAAGAAGGCCCACCACGCCGGCCGGGCCTCGCGGCGGTGATACTCGAGCAGCTCGCCCGCGAGCCAGCGCGGGGAGCCCGGCTCTTCTCCCACCATCAGCGCCTCGCGCAGCTGCTGGCGCGCGTCCTGAGCCGCTGCGGCGTCCGGCCCGGCCGGCGTGACATCCGGCGGCGCGGGCCACGGCAGGTCCGCCGGCCGCACCTGGTGCAGCCACTCGAGCAATCCGAGCGTGGCGAGGCAGTCTTCGCGGTTGTACGCCGCGATGGCATCGAGCAGCGCGGGCTCGCGGGCGTGGAGCCACTGTTCGTACTTGAGGATCGCCTGCGTGCCCGAGTGGACGTCGGCCGACCGCACGAAGCCGTACAGCGCCTCCACGTCCTTCAACGAGTAGCTGGGCACGCCGGCACGAAGCGCGCGGCGCAGGATCGTGTGGAGGTCCACGAATACCCGGCGCCGGAGGAGCTCGTCCACCTGGGCGTCGCGCGTGCCATGCTCGGCCATCAGACGCTTGAGCGTGCTCGGCTCGGAACCGCTGAAGTGATAGACGTGCAGGTCGGGGAACCGCGCCAGGCGCCCATGCACCTGATCCACGAAGTGCTCGAACGCGCGCCGCTCGCCATCGCGATCGTGCGCCCACAGGGCCTCGAAGCGTGGCGGCTCCTCGTCCAGCTGGAGCATCCCGAACAGATACTCGAGCCCGCGTGACGGCTCGAAGAAGGGATGACCCTCGAGGTCGAGCACCAGGTCGCCGGGCGAGCGGCGCGGGAGCGCCAGGAGGCCGCGCCCCTCCTCGATCGGGAGCGGATGCCACTCGAGGGCGCCGGTGCGCTGACGGACGAGCTGCAGGCCCGCCTGATCGCGCAAGCCCTCGAGGGTGCTGGCCCCGACGCGGGAGACCGATACGCCCGGCGGCAGCTGAGCCAGCGCCGTCAGCGTGCTGAAACCCCCGACGATGAGCCGCTTGACCTGGTCGCGACGGATCCCGGCGACGCGCACCACGTGATCCTCGCGCTCCAGCCGCTCGTCACAGGGCCCGCGATAGTCGCAGAACGCGCAGTAGTGACAGGGGTACGGCCCGGTGGCCGCGCGCGCGGCGACCGCCGCCTCGAAGCGCCCGCGTACGCGGCGGTAGTAGGCGTTGACGTCGGCCAGCCGGATCGGCACGCGCTCGCGGGTGCCCAGCACGACGTAGGCGAGCTCCGGCGTCAGACCCTGCGCCGCCGCGAGCGCCTGGCTGTAGAAGGAGAGCTGCAGCGCGTGCTCGGGCCGCGGATGCCGGGCGAGCTTGGTGTCGAGGACGTGATAGCTCCAGGCCCCGAGTGCCGAGGGGCGCTCCACCCGCTCCAGGAAGTCCCCCACCCCGCGCCAGCCATCGGCGAAGAACACCGCTTGATAGATGTAGGCCACGCCCTCGCGCATGGCGCCGACCGTGCGGCGCGCGCCCGCCTCGAAATCCCGCGCACGGTCGAGCCCGACCTCGACCACGGCGTGGCCGCCGTGTCTGAGCGCGTCCAGGAAGGCCTGCTCGTGCTCCTGCCCCTTGGCGCGGAGCAGCTCGGCATACGCGTTCTCGTAGCTCGGGCGGCGGGCTTCGCGCATCGCCACCATCAGGTCGAGCTGGGTGAGGTGCTCGCAGGCGAGGAACCCGCCGAGATCCGACGGCGAGAAGAGCAGGCGGTCGTTCAGGTGCTGCATGCGGGGACGACCCTAGGCGAAGGTGAACCCCGGGTAGCCGCCCGCGGCCACGTCGTCGCACCGCTCCCGGTATTTCGGCGCCCCGCCGGCATAGACCACGAAGGTGCGCGTGTTCTTGCCCTCCACGTTGGAGTTGATGCCCATCATCCACGAGTCGACCTGAGTGAAGAGCATGCGGCGCCCGGTGTCCAGCACATGCTGCGTCCAGTCGTCCTCGGCCGCGGTCGTCGGCTCCACCCGCGCGTGCCCCCGAGCCCGCATGTGGCACAGCAGCGCAGTCACCCACTCCACGTTCTGCTCGATGCAGCGTGGGATGTTGCAGAAGGTCGCGGCGTTGTGCGGCCCAACCAGGGTGAAGAGGTTCGGGAAGCCCTCGACCTGAAGGCCGAGATAGGTGCGCGGTCCGCCGGCCCACTTGTCCCGCAGTCGCCGGCCGCCCCGGCCGCGGATGTCGATGCGGTCGAACGAGCCGGTGATCGCGTCGAAGCCGGTGGCGTAGATGATCATGTCCAGCACGTGCTCGGTCGCCGTGGTCTTGATCCCGGCAGGGGTGATGCGCTCGATGGGCGTCTCGCGAAGATCGACCAGCTGCACGTTCGGCTGGTTGTACACCTCGTAGTAGCCGCTCTCGAGGGGGACCCGGCGCGTGCCGAACCCGTGATTGGTGGGGATCAGCTTCTCGGCGAGCTTCGGGTCCTTGACCCGCGCGCGGATCTTCCCGCGCACGAACTCGGTGATGGTCGCGTTGGCCTCCGCGTTGATGAGCACGTCGCGGAAGTTGCCCATCCAGATGCCGAAGCCGGGCGCGGCATAGAGCTGCTCGTAGAACGCCTCGCGCTCCTCCGGGCTCACCTCCAGCGCGTGCCGCGGGTCGGCCTGGTGGATGAAGCAGCCGAAGGAGTTCCGGCAGGTCTCGAAGATCTCCGCGTAGCGAGCCTTGATGCGCGCCTGCTCCTCCGGCGTGATCCGGCTGTTGTGGAGCGGCGCGCACCAGTTCGGCGTGCGCTGGAATACGGTGAGATGGTCCACCGTCTTGGCGATCTCGGTGATGGCCTGTACCGCGGTGGCCCCGGTGCCGATCACCCCCACCCGCTTGCCCGCGAAGGTCACCGGCTCGTGGGGCCAGCGCCCGGTGTGATACGCCTCTCCGCGAAAGTCCCCGACGCCGGGGATGGTCGGCATGGTGGGCGCCGACAAGGGCCCGATCGCGGTGATGAGGAAGCGGGCTCGCCAGCGCCGCCCGTCCTCGGCCTCGACGTCCCACTCGTTCGCCCCCTCGTCATAGCCGGCGGCCTTCACGCGACAGTTGAACTCGATGTCCCGGCGGAGGTCGAGCTTGTCCGCGACGAACTCGCAGTACCGGAGCGTCTCGGGCTGTGGCGCGAAGTGCTCGGACCACTCCCACTCGCGCAGGATCTCGTCCGAGAAGGAATAGCCGTAGGTCCAGCTCTCGGAGTCGAAGCGCGCGCCCGGGTAGCGGTTCCAGTACCAGGTGCCGCCGACCCCGCTTCCCGCCTCGAGCACCCGGGCGCGCACGCCGAGATCGCGCAGCCGGTGGAGCTGATACATCCCGGAGAGCCCGGCCCCGATGACGAGGACGTCGTAGACCCTAGAAGCCACCGTGGAATCCATGTACGTGGCCGCTATTCTAACGCGGGCTCACGGTATACTGCCCCGCCATGCACGATCTGATCGTCCGCGGCGGCAGTGTCGTGGACGGCACCGGTGCGCCGGCGCGCCGGCTCGACGTCGCCGTCGCGGACGGCCGCATCGTCGCCCTCGGCCTCGAGCTGGGCGAGGCTGCCCGCGTGATCGACGCCACCGGCCTGGTGGTGGCGCCCGGGTTCATCGACATTCACACCCATTCTGACTATGCCCTCCCCGCGAACCCACGCGCGGAGAGCAAGATCCGTCAGGGCGTCACTACCGAAGTGGTCGGCAACTGCGGGTACTCGGTTGCCCCGGTGCCCGCCGATCGGGTGGGCGCGCTCCGGGACTACCTGGCCGCGAGCGGCCCCTGGTACGACTTCCGGGAGACGACCTTCGCCCGCTATGTGGAGGGGTTCCCGGCCACGTCGGTGAACGTCGCCCTCCAGGTGGGCCACAACACGCTGCGGCTCATCGTGGCCGGCATGGAGCCGCGGCCGCTGCGGCGTGACGAGCTGACGCGCATGGCGCGCTACCTCGAGGAAGGCCTCGACGCGGGGGCCATCGGCCTCTCGTCGGGCCTATTCACCCTACCCGGGTCGTTCGCCTCGGCGGAGGAGATGCAGGCGCTCGGGGACGTGCTGCGCCGGCACGGGGCCGCGTACGCTACCCACGTCCGGAACGAGGCCGCCGGCGTATTCGACGCGGTGGACGAGGCCATCGCGCTGGGCGAGCGCGCGGGCGTGCACGTGCAGATCGGCCATCTCAAGGTGTCCGGCATGGAGAGCTGGGGCGCCGCCCCGCGCCTCGTGGAGCGCGTCGAGGCGGCGCGGGCGCGCGGGGTCCGTGTGGACTGCGATCAGTACCCCTACACCACCGCCACCAATCCGCTGCGCAATCTCCTGCCCCCCTGGATTCAGGAGGGAGGCATGGAGGCCATGGTAGCCCGCCTTGGCGACAGGGCGGTGCGCGCCCGCGTGGCCGACGAGATCGCCGCAAGGGGGTGCGGGGCCTTCGGCACGCTTCCGTCCTGGGACGCGGTCCGCCTCGCACTCACCGTCGCGCAGCCCGAGCACGCGGGCCGCACCATCGGCGACATCGCCACCGAGTGGGGTCGGGACGGGCTCGACGCCCTGTGCGACGTGCTCGTCGCCGACCGGGGCGCGACTCGCGTGGTCTTCGAATCCATGACCGAGGCCGATGTGCAGACCATTCTCCGCACGCCGTGGGTCGTGATCGGCTCCGACGGCGTGGCGATGGCGCCCTACGGCCCTACCTCGACCGGCAAGCCCCATCCCCGCTACTACGGCACCTTCGCTCGCGTGCTCGGTCGCTACGTGCGGGAGCTCAAAACTCTGTCGCTCGAAGCCGCCGTGTGGAAGATGACGGGCGGCAGCGCCGCCGCCCTCGACCTCGTCGATCGCGGCCTCGTGCGCGAGGGCCTGGCCGCCGACCTCACCATCTTCGATCCGGCCATCATCGGCGAGCGCGGGACCTACACGGACCCCCATCGCTACGCCGCGGGAATTCGTACGGTCCTCGTGAACGGCGCCGTGGTCATCGACGGCGGGGAGCACACCGGGGCGCTCCCCGGTCGAGTGCTGCGCCGGAGCGCGCGGGGGCTCGCAGCCTGATGCGCCGCCGGCGCCTCCTGGCCCTGACCGTGGGCGCTGTGGTCGCGGCACCCCTCGACTCGCGCGCGCAGCAGGCGGTGAAGTACCGGATCGGCGTGCTCGGCAATGTGCCGCTCAGCGATCCGGGCGGCGCCCGGCTCTGGGGCGTGTTCGAGGAGGGTCTGCGCGACCTCGGCTACGAGAACGGGCGGAACATCGTGCTCGAGCATCGCTCCTCGGAAGGCCATTATGAGCGGCTGCCCGCCCTGGCCGCGGAGCTTGTCCGGCTCAAGGTCGACGTCATCGTCGCCCCGGCGGTGCAGAACGTGCTGGCCGCTCAGCAGGCGAGCCCGATCACCCCGGTCGTGATGGTCAGCGTGGGCGACCCAGTCGGGAACAAGCTCGTCGCGAGCCTCGCCCATCCCGGCGGGAATGTCACCGGCACGTCCTTCCTCGCCTCCGCGGTCATCGGCAAGCAGCTCGAGCTGCTCAAGCAGCTCGCCCCGAGCGCCACGCGGCACACCGTGCTCGTGAACCCCGCCAACCCCGGCCATCGGCTGGCGCTGGATCAGGCGCGGGTGGCGGCGCGCTCGCTGGGTACTCAGCTCGACGGCTTCCAGGCCCGGGGGCCGGAGGACATCGAGCGCGCGTTCGCGACCCTCGGCCGGGAGCGCGAGGGGGCGGTGCTCGTCCCCTGGGATGGCACGTTCCTGGTCCACCTCCAGAAGATCGTTCAGCTCGCGGCGAAGGCGCGCGTCCCCGCGATGTACGGGCATCGCGGCTACGTCGACGCCGGCGGCCTCGCGACCTACAGCCCTTCCGCGGCCGCCCAGATGCGCAGCGCCGCCAGCTACGTGGACCGGATCCTTCGGGGCGCCAAGCCGGGTGATCTCCCCGTGCAGCAGCCGACGAAGTTCGAGTTCATCATCAACCTCAAGGCGGCAAAGGCGCTCGGGCTCGCGCTGCCGCCCTCCCTCGTGGGGCGGGCCGACGAGGTCATCCAGTAGACCGTCGTTCAGTAGACCGTCGATCCCCAGTAGGGCTGTCGATCCCGCCTTGGGTCGTTCGACGTATAGGGGGAGCCGGGTGTGGCTCCGCGTACCGAACACCAAAGGAGACCCTGTGAATCCAGCCAAGACGCAGATCCAGCCGTATCTCTTCTTCGACGGCCGCTGTGACGAGGCGGTCGAGTTCTACCGCCGCGCCGTCGGGGCGGAAGTGCTCGGGCTCATGCGCTACAAGGACAGCCCCGACCCCGGCTCGGCGCCCCCGGGCATGGCCGACAAGGTCATGCACGGCCATATCAAGATCGGCGGGAGCGACGTGATGCTCTCGGATGGGCACGCGCAGGGCAAGCCCGCGTTCGAGGGATTCGCGTTGTCGCTCACGGTCGCGGACGAGACCGAGGCCGATCGGTTCTTCGGCGCCCTCAGCCAGGACGGCACGGTGCAGATGCCCCTGACGAAGACCTTCTTCTCGCCGCGCTTCGGGATGCTCACCGATCGCTTCGGCGTGATGTGGATGGTGTACGTCCCCCAGTGAGGACGGCATGACGGGTCCTCGGCCCGCTCCCCGGGCCGAGGACTCGTCACATGCCCCGCCAGATGTCCGGCCGGGAGCCATCGACGTCGGTGAAGCCGTACGCGGCGGCAAGCTGGCCCGATGTGACCGACTGCTGATTCCAGCGCGCCCGGTCCGGATCCGCGGCGAGCGCCGCGACGGCCCGCCCGACGAAGCGCGGCGACTCGGAATGCGCGAACGCGGGCGGCGCCGAACGTCCGGGCGCGTCGCGCCAGGTGTCCTCGGTCACGCCGAAGGCGTCCAGCATGATCTCGGAGCGGAGCCAGCCCGGGGTGATCGCCACCGCGGCCGCGCCGTGCGCGTTCAGCTCGTGTCCCTGGGAGAAGGCCAGCCGGTTCACCGCGACCTTCACCAGATCGTAGAAGACCGAGATGCGATAGTGGGCCGCGTTGTACTCCGTGGTGCCGTCCGTCACCTCGACGAGCAGCCCCCCGGGTCGGTCGATGACGAGCGGCAGCAGGTAGTGTGACGTCACCAGGTGCGTCTCGAGGCCGAGCCGGACGATCCGGAGGCCCTTTTCGAGATCATGGCGCCAGATGGGCGTGTTCCTCTCGGCCGGACCCCCCTTGAGGACCTCCGCCCCCCAGATGTCGTTGACGAGCACGTCGACGTGACCGTGCTCGGCCCGGATCCGTTCCGCCAGCGCCTCCACCTGGGCGGGCTCCAGATGGTCGGCGGCCAAGGCGATACCCCGGCCGCCAAGGTTGCTGACCAGCTCCGCGGTCTCCTCGATCGTCTCGGGGCGCTCGTAGTCGGAGCGGAGCCTCCGTGAGCGCGAGCTGCGTCCCGTGCAGATCACGGTGGCGCCCGCCTCGCCCAGGGCGGCGGCGATCCCGCGCCCGGCGCCTCGGGTGGCGCCGGCCACGACCGCGACGCGGCCGCGCAAGGCGTGACGATCGGGTACCCACATCACCGGGAAGCGAGAAGAAGGGCGGCGGGAACCGCCCGTGTGGGCGTCAGGCGGCGGGTGGTGCTTCGCGTCCGAATTCGACGGCCTTGCGCACGAAGTGGAACAGGCGCTCGCACCGCTCGCATCCGTACAGCACCTTGACCCCGTCCGTGGCGGAGACCCGGCGGCACTGCTTGACCGTGTCGCCCATGCAGAAGGGACAGCGACGCTCGCGTGTCTCGGCCACGCCGACCCGCTCGCGGGCGCCCTGGGCCTGCCGCGCCATTCGGCGGGTGGGACTGCGTCGGACCTGCTCGGCCACCAGCGCCCGTGTCCCGAGGGCGACGGCGCACGTGTCGCTGGCGCTCGCGCAGAGGAGGACGGACGCTGCGCAGAGGCGGTGGGCTCGCGCCATGACCGGATCCATGGCGCAGATACCGTGACACCACCGTGGAGGGAAGTCAACGGTGCCTTCGTATTTGAGCCGGTCCATGGGACGAAAGTCTCATGGCGCCACCAGCGCATCTTTGGGACCCTCTTCTTCGAGGTGCCACGTCGATGAAGCTCGCCTTCGCGCTCGCGGTACTGCTCGCCGCCGCTGGCCCCGCCGCGGGACAGGAGATCCGGCTCACGCTCGACAAGATCAAGGAGACCGGGGTCATTCACCTGGGGCACCGGGAGACCTCGCGCCCGTTCTCCTTCATCGGCACCGACGGCAAGCCGACCGGTTATTCGATCGACCTGTGCCTGCAGGTGGTCGCCGGGGTGCGGCAGACGCTCAAGCTGCCCGACCTCAAGGTCGCGTGGGTGGCGGTCACGCCAGGCGACCGCATCCCCAAGCTCGTCAAGGGCGTCATCGACCTCGAGTGCGGCTCGACCACCATCACCTTCGGCCGCATGGAGCAGGTCGTGTTCAGCCACATGATCTTCGTCGACGGCGGCAGCCTGCTCGCCACCGCGCAATCCGGCATCAACACGGTCAAGGACCTCGGCGGCAAGCGCGTGGGCCTGATCGCGCACACGACGACCGAAAAGGCGCTCGCGCAGGCGCTGACCGGCGCGGGCGTTCCGCAGCCCACCGTGGTCAAGGTGACCGAGCACGGCGAGGGACTCCGAGCCCTCGAGGACGGGCGCATCGACGCCTACGCATCCGACCGCATCCTGCTCGCCGGGCTCCTGTCGACGGCGAAGGACCCGGCGAAGCTCAAGCTGAGCGGCGAGTTCTTCTCCTACGAGCCGTACGCGCTCATGCTGCGCCGGGGCGACAATACCTTCCAGGCCAACGTCGATCGCACACTCTCGCACCTCTACCGCTCGGGGCTCGTCCAGATCTACGAGCGCTGGTTCGGGCCGTACGCCAACGCGAGCCCGCTCGTGAAGGCGCTCTACCTCCTCCACACCTGGCCCGACTGATGCGACGCCGCGCCGGCCTCGGCATGGCTCTGCTGATCGCCCTGCCCTTGATCGCGCCGGCGCCCGGGGCGGGCGAGACGCTCGGCGAAGTCTATCGCCGGGTGAACCCGTCGGTCGTCGTCATCCGCGCCAAGGGGGAAGAGCTAACCGAGGACGGGCTCGCGCGCTTCCGCGAGATCGGCTCCGGCGTCCTGATCTCCGCCGACGGCAAGATCGCCACCGCCGCCCACGTCGTCCACACGATGAGCGAGATCAAGGTCGAGTTCCTCGGCGAGGAGCCGGTGCGGGCGCGCGTGGTCAGCTCCGAGCCGCGGGCGGACATCTCGATCATCCAGGCCGAGGTGGTGCCGCGCGACGCGGTGGTGGCCAAGCTCGTCGATTCCGATCCCGTCCTGGTGGGGGACCCGGTGTTCATCGTGGGCGCCCCCTACGGGCTCAGCCACTCGCTGAGCGCCGGCATCATCAGCGCGCGCTGGGAGCCGGACACCATCACCAAGGATTTCCCCCTCGCCGAGTTCTTCCAGACCGACGCGGTGATCAACACCGGCAACTCCGGCGGCCCCATGTTCAGCCGCGCCGGCGACCTCATCGGCATCGTCAGCCACAACATCAGCAAGTCGGGAGGCAGTGAGGGGCTCGGTTTCGTCGTCACCGCGAATACCGTGCGGACCCTGTTGCTCGAGAAGAACCGCCGCTTCTACGGGCTGGACGCGGTGCTGCTTGCCGGGGACATGGCGGAGGCGTTCAAGCTTCCCCAGGCCGGCGGCTTCCTCGTCAAGCAGGTCGTCAAAGACACGATTAGCGACCAGATCGGCCTTCGGGGCGGGACCCGCATGGGGCTCGTGGACGGCAAGCCCGTCCCGGTGGGCGGCGACATCATCCTCGCCGTGCAGGGCATCACCACCGCCAGCAACGAGGCTCTCGATCAGGTCCTCAAGTCCCTCGAGACCATGAAGCCGGGGGACGAGCTTCGCGTGACCATCCTCCGCGACGAGAAGGTGGCAGACCTCAGCATGAAGATTCCCGGCCCGTAGGGGGCAGGGATCAGCGGACGGCGGAGCCCTTCCAGATGTCCCGCCGCGCCCTCGACTGGAGCTGCGTCCCCTGCGCGCGCCACGTGAACCGGTACTCGAGCTTGCGGACGTTGTCGTTGTACGGGACGGCCACCCGCAGCGAGGCCGATTGACCGGGCGCCAGCGTCACCGGGCTCAGCACGGTGTGCTCGGCGCGAACCAGCGTGTCGAAGAAGTCGAGGAACACGACGGTGGTCTCCACGCCGTCGATGTAGGCTCCGGTGTCGTTCTGGACCAGCGCGTCGACGACGAGGTAGACACCCTCGCGATACACCCGATCCTGCGTGACCCCGATGGCCGGATTGTCGGCGGCCCGCGCGGCCGAGGGCAGCGTCACCCCCACCGCGAGCATGATGATGTACGCGAGGCCGCGGATCACGGTGGTGTTCATGGCTCTCACTCCCTGGCTTCCAGAGTGGCCACGCGGTGTCCGCGTGTCAAACGTTCATGATAGGGTGCGGCGGGGAGGGACCATGACGCGCTTCCTCGAGGGCATCCGGGTGATCGACGCGGCGAATTTCATCGCCGGGCCGGTCTCGACGACGATGATGGCGGACTTCGGCGCCGATGTCATCAAGGTGGAGCCGCCCACCGGTGACGTCTATCGCGTGCGGGGCGCCGGCTATCCTCCGAGCGCCTACAACTATCCCTGGATCGTCGACAACCGCTCCAAGCGGAGCGTCGCGATCGACCTCCGCACGGAGGACGGCCAACGCGTGCTGCATCGTCTGGTGGCGGACGTCGACGTCTTCGTGACCAACGCGCCGCTGGACTCGCGGGCACGGCTCCGCGTGCGCTACGAGGACCTGGCGCCGCTGAACCCGCGCCTGGTCTATGCGTCGATCAGCGCATACGGCGAGCACGGGGACGAGGCCAGCAAGCCCGGCTTCGACAGCATCGCCCTCTGGGCCCGCACCGGGCTCATGGACCTGGTGCGCGCGTCCCCCGACGTGCCGCCCGCCCGCTCGCTGCCGGGCATGGGCGATCACCCGACCGGGACCGCGCTCTTCGCGGGGATCATGGCGGGACTCTTCCAGCGCGAGCGCACGAGGCGCGGGATCAACGTCTCGACCTCGCTCATGGCCAATGGGCTCTGGATGAACGCGATCCCCGTGCAGGGCATCCTCTGTGGCGCGCGCACCGAGGTGCGGCCGCCGCGCGAGGAGGCCATCAGCGCGCTCGCCAACATGTACCGGTGCCGCGACGGCCGCTGGTTCATGCTCACGATCACCGGCGACGAGCGCCACTGGGAGCCCTTCGCCCGGGGAATCGGCCGCGAGGACCTGCTGGCCGACCCACGCTTCGCGACACGGACCGCCCGCCACGCCAACGCGCGCGCCCTCACCGGCCTCCTCGACGCGGTGTTCGCGGCCCGCGACTGGGGGGCGTGGTCCCCCATCCTGGAGAAGACCGGGGTGGCCTTCGGGGTGGTCGCGACTCTCGACGACATTCCCGGTGACGGGCAGATGCGGGCGAGCGGGGCGCTCGTGCCGACCGATGACCCGCGGTTCGGCGCGTCCCACACCGTGTCGAGCCCGCTTCAGGTCGGCGACGCGGACAAGGCGCCGGCGACCTTCGCCCCCGAGATCGGGGAGCACACCGTCGAGATCCTGCGCGCCGCCGGCATCGCCGACGCGGAGATCGAGCGGCTCCTCCGCACCGGGGTCATCGCCCAGGCCGGGCGCTAACCGACCGCTAGAAGCTCGGCTTGGTCGAGTACGGCGTGAGCTGGAGCTCGTGCGTCCAACACGACCGGTCCTGCGTGTGGAGGTAGTAGAACGCCTCCGCGATCTTCTCGGGCTTCATCACGATCTCGGGATGCTCGCGCGCCCGCGCGAGCGCGCGGGTCCCCGGCGAGTCGATGAGGCCGTCGATCACGACGTTGGCCACGTGGACGCCGTGCTCGGAATACTCTTCCGTGAGGACCTGGGCGAGCGTGCGCATCATCACCCGCGGGTAGTAGAGCGACTGCCCGGTGAGACGCTTGCGGCCCCGCAGGGACGAGGCGTTGTTCGAGATGAGGAAGGAGCCGCCGCCGCGCTTCCGCATCCCCGGCAGCACCTGCTTGGCGACGAGGAAGGGCCCTCGGCTCGCGACGTGCTGGGCCGTCTCGAAGATCTCGAGCGGGACGTGCTCGAGCAGCTCCTTGTCGGGCGGGAGGTCGCGGCCCTCGAGGTAGCCGGCGTTGTAGACGAGTACGTCCGGATCGCCGACCCGATCCCGGATGGTCGCGAAGGCCTTCTCGATCGACTGCTCGGATACCAGGTCCAGCTCCACGATGGAGGCGACGCCGCCCTGCTCCTGAATGGCCTGTTCGAGCCCGGCCGCATTGACAGCCTTGCGCGTGGTCAGCACGGTGACGAAGCCTTCGCGGGCGAACTTCTGGGCGATGGCGCCGCCCACGCCCCAGCGCACGCCGACTGGCACGTCGCGGTCGTCCAGCGCCTTGCCATGCGCCAACTTGGTGTTGCGGCCATCCGCTTGCCACTTGGAGGTGGCCCCCACCACGACGGCGACGGGTCGAGTGTGTGCGCTCATGGCCGGTAGCATCGCTCGATTGTGCCCGGGCGGCAATCGTGAAATCATGACCCGGCCGCGCGGACTTTCCCCCGCGGGCTCCGGAGGATTCGCCATGGACGTCGGCGTGCAGATGGTATTCGCCAGCTACGGGTGGACCGACGTGTCCGACGCCCAGGTGTGGGACGAGGAGCTGCGCCTCGCGCGTCAGGCCGCCGATCTCGGCTTCGACGTGCTCTGGTCGGTCGAGCACCACTTCAACGACTACTCCTTCTGCCCCGATAACCTGCAGCTCATGTCGTACCTGGCGGCCGAGTGCCCCGACATCGGCCTCGGCACCGCCGCGGTCATCCTGCCGTGGCACGATCCCCTGCGGGTGGCCGAGCAGGTATCCATGCTCGATCATCTGAGCAGAGGCCGCCTGCGTCTCGGCATCGGCCGGGGCCTCGCCCGCCGCGAGTTCGAAGCTTTCCGCGGCACGATGGACGAATCGCGCGAGCGCTTCGACGAAGCCTCGGCGATGATCCTGCGCGCCTTGCACACCGGCGTCATGGAGGGCGACGGGCCCTTCTACCGCCAGCCGCGCACCGAGATCCGCCCGCGCCCCACCCGCCGCTTCGACGGCCGTCTCTACGCGGTCGCGTCGTCGGACGACTCGGTCGTGTCGGCCGCGCGGCTCGACGCCAGAATGGTCATGTTCGCGGACCGTCCCTGGCCGATCCGCATGCCCGCGATCCAGAAGCATCGCGAGCTCGTGCGCGCCATGCACGGGCACGAGGCGGGGCCGCCCCTCCTCGCCGACTTCTGCGTGTGCACGCCCACGTTCGACGGCGCCGAGGCCACGGCGCAGCGCTACATGGGCAAGTTCGTCGAGAGCAATTTCTACCACTACGAGCTGCTGGGGCCGCACTTCAGCACCGTGAAGGGCTACGACGCGTACGCGCAGAAGATCGCGATGGCGCGCGAGATCGGCATGGACGGGATCGTGTCCGCGTTCATGGAGGCGGCGGTCTGGGGCACGCCCGACCGCATCCTCCGCAAGCTCGAGGAGCGGCGCGGTCTCGTGGGCGACTTCGAGCTGGCGACGTCGTTCCGCTTCGGCGGCACGCCCTTCGACGTGGCCGAGACCGGGCTCCGCCTCTACGCCAAGGAAGTTCTACCCGTCGTGCACTCCTGGAGGAGCCGGTGACCGTCTACGAGATGCGGACCTACACGCTGCACGTGGGCAAGATGGGCGAAGCGGTGAAGCTCTACACCGAGTTCGGGTACCCCGCGCTTCAGAAGGGGGGCCAGGACAAGAAGCTGATCGGCTACTTCCAGGCCGACACCGGCATGATCAATCAGCTCGTTCACCTCTGGAAGTTCGACGACGACGCCGATCGCCGCGCGCACTGGAAGTCCGTGTTCGCCAACAAGGACTTCGTGGAGGGCTTCGCGGTGAAGTTCCGCCCGCTCCTCGTCTCCCAGGAGGTGAAGCTCCTGACCGCCGCGCCGTGGGGTCCGCACCCCTGACGCGTTGACCCTCCGCGTTCTCCTCGGGTCTCGCATGGCCGCCGTGCGGGTGCTCCTCGTGGCCATGCTCGCCGCGTGCATCGCGCTCAGCTGGCCGCTCTGGGGGACGAGCCGCGAGTTCCCGATCGCGCCATGGCTGCCGCTCCCGGCTCTGCCCGACGCGCTGTCGCCCTGGACGGCCGCTCTCCTCCTCGTCCTCCTCGGGGTGGCCCTCGTCCCCGGCGCCTGGACCCCCCTGCCCTTCATGGCGGTCGCGGCGCTCCTCGTCGCGTGGGACCAGAACCGCCTGCAGCCCTGGCTCTACCAGGGCGTGTTGCTCCTGGGCGCCTTCGCCTTCACCGACCGGGCGCGCCCGGCGTGTCGGCTCATGCTCGTGGCAACCTACTTCTGGAGCGGTGTGAGCAAGCTGAATCCGGACTTCGGCCCTTCGGTCCTGCCCTGGGCGGTGGCGCCGCTGGGCCCGGCGGGGGCGCTGCCGCCGGCGTGGCTGGCCCCGCTCGGCATGCTGCTGGGCGCGGGCGAGGCGCTGATCGGCGTGGGGCTGCTGGTGCCGCGCACGCGGCGCGCGGCGGCCATCGCCGCGGCCCTGATGCACGGCCTGCTGCTACTCACCCTTGGACCGCTCGGCCAACGCTGGAATCCCGTCGTCTGGCCGTGGAATCTGGCCCTCGGCGTCCTCGTCCTGCTCCTGTTCTGGCACGAGCCCGATCGGCCGCGCGATCTCCTGGGGTCACGGGGCTGGTACCAGCGCGCGCTGGTCGTGCTGGTGGGCATTCTCCCGGCGCTCCACCCATTGGGTCTCTGGGACGCCTATCTCTCGTTCTCGCTCTACTCGCTGAACGTGGATGAGGCCTGGCTCGCCGCCGAGCGTGGGGCTGCGCCGGGCCTCGGCCCGCACGCCCGCGCGGTGGCGGAGACGGGCACCGACGGCCGGCTCATCGTGCGGCTCCTGCCGTGGGCCATGCGAGATATGAAGGCCCCGCCCTATCCCGAGCGCCGGGCCTACCTCGCCGAGTTCCGCACGCTGTGCGCGCGATCGATCAGCCCGGCGGATCTCCGCCTGGTCCTGGTGGGCTCGCGCGCGCCGCTCGCCGCCGCCCGGCCCGCGCCCGAGCTCATCACCTGCCGCGAGCTCCGCTGACGGGCGCGCTCGCCGCGCTCAGCGATAGACGCCCTTCGCCCGCTTCGGGCTCTCCGCCGGCCGCACGCGAAAGGCGAGGCTGATCCGCGGGCCGACCCGCTCGGTGGTCTTCGGGATCCCGTGCGTGTAGTGGAGCTGCGTCTCGTAGCTCATGAGGAGGAGGCTCCCGGCCGCGAGGTCCACGTGGAGCACGCGGCGCGGGAGAGCCTTCGCGCGGATGGTCATGCGGCGGGTGTCGCCCAAGGACAGCAGCGCGATCGGGAAGCCTTCGACGATCTCGTCGAGGTGGTCGTTGTGCGGCGCCACGCTGTCCCGGCCGTCGCGATAGAAGTTGAGGCCCACGCTGTTGAAGGCCACCCCGGTCGCGGCCAGGACGCGCGCGGCGGCGACGCGAACGGCGTCGGGCCGTCCGGCCTCGTCCGCCACCAGGGAGTAGTGCGCCTGAAGGCGAGGCACGTCGACGTCGCGGTCGTACATGCGGCGGCGCTCCGTCTTCCACCGCACGGAGTCGCGGAGCTCCGCGAGCCACGCGCCCGCGGTCTCGGCCGGAACGAGGTCGGGCCGGTAGACGACGCGCCCGCGCTCGTCGTCGACGAGCACGGTGTCGCGCGGAGGGGGAAACAGCGAGAGCTGCACCATGAGGTCGAGCCTCCGGGGGGTCGACCTCCAGTGTACCCGACGGCCCGAGCCGGGCTATGCGGCGCGGGCGGGCCGACCGTGCCGGGCGACGTCGACGATGAAGTCCACGAAGCGCTCGGTCGGCTCGAAGCCCACGACCGCGGGCGCGTTCGCCACGAAGTTCGAGGTGGCGTTGACGTCGTAGTAGTAGATCTTCCCGTCGGCCTTGCTCACCATGTACTCCACCCCGCCCACATCGATCGACGCGGCCCGCGTGAGGCGAATCACCGTGTCGATGGCCTCGACGGGAGCGTCGCAGCCGCGTACGTCGAGCCCCGGCTTGATGTCCACCGGGCAGGCGCCGAGATCAGCCGCCCCGGCCGTCGCGGATGGCGCGGCGGGCGGCGGGGACGTCTGGCAGATGTCCGCAGGGCACAGGTTGAACCCGGCGTCGCGGTCACGGATTATTCGAATGGCGTAGAGGTATTTTCCGTCCAGGACCTCGACGCGGACGATCGCCCCGTCTTCCGATTCGATGAACTCCTGCACCAGCGCCGTTCCATCGGGGCCGAACTGCACCGTGTCGACGCGCTCCACGAGCTCCTCGCGCGTCGAGAACCGCACGATGCCGGCGCCGGAGCCTCCCACGTTGGGCTTGATCACGAGCGGAAAGCGCACCTCGTCGAGCGCCTTGAGCACCTGGTCGCGATGGTTCACCACGACCGCGCGCGGGTAGCGCACCTCCAGCCGCTCGAAGAGCCCGAGCTGCAGCGCCTTGGACTTCTCGAACCGGTACGCGGCGACGGGATTGATCACCGGGATGCCGAGCGATTCGACGTGAGCCAGGTACGCCTCCGCGTAGAAGAGGACCCCCGCGTGCCCGCGCGTGTGCGACGACGGGCTCGACCGGTTGACGATCACGGAGTACGCCGGACGGCGGTCGCGAGGGTCGAAGGCGTGATTCGAATGATCGATCTTCTCCCACGGCAGGCCGCGCCGGGTCAGCTCCCCGATGAGCCGGGCCGACCACTCGGGATGCTCGTCCAGGATGCCGATCGGGGCCTTGAGCTTCAAATTCATAGGCTATTCCCCTTTCTCTACCGGAATATGTACTTATTACCTCAGTCGGGAGGCCGGGTCAAGCCCTGCTATCCTGGCCGTGGGATGCCGATGCGGACGAATGATGAGTGGACACGGGCGCTGCGGGGAGACGGCGACGCGCAGGCGGCCGCGCTCCACGAGCTCCGGGCCATCCTCGTGCGGGCGGCCCGCTTCGCGCTGCAGCGCCGCCTGGGTCGCGTCGGGTCCCCCGGCTCGTTCGACGTGGATCAGCTCGCCGAGGACTGCGCGCAGAACGCGCTGGTGGCCATTCTCGACCGCTTGGCGGATTTCCGCGGCGACAGCCGCTTCACGACATGGGCCTACAAGTTCGCGATCAACATGGCGCTCGTCGCGAGCCGCCGCGAGTCCTGGAAGCGCGTGTCCCTCGACGCGCTGCTGGAGCAAGCCGGCCCCTCGACGTGGCGCCTCGACGCCCATGCCCTCGCCGGCGATCCGGAGCAGGCGGCGCGGCGCGCCGAGGCGTGGAAGGTGATCGAGGAAGTGATCGAAACCGAGCTCTCCGAGCGGCAGCGGCAAGCCCTCAAAGCCGTCGTGATCGACGACGTGCCGCTGGACGAGCTGGTCCGGCACTGGGGCTCTTCGCGCAACGCCGTCTACAAGCTCCTGCACGACGCGCGCTGGAAGCTCAAGACGCGGCTCGAAGCCCGGGGCTTCGCGCCCCGCGAGATCCTCGGCATGTTCGGCGGGGCGGGGTAAGATTTCCCTCCCCGGAGTCACTAGAGAGTGGAGCGACCTGTGGACCCACGCGTGATCGACCGCCTGCTACGTGACGTCTCCGAGACGGAGGCTGAAGAGCTTTCTTGCTCGGAGTGCTTCGACCTGCTCTCCCCCGGCGTGGAGCTCGATCTGGCCGGCTCAACGTCCGCGCCAATGCTGATCCGTCTCGTCCATCATCTGCGGCAGTGCGGAGTCTGCCGTGAGGAGTTCGAGACCCTTCGTGACCTCCTCCGCTCCGCGCCCGAAGAGCCCGACGACCGCACGTAAGATCCCGCTCCCCTCGGACACCAAGCGATGACGAGACATTTCGGCATCGCACCCCAGAGGAGGAGGAGCGGACATGTCACACAAGGGTTTTCGGTTCACGGTTCTGGCCGTGGCGCTCGCCGCGGCGGCGATGGTCGCCCCCGCGTCGGCGCAGGAGAAGGCGCCTCCGGGCGGCAGCTATCAGAAGGTCAGCGGGCTGGTGGCGCTCCCGGACTTCATCCCCGGGTTGGGCACCCTCTACGTCGACCCCAAGACACTCCCCGCGGGCCCCTTCCTCGCTTACGACAAGGACGGCAAGCTCGTGAGTTCGGTCTACATGATCCCTCTGAAGGACATGGAGGCTCACAAGGGCTTCAACAACCTCACCGCGGCCAAGGAAAAGGTGGATCACGTCGACGTCTACTTCAACGCGGGGCATCCCGGCGTGGCCGAGCCCCACTACCACGTCGTCGTCTGGTACGTGTCGCCCGACAAGGCGGCGAGCCTCAAGTGACACGGCGTGAGCTGCTCGAGGCCGGCGGGCTCTGGCTCGCCGGCCTCGCGGTGCCCCGCTCCGCCCACGCGACGGGGCCGGTCGAGATCCACATGATGAGTGACCCCCTGGGCACCAAGGTGTGGTTCGACCCGATCGGGATTCGCATCGAGCCCGGGCAAACGGTGCGCTGGGTCGTGCACTCGAACGTCCACACCACCACTGCGTATCATCCGAAGAACGACCAGCACTCCCTGCGCATCCCCGAGGGAGCCGAGCCGTGGGATTCGAAGTTCCTGGTGAACCCGGGCAACCACTTCGAGGTCACGCTGCGGGTGCCCGGTGTCTACGACTACTTCTGCATGCCGCACGAGGTGGCGGGGATGGTGGGTCGGATCGTGGTGGGCCTTCCCGCCGGGCCCGGCGCGCAGCCCTTCGACTACTTCAAGGGCCGGCCCGGCACCGCCGAGTGGAAGCCGGTGCCGCCCGAGGCCCGGAAGGCGTTCCCTCCGGTGAGCGCGATCATGCGCGACCGCGTCGTCAGGAAGATCGTCCAGGGCGTGACCATGAGCGAGCTCGCTAGCTCCGCACAGCGCGGCAGGAGCGGGATGAGACCGGTGGGCGGATCGCCCGGCAATCGGATAGACTAGGGCGACCCCCGAGGGTCCTACCCGTACTTGAGAAGGAGCGAGCGATGCGCAAGTACCTGGACATCCGGCTGGACGACCGGACCATCACGAGCCGCGAGCTGCACGGCGAGGACATCGTCAGGGCAGGCCGCAACCTGATCGCTCGGACCCTGCTCGAATGCGGGGCGGCCACGGTAGACCCGCTGTCGCCGCAGAATCCGCTGATCTTCTCGGCGGGGCCCTTCGCGGGATCCAGCTTCTCCAATGCGAACCGCACCAGCGTGGGCTGCCGCAGCCCCCTGACCGGCGGCATCAAGGAGGCCAACGGCGGCGGCTCCTTTGCCTACGCCCTCGGCCAGCAGTCCATCGCCGGATTCACGCTGCATGGCGCTTCGCCGACCTGGGTGGTCATCCACTTCAAGAAGGATGGGACGATCGCCTTCGAAGACGGGACGCCCTATCTCGGCAAGGGCAACTTCGAAGCGGATCGGATGCTCCATGCCAAGTACGGCAAGAAGGTCACCGTCGCCCTCTGCGGCCCGGTGGGCGAATATCTCGGACTGATCGCGGGCATCGCGTTCAGCGACAAGGACGGCCGGCCCTCGCGCCTGGCCGCGCGGGGCGGCGTGGGCGCGGTCATGGGCTCGAAGAAGGTCAAGGCCATCGTGGTCGAGATGGACAAGGTGCCGGCCTTCCACGAGCCAAAGAAGGTCAACGCGGCGATCAAGGACTACGCGAAGCTCCTGCAGGCCGACGGCATCATCACGAACTTCTACCAGAAGATCGGCACCATGGGCATGGCCGACGTGCAGAACCAGATGGGCGGCCTGCCCGTGCGGAACTTCAGCGCGGGGCGCCAGGTCGATCTCTCCACCGGCGAGCGCTTCAAGATGGGCGGCGACTACATCACCGAGCTCAACAACTCGCGCGGGGGCGAGCAGACGCACGCCTGCATGCCCGGCTGCATCATCCAGTGCAGCAACCTCTACGCGGACGCCTCCGGCAAGGAGATCGTCTCGCCGGTGGAGTACGAGACGCTGGGCCTCCTCGGCACCAACTGCGGCCTCACCGAGCCCGACGACCTCGCCGGCCTCAACTACATCGCGAACGACCTCGGCGTGGACACGATCGAGACCGGCGCCATGCTCGCGGTCCTGATGGAAGCCGGACTCGGCGCCTTCGGCGACGCGAAGTTCATGGCCGACTGCCTGGCCGAGGTCCGTCGCGGCACCGAGAAGGGCCGCCTGTGGGCCCAGGGCACCGCCCGCGTGGGCGAGCACTACAAGGTGACGCGCGTGCCCGTCATCAAGAAGCAGGCGATCAGCGCATACGACCCCCGCGTGGTGGAGGCGACCGGCGTGGCGATGATGGTCACCGCGATGGGCGCGGACCACACCGCGGGCAACCTGCCGCGGCTCAACACCCGCGAGATGGACCTCAACGCGATCATCGGCCAGAGCCTGGTCGTGCAAACGAACGTCGCCGCCACGGACTCGCTCGGGCTCTGTCTCTTCGGCCGCAGCGTGACCGAGGTCAACATCGCGTTCATCATCGACGCGATCAACAGCGCGTGCGGAACCAGCCTCACCCCGGAGTTCTGGACGAAGCTCGGCCAGGAGACGCTGCGGCTCGAGCACGAGTTCAACCGCCGGGCCGGGTTCACCGCGAAGGACGACGAGCTGCCGCAGTTCTTCTATTCGGAGAAGCTGCCGCCTACCGACCGGGTGGCGCGCTTCCACGGCCCTGAGGTGCACGACATGTACGAGCGCCTGCCCGCCTGAGGCGGGCATCCGGGCCGCGGTGGCTTTCCGCTACTGGCTCGGCATCGACATCGGCGGCACCTTCACCGACTTCAGCGTCTTCGACACGCAGACCGGCACGCTGACGGGGCTCAAGGTGCCCTCGACGCCGCATGAGTTCGCGGCGGCGGTGCGCGCCGGGTTGGTCGAGCTCGCCCGCGAGCACGGCATCGATCCCGCCGAGATCGGCACGGTCGTACACGGCACGACCATCGCCGTGAACACGCTCATTCAGCGTACGGGCGCGCGGCTCGGGCTCCTCGTCACCGACGGCTTCCGCGACGTCCTCGAGCTCCAGCGGCTGCGGCTGCCCAACCCGTTCGATCTGGACGGCGCCCGGCCGCTGCCCCTCATCCCGCGGGCGCGGGTGGCCGAAGTCCGGGAGCGGCTGCGCGCCGACGGCCGCGTGGACACGCCGCTCGACGAGACATCCGCCCGTGACGCCGCGCGCCGCCTCGCCGCCCTGGATATCGAGGGGCTCGTGGTGTCGCTCCTGCACTCGTACCGCAACCCCGCCCACGAGCAGCGGACGCGCGACGTCGCCGCGCAGGTCGTGCCCGGCCTGCCCGTCAGTCTCTCGTCGGAGGTGTGGCCGCAGGCCCGCGAGTACGAGCGGACGGCCCTGGCCGTGCTCGACGCCTACGTGCAGCCCAAGGTACGCCGGTATCTGCAGGGCTTCGAGGAGGCGCTGACCGCGCGTGGTGTCCCCGCCGCGCCGTATGTCACCAAGTCGAATGGCGGCATCATGCCGGTCGCCGCGGCGCGGACGCAGACGGTGACGACGCTCCTGTCCGGGCCCGCATCGGGGGTCATCGGCGCCGCCTACGTGGCCGGCCAAGCGGGGCTCAGCCATGTCATCACGCTCGACGTCGGCGGCACCAGCGCGGACATGGCGGTGGTGGAGGGCGGCCGGCCTCGCTGGAGCACGACCGAGCACGTGGGGGGCGTGCCGGTGATGATGCCCGTCGTGGGGGTGACGGCCATCGGCGCGGGCGGCGGCTCCATCGCGTGGGTGGATGAGGTCGGCATTCCCAAGGTCGGACCGCAGAGCACGGGGGCCCAGCCGGGGCCGGCGTGTTACGGCCGCGGCGGCAAGGACGCCACGCTCACCGACGCGTTCCTCGTGTGCGGCTTCCTCGATCCCGAGCGCTTCCTGGGCGGCCGCATGCCGCTACGCCGCGAGCTGGCCGACGAGGCGGTGGCGCGCTTCGCCGGGCCCCTCGGCGCCACGCCGGACGAGGCCGCGGAGAGCATCGTCCGCGTGGCCGTCTCCAACATGTACGCGGAGTTCACCAAGATCCTGTCGCGCGCCGCCGTCGATGCGCGCGACTTCGCCCTCGTGGCCTTCGGCGGCGCCGGCCCCGTGGTGGGCGCGCTGGTGGCGCGCGAGGTCGGCATCTCCACCGTGTTCGTCCCGCGGTCGCCGGGGACGCTCTGCGCCCTGGGCGCCCTCAGCGCGGATGTGGTCAGCGACGCCGTGCGGACCGTGCACGCGAAGGCGGAGGCCGCGTCGCCCGCGACGCTGCGCGAGGTCTACGACGCGCTCTGCGCGGAGCTCGGCGACTGGCTGGCCCGCCACGGCGCGGACGCCGCATCGTCGAGCTTCGGCCTCGCCGCGGACATGCGCTACATCGGCCAGTCCTACGAGATCGCCGTGCCGCTCGAGCCCGGCTGGCTCGCCTCCGGCGGCCTTCCGCGCATCCTCGCCGCCTTCCATCAGGCCCACGAGCGCGCGTTCGGGCACGCCGACCCGGAGGCGCCGGCCGAGATCGTCAATCTGCGGGTACAGCTTCGCGCGGCGCGCCCGCGCGTGCCTCTCGCCGGAGCGCCCGCCACCACCGCATCGACGCCGCGGACCACGCGCCTCCTGTGGCTGAATGGCCGACGCACGCACGCGCGCGTCTACGAGCGGGACGGCCTCGGCCGTGGCATGCGGCTCGCGGGGCCGGCGATCGTGGAGCAGCCGGACACCACCGTGCTGATCCCCGACGGTCATGTCGCCGAGGTCGATGGCTTCGGCAATCTGCTGCTACGGAGGGAGCGCTGATGCGCCTGGATCCTCTGACCGTCGAGCTGCTGCGGAACTATCTTCAGGGCGCCGTCGAAGAGATGGCCTATGTGGTGGAGCGCACGGCGTACACGACGTTCGTGAAGGAGACGGCCGACTTCACGTGCGGTCTCCTCAATCCCTCGGGCGAGTTCTTTGCCTATCCGGTCGAGCTGGGGGTGGCGAGCTTCGGCGGGATCAACTACGCCACCACCCTCGAGGCCGTGGGCCCGCTCGAGCCCGGCGATGTCATCATCACCAACGACCCCTACGGCTCGGCGGCGGCAGCCACTCACCTGCCCGATATCCACCTCGTCCGCCCCATCTTCTCGGAGGGACGGCTCGTGGCCTACGGCGCCGGCTTCCTCCACAGCTCGGACGTGGGAGGGATGGTGCCTGCGTCGATCTCGCCGCGGGCGTCCGAGATCTTCCAGGAAGGCCTCCGCATCCCGCCCAAGAAGCTCTTCGTGCGCGGGCAGGTCAACCGCGATCTCCTCGACGTGATCCTCGCCAACTGCCGCATCCCCGAGCAGAACTGGGGCGATCTCCGGGCCCTCGTGGCCGGACTCACCACCGGCGAGCGGCGCATGCACGAGCTCATCCGCCGCTTCGGCTCCGACACCGTCGACAAGGCGATGGACGATTTGATCGACTACTCGGCCCGTAAGGTCGAGGCGCTCATCCGCCGCATGCCGGAAGGACGCTACGAGTTCTCGGACTACATCGAGGACGACGTGGTCACCGACATCCCGATCCGCCTCAAGGTCGCGCTTCGCATCGCCGATGGCGAGATCCACATGGACTTCACGGGCAGCGACGTCCAGGTGGGCTCGGCCATGAACGTGCCCACGGCCGGGCGCGTGCACCCCTTCATGTCCGTCGCGCTGGTGAACTACTTCGTCACCAACGACCGCACCATCCCGCTCAACGCCGGGGTACTGCGCCGCGTGCGCATGACCTTGCCGGAAGGCTCGGTAGTGAACCCGAAGTTCCCCGCCGCATGCGGCGTGCGCTACGCAACAGTGCTGCGCATCTACGACGCGGTGCTGGGGGCGCTGAGCCGCGCGCTGCCGGCGCAGATTCCCGCCGCCGGCGGTGGCCAGGGCTGCATGGTGGCGCTGTCGCTCCCCGACCCGGAAGCGGGCCGTCGCCACGTCACGGTGATCGAGCCGATGATCGGTGGCGGCGGCGCCCGGCCGGGGCGGGATGGGGTGGACGGTTGCGACTCCTCCATCGGCTTCTTGAAGACGACGCCTGCCGAGACCCTGGAAGCCGAGGTGCCCATCGTCGTGCGTCGCTATCACGTGATCGCGGACTCGGCGGGGCCAGGCCGCCATCGCGGCGGCTTCGGCGTACGGCTCGACTTCCAGGTGTTCCGGCCCGAGGGGCTCGTCACCGCTCGCGGGATGGAGCGGCTGCGCTTCGCGCCCTGGGGCGTGGCGGGGGGCTCTGCGGGCGCCACCGGGAGCGTGTGGCTCAATCCCGGCACGCCGGCGGAGCGGCGGCTCAGCAAGATCGATCTTCTGGCCCTCGAGCCGGGCGACACGCTGAGCGTGCGCACCCCCGGCGGGGGCGGCCACGGGGATCGCTTCGCTCGCCCGCCCGCGGCGGTCCTGGCCGACGTCGCCGCCGGCCTCGTCTCTCCCGAGCGGGCGCGCGAGGCGTACGGCGTGGTCCTCGCCGGTGACGGCGTCGACGAGGCGGCCACCGCGGCGCTGCGCACCGCGCGCGCCCACGAGCGGGTGACCGAGCCCTTCGACTTCGGCGCGGCGCGGCGCGAGCACGAGCGCCGCTGGCCGGATGATCTTCAGGATCTCTTCATCCACCTCCTCATGGGCCTCCCCGCGCCCTATCGCAGTTACGCGCGACGCACTCTTCACGGCCGTATCGCCGCCCTGGCGGACCAGCGCGCGGTGACGGCGGAGGACGTGACGCGACTCGTGGAAGAGCTCCGAGACTCACTGCGGCTCGGCTGACGGGGACTCCACCCGACGGCGCGGACCCACACGTATACCGGGCATGAGCGCCAGGACGTACACGTTGCTCGGGGCCGACCGCCGGCCCTATGCCAGCCCGACTGTCGGCGTTCTCGGGGGCCACCGGCGCACGCGGCTCTACGGGCGGCTCGACTGCGCTGCGGCTCGGCGAGCCATCGCACGCGGCGGGTATGCCAAGGACCGGGTGTTCTTCGCCGACGAGGAGACGGCCGTCGCGGCCGGCTTCCGGCCCTGCGCCGTCTGCCTTCCCGAGCATTACGCGCGCCGGAAGGCATTGCGGGATCTCCTGCCCCGGCTCGATACGGCCTGGCGCCGATTCACCCACTCCTATGCGGGAATGTCCGAGGCGGAGCTGCTCGAGCCGGGGGTGACTGAAGCCTGGTCCGTGAAGGACATCATGGCCCACGTGACGAGCTGGGAAGAGGAGGCGCTCAAGCACGTTCCCCTCATCCTGGCGGGCGGCCGGCCGCCGCGCTATTCGACGACCTACGGCGGGATCGACGCGTTCAACGCCCAGATGATGGCGAAGAAGAAGCATCTGACGGTGGCCGAGGTGCTCGAGCAGCAGCAGCGCGTTCATGAGCGCCTCCTGGCGCTCATCGAGCGCGTCCCCCCAGACCAGCTCGGCGGGGCGAGCCGATGCCGCCGCCGGCTCCGGCTCGATACCTACGGCCACTACCTGCTCCACGCGCGCGCCATCGAGACGTGGCGCAAGCGCCGGCCGTAGTGTTCGCGTCGCGCCTTGGCCCCGGGCGTGCCGTCCGCGTAGAATAGAGGCCTTGATCTACGACACCGTCATCATCGGCGCCGGCATCTCCGGCCTCTACCAGCTCCACCGTCTGCGCGAGCTCGGCCAGCGAGTGCGCGTGTTCGAGGCGGGCACCGGCGTCGGCGGCACGTGGTACTGGAACCGCTATCCCGGCTGCCGCTTCGACTCCGAGAGCTACTCCTACGGGTATTCCTTCAGCCAGGAGCTGCTCGAGGAGTGGAGCTGGACCGAGCACTTCGCGCCTCAGCCGGAGACCGAGCGCTATCTCAACCACGTCGCCGACAAGTTCGATCTGCGCCGGGACATCCAGCTCCGCAGCCGCGTGAAGGCCGCGACGTGGGACGAGGGCGATCGGACGTGGGGGATCACCTTGGAGGACGGAGCGCGCTGCCGCGCCCGCTACCTCGTCACCGCAGTCGGTCCCCTGTCCGCGCCCACCCTGCCCCGGATTCCCGGCGTGGAGGCGTTTGGTGGCGAGGCCTATCATACCGGCCTCTGGCCCAAGCATCCCGTGACCTTCGAGGGGAAGCGCGTGGCCGTCATCGGCACCGGGGCCACGGGCGTGCAGGCCATCACCGAGATCGCGAAGACCGCGGGCCACTTGACGGTGTTCCAGCGAAGGCCGAACTGGTGCACCCCGCTGCACAACCGGCCCATCAGCGATCCGGAGATGGCGGAGATCCGCCGGACCTATCCGGCCATTTTCGAGCGCTGCCGGGAGACGGCCGCGTGCTTCATTCACACCACCGATCCGCGCGGCACCTTCGAGGTGACTCCGGCGGAGCGCGAGGCGTTCTGGGAGATGCTCTATGCGGCTCCCGGCTTCGCGATCTGGATGGGCAACTTCAAGGACGTCCTGACCGATCGCGAGGCGAACGCGCTCTTCTCCGAATTCGTGGCGGGCAAGATCCGCCAGCGGGTCGAGGATCCACGGGTCGCCGAGCTCCTGATCCCCAAGGACCACGGGTTCGGCACGCGCCGGGTTCCGCAGGAAAGCGGCTACTACGAGGTGTACAACCGGTCCAACGTCGAGCTGGTCAGCATCGTCGAGACACCCATCGTCCGCCTCACGCCCACCGGGATCCGGACCACCGCGCGTGACTTCGACCTCGACATGATCGTCTATGCCACCGGCTTCGACGCCATCACCGGCAGCCTGGATCGCATCGACATCCGCGGCGTCGGCGGCCGGAGCCTCAAGGAGCGGTGGCGCGCGGGGCTGGAGACCTTCGTGGGGGTGATGGTCGACGGCTTCCCCAATCTCTTCATGGTGATGGGCCCCCATACCGCGCTCGGCAACATCCCCCGCAGCATCGAGTACAACGTCGAGTGGATCCGCGACCTGCTCGGCCATATGGGCCGCCACGGCCTGCGCGTGGCCGACGCGCGGCCGGACGCGGTCGACGAGTGGACCGCCTTCGTCAAGAAGAAGGGCGAGGGTTTGCTCGCCAACGAGGTGGACTCGTGGATGACGGGCGTCAATCAGAATGTCGAGGGAAAGCACGTGCGCATCGTCGCCCGCTACAGTGGCACGGCGCCCGAGTACCGCGACTGGTGTGACCGGGTGGCCGCGGACGGCTACCGGGAGCTGACGCTGACTTAGCGTCCGCTTCCGCCCACGCGCCCGGGCCACCCCGGCGGGGAATGCGCGCTACGCCGCCGCCACGCGCTTGATCGCCAGCGGGTCCACGAGGATCTCGTCCTCGACCTCTGCGGGAACGCCGCCGAGCTCCCGCTGCACCAGCTGCATCGCGATCTCACGCGCGGCCTGGTTTGCCACCGTGCCCTTCACTTCGACGAGCGGGGGCGAGCCGCGCCGCAACGGCATGTGAACGCTCGCCACGACCGGCATCCCGACCAGGCTGGGATGTAGGAGCAGCGCGTCGGACAGCCGCGCCTGGAGCACCACGCCCTCTTCCTCGCGCTTACGCTTGAGGTCGTAGAACTTCACGGCGATCCCGATGGCCACGATGAGGACGATCAGCGCCGCGACCACGCCGACGACACCGATTCCACCGCCTTCGGGCGTGGCGGTGGGCGTGGTCGGCAATGGCGTGGTGGGAGCCTGCGCAAGCGCCGTCGCCGGCGCGATGAGTAGCGCAGCCCCGATCGTTCCCAACCCGAGGCCTTTCCATCGATTGTTGATCATGGTCGTCACCTCCATCGGTTCTAAGGCCCAATCTCGAGGGCTGCATCGCATGTGCCACGCCCGATTTATGACGACGCGGCGCCGAGTTCCGAAAGTCGACGCTGGAAAGCCTGGGTAATCTGGGGCTCAATCGGATGTAAGACGGCGTGTAAGATCAGCACAGCGGAATCCCCATTGCGGCGGGCTTTGGGTGTGGGGGGTCTGCTCCGCTGGCTTGACTGAATGCGGGGGCGGACGCATGCTCCCGACCCAGGAGGACGTCATGGCGCCAATCGTCACGCCGACCAAGGCCACCCTGGGCGCGGAGGTCACCGGTCTTGCGCTCGCCCACATAGACGCGCCCACGTGGACCGCGGTGGAGCGAGCCTTTCTCGAGCATGCCGTCTTGATCTTTCCCGGCCAGCATTTGACGGAGGCGGAGCAAGTGGCGTTCGCCCGCCGCTTCGGCGACATCGAGCTCCTCGCCGCGGACCCCGAGCAGAAGGCGGTGGCGATCAGCAACGTGAAGCCGGACGGCGCCATCATGGAAGCCACCGAGCATCGCTACAAATCGCTGCGCGGCAACGAGGGCTGGCACACCGACAGCTCCTACATGCCGCTCGCCGCCAAGGCCTCGTGCCTCTCCGCGCAGGTTGTGCCGTCGGCGGACGGCGAGACCGAGTGGGCGGACATGCGCGCGGCCTACGAGGCGCTCGACGAGGCGACGCGCCGCCGCATCGCGGGGCTGTCGGCGCACCACTCGCTCTATCACTCCCAGGCCCAGATCGGCCACGTGGTGGAGACCGGCGCCGGCTATGGCTTTCACGTCAAGGGCGCGCCGTTGCGCCCGCTCGTGAAGGTGCACCCGGTCACCGGCCGGCCAGCGCTCTTCATCGGCCGCCACGCCTACGGCATCCCCGGCCTCCCGGAGGCTGAGTCGGAGCGGCTCCTGACCGATCTCGTGGACTTCGCCTGCCGTCCCCCGCGCACGTACGCCCACGCCTGGCGGCCGGGTGACGTCGTCATCTGGGACAACCGCTGCGTCCTGCATCGGGCGCGCCCGTACGACTACCGCGAGCCCCGCGTGATGCGCCACACGCGCGTGGCCGGCGACCCCGCGACGGAGCTCGCGCCGACCGATCGCGACGAGCGCGCCGGCGCCTACGAGCCGTCCGCGTTCAATCGTTGAGAAGGCTAGGCGGGATCGTCCACCAGCTTGGTGGTGGGGTAGCCCAGGATCCCGTTGTGCCCGAAGACGTAGGCGTTCGTGCGTAGAGGGTCCCCGCTCACCGCGACCGTGATGTCCCCCGGCCGCGCCACGATGGGCACGAGGCGCCCTGGGTCGTCGGACTCCGCGAACACCCCGTCCGCGCGGCCACGCGCCACCAGGTCGACGAGGCTCGGATGGCCTGGGGCCAGATTCGTCCACGGCCCGATGAGCCGCTCGAACTGCCGCGCGGGGATGCGCGCCTGCCGCCACAGCAGCTCCTGGACGTCGGACTTGGCGAGCCCGGCCCGCGCCAACGTCTCCGCGAGGATCGGCGAAAGGATGAGGAGCGGCTTCTGCGCGCCTACCGCCATCCCCACGGTGAAGATCACTTCCCAGCCCACGTGGCGCACCAGCCCGTCGGCCAGATACGGAATCATCTGCTCGGGCCGGCTCCCGAACACGCACGCCAGCACGCCCCCGCCCGTGTAGCGGGAGATCGTCACCGCGCTCCGTCCTCGCGGCGCCCCGGCGTCTTCGGCGAGGGTCGTCCATCCGATGCGGCGGATCACGTCCTCGTTCTCCGCCAGCACCACGCGCCACGTGTTGCCGAAGGTCGCCTTGTCGGTCTTGTGAGGCAGGAATCCGGCGACGTTTCGGAGATAGAGCCGCCAGAAGCGGCCGATGGCGGTATTGGCCTGGAAGCCGTCGCGGAGGGCGCCCTGCTCGTAGTTGAACCCCAGCGCCTTGACGATGGGGCCGTTGACGACGATGAGCGTGTCCGAGCCCGGCGTGTTCCCGCTATGCTCCACGCCGTAGCCGGGATCGGCCATGGCCTCGACGAGGGCGATCAGCACCGGCATGTACTCCGGCCGGCAGCCCGCCATCACACCATTGACCGCGACGCTCCGCACGGTCGCGCTGCGGCGGTCGGGGAGCAGCACGCCGAGCTCTTCCTGCGGGGAGCGGCGCGTCTGACGCAGGAATTCGGCGACCCGCGCTTCCGTGGGAGGCACGATGGGGAGCCCGTCGCTCCAGCCCTGGTCGTAGAAGTACCGGTTGATCTCGTCGAAGGTGCCCTCGAACACGACGTCGTCAAGCCCGGGCTCTTCCTTTTCCCCCACCTCGTCCGGCGCCCGCGTCAGGCCGCGCACGACGCCGTCGACGGTCACCGCGACGACGTTGTCCTCCAGCTCCGCCGCCGTCTGCACGTCGACGTGGCCGGGGACGATGGCGACGGGCAAGGCGGGCAACCCCAGGCCGGTCGACGTCGTCGCCGCCTGGGTGGCGAACCCCTCGCACGTCAGCGACACGGTGGGGACGCCGGCGTTCTCGGCGACCGCGCTCGCCCGCAGCACGGCGGGCGTGCAGCTCCCTCAGCAGGCCATCCCCGAGATGATGGCGTCGACCTTGAGCGCGCGAAGGCGGCCAGGGAGCTCGGCGAGCACGCGGCGCTCGTCCGACCCATGCGTCGAGCCAAAGACGGAATAGGGGACGAATGTCACGCCGGGCCACCGGCGCGCGATCTCCCGCTCGAGGATGGGGAAGATCTCGTCGCCGCGGAAGAGATCATCCCAGAGCTGTCCGATCGTCCGACCCGCCAGGCTCGGAAGGCGCGGCGCGATGGGCCGCGCGTGTACCGTCCGCCGCCCGCGCGGCCATACCACCCGCTCCGTCACCTCGTGCTGGATTGCCATCGTTGACACGCTCCCTCTGGCGGACCGTTCCGTCATCGCCATCCGGATGGTAGCAAATCCAGCAGGGCCCGGCCCCACGCGCCGGAGGGAGACGGCGCATGGGGGCCAAGGCCCCCGCGGGACTACTTCTTCCGCGGATCGTCGGTCGGATTCACGAACGTGAGGTCGGTCGGCCCCACGCCATGCACCTGCACCACGGTCTCCTGAGCGCCGGCCCAGGCATAGTGCGGATGCTGCGGCGGGACCGAGAAGAAGCCGCCGATCGGCAGCTCCTGTCCCTTCTTCGAATCGAATTCCTTTCCCATCCCGACCGAGAACGTCCCGGCGAGCACCGTCACGTTCTCGCTGGCCTTGTGGAAGTGCGGCGGGACCTTGTAGCCGGCGGGCATCTTCAGCCGGTAGACGAAGGGACCTTCCTTGCCGGGATCGCCTTGCACGACGGCGAGGCGGGCGCCCGGCAGCACCGGAGGTTCGACCCACTTCAGACTGTCGGGCACGGCGATGGTGTGCTCGTGGTCCGAGGTGAGCCCGAGCATCGGAACCGCGACGGTGAGCGCAAGAGCGAGAACCGCGACAGTGATTCGGCGCATGGCCATCCTCCCCTTCATGTCGACTGCTGGTTCACGACAACTGGTGCCGCGTACGAGACGCTCGGAGTGCAACGGGCATGCCCGCCGGCTCGTGCCGAGTTGCGCGGGCTTGGGGGCGACGTCTGCAAGCTGATGTGGCGGCCCGGTGGAGCGGTGAAGCGGGCTCGACTCGCTTTTCGAGCACTTGCGCCCCGCAAGCTCTGATGGCGTATCGTCGAGCGAACGGGCAAGATGGAATGGCGGTGAGGTAGGACCAATGTCCCATTGCACCGCCGGCGGGCCGGATTACACACTCGATGGACTACGGGCTGCGACGAACGACATGAAGGTCCACGACAAGGGGGGCGCGATGAACTGCAAGAGGGCTCTGTGTGTTTCGATGTCGGCGTTGGTCCTGGCCGTCGCCGCACCGCTCACGGTCTCGCCGGCCGCCTACGCCCAGACGCCGGGAGCGGAGAATCGCCAGGACCGTCGGGACGATCGGCAGGGCGCCCGTGATATGCGGCAAACCGGACGTGAGGATGCGCGCAAGGAGAAGGTGGAGTGCAAGAAGGGCGACGAGAAGTCGCGCGCCGAATGCCGGCAGGACAAGCGGAACAGCAAGCAGGACGCCCGCCAGGGCGCACGCGAGCAGAAGAAGGACTAGGCGACACGACACAAGTCGGCGCCAGGAGGTCGCGGCCTCCTGGCGCTTGATATGATGCGAGCGTGGTCTCTCGTCAGCTCGAGGTCAGAGGCGTCCGCGTGCCAAGCTTCGTCTACGGCACCGCCTGGAAGGAAGACGCCACCGAGCGGCTGACGCGTCTGGCGCTCGAAGCCGGCTTCCGCGGCATCGACACCGCGAATCAGCGGCGCCACTACCACGAAGCGGGAGTGGGCGCGGGGATCGCGGGGGCGATCGCCGCGGGAGTGGTCACGCGCGCCGAGCTCTTCATCCAGACGAAGTTCACGTCGCGGGGCGGGCAAGACCATCGCCTGCCCTACGATCCCGACGCCGACGATGCTACCCAGGTGCGCCAGTCGTTCGCCCGGTCCCTCGAGCATCTGCACGTCGACACCCTCGATTCCTACGTGCTCCACGGGCCGTCGCGCCGCGTCGGGCTCGCGCCGTCCGACCTGGCGATATGGGGCGCCATGGAAGGGCTGCATGCCGCGGGCAAAACGCGGCTGATCGGCGTCAGCAATGTCGCCCTCGATCAGCTCGAGCTGCTTTGCGCCCGCGCCACGACCCCGCCTGCCTTCGTCCAGAATCGCTGCTTCGCCGTCGCCGGCTGGGACCGTGAGATCCGGGCATTCTGCCGCGAGCGCGGCATCATCTACCAGGGCTTCTCCCTCCTCACCGCAAACCTGGACGCGCTCCGCACCCCGACCTTCGCGAGCCTGGTGCGACGGGTGGGGCGCACGCCGGCACAAGTGGTGTTCAACTTCGCACTCCGGGTCGGTATGCAGCCCCTCACCGGCACCACCGATCCCGACCACATGCGCGAGGACCTGGGCGCCTACGACTTCGAGCTGTCCCCCGTGGACGTGCGCGCCATGGAGAACATCGCGCGAGGCTGAGGCTCGGTCGCGATAACGCCTTCGACGAGCCGCTCAGCGGAGGTGGGGGCGCGCCGGCCGGGGAATCGCAGGTTGACCGAAGCGCTGCAGCGCTGCGATGAACGCCGTGGCGCGGACGGTGAGCGTTCGCGCTTCATTGTGGATGACGTGGAAGTGTCGCTGGATCCGAAGGCCCCGAAGGCGCGCGCGCTGGAGCCGGCCGGTCTCGAGCTCTCCCCGGGCGGCGTAGATCGACACGAACGCGACGCCGAGCCCCGCCATCACCGCCTGTTTGATCGCTTCGGTGTGGCCGAGGACCAGCATCCGGCCGACCTTCACGCCCGCCCGCTGCAGCGCGCGCTCCGTCACCTGCCGGCTCGCCGATCCCTCCTCGCGTATCAGCAATCGCTCTTGCCCGAGGTCGGACGGCTCCCGTCGCGCACGGCGCACCCACGCATGGCTCGGCGCCACGATCAGCACCAGCTCGTCGAGTATCCCGGCGGCCAGGCACTCCTCGCCCGGGCCGAGCCCATGTCCTCCCACCACGCCGAGATCCAGCTCGTTGGCCCGCACCTGCTCCTCGATCGTGCGGGAGTTGGCGATGCGGAGGTCGACCGAGATCCCCGGCTGTTCGCGCTCGAACGCGCCCATCAGCACCGGCAGCAGATAGAGGCCCGGCGTCGTGCTCGCGCCGACGACGATCGAGCCTCGCGCACCCCCGGCGAGATCGGCGATGGCCTGCTGCGCGCTGTCGAGCGTCGCCCGCACGCGGAGGGCGTGGTCCTCCAGGATGCGCCCGGCCTCGGTCAACGTGACGGCCCGCCCGCGCCGCTCGAAGAGGCGCGTGCCGAGCCCGCGCTCGAGCTCACCCACGTGCTGGGACAGCGCCGGCTGGCTCAGGTGGACGCGCTCGGCCGCTCGCCGAAAGCTGCCGGCGCGGGCCACGGCGAGGAAGATCTCCAGCTGCCGCATGGTGGGGGGCATAAGCTTCGACTTATCGGTCGGATAAGAACATCGGATTGGCGGTTATGCAAGACGCGGCGCTAGGGTCGGGCCCATGGAGCTCGCATTCCCCGAACCGGTGCTGAGGCTCGGCGCGTTCGTGATCTGCCTGGCGCTCCTCACCGCCGCAGAGGCGGCCGCGCCCCGGCGGCGCCGCGCTATACGGCGCCGGCCGCGCTGGGCAGGAAATGTCGGGCTCGTGATCCTGGACACTGCGCTGGTGCGGGCCATTCCCTTCCTGAGCGCGGTGGCGATGGCGGGGCTGGCCGAGGCACGAGGCTGGGGTCTGCTGCAGGCGATCGGCCCCCTGCCCGACTGGGTGGCCATCGCGGCCTCCGTCGCGCTGCTCGATCTCGCGATCTATCTCCAGCACGTGCTGTTCCACGCTCTCCCCGCGCTCTGGCGATTGCATCGGGTTCACCACACCGACCCCGAGGTCGACGTGACGACCGGCGTCCGGTTTCATCCCGTCGAGATCCTGCTGTCTGCAGCGATCAGGGTCGGGGTCGTCGGGCTTTTGGGCGCGCCTGTCGCCGGGGTGGTCGTGTTCGAGATCCTCCTGAATGCTGGGTCCCTCTTCAGCCATGCGAACGTGCGGGTGCCCGCGCGGGCGGACCGTGCTCTCCGGACGATCATCGTCACGCCGGACATGCACCGCGTGCACCACTCGATCGACCGGGCAGAGAGAGACTGCAACTTCGGCTTCACCCTGTCCTGGTGGGACCGTCTCTTCGGGACGTATCGTGCGCAGCCGAGGAAGGGACACGACGCGATGGCGCTCGGCGTCGCGGGGTTCACGGGTCATGACGTGCTGGGCTTTCACCGCCTGCTGGCTCAGCCGCTTCTGCGCGAACGCGCTACAGTAGACGGGACGACCCCCTACGCAACCCCCCAGGAGGACGCCATGGCGGCGACGCCGCGCGAGGCCGTACGTGAATTGCTCCAGCAGACCATGGCCACGATGGAGGCGCTCCTCGAGGCGTCGGACCGCGAGCTGCCCCTGCCCTCGTCCCACGGCTGCGCCCAGGGCAAGGACCTCTGGACGCTGATCACCAACGACATCGACCACGAGAAGATCCACACGGGCCAGGTGCTCGAGGGCCGCTACGAATCGCGAATCACGGCCTCCCCCATGCAGCGGCTGATCGCGGAGTGGCTGGAGGAGCGGGCGCGCTTCATCGGCTCCCTCGTCGGCCTCACCGACGAGCAGTTCAACACCGAGACGGCGCCCGGTCAGTGGACCTATCGGGTCATCGCCAAGCACGTGCTGATGCTCGAGCAGGACTCGCTGAAGACGCTCGCTGCCGATCGGGCCGCGCGCGCCAGCGGCGACGGCGCGCCCACGCGCTAACGGCCTCCGTCAGGCGGCTTTTCGGGCGATGCCTCGATAGAGGTACGCGCCGAAGCGTGGCCCGCGGATATACCCGCGCTCCAGCCGCTCGAACGCGAAGCCGCCCGCCTCGAGCAGTCGATCGATCGGCCGATTCAGGTGGCAGCCGCCCGCGCAGCGCCGCCAGATCGGCGTCAGCCGATCCTGCCACTTGAGCACCCCGGGATCGGGCGCGCGCCCGTGCTCCACGAAAAGCACGCGCCCCTCGGGGCGGAGCACCCGCTGGAGCTCCCGCAGCGCAAGGCTCGGCTGCCCGATGGAGCAGAGGGTCCACGTCGTGACGACCCACTCCACCGAGTCAGCCGGCAGCGGGATGGCCTCGGCGGAGGCGGCGAGAAACTCCACGGGAAACCTCGCCCGCGATGCGCGCGGTCCGGCCATGCGTCGGAGCGGGTCGGAAGGCTCGAGGGCGTACAGCCTGCCGACGCCCGGGCCATAGAACGGCACGTTCAGCCCCGAGCCGACGCCGATCTCCAGCACAACGCCCGCCGCCAAGGGAATCCAGCGCGCCCGCTCGGCAGCGATGACGCGGTCGCTCATGGCGAGGTGGGTGAGGAGCGGGAGGATGTGTCGGCGGTAGAACGACATGGCGCGGCCGGCCGCGCGCTAGTGGGGGGCGCGCCCGGACCACACCCACCACGCCGCCAGGGCGATGATCACGACGGCGACGATAAAGCTCGGGTCGGCCCACCAGGGCCACTCCTGCAGCTCCTCCATCTCGAGCGGGTTCATTTCGGCGCTATCCTACCAGCGATGTCGGTCCAAGCCTTCTACGACAATCTGGCGCCGCTGTATCACCTCATCTACGAGAACTGGGACGCCAGCGTCGGGCGCCAGGGGAGCCGCCTGGCGTCGGTCATCCAGGAGCAGTGGGGCGCGGACGCCCGCACGGTGCTCGACGCCGCGGTCGGCATCGGCACCCAGGCGCTCGGGCTCCTGGGCCTCGGATTCCGCGTCGTGGGCGCGGACCTTTCGCCCGGGGCGGTGGCCCGTGCCATGCGGGAGGCGGCGCGCCGGGGGCTGGCGCTTCCCTGTGTGGTGGCCGACTTCCGCGCCGTGCCCGTCCGGGCGCAGAGCGTCGATGTCGTCCTCGTGTGCGACAACGCCCTGCCCCACCTCGAGACGGAGGGCGAGATCCGGACCGCCCTCGCCGAATGCCTGCGCTGTGCGCGGCCGGGTGGCGGCTGCGTGATCTCCATGCGGGACTACGGACCCCCGCCGCCGGCGGGGACGGTCGACGCGCAGCCGTACGGCGAGCGGGTGTGGGCGGGGCGGCGCTACCGGGTTCGCCAGGTCTGGACCTGGCAGGGACGGCACTACGATTTCGCGCTGGAGATCGTCCCCCGGGATTCGAAAGACGCCCCTACGATCGTCCGGAGTCGCTATCATGCGATCCCCGTCGCCGAGGTCGCCGAGCTGATGCGCGCGGTCGGCTTCGAGCGGGTGCACCGCCTGGACGACCGCTTCTTTCAGCCCGTGCTCGTCGGCACTCGCGGGCCCGCATCCTGACGGACCGGGGGCCCGAATCTGCTAGAGTCGGAGCGAGGAGAATCGACCCATGACCGTCCGGTGGATGCTTCGTCTCGGTCTCGTCGTCGTGATCGGGCTGGCGATGGCCTCGCCGGCTCAGGCGTACCTCGATCCCGGAACCGGCAGCATGCTCGTCTCCGCACTGATCGGCATCGCCGCTGCGGTCGGGCTCGCCGTGAAGATGTTCTGGTACCGGGTCACCGGCCGGTTCAGGCGCCCGAGGCGGGGGGCACGGCCGGGAGGAGAAGGCGGCTCCCCCGCCCACGAGTAACGCCTCCACCGCGGTGACGCTCGGGATCTGGCGGGACTGGAGCAGTTACCGACGGTTGCAGAAGCTTCCACCGGCCGCGCGCCGGATCATCTTCTACTCGGAGAGCCATCAGGACTGGCACCATCTGCAGCCGCTCATCGACTTCCTGGTGGAGCGGCTGTCCCGCACCGTGTGCCACGTCACCTCCGAGAAGACCGTGGCCCTCCCGTCCGCCTCGCGTCCCGGGCTCCACGCGTTCCGCATCGGCTCGGGCGCCGTGCTGACGTGGTTCTTCCAGATGCTCGAGACCGACGTGCTCGTCCTGACCATGCTGGATCTCCACAATTTCCACCTCAAGCGATCCCGGCACCCCGTGCACTATGTCTACGTGTTCCACAGCATGGGCAGCACGCACATGGTGGATCATGAGAACTCGTACGATCACTACGACAGCCTCTTCTGCGTGGGCCCTCACCACGAGGCGGAGATACGCCGGCGCGAGGAGCTGAAGCGCCTGCCGCCGAAGCATCTCTTCGCCCACGGGTACACGCGCCTCGAGCGGCTCGTCGAGGCCGCGGCGGGGGCACGCCCTCCATCCCCGCCGACCACCGTGCTGCTCGCGCCTACCTGGGGCGAGCAGTCGATCCTGCATGTCTGCGGGGAGCCATTGATCGACGCGCTGCTGAGCGCCGGCCTGCGCGTGATCCTCCGCCCGCACTATCAGACCGCCCGGCTCGCGCCGCACGTGATCCAGCGGCTGAATGCCCGATTCGGAGGGAACCCGCGCTTCCGGCATGTGGACCGGATGGGCGAGATGGACTCGTTGCTGGACTCCGACGTCCTGATCTGCGACTGGTCGGCGATGGCGATCGAGTACGGCCTCGGGCTCGGCAAGCCGGTCTTGTTCGTCGATGTCCCTCCCCGCGTGCGCAATCCCAAGTACGCAGAGCTGGGTCTGGAGCCGATGGAAATGCGGATCCGCCGCGAGCTCGGCACGGTGCTCCCGTTGAATCGGCTGGCCGAGGCCCCGGCCTACGTGGCCGATCTGATTCGCGGCGCGGGCGCCTTTCGGGACCGCATGGCGACGCTGCGAGCCACGTGGGTGTTCAATTTCGGATGCAGCGTCGAGGTCGGGGCTCGCGAGATCGCGCGCATCGCCGACGAGCGGGCCGCCGCACGGTGAGCATGCGCCGACGGCTGCTCCGCTGGGCCAACCGGTTCGCCCTGGTCAATGCGGCGGTCCTGGCCATCATCGGCCTGCAGTACCTCTGGCTCTATGCCGCGCCCATATCGCCCGCGGTCGCTTGGACGTATGCGGTGGTGGCGTACGTGGGCCATATGGCGGCCTTGGCCTACGGGCCGCTGCTCCTGCTGGTGCCCGTCATGCTGCTCCTGCCTTCGCCTCGCCTCGTGCTCTCGTTGAGCGTCGTCATCGTCAGCGCGCTGGTCGCCTTCCTCGTGCTCGACACGCTGGTCTTCGCCGAGCAGCGCTATCATCTCAACGTCCTCACGTTCAGCATCTTGCAGCCCACCACCTGGGGGTTTCTGGCGCTCTACTTTCTCCTGGCCCTCGCCGTCGAGGCCATGCTTGCGGTCTGGGTATGGCGGCGCACGGCGCTCGCCCCCACGTCACGCGCGGGCTGGGTGCTTCCGCTCGCCCTCGGGCTCTGCCTCGTGAGCAGTCAGCTGGTCCACGCGGCGGCTCGCCCCCACTACTACGTGCCCGTCACGGCGTTCGATCGCTTTCTCCCCCTCTATGTCCCGATCAAGTCCCGCCTTCTCGTGAAGCTCCATCTGGTGGATCGGAGCGGCGCACGCGAGGGGGCCTTCGTCTCCGCCCTGACCGGCGTCTCCGATCGGGCGTTGAACTACCCGGTTGCCCCGTTGCAGTGCGACGCCCGGGCTCCCCTCAATGTCCTGCTCGTCGTGATCGATGGCATGCGCGCGGACGCGCTGAATCCGGCGGCCGCGCCTCGGCTCTCCGACTTCGCGTCGACCGCCATCCGGTTCGACTCGCACTACAGCGGGGGCAACGCATCGCTGACGGGCATGTTCTCGCTCTTCTACGGGATCCCGCCGACGTACTTCGACGCGTTCTACGCGTTGGCGCGCCCCCCGGTCCTGATGGACCTGTTCCGTCGGTACGAGTATCAGATCGGATTGTTCTCGAGCGCCCCCGTCGACCGCCACGTCGTGGGACTGGACCGGACCGCCTTCGCCCAGTTGCCCAATCTCCGTCGGGAGACGCCGTCGGCCGGAGGCGAGTCCGTCGGGTCCGCGGGGCGCGATCGAGTCTTGACCGGTGAATGGTACGAGTGGTTGCAACGCCGGGACGTGGCGCGTCCATTCTTCGGCTTCCTCTACTACAACGCCGCCATCGCCATCGATCCGCCCGATGGCTATCCTCCGGTGGCGGCGGAGGCGCCGGGCGGAACCGTCCAGCTCCGCCGGCGCCATGGCCGATACCTGACCGCGGTGCACTACGTCGATTCCCTCGTCGGTGAGGTGCTGGACGATCTGGCGCGCCGAGGGCTCCTCGACAAGACCGTGATCATCGTGACGTCCGACCACGGCATCGAGTTCGACGAGACCGGGCTCGGCTTCAAAGGGCACGGGACCGCCTTCACCGACTACCAGCTACGCACGCCGCTCCTCCTGCGCTGGCCCGGTCATCGCGCGATGCGAGTGGCCCGGCGAACCTCTCACAACGACCTCGCCCCGACGTTGCTCACCCAGCTCTTCGGCTGCACCAACCCGCCGTCCGACTACGCCAGCGGGCAGAGCCTCTTCTCGGACGCGGAGTGGCAGTGGCTCGTGACCGCCAGCCGGACGGACAAGGCCCTTGTCGAGCCCGGGCGCGTGATCATCGCGTACGCGGCGGGCTTCGAAGTTCGCGATCTGCAGTATCACCTCATCCCTGCCTCGACCGTCTCCCCGGACGCGATGCGGGCCGCCTTGCGGGAGATGAGCCGGTTCTACCGCTAGGGGCGCGCGCGCTGCTGGCACTGCTGCCGCTCGCGGGCCTCGCGCCACCGGACACCTCCGCCGCCGAGTTGACCGACCCTACCGTGCATGTGTCGACCGAACGCCTGGACCTCGCATTTTCCCTGGAGGGCGCGGCGCTCGTGGCCTGGCGGACCTGCCATCCCTCCTGCGCGCACGCCGATCGGGGCCGCGGCACGACGCTCCGCTTCGCCGACCCGCGCGAGCCACTCCCCATTCGGCTGCGGCTCGGCACTGACGCCTCATCGCTCGATCTGGAGCGTCTGCGCTTCACCGCCGAGCTCTCGGAAACTCCGCACCGCCGGACGGTGACCTTTCAGGCCGACCTGCCGGTCGACGGTGTGCACATCGCGAAGGCCTTCGACGTGTCGAAGGACGGCTACGACATCGTGCTGACCGTCCGGTTGCTCGGACCGAACGCGGCCACCGTCGCCGCCGGCCGGCATCTGACGCTGGAGCTGGACGCGGGCCGCAGCCTGACCGCGGCGCCAACCGCCGGCTTCGCCGCGATGCTCGAGCGCGTGGGCCGGGTGCGGATCGCGGGCGGAGCCGCCCGCCCTCTCGAGGAGGCTCCCGGAAGCGCTCCCCCGCCCGCCGCCGGTGAATGGGCGGGAGCGCGCAGTCGATTCTGGGCCCTGCTCGTTCGACCGGACGGCGCGAGCCTCCGCGAGCCTCACCCGGGCCTGGGGATCGCGCTCAGGTCCGCGGGGCCCTCGTGGAGCTACACACTCTATTCCGGGCCAATCGAAAGCCGGGCCCTGGCCCGGACCGACCCGGCCCTCGGGACATTGCTCTTCTCGGGACTCTGGTCCCCCCTACGCGCGTTGAGCTTCGGGCTCCTCCATCTTCTTCGCGGCCTGGGCGCAATCCTTTCCAATCCGGGGCTCGCCATCATGGCTCTCGCTCTCTCGGTCAAGCTCCTGCTTCTGCCTCTGACGACGCTCGCCGAGCGGCTGCAAGAGCAGGTCAACGCGACCCAGGCACGGCTTCAGCCCGGCATCGAGGCCATCCGCGCCGCGCATCGGGGCGAGGAGCGCACACGGGAGATCTGGGCGTTCTATCGCGCCGAAGGCGTGCACCCGCTGTACACGCTGAAGAGCCTCCTCGGCGTGGCCATCCAGCTGCCGGTGTTCGTGGCCGTCTTCGACATGCTGGCGGAGGACTTCAATCTCTACCAGGCACCCTTCCTGTGGATCGCGGATCTCTCGCAGCCGGACCATCTGATCTCGCTGCCGTTCTGCGTGCCCTTCTTCGGTTGTTACCTGAACCTGTTGCCCTTTCTGATGAGCACGGTCTCACTGGCGGCGCTGCTGCGGTTCCAATCGCCCGTCCTCACGCCGGGCCTCGCACGCCGCCAGCGCCGTACGCTCATGGGCATGACGCTGGCGTTCTTCCTCCTCTTCTACACATTCCCCGCCGGCATGGTCCTCTACTGGACGTCGACGAACGCGGTCCAGGTCCTCATGCAGGAGGCCAGGCGGCTGCGAGGGCAGCGCCTTGCTGGCCCGCGATCGAGCGCGCTATAGTCGCCACGACCTCGCGGATGCCGGCGTAGCCACGAGACGAGGAGGCGAGCTCTGACGACATCGTCGTTGGCCTTCTTTCGGACAATTCGCAGGACGCTGGCGACCCTCTCGTTCCTCGTCGTCGCCGTATTCAATGCGGGGCCCGACTCCGAGGCTCAGCCCGGTTCGAAGATCGCCCGTGTTGGCTATCTGGAGTTCGGGTCGGCGGCCCCTGGTACGCCGCACCTGGAGGCGTTTCGCCGCGGCCTTCGCGAGCGCGGGTGGATCGAGGGCCAGAACCTGGTGGTGGAGGTCCGATACGCCAACGGCCGACAAGAGCTTCTCTCCGAGCTCGCCGCTGATCTGGTGCGCGTCAAGGTGGATATCATCTTCGCGTCGACAACGCCATCGGCCTTGGCCGCCAAGCACGCCACCACGACGATCCCGATCGTCATTGGATTTGTCGCCGACCCCGTCGGCAGTGGACTTGTCGCGCGCTTGGCGCGCCCTGGAGGCAACATCACGGGGTGGACCCACCTTGCCGGGGTCGAGTTGAACGCGAAGCGACTCGAAATCCTCAAGGAGGCGGTACCCGAAGCCAGCCGGATTGCGGTCCTCTGGAATCCCGCCAATCCGATACACGGACCGAGCTTGAAGGTGATCGAAGCCGCCGCGCAGCGCCTCAAGATCCAGCTTTATCCCATGGCGGTCCAGGATCCCCAACAGCTCGAGGGTGCCTTCTCGACCATGACCCGGGAGCGCGTCCATGCACTCTCCGTCCCTCCCGACGGAATGTTCCTCGCTCACCGGGGACGGATCCTCGACCTCGCGGCCGCGCACCGGATTCCCACCATGTACGGAGTCAGGGAGCTGGCCGGGGCGGGCGGTCTGATGGCGTATGGCGTGAACTTGCCCGAGATGTACCGGCACGGTGCGGTCTTTGTCGACAGAATTCTCAAAGGCGCGAAAGCTGGAGACCTCCCCGTGGAGCAGCCGACGAAGTTCGAGCTCATCATCAACCTCAAGACCGCGAAGGGCCTCGGCCTGGGGCTGCCCCAGTCGCTCTTGATGCGGGCGGATCAGCTGATCGAATGATTAGGAGGCGTTCGCGTGGAATACAAGGCGATCAATCTCCGACAGAAATTCGGCCTGTTCACCGAGCACTGGCAGCCCAAGGTGGTCGCCGAGATGAACGACTGCCAGCTCAAGATCGTGAAGCTGCAGGTTCGGGATGGCGCCGTCCACGTTTCGGAGGGAGACATGTTCGTGTCCCGAAGCGCGTGGAGCACAAACCCTATGCGGAGTCCGAGGTGAAGCTGCTGCTCATCGAGCCTCGCGGTGTTCTCAATACCGAGCACGAGGACGGGCAACGGACCGCTTCGAATGATGTCTGGATCTGACTGGGGCCTCAGCTAGACGACCAGCATCAGTCGCTTTCGCTCAGCACGCGCGTTCGAGCCACCTATGAGGCAGGCGGTTCGCCAGACGTCCGAGGCACAACGATTGCAGCACTCCTCCGCCAATGCCCCGCACCGACCGAGTCCTCCTCCCACTTATCCTCGCGGTTATCCTCGCATTCGGGGCATCCGTTCCTCTCGCGGCGATGGCCGCACTCGCCCTTACTACTGAGTCAAAGAAGGACTCCACGGTAATTCAGTCGTCGAAGGGAACCACCTTGCCCAATGGAACGATCCTCATTGCCAAGGGCGGTGGTGGTGGAGGCGGTGGTGCGGGCGGCGGCGGAGGTGGCGCCGGAGGTGGAGCGGGTGGCGCCGGCGGCGGTGCGGGTGGGGCCGGCGGTGGCGCGGGTGGCGCCGGCGGCGGCGCGGGTGGTGGTGGCGGTGCCGGTGATGGCGGCGGCGGGGCCGGTGGCTCGGGCGGCGGGGCCGGTGGCTCGGGCGGTGGCGCCGGTGGCTCGGGCGGTGGCGCCGGTGGCTCGGGCGGCGGCGCCGGTGGCTCGGGCGGTGGCGCCGGTGGCTCGGGCGGTGGCGCCGGTGGCTCGGGCGGTGGCGCCGGTGGCTCGGGCGGTGGCGCAGCGGGCGGCGGCGGGGGCGGCGCTGCAGGCGGGGGCGGCGCTGCAGGCGGGGGCGGCGCTGCAGGCGGGGGCGGCGCTGCGGGCGGCGGTGGCGCTGCGGGCGGCGGTGGCGCTGCGGGCGGCGGTGGCGCTGCGGGTGGCGGTGGCGCTGCGGGCGGCGCTGCTGGCGCGGCCGGTGGTTCCGGCGGAGCTAGTGGAGCCGGCGGGGGGAGTGGGGTAAGCGGAGGCGGCAGTGCCGGCGCAGTCATGGCATGGCAATCCCTCCTTGATCAGGCCCAGGCTGACCTGCGGACGGGCAACTTCTACAGGGCTCGGCATAACGCCGAGTTGCTGTTGCGCCTCGCTGTGCCTCCGTATGCGCGATCGGCCGCGCTGCTAGCCGCGGGCGACGCCGCCTACGAGCTGCGTTCGTACGATGCTGCCGCCGGCTACTACCGGCAGATCCTCACCTCGCACAAGACCGCACCGGAAGTGCCCAGCGCAGCGTTCGGGTTGGGCTGGGCCGAGCTCCGGCAAGGCAACCGCCCCGAGGCCGTCCGCGTGTGGACACGGTTCGCCGACACCTTTGCCAGTGATACTCGTGCTCCCTTCGCTACCGACCTCGCCGGCGAGGTTGGATATGAGTTGGGCTACACGGCCACCGCGGACACGCTGTTCGAGAGAACCATCGCACGCTATCCATCGAGCCCCTTCGCGGGAGCGGCGAGAGTGAGTCGCGCTCTCCTGGCACTTCGCGCGGGCCGCGAAGATGCGGCGACGCGCCAGCTCGACGAGCTGGTCCGGTTCAACGAACCCCAGGTCCTCGACACCCGCGCCATGGTGATCGACGCGCTCACACATCACGAGGCGCAGGCCGACCTCGAGGGGCGCGTGCGAGGAACCTCTCCGAGCGTCGACGGCGGCAGCGGCGGAGGCCAGCCGGCCGACCCCATCGAGCCCTTCGTCGCCCGCGTGCGCAACGGGCAGGTCGCGAGCGGGCAACCCGCGAAAGACGCACCCTATCTGATCCACGGCTTCGTGTTGCTTGGCGCGACGAGGCGCGGGTGGTCCGATACTGTCGTCGCCCGGATGACCGGCGACCTGGCCGACGGTTATCCCTCCTATCCCCCCGCCCCCGCGCTTCTGAGCCGGGTCGCCGAGGCGGCCGCCGCCAATGGGCAGTGGCCCCTCGCGCGCCGGGTTTACGAAAAGCTCTTCGCGCTCCTCATTGCGCGCTCGCCCAATACGCCCCCCAGCGGAACGGCGCGGGTGGAGTTCGCCGAGGCACTGTTCCGAACGGGCGCCGTCGAGCAGGCGCGAGCCCAGTGCGAGCTGGCCGCGAACTCCTACGACGACGCAGCCCCGCGCGCGTTGCTCTTGCTCGCCCAAATCGATGAAGCCGGCGGCCGGCGTCGAGACGCTCTGGCCTCGTACGACCGGCTACTGGGGGACTATCCGCGTCTGGAGCGATCGCCGCAGAGCCTGCTCGCGCATGCCGGGCTGCTCGAGGAGTTCGGGGAGCGCGCGCGAGCCCGCGAGGTACTAGCGCGCGTGGTTCGTCAGGGCGAGGGCGAGATCACCGCGGAGGCCGCATACCGCATCGCGCGAAGCTTGAGCGCGGAGCGGCAGCATGCGGCCGCGCTCGAATGGTACTTGTCGGCCGCCTACCTGGTCCCGAGCTCGAAATGGTCACGCCCCTCTCTCCAAGGGGCTGGCCAGTCCTTGATCGCGCTCGGCGATATCCCGGAGGCGATCTCCGCGTACCGCAAGCTGCTCCCCCAGGACCAGGACCTCGCTCGGAGCCTCGACAGCGCGACGAGCGAGGAGGCGGCGTTCCGTATCGCCGAGACCTTTTACGGCACGGGAGAATACGCGGGCTGCGTCAACCTGTATTTGGCGGCGGCGTCCTTGACCAAGGGAACGCCTGCCGAGCGTCGTGCGCTCGTGGGAGCGGTGCAATGTGAGGTGGCCCGCGGAGATGCTGCGGCCGCGCAGGCCCTGTACGAGCGCCTCCGGGCCACGAACGCGGAGCCGGACCTGCTGGCCGTCGCGAACCGAGCGCTTCGAAACGGTGGGACGTCCGCCAACGGAAAGAGCGCAAGCGACCATAACGGCGCAACCGAATCCTCGCGGCCCGCGACCGCGCGTTAGAGCAGCCCGGGAGTTAAGACACCGGGTCTGCCGCCGCGGGCCGGCGGCCGCTTCCACCGCCGGCCCGCTCTTGCCGAGCTTTTCGCTCGAATGGCGGGATCGACTAGCCTCGTTCGTGCCCCTGCGTCTTCACGATCTTGTTGTACAGCCCGAACAGGAGCCACGTGGGCACCCACTGAGCGACGAAGTTACCCCACTTGCCGCGACCGGTGAGCTGCGCCATGAGGCTCACGCCCATCGCCACGAGCGCCACGGCCAAATACGTGCTCGACGGTATGCTCGCGGTGTACTCCTCGATCTGCTTCGTCAGCTCGCCTTCCTTGCTGTCGTCCTGCCACATTTCGTTCTTCACCTGCTCGATCACCGACATAGCTGCTCCTTTCGTTGCACCGGACCGGGTTACCCGAGCCCGGAGTGTGTTTGATCAACCCTGCAGAGGATGTGCCACGCGCCGCTGCGCGTCCGAGAGCGCCTCGTCAGCCAGTTCGGACCCCCCGGGCGCGCCGCGGTATCCCGGAGAGGGCGCCGAAACTCCTCCCCACGTAATCTGGCGTCGGCCAATGTTGACCGCTTCGTCTCGCCCCATGAGCTGAGGATCGCCGAGTATCGCTCCTGGAGCCTGCACACGCTCCAGTGAAATGTGTAGGAGATCATCAACTCCGCCGGAGTGGTCCGCCGCGCTGACGCCACGAGGGCGCGCGCGCGCGAGATAGCCCGCTCTGCAGAGGACGCCGGCGCCACTGCCGGAAGCGCGCCCGCAGGATCCGAAGCCGGCTGGCCCCCGCGCCCCGCATGACGTCGTGAAAGAACTCGCGAAAGTCCGCCTCGCTCGCGGGGCTGAGCCCCAGCGTCCCGATCGTCGGGCCGCCCCCGACCTTCCGTTTGCCGAACAGCTCGCGCGGCACGCCGCGCTCCTCGGCGAGACGTCGCGCAATCGGGCGGTCGTAACGGCCCCCGACGGACCAGGGCGCGAGCTCGCGCGATCGGCTGAGGCGCGCCAGGGCAGGCGCGTGGATGGCCCCGCTACACGCCAGGGGGAAGAAGATGAATCCGGTGCGGAGCCGGAACTCGGTGAGATTGCTTCCCGACATCGTCGTCGCCGAGGGTTCCTGGAGCAACGGCATACCCGCGTTCCTGCCCCAGTAGTCTTCGCCGCCCTGCCCGTTGAAGAACAAGGAGCCGGTCAGATCGGCCGCCCACAACGTGAACGCCTTCGCGGCCAGCCGAACATTCGGATAGAACTCGGCCTCCGGTAGCCCGGGGAGGCTCGTGTAGTCCATCCGGTCGAACTCCTTCACGTCCATCCCGAGACACCGAGCGACTTCGGCGCCGCTATCCGGCGCAAGGGCCGGCCCGCTCCGGCGGAACGTGAGCGCATGTCGACAATTCGCCCGGCTCGCCAATGCCGCCACGGCCACGCTGTCATATCCTTGCGACAGCGCGGCCACCGGGTGGTAGGCGGGAGTGCGAGCGGGGTCTGCCGCATTGGCAGCCACCCGTTCCGCACTCGTGGCAAGAAAGTCCGCGTACTCCTCGTAGGACTGGAACGGGGCGGGAACCGGCTTCTCGACTCGGCGCACGCTGAGATCCGACGCCGCGACCACGTTGCAACAGTCGTGGAGGTAGGCGGCTCTGCCGCTCCCGAGCAGCACGGGCTTTCGTGTGATCCGGATTCCCGCGCGGAAGTAGTCGAGGAATTCGCGAAAGTAGTCCGGGTACGCGAGATCCAGGGTCTCGCCCGCGCGCGTCAAGAGAAGGGCAGCGAGTTCGACACGTAGAGAGTATCGGCCACTCGGACGGACTGGAGTCGCTCGAGCTTGTGGGTCGCGCCGGCGAAGATAACGCGGTCCCCATCGACCCGTCCACCCGATCCCACGAAGGTTATCGCCTCGTCGAAGGCGCCCCCCTCGACCGGCCCATCCCAGGCCCCTTCGAAGAAACGATCCTCTCGTCTCCACCCAGGGCCGTGCAGGACGTGAACAGCTCGCGATCCCCGGCGAAGGGTCGCTACCCAGGCTAGCCGCGGCAGCGTGCCGAGCCGCTCGAACTCGAGCCGCATTCCTTCGGGTTACGCGTCCGATCCGCCCGCGCGCTGGCAGAAGAACTGGCGCTTGCGAAAATTGATGTGCATGACCCGGCTCAGGTAGCGGAGCGCCCGGGGCAGCCGCGGGGGTCCCGTGCTACGGGTCACCCAGCCGTTGGGAGCTTCGTGGTCCTTGAACCACTGTGGAAACGGGTGTTCCTCGTTGATGTCATCGAAGAGCACCATCGCTTTCTTCGACGCGTGGGCCCGCATCGCGGTCCACTCGGCCAGGATCCCATCAAAAAAATGCATGGAATCCTGGAAGAAGAGATCCCAGGTCAGCCCGCGCTCGGCGAGGAAGGGGGCCAGGATCTGGCGCGTGTCCCCCTCGATGAACTCGACCGTGCAGTGGGGGAATTGCTTCCGGATGCGGTCCAGCGTCGACTCGCGAATCGACTTCAGCTCGCTCCACGCGGCATCCGGAAGCGTCGTCGTGGGATCACCGTCGTAGTCGAATGTGAAGATTCGCGCGTTGTTCAGGTTGGCGCTCGCGGCGGCGGCGAGCGCGTAGGTCCCCTGGGCCTCGAAGGTTCCGGTTTCGATGATGATGCGCGGCCGGAGCAGCCTCACCAGGCGGTACATGCGCGACGCGTCCCGGCCCCGTGAACCCCATTTCCGGAAGCTCCAGCGCGCCGGAGGGAGTTCGATGCCCTCCCCCCGGTCGAGGCTCCGCCAGAAGCGCTGATTCGCAATATCGATGGTTGGCTGGGTGGAGTCCACGCCGATTCCCCCTCTACGCCGGGCCCCTGCCGCGCGGGCACCGCACTGTCGGTTGTAACACGGCCGTCCTACGGTTCACGTTGAGCATGGCGCCTCACGGGGACGTTGTAGCAGCACAGTGAGGCGCAACCGCTCTACCATCCGCCATTTGCATCTCCGCACAGACGTGGTTGATCTCCTCTATTCCGCTCGTGGCGATGGGAATTCGCAACGGGCGGGTGCCCGGTGGCATGGCAAGAACGGCACTGACGGCATCGACGACGGCCTGCGGTGACGGAGCCGCATTGGCAAAGAATGCTCGAAAGTTGGCGACCGCCTGTTCGATTTGCGCGGCGACCGAGCCATAGCCTGCCCCACGGTCGGCCTCGGAAGGCGAAAGGGAATTACTCGCCACGGGCGTGGCATGGGCTCCCGGTTGGAGAATTACCGTATCAATGCCGAGGCTGTAGAGTTGATAGTGGTACGACTCAGCAAATGCTTCCAGCGCAAACTTGCTGGCAGAGTAAGCTCCCAAATATGGGCTTACCGTTCGCCCCCCTCC
>DATJFY010000038.1:0-13094 GCA_035495415.1 Verrucomicrobiia bacterium
GCCCGCGCCAGGGCCCTCACCTGCTCCGGATCCTCGAGATCCGCGCGCGTGAGCCGAATCATGTACGCGGCGAGCATCTGGTAGGCGACCGATTTCACGTCGACGTGCCGCACGCGGAAGCGCCCCGTCTTCCCGTCGATCAGCTCGCGAAATGGGACCGGCACGAAGGTATCGCCCTGCATCGTCACCAGCGCCTCGGTGCCGCCTTCGAGCAGGAAGCGCGTCGCCCAGTAGCCCAGGCCGCGGCAGTAGTGGATGTCGAACCCGCCGGGCGGGGCGCACCGCAGCTCGTAGCCGATGTCCTTCGCGACGATGCTGGTCGCGATCCCGCGCGCCCCCAGGCTCGCCGCCACACGCTGCTTGAGCAGGCGCGAGAGCTCCAGCTCGGCCAGCCGGACGTTGCCGTAGGGATCGCGCTCGATCTGGCTCAAGGTCTCGGGATCCAGCCGCTCGATGAGTCCCTCGGCGAGGAGGGCCACGCCGTGCTCGCGTCCCTGGACGCGCCGCTTGATGATCGCCCCCTCGAGGATGTCGGCGATCTGCCCGAGGCTCACCGGGCCCGGGGGGAACTCCTCGCCGATGACGGTCAAGGTCGCGCCGGCGGCGCTGCCGATGCCGAGGGCGAGATGGCCGGCGTGGCGCCCCATGATCGTGACGAAGTACCACTTGTCGGTCGTGGCCGCGTCCTTCATGAGATTGCGCACGAGGTCCTTGCCGACGTCGACCGCCGTCGTGTAGCCGAACGTCGGCACCCCGGGCGGCAGCGGCAGGTCGTTGTCGATCGTCTTCGGCACGTGGGCGACCGAGAGCGTGCCGCCCCGCACGCGCGCCACGGCCGCGGCGCCGGACGCGGTGTCGTCGCCGCCGATGGTCAGGAGGTACGCGGCGCCGAGGCGCTGCAGGGCCTCCGCGACGTTCTGGAGCGTCTCGGCCGAGCGGGCCGGGTTCGCGCGGGAGGTCCGGAGCACCGAGCCGCCCTCGAAATGGATCCGCGACAGCGCAGCAATCTCGAGCTCCTCCACGTGGCTCGTATCGTTCTGCATGAGCCACTGGTAGCCGTCGTGGCACCCGAGGACCGTGAGGCCGCGATTGCGCGCCTCGATCGTCGCCGCCGCGATGACCGCGTTGATGCCCGGCGCCGGGCCGCCCCCGACAAGGATCGCCAGTGCTCCAGTGGTCGTGGTCATAGCCCGCACCTCCTTCCCGCCCCTTCAGGGTACCGAATCGGGCTAGCCGCCGCCCGCCTCGCCTAGCTGCGCGCGGAGACGCCGTCGAGGAACGCCCGGATCGGCGTCCAGAACGGGCGCCCCTGCCCCAGGTCGTTGTGATCCGCGCCCGGAATCACGACCCAGCGCTTGGGCCCGCCCCACGCCTCGAACAGGCGGCGTGAAAACTCAGGCGGAATGACCCCGTCGCGCTCTCCCGCGATCGCGAGCAGCGGCGTCCTCATTTCGGGCGCGCGCGCGATCGCGTCGAACCGGTGCCGCAAGAGCCAGCGCACGGGCAGGTACGGGTAATGGTGCTTGGCCAGGGCCACCATGCTGTCGTAGGGCGAGATGAGCAAGACGCCGCGCACGGGACGCCGGCCGGTCACGTGCGCCGCGACGCCCGTGCCGAGACTCCGCCCCACGAGGACGATGCGGGTCGGATCGACGTCCGGACGCCGGGCGAGGGCGTCGAGCACCAGCTCCGCATCGGCGTACAGCGCGCGCTCCGAGGGATGGCCCTCGCTCGCGCCGTAGCCGCGGTAGTTGACGAGGGCGAGCGTCCAGTCCTCGGGCCAGGGCTCGAACGCCTGCCCGGTGACGTCCTCGGCGTTCCCGCCGTAGTAGACGATGAGGGACGCGGGACCGCCGCGCCGGGCGGGGGCGAGCCAGCCGCGGACGCGTGGCCCGTCGGGCATCGCGAAGGCGATCTCCTCGACCGGCCGCGGGGGGCGCATCCCGCCCGGAGGCGCGGCGGCGAGGTGCGGGAGGAACAGCATGCGGTCCTGGGCAAGGTTCGCGGCGGCCGGCACGGCGAACACGACCGCGAGCGCCGCGGCCAGGAGCAGCCAGCCGATCACGCGCGGTGCTCAGGTCTTCGACGCTTCGAAGATACTCTGGATGGACTCGTCGAGCAGGGCGTTGAACTCGGCATCGGATTGCTGCGCCGTCAGCCCCTCCACCAGCGCACGCGAAAAGCTCGCCACGACTCCGTGATTCCGCCCGAGCCGCCGATTCCCCTCTTCCCGCGAGTAGCCGCCCGACAGCGCGACGACTCTCAGCACCCTGGGATGTCCGACGAACTCGGCGTAGAGATCGTCCTTCTCCGGCAAGGTGAGCTTGAGCATGACGAGCTGATCCGCGTCCAGCCGGTTGACCGCGTCGCGGAGGGCCCCCGCGAGCAGCGTCTCGGCCTTGGCCTTCTCCGGGCAGCGAATGTCCACCTCGGGCTCGACGATCGGCACGAAGCCTGCCGCGATGATCTGGCGAGCCACCTCGAATTGCTGGGTCACGACGTCCGCGATGCCGGACGCATCGGCCTGCTTGATGACCGAGCGCATCTTCGTCCCGAACATGCGCTTGGCCCTGGCCCGGTCGAGCAGCGCACCGAGCTCAGGCATGGGCTTCATCAGCTGGACGCCATGCTTCTCCTCCGCCAGACCTTTGTCGACCTTCAAGACCGGCACGATCCGCTTCACGTTCCACAGATAGTCGCCGGTGGGCTGCCCTTCGATGCTCCGGTCCATGGTGTTCTCGAACAGGATGGCGGCGAGAATCCGGGCGCCGGTGAACGCCGGGCTGGTGATGATGCGCGCGCGCATCTCGTGCACGAGCGTGAACATCTGCTCCTCGCTTGCCCATGCAGTGTCCTTGATGCCGTACGCGCGGAGCGCGCCGGGCGTGCTCCCGCCGCTTTGATCCAGTGCCGCGATGAACCCCGGCTGAGTCTTCATCTTCTGCAGCTGTTCGAGGTGAGGGGTCATGATGCAGCCTCCATCGGCGCGTCGCCGCGGGCCGACGCGCCCGTCAAGTCTCGGAGTGACTGGAAGGACGGCGCCTCGAGCATCGCCTCGGTGCAGCGCCAGCGCCAGTTGCCCTCCGCGCTGCCGGGCTCGTTCATCCGGGCCTCGTCGCCGAGATTGAGGACGTCCTGCAACGGGGCGATCGCCAGCGCCGCCGAGGACGACCATGCGAGCCGCAGCAAGGCCGGGGCGACCTCCTCGGCCGTGCCAGGCGCGCGCTTCAGGTAGCGCCACACCGTGCGCCGCTCGGGGGCCGGCAGGCCCCCGTACCACCCCCGCGTGGTCGGATTGTCGTGGGTGCCCGTGTACACGACCGTGTTGGGGACGTAGTTCTCGGGCAGATGCGGGTTGTCGGCCTTGCCGTCGAACGCGAACTGCAGCACGCGCGAGCCGGGCAGCTCGAAGGCATCGCGGAGCGCGACGACATCCGGCGTGATGGTGCCCAGATCCTCGGCGATGAACGGCACGCCGCCGAGCCGCTTCTCGACGGCCTTGAAGAAATCCGCCCCCGGCCCCGGCACCCACCGGCCGGACTCGGCCGTCGGCGCCGACGCCGGCACGTGCCAGGCGGCCGCGAACGCGCGGAAATGATCGAGGCGGATCGCGCTGACGTGAGCCAGCAAGGCGCTCATGCGATCGATGCACCAGCGGTACCCGTCGGCGGCCAGGGCCTTCCAGTCATACAGGGGGTTGCCCCACCGCTGTCCCCGCGCGCTGAAATAGTCCGGCGGCACGCCCGCGACCACGCGCGGCCGGCGCTGCGCGTCGAGCAGAAAGAACTCGGGATGCGCCCACACGTCGCTGGAATCCGGCGACACGAAGAAGGGCAGATCGCCGATCATGCGAACGCCCCGGGCGCGGGCGTGGCTCTTCAGGCGCTCCCCCTGATGGAACAGCAGGAACTGGGCGAACGCCACCAGATCGATCGCGCTCGCCCGCTCGCGCCGCGCCTGCTCGAGCGCGGCGGGCGTGCGCCGCACGAGCGCTTCCGGCCATTCCAGATACGAGGCGCCGCCGTAGCCAGCCTTGAGCGCGCTGAACAAGGCGTAGTCGTCGAGCCAGTGGGCTTGCTCCCGACCGAAGCGCTCGAAGGCCGGTTGCAGGTCCGGCCGCGCGCCGGCGCGGAAGTTCTTCCATGCGGTCTAAAGCAACGTGTACTTGAAGCGCTTGACCGCCTCGAAATCGACGGCCGTCGGGAGCGATGAGCCGTCGGCACAATCGCTCGGCCTCACAAGGTCGTCCTCGATCAGCCAGTCCGGGCTGATCAAAAGGGGGTTGCCCGCGAAGGAGGACAGGGGCTGGTAGGGCGAGTCGCCATATCCCGTGGGACCCAGCGGCAACGCCTGCCACCAGGTTTGGCCGCTCGCGTGCAGGCGGTCGATCCACGCCACGGCCGCCGGACCGATGTCGCCGATCCCGTACCGGGAGGGCAGCGACGTGACGTGTAGCAGCAGGCCGGCGGCTCGGTGCCCTGGCGGAAAAGGCGGCAGCGTCATGCTCCCGAGGACTCGCGATCAGCGCCCGTGGCGGGCGCGCTGCGCGGACTGGAGCGCGTCGATCGACTCCGCCGACCGGTTGAAGATGTCGGGCACGGGCCAGCCCTCGAGGCCGGCGTAGGCGTCGATCTGGGAGCGGTGATGGACCTCGTGCTCGAGCATCATCATGAGCAGGCGCCAGCCCGACAGCGTCGCGCCGGGCGTATCGATCGTCTCCACGCGGCGGGTGAGCCAGTCCGGGGGCGTCTCGCGCAGCCGCGCCGCGAATTGCTCCGCCGAGGACTCGAGCCAGGGCAGCCACGTCCGCTGATCGGCCGGGTCGGCGGCCCCGGTGTCCGCCCAGATCCACCCCTCGCCGCGATAGGCGCTGGCGAAGTACAGGCGCGAGCCGCCGATGTGGGCGACGATCTGCCCGATGCTCCAGCCCGTCTCGCCCCCCACCGCCGGCGGCCGCCACGCCGCCGCCGCCGGGGGCAGCGCGGCGACGTCGCGCTCCGTGCGCCGCCTCACGCTGTCGAAGAACCGCAGATAGGACTCGATGTCAGTGATCATGCGCGGCCTCCTCCGGGAGTTGCCTGGCCCGTGAGAGGACTATGCACCCGCCAGCGTCCCGGGGGAAGCGCGCGGCCGCGAGCGGGGGATGTTCCACTTGACAGTCGGAGGCACGCTGCCCTACGGTCCGCAACAACGGGTGGAACTCAGGTCAGGAGGCAAGCTGCCTGAATTGCTGAACCGCGTTGTTTCGTTTGTACAGAGTTTCTTCGGCTTTGGCTCCGAGCCCGTCTCCCCGTCACGAATCGTGGTGGACCAGAACGGCGCCACGAAGCTCATCGTCCTGGTGCATGGCATCTTCGGCAGTGGTACCGGCACGTGGGGAAGCGGCGACACGTACTGGCCCTACCTGGTGGAGAGCGATCCGCGATTCCGCGGGTACGACGTCTACACCGTCAACTACCTCAGCACCAAGCTGCGACGATCGGCCAACATCCATGAAGTCGCGCGCAATGAGCTCCAGCGGATGAAGGACACGGGTCTCCTGAAGAAATACTCGGAGATCCACATCATCGCGCACAGCATGGGCGGCTTGGTCAGCAAGAGCATGCTCACGCGGCTCGCACGGGACGAAGACCCGAATCTGCTGACGCGCTTCCATTCCGTCATCTTTTTGTCCTCGCCGGCGCAGGGCGCGCACATCGCCCAAGCCGCTGCCCCGCTGAGTCCCAACCCGCAGCTCCTGAACATGGCGCCCGCTCACGACAACGCATTCCTTCAAGAGCTCGAGGATACGTGGCGCTCGCTGATCGTAGCGCGGGATCGAATGCACTCGCGCTTTCCGCGTGTGCACTATGCCTACGAGACGTTGCCGACGTACGGGACCATGGTCGTGCCGCGCGAGATGGCCGCTTCACACTCGGACAGCGACCCGTATCCGATGCCCTTCGACCATCGCGGAATGGCCACCCCCACGAGCCGCGATGCCGATCCCTACGCATGGACGATGGCGCGCATCAGCGAAGTGGGAGACTTGGAGCAGGCGGTCGCCCAGATCGAGACCCGACTCCGTGGGATAGAGGCATTCGTTCTTGCCGGCCAGTTCGACGAAGCGCGACGTGCCGGCAACGAGGTGATGACGCTCGCGCGGAGGCTCGGAGAATTTCGCGCCATTGTGAGCGCACTCACCGAGCTGGGCGATGTGGAGCTCGCGGCCAGCCGGGTCGACGAGTGCCGCGAGCACTACACCGAGGCGATCGCCTTGGCCAGGAGCCATGCCGATGCTCCCGGTGAGGCGAGAGCCGTCCTCGGGCTCGCTCATCTCGAGCGACTGATCGGCCGGCACGAGGCCGCCCGCCACCACTACGACGCGGCGAGAACCGCGTTGCAAGCCGCTCACGATCAACGCGGCGAGGCCGACACGCTGCTCGGGCTTGGTGAGCTCGAGCGCCAGCTCACCAACCACCCGGAGGCCCGGCGCTTGTTCGACCGCGCCTTGGCCCTCTACCAACAGATCCGGCGGATTCGGGGACAGGCCGCGGCCCTTCGGGGAAAGGCGGATTTGGAGCTGTACGCGGCGCAGGACGACGAGGCCGAACGGCTCTTTCGAGAGGCGCGCTCACTCTACACGGAGGTGGGCGACCATCGTGGCGAGGGATACTGCCTCTTCGGCCTCGCCCAGGTCGCACTCCGCCGAAGCGACGGCGACGAGGCTCGTCGACATCTGGAAGCCGCCCGCGAGGCATTCCGAAAATCGCAGGGGACGCGGGGGCAGGCCCATGTGCTGGTGGCCCTGGGTGAGGTAGAAGACGACAAGGGCAACCCGGACAAAGCACGCACGAACTGGGAGCGGGCGAGAGATCTCTACCGCTCCATTGGCGACCAGCTTGGGGAGGCCAACGCGCTCCGCCACTTGGGCATGCTCGAGCACCACCTCGGTGAGGACGACGAGGCGCTGGCCGCGCTCATCGAGGCGCGGAGTCTCTACCGGCGCGAGCCAAGCCAACTCGGCGAGGCGAACGCGCTGATGGGGCTCGCGGAAATCGCACGTCGGCGCGGGCACTACGGCCGGGCGCGCGCTCTCTACATCGAAGCGCGGACCCTATACAGCGATCCACCCAACCGCGATGGGGAGGCCGACGCGCTGGTCGGAATCGGGTCCGTTGAATGCGTCCTTGGCCGCTTTGACGACGCTCAGAACGCCCTCAATGGAGCGCTCAGGCTCGCCCGGGACACATACCGGCAGGGTGAAGCGGCGGCGCTCTGCGCCCAAGGCGACCTCGAGGCGGTGCTGGGGCGGGATGACGGCGCTGAGCAGAGCTTCACGCGGGCGTCCGAGCTCTATCAGGCGGCGGGATTTCGCGCTGGTAGCATTACCGCGCTCTGTGGCCTCGGCGAGAACGCGCGGCGCCGCGGAGACCACGCAAAAGCCATCGAGCGGTTCACGCAGGCGTTGGACATCGCCAAGACGACGTACGATCAGCTCGGTCGCGCGAGGGCGATATCTGGCCTCGCCCGCACGCACCTCAGTCAGGGGCAGACCGACCATGCGCGCAAGTTCGCAATCGAAGCTCGGGATCTTTGCCGGAGCCTCGAGTACGTGCTTGGCGAGGCGCGGGCTCTCACGCTGCTGGGAGAGGTCGAGGAGGCCGCCGCACCCGGGCGGGGCGCATCCTACCGCTCCCAGGCGGCCCTGCTCTACGAGCGGATCGGGGTCAGCCCGGGACGCTAGCTCGTCGCCCCGGGCAACGAGGAGAAACGACCGCGTCGAAGACTCTAGCGCGCTGAAAGCTCCTCGAGTAAGGCCTCTGCCTCGCGTAGATCGACCGTATCAAAGCCTTCGGTAAACGAGTCATGGATTGCCGCGAGGGTTTCGCGCGCCGCCTCCCGCCTGCCTTGCCCTCGGAGCAGCCTGGCGAGGCTTGTGGCGGCGCGCAACTCCCACGACCGCGCGCCCTGCCCGCGCGCGATCTCGATCGCGTGACGAAAGGCGCTCGCGCCCTCGGACACATTCACGGGATCCTGCGCGAGCAGCAGCTCGCCCTTCAGCCGATGGAGCTCCGCATCCCACACGTGCTGTCCGGTGGCCGCCGCCGCCGCCAACGCTTCCGCGACCGCGTCGAGTCCGGCCGCCGTCTGCCCGTCCTTCAAATAGGCTGCGGCAAGCAAGGAAAAGAAATACGGAACGAACGCCTCGGTCCCCAGCGCCCGGTATTCGCCGATGCCTCGGCGCAGCTGCGCGATGCCGGTCTCCTCGCCCGCCTGTTCCGCGCCCTTCTCCGCTTGGGCCCAGCCCGCGAGTATGGTGCCGGCCGCCCCCCACTGCTGAAATCCGTGATCGCTGGACAAGGCGACGAGCGCTTCGGCGAGCTCCCGAGTCGGCCCGACGTCCCGCCGGAGCTGATGCGTGGTCGCCGCCCAGTAGAGCACGAGGGCGACGGTGTACTGGTGACCAAGCTCACTTGCCAGGGTGAGCGCCGCGTGAGTGCTCGCGAGGGCGCTCACCGGATACCCGAGCAGCCACGCCGTCACGCCTTCAAACGCTCGACAACACGCGCCGGGGTCGTGGCCGCCGTAGAGAAATGAGTGCGCTCGATGCTGTTCTCGGTCGTAGAGCGCCCGCCCTCGGTCCAGATGCTGTTGTGTCGCCTCCGGCTCGCCGCGCAACAGCAGGGTCGGCCACATCGCGTGATGCGCCTCCAGCAACAGCGCCGGATCGCCGACCGGCTCGGCGACCGCTCGAAGCTCCTCGGCAATCCGGGTGCCCGCCTCGATGCGTCCCCGTCCGACCGCCTGCAGCCAGAGTCCCCACAGCGCTTGACACAGCTCGCTCGGCTCGCCGACCTGCTCGCACAGCTCCCGCGCGCGCGAGTACGCCACCTCGGCGTCCGACGCGCCGAAGCCTTCGCGGCCTGAAGCGCCTGCCCGAGCGCGAGGAGTAGCTGCATCTCCCCCCGCATCTGCTGGTGCGTCGATGGCAGTCGCCGAACGACATCGAGGGCTTGCTCGAAGTACGCGATGGCCTCGGCGTTGGCCGAGCGCTTGACGGCCTTGGTCCCAGCGGCTTCCAGGTACCGAGTCGCTTGCTCCCAGAGCTCAGCTCGGACGGCGTGGTGGGCGAGCCGCTCGGCCTGCTCGGTCAAGCGGTCCGCATACAGCCGCTCCATCGCCTCGACGATCCGTGCGTGGAGCTCACGTCGACGGCTCTGGAGCAGGCTGCCATAGGCGACCTCATGCGTCAGCGCGTGCTTGAAGGTGTATTCGACGTCGGGGAAGAAGCGAGTCTCGTAGAGGAATTCCGCCACCTGGAGGTGCCCAACCTGGCCCTGAAGCTCGTCTTCCGGTATCTCGACAATCGCCTGGAGCAGCCCCAGCGGCACATCGGTCCCGATGACGGACGCCGCTTGCAGCACGGCCTTCTCACGCGAGGGCAGACGGTCCATGCGGGCCGCGAGCATGGCCTTCACCGTGGCCGGAACTTCGATAGTCTCCACCGGTGTGACTGCTCGATAGGCGCCGGGCTCCCCGACGAGCGCTTTCATCTCGGCCAGCGTTCGCACGCTCTCCTCGAGGAAAAAGGGCGTGCCCTCGGTCCGCTGGACGAGGAGCCGCTTGAGCGGCTGCACCGTCGGGTCATGACCGAGCAGCGCGTCCAGCAGCTCGTAGGCATTGGCGGTCGGCAGCGGGTCAATACGAAGCTGCCGGTAGTACGTCTTGGATCCCCACCCGTGCTGGTACTCGGGGCGGTAATTGACGAGCATCAGGATCCGAGCGCTCGGAAGCCTGTCCACCAGCGCGTCCAGCAAGACCTGGGTCTCCGAATCGATCCAGTGCAGGTCCTCGAACAGCAGCACCACGGGCTGGACCTGGCTCTCCCGCGCGACCAATTGCTTCACGCCTTCGAGGGTCTGCTGACGTCGCAGCGGCGGGTCGAGGCGCTCCCACTGGGCGTCGTCGACCGGGACATCCAGGAGCCAGAGGAAGGCCGTCAGGAATGGCTCGAGCGCCCGGTCCAGCGAGAGGAGCCGACCGGTGACTTTCTCGCGGATGATGCGGGCGTCGTCCCGGCCCTCGACCCGAAAGTACTTCTTGAGCAGCTCGATGACCGGCAGGTACGCCGTCGCCTTGCCGTAGGACACCGAGGCGCTCTCCATCACGAGACAGTCGTGCATACGGTGGGAGTGGACGAACTCGTAGTAGAGCCGCGACTTCCCCACACCCGGCTCGCCGACCACGGCCATGATCTGGCCATGGCTCGCCTTGGCCTGCTCGAGCGCGCGAGACAGCTGCTCCATCTCGGTCATCCGTCCGACGAACTTCGTGAGACCGCGCCGCCCGGCGGCCACGGCAAAGCGGGACCCGGCCGCGGCCGCGCCGAGCATCTCGTAGACCTCGACAGCGTCCGTCAGACCCCTCACCGGCATCGCGCCGAGCGATTTGACCTCGATGTAGCCCTCGGCAAGCGCCAGCGTGGCGGGCGCGAGCAGGATCGATCCCGGATCGGCGAGCTGCTCCATGCGGGCGGCCAGGTGCGTTGTCTGTCCCACCGCCGTGTAGTCCATGCGCAGGTCGCTTCCGATCGCCCGCACCACGACCTCGCCGGAGTTCAAGCCCACACGGATCCGCACACTGACGCCCTGCGCGCGCCGGGCGCCCTCGCTGTACCGCTTCACCGCCTCCTGCATCCGGAGCGCCGCATAGCACGCGCGCATCGCGTGATCCTCGTGGGCCAGCGGCGCGCCGAACAGCGCCATGATCCCGTCGCCCATCACCTGATTGACCGTGCCCTCGTAGCGATGGACGGCTTCCATCATCCGCTCGAGCACCGGATCGAGAATCTTGCGCGCCTCCTCGGGATCGCGATCGGCGAGGAGCTCCATGGATCCCTTGAGGTCCGCGAACAGCACCGTGACGAGCTTGCGCTCTCCCTCGAGCGTCCCCCGGGACGTCAGGATCTTCTCGGCAAGGTGTCGGGGCGTGTAGGTCTCGGGGGATGGCGCGCCGGTGGTCGCGGCCACGGGATGCGCGCAGGCGTGGCAGAACTTGGCAACGGCTGAGAGCGCCATCCCACAGCTCGAGCAGGTCCGACCGAGTGGGGTCGCGCACTCCTCGCAGAATCGCGCCTCCGGCGGGTTTTCGTGCGTACACCGAGGACACTTCATGCCGGTTCAATTATGCGGGTGACCGCAAAGGAAATCGAGGCTTGACACCACTCGCCCGGCTGCCCTAGATGAGCACTATGGTGGCCTGGCCTCCCACCGCCGCTGCTGTGTTCTCCCTTGTCCGCGCTGCACACCGGGGAGCGAGTGAACGATGAAGATTCCTCTACGTATCGTCGCGGTCGTCGTTCTCACCTGGCTTTCCGTTGCGCACGGTCAAGGCACACCGCCGCCATGGGCCTACATGATGAATCCGCCTGACTTCAAGCCTGCGCCGGACGACGGCAGCCCGAGGCGAGTGCCGGATAGCGAGGCGGCGTTCACGCTCACACAAGTCCGAGATCTGTTCTTCGCGCCGGACTGGCATCCCGCCGACCATCCGCCGATGCCGGATATCGTCGCACGTGGCAGAAAGCCGGATGTGTTCGCGTGTGGTGTGTGTCACCGTGCCGACGGCCCGGGCGGGCCCGAAAACTCCAGTCTCGCCGGACTCCCGAAGGCGTACATCGTCCAGCAAATGCGGGACTTCAAGAGCGGCGCACGGACCACGTCAGTTCCGGAACGGCTGCCTTCGAAGCTCATGATCGCACTCGCGAAGGGCGTCACAGACGCCGAGGTCGACGCCGCGGCCGAATACTTTGCGCCGCTGAAGCAGCGAGCCAATATCCGCGTCGTCGAAAGCGATGCGGCGCCGAAGACGTACGTGACGGGCTGGTTTCTCGCCGCGGTGACCACCGGCGAGAAGGAGCCGCTTGGTCAACGCATCATCGAGGTTCCGGAAGACCTGCAGCATTTCGTCTCGCGGGACTCACGCGCTCGCTTCACGGCCTACGTTCCCCTCGGCAGCGTGAAGACGGGGGTCGCGCTCGCGTCCACCGGAGCCAACGGCAAGACGATCCCGTGTGCGGGCTGTCACGGTGCTGATCTGAAGGGCGTCGCGGCCGTCCCCGGAATCGCCGGACGTTCGCCGAGCTACATGATTCGCCAGCTCTACGATTTCAAGTCGGGGGCGCGCGCCGGGAAAGACAGCGCGTTGATGAAGCCGAGCGTCGAGAAGTTGACCGTCGAAGACATGATCGCGCTCGCGGCGTACGCGGCAACGTTGGCGCCATAGCGTCATCGGTGTGATGCCGCGCCGCAACCGGGTGGATCCGTGGGGGGACCTGCACGCGGTGAGCGCCCGCGGCCTGTTCACGGGCAACCGCGGCTGCATCGTCGACGAGCGCGAGCAGGTCGTGCGCCACCACCGCAGCTCGACACTGTGGATCACCTGCTTGACCGAGTTTCGCGACTGGCGCGTGCCCCTGGCCCGGCCCAACCGCTGGACGCCGATCTTCTTCCTCGACGACGCGGTCGCGCTGGCCGCCGGACACCGCCCCTGTGCGACGTGCCGGCGGAACATGTATCGCTCGTATCGCGACGCCGTCGATCCCGCGCTGCGTGCCGCGGAGCTCGACCGGCGACTCACGACCGAACGCCTACGGCGCGGGAGCGGCATCGACCGCGGCCGCGACCGCAAGACCTGGCGAGCCGACCTCGACTCGCTGCCCGAGGGGACCGTGATCATCGGCGCAGACGGTCACGCGCGACTCGTGCTCGCCGACCGCACCCTCGCGTTTTCCTTCGCCGGCTGGATGCGACCCGAGGCGCGAACCGTGACCGACGTCGTGGTGCTCACGCCACCGACCTCGGTGAGGGCACTCGCCAACGGCTTCACGCCGGTGCTGCACCCAACCGCTAGCTAAGGAGACTCGCATGGCTCGCATTCCGATCGCTCCGCCCGGTATGAAGGATCAGCGGCCGCGCTACACGCTCGGCTGGCGCGTGGGCAACCACATCTACGTCGCGGGCCAGCTGCCGTTCGACAAGGATGGCAACCTCCTCGGGAAGGGCGACATCAAGGCGCAGACGCGCCGCATCTTCGAGCAGATCAAGATGATC
>DATJFY010000039.1:0-36260 GCA_035495415.1 Verrucomicrobiia bacterium
CGCCGCGAGCTCCTCGAGGAGCTCGCGCAGACCCCCGGTCTTCAGGTTCGCCATGACGCGTCCCGGCGGGGTCTCGCCCTTCTCCCACTCCATCCACCACGCGAGGAGCTTCTTGGGGTCGGCGGGCGGGCGCTCCATGCGAGCGAGGCTACGGCGAAACCGAATGTGCGGTGATCCCGGCCGAAGAACGACCGGAACCACCGCACAAACACACGTTGCGGGTTGGAGCGAGGGCCTAGAAGCCCATGCCTCCCATGCCGCCCATGCCGCCGCCCGGAGGCATCGCCGGCATCGGCGCCTCCTCCTCGGGCTTGTCGGTGACGAGGGCCTCGGTGGTGAGGATCAGGGCCGCGATCGACGCCGCGTTCTGCAGCGCAGCGCGGGTGACCTTGGCGGGATCGAGCACGCCCGCCTTCAGCAGGTCCTCGAGCTCACCCGTGGCGGCGTTGAGACCGATCGGGCCGGTCTCGCGCTCGGCACGCTGCACCTCGATCGAGCCCTCGAGCCCGGCGTTGGTGGCGATCCAGTAGGCCGGAGCCGAGAGCGCCTTGTGCACGATCTGCGCACCGGTCGCCTCGTCGCCGTCGAGCTTGAGGTCGAGGATGGAAGCGCGTACACGAAGCAGCGCGGTGCCGCCGCCGGGGACGACGCCCTCCTCGATCGCCGCACGGGTGGCGGACAGCGCGTCCTCGATGCGGTGCTTCTTCTCCTTCAGCTCCACCTCGGTGGCGGCGCCGACCTTGACGACGGCGACGCCGCCGGAGAGCTTCGCCAGCCGCTCCTGCAGCTTCTCGCGGTCCCAGTCCGAGTCGGTGTTCTCGATCTCGGTCTTGATCTGCGCGATGCGGCCCTTGACCTCGTCCTCGGTGCCGCCGCCCTCGACGATCGTCGTCGTGTCCTTGACGACGACCACCTTGCGGGCGGTGCCGAGCAGGTCGAGCGTGGCGTTCTCGAGCTTGAGGCCGACCTCTTCGGAGATGACCTGGCCACCGGTGAGGATGGCGATGTCCTGGAGCATGGCCTTGCGGCGGTCACCGAACCCCGGGGCCTTGACGGCGACGGAGTTGAAGGTGCCGCGGATCTTGTTGACCACCAGGGTGGCGAGGGCCTCGCCCTCGACGTCCTCGGCGATGATCAGGAAGGGCTTGCCCGCGTGGGCCACCTGCTCGAGCAGGGGCAGCATCTCCTTCATGACGCTGAGCTTCTTCTCGTGGATGAGGACGAGACAGTCTTCGAGGACCGCCTCCATGCGCTCCGGATCCGTCACGAAGTAGGGGGAGAGATAGCCCCGGTCGAACTGCATCCCCTCGACGACGTCGAGGGTAGTGTCCATCGCCTTGGCCTCTTCGACAGTGATGACGCCATCCTTGCCGACCTTTTCCATGGCCTCGGCGATGAGGTTCCCGATGGCCTTGTCGTTGTTGGAGGCGATGGTGGCGACCTGTGCGATCTCTTTCTTGTCCTTCGTGGACTTCGACATCTTCTTCAGCTCCTCGACCACCTTCTCGACCGCCCGATCGATGCCGCGCTGCAGCGCCATCGGGTTCGCCCCCGCGGTGACGTTCCGCAGCCCGCCGCGAAAGATAGATTGCGCGAGCACCGTCGCGGTCGTCGTCCCGTCCCCGGCAATGTCGGAGGTCTTCGAGGCGACCTCCTTGATCATCTGGGCGCCCATGTTCTCGGCGTGATCCCCGAGCTCGATCTCCTTGGCGACGGTGACGCCGTCCTTGGTGATCGTGGGACTTCCGAACTTCTTGTCGATCACGACGTTGCGGCCCTTGGGGCCCAACGTGACGCTCACCGCCCGGGCGATGAGGTTGACACCGCGCAGAAGCGCGGCGCGGGCTTCCTCGTTGAAGACCAGCTGTTTGGGCATTTCGCTATTCCTCCCGAATGAGTGAGGTCGTCATCAGCGGCCGGGCGCCGCGTTACGTAGAAAGGACGCCGAGGAGGTCCTCCTCCTTCATGACCAGGTAGTCTTCGCCGTCGAGGCTGATCTCGCTGCCGGAATACCTGGCGAAGAGCACCCGATCGCCCGCCTTGACGTCGAGCGGGAGCTTCTTGCCGTCGTCCGCCACCTTGCCCTTGCCGACGGCGACGATCTTGCCCTCTTGCGGCTTCTCCTTGGCGCTGTCGGGGATGATGATGCCGCGCCGGACCGTCTCTTCCTCGATGCGCTTGACGAGGACTCGATCATGGAGCGGACGGAGCGTGGTCTTGCGTGTCTGACTCATGGCGGTGGTGCCTCCCTCTTCCAGCGGTGGGTGAGCCGGCGTCACAGCATGCCGACGAGTCGGACATGCCGATGAACGAGATGCATGGATCACCCTAGCCGTGGCGTCGGCCCTCCGGCAACTGGACCAAGGTCCAATATCTTCACCGCGTTCGGCCATCTAAGCTAGGCGCTAGATACGGACCGAGCTATTCCGCACCGAGGAGGACAACGATGGACCAATCGAAGCGACCCCCGACGTTCAAGGAGAGGTGGGCGGCGTCTCGCCCGACGAAGACGGTGGTGTTCTGGTCATGGCTGGGGATCGGCATCCTGACCATGATCGTCGGATTCACCTGGGGTGGGTGGGTCACGGGTAGCACCGCGCGAGCGATGGCCGAGGCGCGCGGCGAGGATGCCGTCGCGAAGCGCCTGGCGCCCATGTGCGCGCTACGGTTCGAGAATGCGGCCGACAAGGGCCAGAAGCTCCAGGAGCTGAAGGACGCCGGGGCCTGGGACCGGGCGGAGTACGTGATGAAGCAGGGATGGGCGACGCTACCCGGCGACAAGGAGCCCGAGCGCAAGGTTGCCGACGAATGCGCGAAGCTCCTGGTGGCGGACGCCAAGTAGCCATGGCACACAAGCTCTTCATCGGCGGGCTGGCGTTCTCTACCTCGGAGGAACGGTTGCGCGAGGTCTTCGCCGAGGCGGGCGGCGTCGAGTCGGCCTCGGTGGTCAAGGATCGGGACACCGGCCAGTCACGAGGGTTCGGCTTCGTCGAGATGGCATCGGCGGAGGCCGCCGCGGAGGCGGTGAGGAAGTTCGATGGTCAACGGATCGACGGGCGGACCTTGAAGGTCGAGGTCGCCAACTCGAAGCCCGCGGGGGGCGGAGGGAGCCGTGACGGCGGTGGGTTCCGAAGCCGCGACGGCGGAGGCGGCGGGCGACGGTGGTAGCGCGACGGCGTCAGTGCAGGTCGTAGCCGTCGCGATGCCCGGGAGTCGAGACTGGCGCTGGCGCATCGTGGACTACTCCGGGGCCACGGCCGAGGAGTCGCGCGAAACGTTCCCGTCGATCGCGACGGCCCTGGCCTCGGGGGCGAAGAGGCTCACCGATATGAATGCCCCCGCGCGCACGTCGGTGGTCCCACCCATCCGGTCGAGATCCACTCCGCGCGCGTACTGAGCGAGCCGCGGCCGGCGCGGCGCTCTCGGGTACGGGCGCTTTCTTCCGCGCGAGTGTGGAGACCGCGAAAAAGTGTCACACCGTGACGGCGCGCGGGAGGAGTCAGCGCGCGGGCGGCGAGGCGCTCGCGCTCATGCGGCGGATGGCGTCAACAGCGAGGCGGTCCGCGCGGTCGTTCAGCGAATGCCCGGAGTGGCCCGCCACCTTGTGCCAGGCGATATCGCGTGGCTCGACCTCGGCGAGGAGCGCTTCCCACAGATCCCGGTTCTCGACCGGCTTGCCCTGGGAGTTCTTCCAGCCGTTCATGCGCCAGCGCGCGTACCACTTGTCCCGGAAGCCGTTGATCACGTACGCGCTGTCCGAGTAGACGTCCGCGGCGCGGTGGGGCGCCAGGGCGCGGAGGCCCTCGAGCACGCCGGTCATTTCCATGCGCTGATTGGTGGTCCAGGGCTCGCCGCCGGAGATCTCGCGCTCGGTGTCGCCGTCGATGAGGATGGCGGCCCAGCCACCGGGACCGGGATTGCCGCTGCACGCGCCGTCGGTGTAGATGGCGACGCGCGGTGCGGTGGCCGCGCCGGACGGCGCGCTCGGGCCCCCTCCCGCCGCGGGGGAGGGGCGGCGGGGCATCAAGCCTGCCAGTAGAGGTAGCGCCCGCAGGATTCGCAGGCGAGAAGCGCGTTCTGCGCGCGGAGCTCCTGGAGCCGCTGGGGGGTGACGGTCATCCGGCAGGCGCCGCAGAGATTGGGCTTCAGCACGGGCACGATGGCGAGCCCGGCGCGCGCCCGCAGCAGGCGATCGTAGTCGGCCAGGACGTTGGCGGGGAGGCCGCGGGCGACCGAGGCACGCTCGCCTTTCACCCCGCCCAGCTCCGCTTCCACCGCGGCGAGCCGCTCGCGGAGCTGCTTCTCCGCGGTGGCCCCCTCGGCCTCGGCGGCCTTGAGCTCGCTCTCGGCGTCCTTGATCTCGCCGGCCAGGCGCTCCTGACGCTCCATCAGCGTGAGGATCTCCTCCTCGATCTTGGATTTCTGCTGCTTGACCTCCTCGATCTCGGCGAGCACCGCAGAGTATTCCTTGTTGGTCTTGACCTGGTAGAGCTGGCCCTCGAACTTCTGCCGCTTGACCTGATTGTCCTCGAGGTCCTTCTCGCGCGCCCGTGTATCTTTGCGGGCAGCGTCGAGACCTGCCTTGGCCGCATCCACTGTCTTCTTCGCCTCGGCGGTGCGGGCCCGCACTGCCTCGATCTCCTTCGGGAGCTTCGCCGCTTCGCCCTCGAGCCCCGCGATGCGGGTGTCGAAGGTCTGCAGGTCAATGAGGGTCTTCAGCTGGCCGTCCACGTCACCTCTCCGGAGTTGGTGGGCCCACTTGGACTCGAACCAAGACCTGACCGGTTATGAGCCGGGAGCTCTGCCAATTGAGCTATGGGCCCGGTGAACACGCTCATGACTCGAGGAAGCTCCGAAGCTTCTTGGATCGCGACGGATGCCGGAGCTTGCGGAGGGCCTTGGCCTCGATTTGCCGGATGCGCTCGCGGGTGACCGCGAAATCCTGGCCCACTTCCTCGAGGGTGTGCTCGCACCCGTCCGAAAGGCCGAAGCGCAGGCGGAGCACCTTCTCCTCGCGCGGCGTCAGCGAGTTCAGGACCTTGTTGGTCTGCTCCCGTAGCGAGAGTCCGATCATCGAGTCCACCGGGGAGCCCACCTGCTTGTCCTCGATGAAGTCGCCCAGGTGGCTGTCCTCCTCTTCGCCGATGGGCGTCTCGAGCGAGATGGGCTCCTGGGCGATCTTGAGCACCTTGCGCACCTTGTCGACCGGGACTTCCATCTTGACCGCGATCTCCTCCGGCGTGGGCTCGCGTCCAAGCTCTTGAACGAGCTGCCTGGAGGTTCGGATGAGCTTGTTGATGGTCTCGATCATGTGCACTGGGATGCGGATGGTGCGGGCCTGGTCGGCGATGGCGCGGGTGATCGCCTGCCGGATCCACCACGTGGCGTAGGTGGAGAACTTGTAGCCGCGGCGGTACTCGAACTTGTCCACCGCCTTCATGAGGCCGATGTTCCCCTCCTGGATGAGATCGAGGAACTGGAGCCCGCGGTTCGTGTACTTCTTGGCGATCGAAATGACGAGGCGGAGGTTGGCCTCCACCATCTCTTTCTTGGCCCGGGCGGCCTTCGCCTCGCCGCCCTTGATGAGCGAGACGATCTTCTTCAGGTCGTCCGCGCGGCACTGCGCGTTCTCCTCCGCGCGCTTGATCTTCTGCTGGGCCACCCACACCAGGCGATCCTTGATCGAGGGGTGCCGTGCCGCCGCCTTCTGGTAGAGGTCGCGGTCCCCGTCGTCGCGCTCGTCGTCGCCGAGCGAGGCCAGGAACGCGTCGACCGCGGCGGGGGCGGGACGCCGGCCGTCGGACCACAGCGAGATCTCGCGCTCGGACTTGTGGATCTTGTCCACGAGCTTCTTGAGGTCCTGCCCCCAGGCGTCGAGGAGCGAGGGCTGGAGGGTGAGGCTGCGGAGAGTGCCGAGGACGCGGGCCTGCTTGGCCTGCGCCTGCTGCTCGAGCTTCTTCCAGGGCGGCTCGCCCTTCGCGCGCTTCTTGCCGGCGGTACGGGTGCGGAGCTTCTTGACCTGCTCGACGAGCCGGTCACGCTCGCGGAGCATGCGGTCCACGTTGCCGAGCTCGCGGATGACCGTCTTCCGGAGGTCCTCTTCCTTCTCCTCGGTGAACTCCTCCTCCGGATAGTCCACGACGTCCTTGATCGGCACCACGTCCTTCTTCAGCTCGTCGCGGAGATGCTGGATCTTCTCGAGGGCCAGGTTGGTGGCGAGGATGGCCCGGGTTACCTCGTCCTTGCCCTCCTCGATGCGCTTGGCCAGCGTGATCTCGCCCTCGCGGGTGAGGAGGGAGACGCGGCCCATCTCGCGGAGGTAGAGGCGCACCGGGTCCTCGGTGCGGCCCACCGGGCCGGGAGAGAGATCGATGGGGGTGTCCGCGGGCTCGTCGTCGTCGGCCTCGGCCTGCGTCTCGATCTCGGAGGGGAGCCGGCTGCCGCTCTTCGCGGTGTCCACCACCTCGATGTCCATCGCGCCGAACATCATCATGATGTCGTCGAGCTGGTCGAGGGAGACGATGTCCTGGGGCAGGGCGTCGTTCACCTCGTCGTAGGTGAGGAAGCCCTTCTGCTTGCCCATCGCGATCAGCTTGTCGAGCTCCTCCAGCTTCGGTTCGTCTGCCATGCCTGGTGCGTCTCCTCGATGAGGTTTAAGGTCGGGGCCCCGGGCCCGACCCGGGATGTCCCGTCGCGCGGGGCGCGGTCAGCTCTCTCACGGCCTCGGCGGCCTGATGCACGGACTTGTACTGATCGTCGATGTCGGCGCCGCCCGCCGCCTGCGTCTCGACGATGGACTGCGTGGCGCGCCGCAGCTCCCGCTTGCGCTGGCGGGCCTCGAAGCGGCGGCCGAAGTCTTGAATCTGCTGGGCGACGTCGGGCAGGTCCCGCTCCTCGACGAGCAGGCTCGCCAGGAGGGCGCGCTCGGCGTCCCCGGGTAGCTCGTGCATGAGCTCCTCAGCCGGGCGGCCCGGCGCGCTCCGCAGCGCGGCCAGGAGCGCGCGCAGCCCGGGGTGCACGATGTCGCCCTCCTCGACCAGCGGAAGAATGGCAGCCCGCGCCTCGTCCACCCGGAGGAGCAGCAGCAGGAGGTCGCGCTCCACGAGGCTCGGCGCCGCCCAGCCGGCGGTCTCCGGCGCCGTGGGAGATTCGGCGCCGGGGCGCGGGAAGCGGGACTGGGTGAGCCGGGCGCGCTGGAGCTGCTGGGCCTCGATCCAGAGCTGGGTGGCGTCCACCCGGAGCTCGCGGGCGGCCTGGGCGGCGAGGGTGGTGGCTTCCTCGGCGTTGGGGACCTTGGAGAGGATGAGGGCCACTCTCGCGTGCGCGGTAGCCCGTCCCCGCGCCGTCGAGAGGTCCTCCTCGGAGAGGGCCTGCTGCATGACGAAGGACAGGATACTCCGGGCCGCGTCGAGGCGCGACAGGAAGGCGGGGGCCCCCTCGGCCCGCAGGAGGCTGTCCGGATCATGCCCCTGGGGTAGCACGGCCACCTTCACCTGGAAGTAGCCGGAGCGCTCGAAGCCCCCCGTGCGTGACACCGTCCAGGCCAGGCCCTGGACGTCCATGGTGTCGGACGTCATCTCCTCGAGCCGGGCGGACGCCTTCTGCCCCGCCGCGTCGGCGTCGAACACCGCCACGATCTCCTCGGCGTTGCGCTGGAGCAACCCGAGCTGGGCGGCGGTGAAGGCGGTGCCGAGCGCGGCCACCGTTTCGGTGAAGCCGTGCTGGTGGGCCATCAGGCAGTCGAGATAGCCCTCGACGACGATGGCCCGGTTCCGCGCGCGGATGCTGGCCTTGGCGAGGTCCAGCGCGTAGAGGAGCTGCCCCTTCGAGTACAGCGGCGTCTCGGGGGAGTTGATGTACTTGACCTCGTCCGGGCCCAGCGCGCGCCCCCCGAAGGCCACCACCCGGCCCTGCGCGTCCCGAATCGAGAACATGAGCCGGCCGCGGAAGCGATCGTAGAACCCGGCGGCGTTCTGGCGGGGAAGGATCAGGCCGGCCTGCGCGAGCACCTCCTCACCGATGCCGTGCCGGCGCATGAAGCCGAGCAGGTTGTCCCAGCCTTCGGGCGCGTAGCCCAGCCCGAAGCGCCGCGCCACGTCGTCCTCCACCCCGCGGCCGGCCAGATAGCCGCGGGCCTTCTCGGCGCCGGGGTCGCCGGGAGCCCAGAGGGCGTCCATGAAGAACTGGCCGGCGCGGGCCATGACCGCGCGGAGGCCGTCGAGACGGCTGTCCTGAGCGCGCTCGCCGCGGTCCGTCGGGAGGGTCACCCCCGTGCGCTCGGCGAGCGCGCGCACCGCCTCGGGGAAGTCCAGCCGCTCCTGCTTGCGGAGGAAGCTGAACGCGTCCCCGCCCGCCTTGCACCCGAAGCAGTGGAAGATGCCCTTCTTGGGATTGACGGTGAAGGAGGGTGTCTTCTCCGTGTGGAAGGGGCACAGGCCCTTCCAGTTCTCCCCCGCGCGCTTGAGCCTCACCCACTGGCCGACCAGCTCGACGATGTCCACCCGGGAGCGGATCTCCTCGAGGATGTCGGGGGTGAAGCCGGCCATCACGCTGTCCTGAGCTGAGCCACGGTGGCGCCCTCGCCCCCCTCGTGAAGCGCCCCCGCGCGATGCTCCGCCACGAGCGGATGTCCGGCGAGCAGCTCGTGCACCGTGCGGCGGAGTGTGCCGGTGCCCTTGCCGTGAATGATGCGGACGGAAGGGAGCCCGGCGAGGAACGCGTCATCCAGGTACTTCTCGAGCGCCTCGCGCGCCTCGTCGGCGGTGCGGCCGATCAGGTGGAGCTCGGGACCGATATCGCGCGTCTGCGCCGAGATGCCGCCGCCCCTCACCCTGCCCTCTCTCCTCAGAAGAGAAGGTTGAGATGGAGCCGACTCCCCGCGGCCGATCACGCGGAGGGCGCGCGCTGGGACCTTCACGGTCACCGCGCCTGCCCGCACCGTCGCCTGGCCGCCGCTCGTCTCCACGACCTCGCCGGTGAGGCCGAGATGCGCGATCGTCACCCGGTCGCCTGCCGCGGCCTCGCGGCCGCCCGCCTCCCGCTCGCCCTCGGGCAGAGGCTCGGCGGCCCGCTGCCCCACCTCGCGCAGGCGGCCCCGGCTGGCCTCCAGGCTCTTGCGCGTGCGCTCGCTTCGCTTGAGCGTATCCCACTCCGCGTTGACGGCGCGGCGCACGTCGGCGACCAGCTTCTGCGCCTCCGCGCGGGCGCGGGCCACCGAGTCGCGCGCGGTGTCGCGGGCCGCCTCGGCCTCGGCCTCGGCCCGGCGGAGCAGCGCCGCGCTGTCGAGCTCGCGCTTCTCGAGGAGGGCGGTGCGCTCGGCGTCCTGGCGGTCCCGAGCGTCGAGGCGTGCGATGAGCTCCTGGAGGGCGCGCTGCTGCGTGGAACGATGCCCGCGGGCGCGCTCGATGAGCGCGGGCGGCAGCCCGAGCCGGGCGCCGATGGCGAGCGCATAGCTTTGGCCTGGGCGGTCGTAGACGAGCCGGAACGTGGGCTCGAGGCGCTTGGCGTCGAACTCCACCGAGGCATTGCGGGCGCGCCCGTGCGTGGCCGCGAAGCCCTTGAGCGGCTCGAGGTGGGTGGAGGCGACGCAGAGGCAGCCGCGCGCGGCCAGTTCCTCGAGCACGGCCTGGGCCAGGGCGGCACCGTCGTCGGGGTCGGTCCCCGCGCCGAGCTCGTCGAGGAGCACGAGCGATGTCGCATCCACGTGCTCGAGCACCTCGCGCAGGGCCTTCACGAAGGCGGAGAACGTCGAGAGGTTCTCGGCCACGCTCTGATCGTCGCCGATGATCGCGAAGAGCCGGGAAAGGCGCGGCAGCCGCGCGCCCTCGCGCGCCGGCACGTGCAGGCCCGCCTGCGCCATCATGGCGAGAAGGCCCAGAGTCTTGAGGGCGACCGTCTTGCCTCCCGCGTTAGGGCCGGTGATGACGAGCAGGGGCCGGTCAGCGTCCAGCAGGAGGTCGACGGGGACGACGGTGCGCGCGGGCTGCTTCCAGCCCTGCGCGAGCAGCAGGGGGTGGCGCGCATCGCGCACCTCCACCACGCGCGCTACGCCGACCGCGGGCTCGGTGGCCTGCATGCGCTCGGCCAGCTCGGCGCGGGCGAAGATCAGGTCCGCTTCGCCGATCCCGTCCACGAGCCGGGCCAGCTCGGGCAGCGCCTCCCGTACCGCGTCGGTGAGGGCGGCGAGCACGCGGAGGACCTCGGCGTCCTCGTCACGCGCCAGGTCGACCAGGGCATTGTTGTCCTCGACCACCGACTCCGGCTCCACGAAGATGGTGGCGCCACTCTGGCTTCGGTCGTGGACGATGCCGCGCAGGCGGCCCTTGGCGCCCGCCAAGACCGGCAGCACGTAGCGGCCGTGGCGCACGGTGACGTAGCGCTCCTGGAAGAGCGTGTCGGCGCCCGGCTGCTGGAAGAAAGCCTCGAGCCGCTTCACGAGCTCGCGGCGGAGCTCGCGCAGACGCACGCGCAGCCGGCGGAGCGCGGGGCTGGCGTCGTCGCGCAGCGTGCCATCGTCGTCGAGCGCGTGGCGGAGCCGGTCTCTGAGCGGACCCACGGTCGGCAGGCTCCCGAGCGCGCGGCCCAGCTCGGGCGCATCCGGTGCGATGCTGCGCCCGTAGCCGGCGAGACGCCCCGCCGCCTCGAGCAGCGGGATCAGTGCGACCAGCTCCCCGCCCTCCACCACCGCACCGATGGTGCGCGCGCGCTCGAGGGTCTCGCGCACGTCGGGAATCACGTCCCAGGGAGGGCTGCCCGCGGTGCCCAACGCAGTGCGGCCCTGGCGGGTTTCCGCCAGGGCCGCCTGGATCTGCGTCAGGTCGGTCGAGGGGTCGAGACCGAGCGCTCGCTCCCGACCCATGGGAGTATGCGTTTCGAGGGCGAGCAGGCCCTGGATCTGGGCCCATTCGACCCCGTTGCTGCCTGAGACTAGTCGGAGAACCGCTCGCGTTTCTTTGCCTTCTTCCGCGCCGCGAGCGTCTTGCGCTTGCGCTTGACGCTGGGCTTCTCGTAGTGCTGCCGCTTGCGCAGCTCCGACATGAGCCCGGCCTTCTCGCACTGCTTCTTGAAGCGCTTCAGTGCGTTCTCGAAGGATTCGTCGGGCTCCACGATGACCTTGGTCACTCACGTCCCCCCTCTCCGGGACCGAAACGGGCAACAGATGGTGAAGCGACCACTGTATAACACGGCCCCCAGGGGGCTGCAATCTATGCCCCCTCGCGGCGATCGAGGAGCTTGATCGCCTGCTGGGCCGCCTCCTCGCACGCCGCCGTCACGACCTCGTGCTCCTCGGGGGTGAAGGCCGTCAGAACGTGGTCCACGACTTCGTCGCGGCGCCGGCCCGGCCCCGGGGGGGGCTCCGGCCGGCCGATCCCGATCTTGACCCGGCGCAGCGTGTCCGTGCCCAGGGCGGCGATGAGGGAGCGAACGCCGTTGTGTCCCCCCGCGCTGCCGCTCATCCGGACGCGCACCTTGCCGAGGGGGAGGTCCAGGTCGTCGAATACGACCACGAGATCCGCCGGGCCCAGGTGAAGGCGCCGGGCGATGCGGGCGACCGCGGGCCCGCTCTCGTTCATGTAGGACTGGGGTTTGACGAGGTAGACGGGCTCCCCGTGCCAGCGCGCCGCGCCCACCAGGTGTCCACCCTCACGGGCGAAGCGCGCGTGCAGGGTCTTCGCGATGTCGTCGAGGACACGCGCCCCCACGTTGTGGCGCGTGTCCCGGTACTCCGGGCCGGGATTGCCGAGCCCGATGATGGCCTGGGCCACTTACTTCTTCTTCGCGTCCTTCTCCTTGTCCTCCGTCCCTTCTTCCTTCGGCTTCCGCTCGGTGAGGACCTCGGGCTCGGCCGGCGCCGCCGCCACCGTGCCCGCCGCGGGAGCCGCCGCAACCTCTTCCGCCAGGGGCGGCGCCACCGTGGCCACGGCCTGATTGCCGTCGGTGAGGACGCGGACGCCCTCGGGCACCGGCAGCTGGCTGACCGTGAACACGTCCCCGATGGCGAGATTGGAGACATCGGCGGTGAGCGCCTCGGGGATCTGGCCGGGGAGGCACGACACCTGGACCTCGCGGAGGATCATCTCGAGGATGCCCTTGGTCTCGCGCACGCCCACTGCGTCACCCACGTGGCGCAGCGGCACCGTGACCTGGATGGGCTTGTCCATGGCCACTTCCTGCAGGTCCACGTGGACCAGATCCTCGCTGACGGGATCGAGCTGCATGTCGCGAATGATCGCCATTCGCGTGTCGCTCGACCCGTTGAAGCTCACCTGGACCAACTGGGTGCCGCCCTCGTGGCCGTGGATCAGCCGGAAGATGTCCTTGGGATTCACCGTGATGTTCACGGGGGCGCTGCCCCCGTACAGCACGGCGGGCACGCGGCCGGCGCGCCGGAGACGCTTGGCGACTTCCTTGCCGGATCCCTCACGCTTCTCGATGCTGAGTGCTCGGATTTCCATGATGTCCTTTCCTCTGCTCGCGACTAGACGAACATCTTCGACACGGATTCTTCGTCGTGAATGCGACGGATCGCCTCGGCCACCAGCGGCGCGACCGAGAGCACCCGAATCTTGCCGATCTGCTTGTCGGGCGTGAGCGGGACAGAGTTGGTGATGACGACCTCCTCCAGTACCGACTCACTGATGCGCTTGATGGCGGGGCCGGAGAGCACGCCATGCACGGCGGCGGCGAGGATGCGCCGCGCGCCCTCGCGCTTGAGGGCGTCCACCGCCTGGATGAGGGTCCCCGCGGTGTCGATCATGTCGTCGATGATCACCACATCCTTGCCCTCGACGTCGCCGATCAGGTGCATGAAGACCGCGACGTTGGGGCCGTCGCGGCGCTTGTCGATGATGGCCAGGCCTGCGCTGAGCCGCTTGGCGATGGCGCGCGCCCGCTCCACGCCGCCTGCGTCGGGCGAGACCACCACCGGATCCTTGAGATCGCGCTTGGCGAGGTAGTCCACGATCACCGGAGGCGCCGCGAAGAGGTGATCCACCGGCATGTCGAAGAAGCCCTGGATCTGGCCGGCGTGCAGGTCCACCGCGAGCACGCGACGGCAGCCCGCGGCGGTGATGAGGTCCGCCACCAGCTTCGCGGTGATCGGCACGCGTCCCATCACCTTGCGGTCCTGCCGGCCGTAGCCGTAGTAGGGGAGCACCGCGGTGATTCGCCGCGCCGACGCGCGCTTGAACGCGTCGAGCATGACGAGCAGCTCCATCAAGTGATCATTCACCGGGGGGCACGTGGGCTGGATCACGAAGACGTCCTGGCCGCGGACGTTCTCGTTGATCTGCACGTAGACCTCGCCGTCCGAGAACCGGGAGACGTCGGCGTCGCCCAGCGGGAGCTGGAGCGTCTTGGCGATCTCCTCGGCGAGCGGCCGATTCGCGTTCCCGGAGAAGAGCTTCAGCTCGTATCCCATGCCGCGTCCTCTACCCGTTTCCGGGCCGGTTGATCCTACCGAGCTGCCTCGCCGCGAGAGGCATGTTGATTTTAATTGGGGCGGGAGGACTCGAACCTCCGAATACGGGATCCAAAGTCCCGCGCCTTGCCAACTTGGCCACGCCCCAGTGAATCGTTCACCCGCGACCCCGCACCGCGCGGATACACGCGCCGCCTTGCGTGCGTACCGCCCACACCGACCAGCCCGCCCGCGTCACGCGGCGACGAATCGCCCGCGCGTGATCGTACGAGCGCGCGATCCCGAACACCGTGGGCCCACTCCCCGACATCACCGCGCCCAGCGCGCCCGCCGCGAGCAGCGCCGCCTTCATCTTCCCGATCGCCGGCACCGCCGGCTCCACCACCGCCTGCAAGTTGTTCGTGAGCGCGGCCGCGATCTGTCGCGGGCTCCGGCTCCGCAGGGCTCCGATCATGCGTCGGGTACCCGTCGCGTCCTGCGACCAGCCCGCCGGCACGCGCTGATAGACCTCTTTGGTGGACAGCGGGAAGTTCGGATTCACCAGCACCAGCCCGAGCCCTCCCGTTGCCGGCAGGGGCGCCAGCCGCTCTCCGCGCCCGGTCGCCACCGCCCGACCCTTTCCGAGGAAGAACGGCACGTCCATGCCGAGCCGCTCCGCCAGCTCTTGCAGCCGCTTCACCGGCCACCTGATCCCCCACATCCGGTTCAGCGCCCAGAGCGCCGCCGCCGCGTCGCTCGATCCTCCGCCCAGCCCTGCCGCCACCGGGATCCGCTTGTCCAGCCTGAGCCGGGCCCCGCGATCCACCGCGGCGGCATCGCGCAGCAGCCGCGCCGCCCGCATGACGAGATTGCCTTCGTCGGTGGGCAGCGCAGGATCGCTCGTCACGAGGGAAAGCGAGTCGGCGGGCTCGACCGCCAGGCGATCCCAGAGATCCACGGACTGGAGGATCGTGGCGAGCTCGTGGTAGCCGTCCTCCCGCTTCCTCAGCACCTCGAGCGTCAGGTTCACCTTGGCCGAGGTCTGAACGACGAGCCCCCGTGCAGTCCCCAGCCGCTTCGACACGGCAGAGAACGGTAACACGCGCCGCGTCGAAGTGTCAACGGAAGTCTTGGATTTCCACGCCTTGCGGAACATCGAGCGCGAGGAGCCCGGGATCGAAGCCGGTATCGAAGGCCGGGGCCTGATAGGTGACCGCGACCTCGAGCCGTCCATCGAGCGTGACCAGCGTGATCGCGCGGACCACGCTCCCGCCGGCGGCCGGATCCTGCGCCGGACGCGCGAAGCTGACACGCATGGGGTTCTTCCCTTCGGTCCATTCGACCTTGAGGGGGCGACCGGCCGCGTCGAGCCAGGTGCGCTGGGTCCCGTCCTCGCCGCTGAGGCGCAGGGACGGGCCCACGTCGTCCGCGGGCATGAGCGCTCCGGAGCGCGGCGCGCGCAATGGACGGACATGGCCGGCAAGGAGAGCCACGAGGTCCTCGGTCGGCAGCGCGAGCCCGAGCCAGCGGCGGTTGGCGTCCGGCGTGGACGGCAAGAGATAGGCGCGACCCGCCGGCACCTCCCAGATCGTCACCTGCTCCGGCCGGGCCGCCACGACGAGGAGCGGGGGACCGAACGGCGACAGCGCCTCGAAGCGCAGGTTCGAGGGGCGCCGGAGAAGGAGCGCACCGGTGAACCGCTGCGATCGCGCACGCTGGCGGATCGAGATCTCGGCGAGGGTGCGAAGGTCGCCGAAGCTCTGCCATGCGTCCTCGAGCCGGGCGCGCGCGGCCTCGACGTCGGGCGGCAGCGGCGGGGCGGGCGGAGCGCTGGCGCAGGCGCCCAGTGTCAGCGCGAGGACGAGGAGAAGAGCGAGGGAGCCCCGGTGGCTACTTGGTCTCGGTCTTCGACTTGGGGCTCTCACCCTTGGCCCGAAGCTGCTTTTCGCGCGCCTCCTGGAGCTTCTTCTTGAAGCCCTCGCCGAGGCGGTTGTCCTTGTCCACCGAGAGCGCCTTCTCCCAGGCGGCAATGGCGTCTTCGACGCGGCCGTTCTTCACGTAGGCGTCACCGAGATGGTCGAAGATCTCCGGGTCGTCCTTAGCGCGATCGGCGGCTCGCTGGAGCTCGCGAAGCGCCTCGGCGTACTTGCCCTGCTGATAGTAGACCCAGCCCAGGCTGTCGATGAAGTAGCCGTTCTCGGGCTCCAACTCGAGCGCCTTCTGGATCAACTCCACCGCCTCGGGCAGGTTCTGCCCGCGCTCCGCGTACATGTAGCCGATGTAGTTGTAGGCCTCGGCGTGCTTGGGATCGAGAGCGATCACCTTGCGGAAGGCGACGACGGCGTCGTCGTAGCGCTGCTGCTTCTCGCGCACCACGCCGAGCTGGAAGTAGAGATCCTTGTTCTTGTCGTCCAGCTGCAAGCCTTCGTTGAGGGTGTCTGCCGCGCGGTCGTACTGGCTGCCGCGGAAGAGCGCAGTCCCGAGATAGAGGAAGAGCTCGGGGCGCTTGGGCTCGAGGTTCACCGCCTGCCGCAGCACCGTCACCGCCTCGTCGTAGCGCTTGGCCCGGCTCAGGAGGAATCCGAGCTGCACGCGCGCGTCCACTGAGCGCGGGTCGGCGGTGAGAATGCGCTCCAGCTCCACCTTGGCCTCGTCGTCCTTGCCCGCTTCCATGAGCGTGGTGGCGAGGAAGTAGCGGGCGCGGACGTTGCCGGGCTCGAGGAGCAGCGCCCGCCGGAACGACGCGGCCGCGGCGTCCCAGGCCTTCTGCTCGTACTGGATGGCGCCGAGCTTGAGCCAGACCCGCGGATCGCGCGGGGCCGCCTCGGCGAGCTGCTCGATCTCGGCCTGCGCCTCCTTGAACCGCCCCATGCGCACGAGGAGGTCGCCGAGCCGCTCGACGAACGCCGCGTTGTCGGGATTGGCGAGGATGGCGGCCTTGTACGTGGCGATGGCCTCGTCCGGCTTCTTCTGGGTCTCGTAGACGTAGCCCAGCGCCTGCCAGGCGCCATCCTGATCGGGATCGAGCTCCACTGCGCGCTTCAGGCGGTCGAGCGCCTCGTCCCAGTTCTCGGCCTCGATGGCGATGCGGCCCAGGATGTAGTACGCCTGCGCGTGGCCGGGGCGCTCGGCGATCAGCCGCAGCAATACCGCGCGAGCCTTGTCGAAGCTCTTCTGCTCGAAGTGCTGCTGGGCAAGCGCGAGATAGGCGTCGGGCGACTGCGGCGCGATCTGGATGACCTTCTCCAGCTCGGCCTCCGCCTCGGGCAGCCGACGCGCCCGCCGGTACAGCTCGGCGAGCGTCAGATGCGCCGCGGTATTGCTGGGCTCGAGATCGACGGCGCGCTGGGCGGCCGTGACGGCCTCGTTCGACTGGTTCGAGCGGGCGAGCCACTGCGCGAGCTGGGTCCAGAGGGCCGCGGTCTTCGGGTCCGCCTCGATGGCCCCGCGCAGCTCCGCGATCGCCTCGGGCATCCGACCCGCGCGCGCGTGCATCTGGGCGACCGTGAACCGATAATAGGCGGTCGCCGTGCTGTCGTTGGCCGTGACGGCTTGACGGACCGGCCGAGGCGCCTCCACCTCGGGGCTGGAAGCGCCCATGCTCGCGCAGCCGGGAAGGGCGAGCAACGCAGTAAGCGCGAGCGCACGACGGATGGTCATGACGGGTCCTTCTCCGCCGGGGATGGCGAGGGCCGCTGCCGGCGGGTCAGCCGGTCCTTGGTCAGAAGGCGCCGGAGCGCCGAGGCGAGCGCGGGATCATCGAAGCCCGCGAGGGCTTCCTCGATCGCCCTGGCGTCGTCAGGCGAGAGCCGGGCGGCAGGCACGGGTCCGGACGGCGCGGCGGCCGGCGGAGACGCAGGGCGGGCGCCGAGCGCGAAGCGCAGCGAGAGCACGGACCGCCCGTGACGGCCTCGGAGCACGTCGAGGATTTCCCCGCCGCGCAGCTGGAGCTCGGCGAGCCAGGGGGAGTTGTCGGCCCGAATCTCCAGCGTGCCGCGGTCGAGCGCGGCCGGCCACGAGCGCCGTGCGAGCGCGGTACCCGCGATGTCGGCCCACTGCCGCTGGATTGCCCCGACCAGCATGCGCTCAGCCAGGGCGGGCACCGCCGCGGTGAGCAGGTCGCCCACCCGGTGGGGGGCAGAAACCCGCGCTGGAATCATCGTGTGCTCAATGATACGCGACACGTCCCCCAGCGGCTACTGTGAAGCGCTGAGGTCAAATTGACTCCGATTCCACGCAACCTTATAGTGAGCGCGACATGGCGCGAGCCCGCCGCGGCGACACCCTCTCCGTCACCATCGACGACCTCGCGTACGGGGGCGAGGGCGTGGGCCGAGCGGACGGCTACGTGGTCTTCGTCCCCGGTGGCGTCCCCGGGGACACTGTCCGGGTTCGGCTCACTCAGGCGCGCGCCCGGTTCGGGCGGGGGACCATCGAGTCGATCGACCGGCCGTCTCCCGACCGCGTCGCGGCGCCCTGTCCTTATTTCGGCCGGTGCGGCGGCTGCCGGCTCCAGCACTTGCGCTACGAGGCGCAGCTCGCCCTGAAGACCAAGCAGGTGACCGACTGCTTGCAACGGCTAGGGGGGATTGGCGCCTTCGAGATGCGGCCCATCCTGCCCGCGCCGGAGATCTACGGCTACCGCAACAAGATGGAGTTCACGGTCGCGCGCGCCGACGCGGCCGAGCGGGTGGTGCCCAAGGGCCGGCGGCTCGATCCCGCCGGGGGGGACGAGGGTCCGGTGGTGGGCCTCCACGAGGCCGATCGCTACGACGCTGTTCTCGACATCGAGCGCTGCCTGCTCCAGTCGGACCGCATGAACGACCTGCTCGACGAGGTGCGGCGGTTCATCGCCGAGCGCCGCCTCACGGTGTACGACCAGGAGAGCGGCGAGGGACTCCTCCGCTTCCTCATGCTGCGTGAGGGCAAGGGGACGGGCGAGGCGATGGTCAACATGGTGACCTCCGCGCCGTCGGTGTCCGAGCTCGAGCCGCTGGTAGGCCGGGCCCAGACGCGCGTGCCCGAGACCTCGAGTATCGTCCTCAACGTGAATCCGAAGAAGGCCAGCGTGGCGGTGGGCGTCGAGGAACACCTCCTCGGCGGCCGAGACCACATCCGCGAGTCGCTGGGCGGCCTCACCTTCCAGGTGTCGGCGGGCTCGTTCTTCCAGACCAATACCACGCAGGCCGAGCGCTTGTTCGGTCTGGTGCTGGCCGCCGCCGCGCTCACCGGTGAGGAGACGGTGCTAGACCTCTACGCGGGGACGGGCGCCATCAGCCTGCTCCTCGCGCGCCGCTGCCGGCGCGTGTTCGGCATCGAGGTGGCGCCCGCCGCGGTGGCCGACGCGGTGCGGAATGCCGAGATCAACGGGATCACCAACTGCACCTTCCTCGCCGGCGAGGTGCGCTTCGCCCTCCCGGAGTTGATCAGCCGTGGGGTGACGGCCGATGTGGCGGTGTGCGATCCGCCGCGAGCCGGCTTCCACCCCAAGGCGCTCGCTGCGCTCGCCACCCTCGCCCCCGCTCGCATGGTGTATGTGTCGTGCAACCCCGCCACCCTCGCGCGCGACGTGGGCGAGCTGGCGCGGAGCGGCTATCGGGTGGAATGGGTGCAGCCGGTGGACATGTTCCCGCACACGCCGCACATCGAGGTCGTTGCGCACCTCACCCGATGAGCTGCCAGCGATGAGGGCGTACCTGATCCGCAGACTGTGGCAATCCGTTCTCGTCCTCTTCGGCGTTTCCGTAGTGGTGTTCCTCATTCTGCACCTCACCGGCGATCCCGCAGCGCTGCTGCTCCCGCCCGACGCCACCGCCGAAGACCTCGAAAAGCTCCGGGCCGCGCTCGGCTTCAACGATCCGGTAGCCGTCCAGTACCTGCGCTTCCTCCGCGGGGCGGTGCAGGGGAATTTCGGCGAGTCGCTGCGTCACGGCGAGCCGGCGATGACCCTCGTGGCCGAGCGGCTGCCCGCCACCTTCCAGCTCGCGGGCGCCGGCCTCCTGATCGCGCTGGGGCTCGCGATCCCCGCCGGCATCGTGTCCGCAGTGCGGCGCAACAAGCCGGTCGACTACATCGCCACGGTCGTCGCGCTGTTGGGGCAGGCCATGCCCACCTTCTGGCTGGGCATCATGCTCATCCTCGTCTTCTCGGTACGACTGGGCTGGTTCCCGTCCTCGGGGCGGGGCGACCTCGAGCACCTCGTACTGCCCGCCATCACCCTCGGCCTCTTCACCACCGCGCGGATCACGCGGCTCACGCGCTCCGGCATGCTGGAGGTGCTGGGCCAGGACTATATCCGCACCGCCCGGGCCAAGGGCGTGAGCGAGCCACCGGTAGTGTGGAAGCACGCGCTACGGAACGCCTCGATCCCCATCGTCACCATCGTGGGCATCGAGCTGGGCACGCTGCTGGGCGGCTCGGTGATCACCGAGACGATCTTCGCGTGGCCCGGGGTGGGGCGCCTGTCCGTCCAGGCCATCTTCAATCGCGACTACCCCGTGGTCCAGGCCGCGGTGTTCCTCCTCGCGAGCACCTTCGTGATCGTGAACTTCCTCGTGGACATTGTGTATACCTATCTTGACCCGCGGATTCGATTTCGATGATCGTCTCCGCTCGCCTCGCCTTCGGCTGCGGCTCGCCACGCGACCCGCGGATTCGATTTCGATGATCGTCTCCGCTCGCCGCCGCTAGGCTATGGCGCCGCCCACCGCCGCGCCCGTCGCCGTCGAGCCCTTGACCGTCGCGCCCCCGCGCCCCTGGCGCGAGCGGGAGTGGGTCGCGCTGACCACGCGTCTCGTCCGGCGGCGCACCGCGCTGTTCGGCCTCGTCGTGGTCCTGGTGGTGTTGCTCGCCGCGGCGTTCGCGCCGCTCGTGTCGCCGTTCGATCCTCTCGCCCAGGACATCGGCCAGCGCCTGAAGGAGCCGGGTTGGGCGGACGCGCAGGGCCGCATCCATCCCCTGGGCACCGATCACCTCGGCCGGGACATCCTCGCGCGCATCATCCACGGGTCGCGGATCGCGCTCTCGGTGGGCCTGGCCGCGGTGTTCATCTCGGGCGCGCTCGGCATGGTCATCGGGCTGGTCGCCGGCTACTTCGGCGGCAAGGTGGACGACTTCTTCATGCGCCTGGCCGACATCCAGCTCGCCTTCCCGTTCATCCTCCTCGCGATCGCGGTGATCGGCGTGCTCGGGCCGAGCCTGCGCAACATCATCATCGTGATCGGCGTGTCCTCCTGGGTGGTGTACGCGCGGGTGGTGCGCGGCGAGGTCCTGTCGATCCGTGAGCGCGAGTTCGTCCAGGCGGCCATCGCGCTCGGCAGCCGCGACTGGCGCATCCTGCTGCGGCACGTGCTGCCCAACGCGTTCACGCCCTGGCTGGTGGTGGCCACGCTCGACATGGCGCGCGTCATCGTCATCGAATCCGCCCTGGCGTTCCTGGGCCTCGGCGTGCAGCCCCCCACCCCGACCTGGGGCGGTATGCTCGCGGATGGCCGCGTATATCTGTCGACCGCCTGGTGGCTGGCGACGTTTCCCGGGCTCGCCATCCTGATCACCGTGCTCGGCATCAATCTCTTCGGCGACGGTCTCCGCGACACTCTCGATCCCCGGCTCAAGGTCTGAGCTCCTTCACGAGGTCTCCGGCATGCCCCTGGTCCTGATCGGCGGCTCGCTCATCGACGGTACCGGCGCCGAGCCGGCGAAGGGACGCGCGGTGGTGGTGGAGAAGGGGCGGATCAGCGCCGTCGTCCCGGACGCGCAGGCCCCACGGGGCGAACGGGTGGATCTCGCGGGCCACACCCTGCTCCCCGGCCTCATCAACTGCCACGTGCATCTCTGCCTGGGCGCGGAGGCGGACCCCGTGCGGCCGCTGCGCGACGAGCCGCTCGGGGTCACGGTGATCAAGGCGCTGCTTCGCGCGCGCGAGAGCGTGGAGGCCGGGATCACGACGGTCCGCGACCTCGGGGGCCGCGACTACGCCGAGATGTCGGTGCGTCGCGCCATCAACGAGGGCTGGGCCCCCGGCCCCCGCATCCTCGCCGCGGGCAAGGCCATCTGCATGACGGGCGGGCACGGCTGGTGGGTGGGACGCGAGGCCGACGGGCCGGACGACTCGCGGCGCGCGGTGCGGGAGCAGCTCAAGGCCGGCGCCGACGTCATCAAGCTCATCGCCACCGGTGGCGTGATGACCCCGGGCGTCGAGCCAGGCGCCTCACAGCTGACCGCCGACGAGATGCGCGCGGCCATCGACGAGGCGCGCAAGGCAGGTCGGCGCACCGCCGCGCACGCTCAGGGCTCGAACGGCATCGCCGACGCGGTGGAGGCGGGCATCACCACCATCGAGCACGGGATCTTCCTCACCGAGGAAATCGTGGCGCGGATGAAGGCTCGCGGGACCTACCTCGTGGCGACGCTCAACGCCCCCGCGGCGATCAGCGCGGGCGGTCTCGCCGCCGGCATTCCCGACTACATGGTGCGGAAGTCGGACGCGGTCGTCCCGGCGCACATCGCGAGCTTCCAGCTGGCCCGACGTGCCGGAGTGCCGATCGCGGCGGGCAGCGACGCGGGCACCCCGCTCAACCGGCACGGCGACTACGCGGCGGAGCTCGAGCTCATGGTGAAGTACGGGATGATGCCGCTCGAGGCGATCCGCGCCGCGACCTCCACCGCGGCCGACGCGCTCGGACTCGGCGCCGAGACGGGACGGATCGCGCCCGGCCTCGCCGCCGATCTGGTCGCGGTGGCCGGCCAGCCCGCCGAGCGCATCCAGGCGCTCGGCGACGTACGCATGGTCCTGGCGCGCGGCCGCGAAGCGGTGCCGTTCGGCGGCGGGCGCGCCTCCGCCTAACGGAAGAGGGCGAGCACGTCGAGCGGGCGCGCGAGCGCCCGCATCACCAGCCACGCGAAGAACAGCCCGCACGCCACCACGCCCGTCTCGCGCCAGAGGGCGGGGCGCAGCGCGCGCGGCAGCAGCGCACGGTTCGCCACCAGGGTATGCGCGGAGAGCATGACCATGCCCAGCGCCCCGACGTTGGCGCCGATGAGGATCAGGCGTAGCGGGTCGCCGAGCAGGAGCGCCAGCGCGCCCGCGATGGTGAAGATCGCGAGCACGCCGTGATAGAGCCGCGTCGCGCGCTCGCCCGCCCACGAGCGCGCGCGGTCGCTGCCCACCCACAGCATCTCCGTCACGCTCCGGGAGAAGCCCTCGGCCACGCCGCGCTGGGTCGAGAAGAAGATCCAGAAGCCGGCGATGAGCGTGGGGAACCAGAGCCAGAGATCGCCGGTTTCGAGGAGCCCGCGCGCGAGCGCGACCGGGGCGGCGTTGCCGAGCGCATTCGCCCCGCGCGGGACGAACCAGGCGGTGAGGAGCACGGGGAGGGCCATGGCGACGAGCGGGCCCACCACCCAGAGCACCCCCAGGTGCAGCCCCAGGAACCGCCACCACTGGCGCCACTTGTCCAGGTTCTCCGGCGACGGCTCGGCGCGCGCCCCCTCGCTCACGAGATGGACGTGATGTCCGGCGATCTGGATGCGCGCGCCGCTGGCGATGCTCGCCATGCCGAAGCCCTTGTCGCGGAGCCAGTGGGTGAGGCTGGCATTGACGACTCCGCCCGCGCCCGAGTACGCGGCGAAGGCGGCGAGGAGCGGCCAGTCGAGATCGCCGGGGGGCGGCGCCTCGCCGGCGAGCGGGGCCACGAATCCCCTCGCCACCGCCCGCCACGCCGGCCAGGGCACGAGCAGCCAGGCGAGCAGCGCCAGGTAGATAAGGGTCGCCACGAGGAAGAAGCGGTCCGCGCGCCACAGCGTGTCCTGACCCCGGCGACCCAGCACGGTCGCGGCGATGGCCGCCGCGAACACGAGATAGCCGAGCGCCAGGACCACCGCGCGATCCTCGTCGCGGGGGGGACGGCCGAGGAAGATCGCCGCCGCGCTCACGCCGCCGGCAAGCGCCCAGCCCGGCCAGGCGAGCTGCGCCAAGTGCAGGCCCGAGTACGCCCAGGCCCAGAATCCCGGACCGGGACGCGTGCGGAGGAAGCCGCTCCAGATGGGCTCGCCGGTGGCCAGCGTGTAACGGGCCATCTCCGCGTTGAGGGCGGCCTGGAGGAGCACCGAGGCCGTGCACACCCAGAGCAGCGCCGGCCCGTGGCGCGTGACGACGACCGGACCGAGCAGCCAGTCGCCCGAGCCGAACGAGAGCCCGAGGAGGAGCGCGCCGGGGCCGATGACCCGCAGAGCATTGAGCAGCGTGTAGGCGGGCGGATGCGGGAGCGCGGCGGGTCGCCACGCGGGCAGGAGCGTCATGTGCGGATTCGCCGCCGCCATGCGAGCACGAGCCACGCGGCGGGCGCCGAGAGCCAGAGCCAGCCGGCGGGCGCGCCGGTGGCGACGTCGAGGAGCAGCAGGGCACTCCCCACGACCGCGGCGAGCCACAGGAGCACCCCGGTGGCGACGTCCACCGTGGGCGCGAGGCCGCCCGCGAGGACCGCCACGGCGAAGCCCGCGCTCGCCGCGTCGAGCACCACGTCGACCGCACTCGCGCCGCGGCCGATCGCGAAGGCCTGGCGCGTCTCGTCGAGGAACGCGGTGAGGGCAGCGAGCAGCACCGCCGCGGACCAGTGGCGCAGGGTCCACCACCACAGCCCGCCGAGAATCGCGTAGCCGGTCACGTGACCGGCCTTGCGAACGAGCAGGTGCGCGAGGTCGAGCGATTCCGCGCTCGCCCAGGGCAGGAGATGGTGCAGCAGCGGGAGCACATACCCCCTGGTGGATTCTGCGCTCCAGTCACTGCCGCCGAGCCAGAAGATGAGACCAGTCCACGCGAGCGGGACGATGACGCGGCGAGCGATCACGCCTACAGCGTGACACGGCGGCGGCAAAGTTGACAACCGCGAACCGCTAAACATAGGATGAGCCATGCCGCTCCGGGAGCTGCTCGACGAGCTCTTGACCTCGCTCGAGACGGGGCCGCTCATCACGGCGGTGCGGCACATCGAAGCGCGTCCCGCTGTCTTCGCTAGTTTTCCATCCCCGCTCGATCCTCGGATCGTGGAGGCGCTGCGCGCGCGCGGCATCACCCAGCTCTACTCGCATCAGGCCAAGGCCTTCGAGATCGTGGCCAAGGGCGAGCACCTCGTGACCGTCACGCCCACCGCGTCCGGCAAGACCCTCTGCTTCAATCTGCCCGTGCTGCAGAGCCTGGTGCAGCAACCGGAGGGCCGCGTCCTCTACCTCTATCCCACCAAGGCGCTGGCACAGGATCAGCTTGCCGAGCTTACCGAGCTGGCGAAGTCACTGTCCGACCTTCGCATGTTCACCTACGACGGCGACACCCCGCAGGACGCGCGGCGGGCCGTGCGCGCGCGCGCCAACCTCGTGCTCACCAACCCGGACATGCTCCACTCGGGGATCCTGCCCCACCACACCAAGTGGGTGAATCTCTTCCAGAACCTCCGCTACGTGGTGGTGGACGAGCTGCACGCCTATCGCGGCGTCTTCGGCAGTCACCTCGCCAACGTGCTGCGGCGGCTCAAGCGCATCTGCCGTCACTACGGCTCGTCGCCGCAGTTCATCATGGCGTCGGCCACCATCGCCAATCCGCGCGAGCTTGCGGAGAGGCTGACCGGCGAGACGGTGACGGAGCTCGCGGAGAGCGGGGCCCCCACGGGCGACAAGATGTTCCTCTGCTACAACCCACCGGTGGTGAACCCCGAGCTGGGCATCCGCGCGCCGTACCTCGGCGAGGCGGCCAAGCTCGCCGGCCGCTTCCTCCGCGCGAAGATCGCCACCATCGTGTTCGCGCAGAGCCGCCTCAGCACCGAGGTCCTCCTCTCCACCATCAAGCGGATGGTCGAGGACAAGATCGGCGATGCCGGCATCGTGCGCGGCTATCGCGGGGGCTATCTCCCGCTGCGGCGCCGTGAGGTCGAGCAAGGCCTCCGGTCGGGCGAGGTCCTCGGCGTCGTCGCGACGAGCGCGCTCGAGCTCGGGATCGACATCGGCCACCTCGACGTGGCGGTGCTCGCGGGGTTCCCCGGCACCATCGCGTCGCTGTGGCAACAGTCGGGGCGCGCTGGCCGGCGCAGCGGTCCCTCCGCCGCCATCCTGGTCGCCACCAGCGCGCCGATGGACCAGTACCTCGCCGCACACCCCGACTATCTCTTCGGCGCCTCGCCGGAGCACGCGCGGATCAACCCGGAGAACCCCTTCATCCTCGTCAATCACCTGAAGTGCGGCGCCTTCGAGCTGCCGTTCGCGGAGGACGAGGCCTTCGGCGCGTCGGTGCGCGAGCACCTCGCCGCCCTCGAGGAGGAAGGCCTGCTCCACCGCGCCGGCGGCGTCTACCACTGGACGTCCGAGACCTATCCCGCCGATCACATCTCGTTGCGCACGGTCACCTCGGACAACTTCCTCGTCATCGACACCACCGCCAGGGACGACAAGCAGACCAAGCGGCGCCAGATCATCGCCGAGGTGGACTGGAAAAGCGCCTTCGCCATGATCTATCCCAAGGCGATCTACATGGTGGAGGGCGAGCCGTTCGAGGTCCAGGAGCTGCGCTATCGCGAGGACGAGGAGAAGGTCGCGTACGTCAAGCGCGTGCAGGTCGACTACTTCACCGACGCGATCAGTGCCAAGGGCGTGTGGGTGCTCCAGCGCTTCACCCGCCGCGACGCCCCGGGCTGGGGCTCCGAGCAGGGCGAGGTGCTCGTCGCCGAAAAGGTCGTGGGCTTCAAGAAAATCAAGCTCGGCACCCTCGAGAACGTGGGCTCGGGCGAGGTGGAGCTGCCCCAGCAGGAGATGCAGACCACCAGCGCCTGGCTCACCTTCGCACCCGATCTCCTCGCCGCGATCTCGTCGAGCCGCGAGGAGCTCGTGGACGGGCTCCGCGCCCTCACCTATCTTCTGCACCACCTGGCTCCCATCTTTCTCCTCTGCGACGTGCGCGACGTGGGCGCGTGGCTCGGCGACGGTTCTCCCGCCGAGGAGGGTGTGGTGGCGACGCGGGAGATCCAGCGGGCGCAGCTCCTGGGCGCGGAGCAGTTCACGCCCACCGTCTACCTCTACGACAGCCAGCCCGGCGGCATCGGCCTCGCCGAGCGCATCTTCGAGATCCTCCCCGAGCTCCTCGCCCAGGCGCGCGCCACCCTCGAGGCCTGCCCGTGCCGCTCGGGATGCCCGTCCTGCGTGGGCCCGGTGAACGAGGTGGGCCGGCGCGCCAAGCCCATCGCGCTCGCCATCCTGCGGCGGCTCGCGCCCGCCCGCTGACCCCGCCGCGCCGGACTGCCCATGGCTATTCCCGCCGAGCTTCGCCAGGTCATCCGCCGCATCGAGGAGCGAACGCGGGCGGCCTCCGCCGTGCCGCCGCGTCGCGCGGGCACACTCGAGGAGCTGCTGGACGGCGCCGTCGAGGAGACGGAGCGCGGTCCCCTCTTCGTGGCGCGGCGCCGGTACTCGCTGGGCCATGCCCACGGCCGGCAGCCGCTGACGCATGCCGCCGGGCTCGATCCCGCTGCCCTCGCCATGCTCGGCCGCGCGGAGACGTCACCCGACGGGCGGCGCCTCGCCTACCTGGATACCGAGACGACGGGCCTGGCCGGCGGGACCGGCACCTACGCCTTCCTGGTGGGTGTGGGCTTCGTGGACGGGGACGAATTCGAGGTGTGCCAGCTGTTCATGCGTGATCTCGACGAAGAGCCGGCGATGCTCGCCGCGCTCGAGGTCCTGCTCGCCCGCTTCGACGGGCTCGTGACCTACAACGGCACCGGCTTCGACTTGCCGCTCCTCGAGACGCGGTTCGTGCTCGGGCGCCGGCGCTGGCCCGCCGATCGCTTCCATCTCGACCTGCTCACCTCGGCGCGCCGGCTGTGGCGTGACCGCCTCGCGGACTGCCGGCTGGGCACGGTGGAGCATCACGCGCTCGGGTTCGAGCGCCGCGATGACCTGCCCGGTGCCATGATTCCCGCGGTCTACTTCGACTATCTGCGCCGGAAGCGGCCCGGGGAGCTGCCGCGCGTCTTCGAGCATAACCGCCACGACATCCTGTCACTGGCCGCGCTTACCGGGTGGGTGGCGGACGCGGCGACGCGGGCGCCCGCGGGCGACATCGCGCCCGACGAGCTCGCTGGTCTCGGGCTGCTCTGGGAGACGCGTGACGCCGACCGCGCGGAAGCCTGCCTGCGCGAGGCTCTCGCGCGCGGGATCGCGGGGGCGGCCCGATCGCGGCTGCTCGCTCGCCTGGCCTGGCGAGAAAAGCGCCGCGCCCGCTGGAGCGAGGCGCGGGCCTTCTGGGATGAGCTCGCCCGCGGCCAGCGCTTCTTCGATCCGCGCCCGTGGGAAGAAATGGCGAAGATCGACGAGCACCGGCTGCGCGACTGGAGCGGTGCGCAGGCGGTCGTCCTGGAGGCGCTAGCGCGGGCCGAGGCCGAGCGCGCCTCGGACACCCTGCGCGCCGGGCTCGATCACCGGCTCCGGCGCCTCGAGCGCCGGCTGGCCCAGCTCGCGTCAACCACGTTGGTCTAACGCGCGCCTGCGTCTCCCGCCTCGCGCGCCCGCCCCGGTTCGGCCGGGAACGCTACGACGTGGAGCAGCCGCGCCCCCACGTGAACGCGCGTGCCCGCCGGGAAGGTCGACGTGGAGGGTTGAGAGGAGTGTACCCGGCGTCCCGAGGGAAGCCTGATGCAGTAGAGACACTCCGAGCCGCGGAAGAAGCGGCGGATGATCACTCCCGCGCCCTCCTTGCGTGCCTCGAAGTGCACATCGTCGGGGCGGAGCATCACCTCGACGGGCGTGCCGAAGGCCAGGCCGGTGCGGCTGGCGAAGACCCCCAGCTCCGTCTCGATGCCGTCGCGGCTGACGCGGCCGGGCAGGAAGTCGGCGGCGCCCACGAATTCAGCCACGAACTGCGTCGCGGGTCGATGGTAGATCTCTTCCGGGGTCGCGATCTGCTCGATCCGCCCCTGATGCAGTACCCCCACCCGGTCGGCGAGCGTGAAGGCTTCGTCCTGGTCGTGGGTCACGAACACCGCGGTGGTGCCCGTGCTCCGCAGGATGACCTCGACGTCGTCCCGCATCTGCGACCGGAGATCGGCATCGAGATTCGAGAAGGGCTCGTCGAGCAGGAGCAGGGCAGGGGCGGGCGCGAGGGCCCGGGCGACGGCGACGCGCTGCTGCTGGCCGCCGGAGAGCTCGTGCGGAAAGCGGGCGCCGACGCCGCTCAGGCCCACCAGGGCGAGCACGTCGCCGACGCGCGATCGCCGCGCCGACCGCTCCAGGCGATCGAGCCCGAACGCCACGTTGTCGTGCACGGTCAGGTGAGGGAAGAGGGCGTAGTCCTGGAACACGAGGCCGACGCCGCGCGACTCGGGGGCCACGAGCCGCCCCTCGCCCGCGACGACCTCGCCGCGGAGGCGCACCGTGCCCGCATCGGGCGCCTCGAAGCCCGCGATGAGGCGCAGCGTGGTGGTCTTGCCGCAGCCGGACGGCCCCAGGAGCGCGAGGATCTCACCCTCGTTCACCGAGAGGGACAGATCGTGGACGGCGGGCGCCTGATCCTTGGCATACCGCCGGGACACGCCCGCGAGCGCGAGGATCTCCACGATGTCAGCGGCGGCCGAGCACTTCCGGATTCACCGGCGTCGGCGGGGAGGCGCCTTCGAGCACGGCCAGACAGTTGTTGACGGCCAGAAGCGCCATCTCGACCCGCGTCTCGTGCGAGGCGCTGGCGATGTGCGGAGCCAGCGCCACGTTGGGGAGCCCGATCAGCCCGGGATGCACCGTGGGCTCCTCCTCGAAGACGTCGAGCCCGGCGCCGGCGATCCAGCGTTCCGTGAGGGCCTGGACCAGCGCGGCCTCGTCCACCACCGGCCCCCGCGCCGCGTTGATGAGGTACGCAGTCTTCTTCATGGTGCGGAGCGACTGCGCGTTGATGAGGTGACGGGTCTCGGGAAGCAGGGGCGTGTGCAGCGTCACAAAGTCCGACTCCCGCAGCAGGGTCGGAAGGTCCACGCGGGTCGCGCGCAGCTCCGCCTCTACCGTCGGGGACGCCGGCGCCGCGTCCTGGTAGAGCACGCGCATGCCGAAGCCGAGGGCGCGCCGGGCCACCGCCCGGCCGATCCGGCCGAACCCCACCACGCCCAGCGTCTTCCCGTACACGTCGCCCCCCAACAGGAGCATGTACTCCCACTGCTGGAACTTCCCGTCGCGGACGTAGCGGTCACCCTCGACGAGGCGGCGTGCCGTCGCCATGAGCAGGGTCCACGCGAAGTCGGCGGTAGTCTCGGTGAGGACATCGGGGGTGTTGGTGACGACCACGCCCGCCTTGGTGGCGGCTGCCACGTCGATGTTGTTGTAACCCACCGCCACGTTCGACACGACCTTGAGCTCGGGGCTAGCCGCGAGGACCTCCGCGTCGATGGTATCGGTGATCAGGCACACGAGCCCTCGGCGGCTCCGCAGCCGGGACTTGAGATCGGCCTTGGAAAGTGGGTGGTCGCCTGTGTGTAGATCGACGTCGGCGCGGCTCCGGGCGAACGCGATGACCTCGTCCGGAAGGATGCGCGAGATCAGGATCGGCGCGGCTCCACCGGATTCAGGCATGCGACGCTCCTTGATAAGTAGCTGAAATTACAGACCTACGACCTGCTTGACAGCCCCGGATTCGTCGATATACTAGCAGTCGCACTCGATGAGTGCTAATCGATTCGGGTGGCCGTGGGAGGCCGCCAGGCCAAACATCTTACCCAGCAGGAGGCACGCTCACCATGAAAGTTCGTCCGCTGCACGATCGCATCCTCGTCAAGCGCATCGAGGAAGGAGAGGTCCGGAAGGGCGGCATCATCATCCCCGACACCGCGAAGGAAAAGCCCCAGGAGGGCAAGGTCGTCGCCGTCGGGAACGGCAAGGTGACGGAGGACGGCAAGAAGATCCCGCTCGACGTCAAGGCCGGCGACAAGATCCTCTTTGGCAAGTACTCCGGCTCCGAGGTGAAGGTCGACGACGAGGAGTACCTGATCCTGCGCGAGGAGGACGTGCTCGCGATCATCGAGTAGCCGAGCCGGACAGGCCGACACCAACCCGACCGCGCCCGACGGGCCGGTCCATTCCAAAGAACCGAACAGGAGAGACAGAGATGCCGAAGCAGGTCATGTTCAGCGACGAGGGCCGCGCCGCCCTTCTCCGGGGGGTCAACGTCCTCTCGGCCGCGGTGAAGGCGACGATGGGCCCCAAGGGCCGCAACGTCGTCATCGACAAGAAGTTCGGCAGCCCCACGATCACCAAGGACGGCGTCACCGTCGCCAAGGAGATCGAACTCAAGGACAACTACGAGGACATGGGCGCCCAGATGATCAAGGAAGTGGCGTCCAAGACCTCGGATATTGCCGGCGATGGTACGACGACAGCGACCGTGCTCGCCCAGTCCATCTTCCGCGAGGGACTCAAGAACGTCACCGCCGGGGCCAACCCGATGGGCCTCAAGCGCGGCATCGACTCCGCGGTGGAGGCGGTGGTGGAGGAGCTGAAGAAGCTCTCCAAGTCCACCAAGGACAAGAAGGAGATCGCCCAGGTCGCCACGATCGCGTCGAACAATGACAAGACGATCGGTAACCTGATCGCCGAGGCGATGGAGAAGGTGGGCAAGGACGGCGTCATCACGGTGGAGGAGTCCAAGTCCGCCGAGACGGTGCTGGACGTGGTCGAGGGCATGCAGTTCGACCGCGGCTACCTTTCGCCCTACTTCGTGACGGACGCCGAGCGCATGGAGTGCGTGGTCGAGGACGCCCTCGTCCTCATTCACGAGAAGAAGATCAGCGTCATGAAGGACATGCTTCCGCTGCTCGAGCAGGTGGCGCGGTCGGGCAAGCCCTTCCTTGTGATCGCCGAAGACGTCGAGGGGGAGGCGCTGGCCACTCTCGTGGTCAACAAGCTCCGCGGCACCCTGCACTGCGCGGCGGTGAAGGCCCCCGGCTTCGGTGACCGTCGCAAGGCCATGCTGGAGGACATCGCGATCCTGACCGGTGGCAAGGCCATCACCGAGGATCTCGGGATCAAGCTCGAGAACATCAAGCTCGAGGACCTCGGCAAGGCCAAAAAGGTGACGATCGACAAGGACAACACGACGATCGTCGAGGGCGGCGGCACCCAGTCGGCGATTGAGGGCCGCGTCAAACAGCTCCGGACCCAGGTCGAGGAGACCACGTCGGACTACGACCGTGAGAAGCTGCAGGAGCGGCTCGCGAAGCTCGTCGGCGGCGTCGCCATCATCAAGGTTGGTGCGGCCACCGAGACCGAGATGAAAGAGAAGAAGGCGCGCGTCGAGGACGCCATGCACGCGACCAAGGCGGCCGTGGAAGAGGGCATCGTGCCCGGCGGCGGCGTCGCGCTCATCCGTTCCGCGCGGGCGCTCGACCACCTCAAGCTCGGCGGCGATCAGCAGATCGGCGTCAACATCGTCAAGCGGGCGATCGAGGAACCAATGCGCTGGATCGCCACCAACGCGGGCCACGAAGGCTCCATCGTCGTGCAGAAAGTGCGCGATATGAAGGACACCGAGGGCTTCAACGCGCTGACCGACACCTACGAGGATCTCGTCAAGGCCGGCGTCATCGACCCCGCGAAGGTCGTGCGCTCGGCGCTCCAGAACTCCTCGTCGATCGCCAGCCTGTTGCTGACCACCGAAGCGCTCATTTCGGAAATCCCGGAAGAGAAGAAGGAAGCGGCCGGCGGACCCGGCGGTCCGGGCGGCATGGGCGGGATGTACTAAAAGTTAAAGGGAAAAGTTAAAAGGTAAAAGTTGAAAATTCGTAAGGCCCGGCAGGAGAAATCCTGACCGGGCCTTTTCTTTTTGGTTTTTGACTCTGTCTTTCTAGTTTTAACTTCTAACTTCTAACTTCCAACTTCCAACTTCGGCGAGCCGGTTCCGGTAGTTACCGCAGCGTGAACGTAAGCTCGATGGTAACCAACACCGGAACCGGCTCGCCGAGTCGCGTGCCCGGCGCGAAACGCCACTGTTTCGCGGCTTTGATGGCTTCCTGATCGAGGCCGAAGACACCGTCGAGCGATCGCAGAATCTGCACGTCGCCCACCGAACCGTCAGGGCGGACGACGCACTCGAGCAACACCGTGCCCTGGACCTTCGCGCGCATGGCGTCGGAGGTGTATTGCGGCTTCACCTCGCGCAGGACGCGCGGGATTGTGACGCCGTTGCCAGGACGGTACGTGCCGCCGCCCGTTCCACCGCCACTGCCCGGCCCAAGACCCGATCCTGTTCCCGGACCGATGCCCGTGCCAGTGCCGGTTCCCGCGCCGCCGCCAGTTCCCGAACCTTGAGAGAGCGTCGGCGGTCCGGGCGGGGCCTCGATCGCGCCTGGAAGCGTATCCGTCGACGCGGCGGTGAGCTTCGCAGGAATGTTGAACTGCTCGATCGGCGGCGGCTCGTTTTTGGCCTGCTTCGCCTCGATTTTCGGGGGTTTCGCGACTGGAACGGTGATCTTGTCCTTGCCCGGCAGCTCGGCCTTCCGCGGCGGTTCCTTCATCTTGTTGCCGCCACCGCCACCGCCGCCACCCGGACCCGGTTGGCTGAGCCAGATGATGTTCTGGTTCGGCTGGTCCGGAAGGAGCGCGGCGGTCGAGACCGAATGCGGCGCGTAACGAATGAAGAGCACAATCGCGACGACGATGAAGACGTGAGAGATGAACGAAGCCAGCGCGGCCGGGGCGATGCGCTTCGCCGGCTGTTCGAACATGAACGGGATGTCGACCGGATGCTGCCCCTCGACGTGGACCGATAGATGCCCGGCGGACGCGTTCGCGCGGACTCCGGCCGTGTGGGAAGGCTCGCTCATCTGGTGTGGTAAAGGGCCCGTTGAGATATTCTCGCGCACTGTCTTGGGTGAGGCAACTGCAAAAGCAGTGCCTCAAACCTCGTGCGTATTTGCTGGCGAGAATGTCAGGGGTGTGAGCGGCTGTCCTCAGACTCGGCCGGACCAGGCTCCAATCGCGGCATTGCCGCCGCCGTAGGAATGAAACAGCGCGAGGGCATCGGCCGCGCGGGGCTCGCTGCGGACAGCCACGAGGATGCCGCCGCGTCCGATTAGTGTTTCGAAGATCCGGCCGTCGTGCGCCTGAAAGCCGACGCGCCGCATGGCGCCCGCGACGCCGATCGTCGACAGATCGCCTCGGGGTCCCTGCAACGCACCGACGAGCGGCCCGTGCGCCACCGCCGCGCCAATCGTGCCGAGCTCCATTCGATCGCCCGGTCGTCCGAAGGTCTTTTCAATCAGGGCCGCCGCGTCGTCGGTAACCTTCGCGAGAATGGTCGTTCCGTCGTGCGAGAAACCGGCCTGCTTCAGGGCCTCGAGTGCCTTCGTGGCCCAGGCGACGTCTTGAAACACGGCGACGGTGAAGAGCCCGGTCTGTGAGTCGATCACTGCAACCCTCGGAGCTCGGCGCTCGCTGCAACGCGACCTCGAGCCAACGGCGGTAATGTATCACGGTGGACATCGCGATTGTCGGCGCCGGACCGGCGGGCGCGCGGGCGGCGTGGGTCCTCGCCCGCCAGGGCGCGCGGGTCACAATCTTCGACGCGTCGCATCCGCGCGAGAAGCCGTGTGGCGGCGGCGTCACCGGCCGCGCGCTCGCGTTGGTGGCTGACGCAATCGACGCGACGTCGTGCGCGCGGACACCGATCCACCGCGCGCGGTTCATCCGCCTTCGCGCCTGCGGCGCTTCGGCGGGACAGGCGCTCGATCCCATCGCCCTGACCACCGGGGAATCGGCGACCGTCGACCTCGATCGTGGTGCGCTCGTGGTCGCCAGCCGCGCGGAATTCGACGCCGCGCTCCTTCACGCAGCGCAGCAGGCGGGCGCGGTGCTGGAATCTGCGCGGGTGACCGATGTCCGCGTCGATGCGGATGGCGTGACGCTGGAGACGCGCCGCGGTCATCGCCGGGCCGACGTCGTGATTGGCGCCGACGGCGCCAATAGTCTCGTGCGTCGTCGCGTCGCGCGGCCGTTCCGGCGCGATCAGCTCTCGATCGCGACCGGCTTCTTCGCCCATGGCGTCACGAGCACTGAGATCGTGATCGCGTTCGTCGCCGATCCACCGGGCTATATCTGGTCGTTTCCACGCCCGGGACACCTGGCGATCGGCATTTGCGCCGAGGCGACCGCGGGACACTCCTCGGAGGCTCTTCGCGCGCGGACGGCCGAGTGGATTCGCGCGACCGGCATCGCGCGCGGCGCGCGGCTCGAGCCATACGCATGGCCGATTCCCTCTCTAGCCGCGCGTGACGCCAACGAGTTGACGGTTTCCGGATCCCGCTGGCTGCTGACCGGCGACGCGGCGGGGCTCGTCGACCCGATTACGCGCGAGGGCATCTACTTCGCGCTCGCGTCCGGTCAGTGGGCCGCCGAATCGCTGCTGCGCGACCGCTTCGCGTCCACCTATGCGTCGCGCGTCGCCGCGGAGGCAGGACGCGAGCTTGGCCGCGCGGCTCGCTTCAAGGCCGGTTTCTTCCGTCCGGCTTTCATCAACGTCCTCATGCGCGCGCTGCAGCAGAGCGCGGGAGTGCGCGCGGTGATGGCGGACCTGATCGCCGGGCAGCAGGGTTACGCTGATCTCAAATGGCGGCTGCTGAAGACGTTCGAGATCGGGCTGGCGTGGCGGGCGCTCACCTCGAGTAGTAGCCGTCCCGCGCTCTGACGCGCACATCCGGGCGATTCACGACGACCTCAATCGAGTGCCACGTCGGCTCGGCGGCGACCGGGCGCGCTGGCGTGTAGCCGAGGAGGTATTGCGAGCGCAGCTCGTTCGCGATCGACGTCAACGTCGCCGATAGCTCTCGGGGATCAGTCTGAAAGAACGATCGGCCGCCGCTGGCGGTCGCCAGTTCGGCGAAGACCGCTGGCCGTTGCGAGCCGATCGCCACCGGGTACACCAGCACGTCGCGGCGCCTGACCTGGTCGACGAGGACGGCGGCACTGGTATCGCTGTAGCGATCGCTGCCGTCCGACAACACGACCAGCGCCCGGCGTCCTTTCGCCGACTGAATCGCGTCGAGCGCGCCCGCCATGGCGTCATACAGCGGCGTGGTGCCCCATGCGTCCAGCCGGTCGATCGCGGCCAGCGCGGCCTCGTGCTTCGTCGACAGCGGTGCCGCGACTGTCGTCTCGCTGCCGATCGCGATCACCATCACCTGATCGGCTGGTTTCAGCGCCTCGATGAACGCCCGCGCGGCGCTCTTCGCCGTGTCGAGCCGCGAGGTCCGCCCGGCGCCCATACTGAAGCTGCGGTCCAGCCCGATGGCGACGGCAAGCGGGAACTCGCCGGCGCTAAATGCGGAGATCGTCTGGGGCGATCCATCCTCGCGGATGCGAACATCGGCGGCCGTCAGGTCCTTCACGGGTGCGCCGCGGTGATCCGTCACGGTGGCGTACACTTCGACGAGGTTCACGCCGGACGTAAATTGCGCATAAGTGCTGGCAGTAAGCGCCAGCACGATTACTAGTGGTACAATCGCTCCTTCAAGGAGCACTGCCATGGGTCGTCTCGGGCTGCCAGAGCTGCTGATCATTCTGGCGATTATCATCGTGATTTTCGGAGCAAACCGCTTGCCGGGACTCGGCCGCGGCATCGGCAGCGCGATCAAGAATTTCAAGGACGAGTTCAAGGAAAAAGAGGACGACAAGGAGAAAGACGAGGACAAGCGCAACCGGCGCGCGTCATAGCACGACGCGCGTATCGCCCATCCGCCGCGTCACCCGTTCGCGGTCGAGATACTCCAGCAGCGGAATCGCAAATTTTCGCGTCACGCCGAATCGCTCCTTGAACGTGGCGACATCGATGCGCGCCGCGCCGCCCGCCGAC
>DATJFY010000040.1:0-23616 GCA_035495415.1 Verrucomicrobiia bacterium
CACTTCTATCGAAGCCGTGCCGGCGGCAGGCGACGCCGTGCCGGTGGCCGGCGAGGGCATGCCGGCCGCTGGGAGGAGCTCGGCCATCGTCACTCTCCCGGGTGCTGCACGGCTCGCCGCGCCACCGAGAACATCAAGACGAGGGCCACCGCCACGGCCAGCGTCTGCAGCAGGGCCATCGCCGCCGTCAGCTCCGTGCTCGTCGAGAACCACGACTCGACGATGGCCGGCGTGATGACCTTGGCCTTCGGGCCCATGAGCAAGATCGAGGCGCCGAGCTCCCGCACACTCGCGATGAAGAGCAGCAGCCATGCGGCGACGAGCCCGGGCCGCAGGAGGGGCATCGTGACGGTGCGCATCCGATAGCCCCAGGACGCCCCGCACATCTGGGCGGACTCCTCGAGCGACCGGTCGATCTGGAGCATCACGCCGGAGATGGTCCGGATGCCGAGGGGCAAGAAGACGGTCAGGTAGGCGATGAGCAGGAGCCACAGCGTGCCGTAGATGGGGATCGGGAAGATCAGCCAGGCCCAGAGCATCCCGAAGGCGAACACCAGCCGCGGCACCGCTTGCGGGAACATCAGGATGTACTCGATGGCGCCCGCGCCGGGCAGCCGTGACCGGTAGATCATCCACGAGAGGAAGCCCATGAGCACGACGCCGATGCTCGCCGTGGCGAGCCCGAGGACCAGGCTATTCCACAGGGCCGAGCGCACCGCGTCCAGCGACAGCGCGGTGGTGTAGTTGGCCAGCGTGAAGTTGTCGGCGCGCGGGAAGGCGGTCGCCAGGCGCTGAAACGAGGCGAAGAGGAGCGTGAGGACGGGCAGGACCACCGCCACCCCCAGGTAGGCCAGGCACATGACGAGGAGCGGCCACCGCAGCGGCCCCACGTCCATGACCCTCGGCCGGAATGCCTTGCCCGTGATGGTGACGAAGCTCCTCGCCCGCACGACGCGCCGGTAGGCCCAGACCATCAGGAACATCACCGCGAAGAGCGACACGCCCATGGCCGCGGCGAGCGGGAATCGCGGCGGGTACTGCGACACGAGCTGGTACATCGCGGTGGTCACGACGTAGAACCGGGCAGGCAGCCCAAGCACCAGGGCGGCCGAGAACGAGCCCAGCATCTCGGCGAAGACGAAGATGGTGGCGCCGAGCACGCCGGGAAGCACCAGCGGCAGCGTGATGCGCAGCATCGTGCGGATCCGCCCGGCGCCCAGGACCTGCGAGGCCTCCTCGAGCGCCGGGTCCATCGACTTCATCACCGCCCCGATCATGACGAAGGCGACCGAGCCCTCGAAGAGCGCCATGACCCAGGCGATTCCGTAGGGGGTGGTGATGTCGATCAGGTGCGACTCGCCGCCGAGGGCGCGCCAGACCTGGTTGAGCATGCCGCCACTCGGCGAGCCGATGAGGGCCCACGCGAGCGCGCCCATGAGCGGGGTCACGTAGTACGGAAGGGCCATGAGCTGCTCGAACGCGGCGCGCCCCGGCACGTTCGTCCGCGACAGGATCCAGCCCATCACGAAGCCGAAGACGATCGCCATGACCGTCGCCACGACCGACACGAGGATGGTGTTCCAGAAGATGTGGGCGTACCGCCCGAGGTCGATGAAATTGTCGAGGCCGTACGCCTCCGGCGGACGCGCCTGGGGATCGCCGACGCTCAGCGAGGCCTGGAAGAGGAAGAAGATCGGATACAGGACGAGAACGGCGGCGGCGCCTCCGACGAGGAGGCTGACGAGTCGCGGCCCGGGCAGCCAGATCGAGCCCGTCAGGAGGCGCCGCGCACCCATGCGCTCAGAGACCCATGATCCCGTTCCACTCCTTCACGAACAGGGCATGGCTCGCCTGGTAGTCGGTCCAGTCCGTCGGGAAGAGAAGCTTCCAGTCCGAGAGCTTCTTGCCCTGCCCCATCGCCGGCGCATCGGTGCGGAGCGAGCCGTACAGCAAGAGCGGCTGCGTCTGGTACACGGTCTGCCCGCGGTTCGACAGCGCCCAGTCCACGAAGAGCTTCGCGGCCTCCGGATGCGGCGCCTTGTTCACGACGCCGATGAAGATCGGGGTCGCGGGCAGCCCGTCGGCGGGGGCGACGAAGTCGATCTCGGCGCCTTTTTCCTTGAACAGGGTGTAGCCCGCGTACTCCGCGAGGGCACAGACGCGATCGTCCCCCTTGGCGAGCCGGTCGTAGAGCTGGGCGCGCGAGTCGAAGCCCTTGGGCCGCTGCTTGGCGAACTCCTGCCAGAAGTCGTTGCCGTAGAGCTTCCTGAGCGTGTACCACTGCGCGTGCTGCATGCCGGAGGTGGCGAGCTTCGCGCTGATGCCGTCCTTGTACGCGGGGTTCAGGATGTCCTTCCACGTCTTCGGCGCCTCGGCGGCCTTCACCTTGCTCTTGTTGTAGGCGATGCCCGCGAAGGTGACGCCCGCCCAGCCGTAGTAGTTGCGGGGATTGCTCTGATTCTCCGGCTTGTATCCCGAGTACGACGGCGAGTCGTACTGCTCCCATCCGCCCTTCTTCTGGAAGTCGATGGACGGTGAGATGTCCGAGAGCTGCAGCACGTCGACGCCGAAGCGCCCGGCCGAGCGTTCGGCGGTCACCTTCGCGTAGAGCGCGCCGGTCTGGAGCCGGACGTAGCTGGTCTTGATCTTGGGGAAGTCCTTCTTGAACGCGTCGAGCAGCACGGCGATCCCCGGCTCGCTGTCGTGGCCGTAGTAGACGACCTCGCCCTCCGCCTCGGCCTTGGCGACGTCGGCGCCGGTCGAAAAGTCGAGCACCTTGGTGGCGGCGTCGGCGCGCGACGCGCGGCCGACGAGGGGCACGGCCACGGCGGCCAGCGCTCCCGTCTTCAAGAAACGGCGTCGAGTGACGGCGGTGTGGGCGCGCTCAGTCATGCGGAGATCTCCTCTTCATTGGGAATGGCGGACGGGGCCGCTCGCCCGCGTAGCATACTGCGTCGCCCGGCGATCCATCAACCGGGGCGGGACGGCTCGTCAGTTGCCGCGCAGGCGGGGGTCGAGGGTATCGCGGAGCGCGTCGCCGAGAAGGTTCGTGCCGAAGACGGCGAAGCTGATGGCGAGCCCGGGGTAGATCACGAGCCAGGGGGCCTTGCGGGCGTACTCCGCGGCCGCGATCGACAGCATGCGGCCCCACGAGGGGTACGGCTCGGGGATGCCGAGGCCGAGGAAGGAGAGCGCCGCCTCGGCGAGGATGGCGCCGCCCAGCTGGGCGGTGACCAGCACCACGAACGGCCCGAACGTGTTGGGCAGCACGTGACGCAAGGCGATGCGCGCGTGCCGCGCGCCGAGCGCGCGGGCGGACTCGACGTAGACGAACTCACGGATCGCGAGCACGCTGGCCCGCACGACCCGCGCGGCGCGGGGGGCGATCACCACCGAGATCGCGATGATCGTGTTGGTGAGGGACGGCCCCAGCGCCGCCGCCATCACGAGGGCGAGCACGAGGATGGGCAGCGCTTGCATGATGTCCATGAGCCGCTGCGCGACGAGGTCCGTCTTGCCGCCCATGTAGCCGGAGACGAGCCCGACCAGCCCTCCCGCCACCGCGCCGAGCAGGGTGGAGGCGATGCCGACGAGGAGCGAGATGCGCGAGCCGTAGACCAGCCGGCTCCAGAGGTCGCGGCCTAGATTGTCGGTGCCGAGCCAGAACTCGCTGCCCGGCGCCACCAGCACCCGCGAGGACGTCCGGATGGGATTGTGGGTCGCGAGCACGTCCGCGAAGATCGCGGCGACGATGAGGAGGATCGCGAGGAGGGCGCCGGCCGCTCCCAGCGGATTCTTCCGGATGAAGAGTCCGAGGGCGCGCCCCCAGCCGTGGGCCTCGGGAAGCGCGTCGTGCAGGGGGACGTCGAGGGTGCGAATCGCCATCACGCGTTCCCGTACTTGATGCGCGGATCGAGCCAGGTGTAGAGCAGGTCCACCGTGAGGTTGGCGAACACCACCACCACCGCGATGAGCATGACGAGGTTCTGGACGATCGGATAGTCCCGGAACTGGATCGCGTCGACGAGGTACCGGGCCACCCCGGGCAGGTTGAACACCGTCTCGGTGACGATGAGGCCGCCGATGAGGAAGGCGAACTCGATGCCGATCAGCGTGATCACCGGGAGGGAGGCGTTCTTGAGGGCATGCCGCCAGACCACGAAGGTCTGCCGCTGCCCCTTGGCCCAGGCGGTGCGGATGTAGTCCTCGCGCAGCACTTCGAGCATGGTCGAGCGCGTGATCCGCATGATGAGGGCCGAGCTGCGGTAGCCCACCGCGAGGCCGGGCAGGAGGAACTGGAAGAGATTGGCGCCGAGGTTCTCGAACGGCGAGACGTACGTCATGGACGGGATCCAGCCGAGGGCGCGCACGAGGAGGAGGATCACGATCATGCCCAGCCAGAAGGAGGGCATGGAGAGCCCGGCGAGGGAGAGCACCCGGAGGACGTAGTCGATGGGCCGCCCGCGGCTCACCGCGCTGATGACGCCCGCGGGCACGCCGAGGACGATGGAGAAGACGAGGGCGATGAATGCCAGCTCGAGAGACACCGGCAGGCGCGGCTTGATGACCTCCCAGGCGGGCAGATCGTAGCGGTACGACTTGCCGAGGTCGCCGCGCACGAACTCGCCGAGCCAGCGCGTGTACTGAATGGCCACCGGCTTGTCGATGCCGAGCTCCGCCTCGAGCTTGCGGCGGTCCGCCTCGTCCACGTAGCCGGCCGACTCGAAGATGATGTCGGTGATGTTGCCGGGGGCCAGACGCATGAGGACGAAGATGAGGATCGACATCCCCAGCAGCGTGACGCCCGCGATGACCAGCCGCTTGAATACGTAGACCTTCATGCGCGAAGGCTACTTGTCGAGCCAGACGTCCTGGCGACGGCTCACGTTGTAGATCGAGTTCTCGTGCACCGCCCAGCCTTTGACGTAGGGCCACATTACCCAGTGCTGCTTGCCCCACCCGAGGATGGGACGCGCCCCGTCGGCCTGGAGCCGGCGGTCGATCTCGTTGACGAGGGCCAGCCGCTTCTTCGGGTCGGTGGTCTGGGACTGCTCCAGCATGAGCCGATCGATCTCCTCCGAGCAGTAGCCGGAGAAGTTGCGCTGCGAGCCGCAGCGGTAGTTCTCGAAGAGCTGGGCGTCGGGATCGTCGATGCCGACGCCGGTGAGGTTCAGCGCGACCGAGTACTCCAGGCGCGTCATCTTCGGATGCCATACGCCCGTCTCGATCTGCTCGAGGGTGGCCTCGATGCCGACCTGCGAGAGCTGATCGACCATCCAGCTCGCGGTGTCCACGTAGATCGCGAGGGCGCGAGTGGACACGGTCAGCCTGAGGGGATTGCCGGGCCCGTAGCCCGCCTCGGCGAGGAGCTTTTTGGCCTCCGCCTTCTGCTTGGCGGGATCCCCCATGCCGGGGAGCTTCGCGATCTCGGCGGGGGGCAGACCCCAGACGCCCGAGGGGCGCGGCAGCAGCGCGCCGCCGAAGGTCGCCGCGCCCTGCCGTGGCCCCACCAGGTAGGCCTTGCGGTCGAGGGCGAGATTGATGGCCTGACGGATGCGGCGGTCGTTGAAGGGCGGCTTCTTGAAGTTGATCAGCACGTTGTCGTTGACGTTGCTGTCCGTCTCGACCATGACGAGCTTCGGCAAGCCCTTCTTGGCGTCCTCGGCATTCGTCCGGTTCCAACCGGTGCCCGCGACGTCGAGCTGGCCGGACTGCACGGCGGCGATCTGGGTGGAGCGGTCGCGGATCACCACGAACTTGATGCCGTCGAGGTACGGCCGGCCCTTCACGAAATAGTCCGGATTCTTGACGTACTCGACGAGCTCGCCCGGCTTGTTCTCCTTGAGCTTGAAGGGGCCCGTGCCGATGCACTTGTTCTTGAACTCGGCGAGGGGCACGTGGGCGGGATACACCGGCGAGTAGCCGGACGCGAGCATGGGCAGGAGGGCGGGCTGGGGCTTCTTGAGGCGGAACACCACGGTGTAGGGATCGGGGGCCTCGATGCCCTCGATGTTCTCGTACCAGAGCTTGCGCGGGTTCACCTTCAGCTTGACCTTGGCGTCGGGCGCGCCGCGGACTGCGTCGAACGTGTACTTCACGTCGGCGGAGGTGAAGGGCTTCCCGTCGTGCCACTTCACGTCGTGGCGCAGGAAGAATACGAGGGTGCGCTGGCTGTCCTGCCAGGACCATCGCTCGGCCAGCTCGGGGATGATGGTGTCGACGCTTTCCTGCTTCTTCGCCGGGTCGTAGTAGACCAGGTTGTTGAAGCACGGGCTCGCCTGCTGCGCCACCGCGACGGTGCTCTCCTCGTGCGGGGAGAGGCTGGGAGCCGCGGACAGGGGATGGGTCACGAGCACCCCACCATACTTCGGGGTCTGCGCCCAGCCGGGAGCGGCGGGCAGGAGCAGCAGCGCCGCGGCGAACGGAAGGAGCGATCTGAGCGAGCGGGGACGGGTCATGAGGGACCTCCGCGAACGCTGAGAGTGGGAACGCTCGACCGTGTGTGTGTGCGCGGGAGTATAGCCCACGCTGTCAAGAGGGGCAATCGCAAGCGCCGGCCAGGCGCTTCTCCCTTGACCGCGCGTCACCCACGGGTGCACGCTCCGATCCGTCATGGACGAGCGCCGTCTGAGGAAGCAGGACACCGCCGGCGTCGTCGTCGCGCTCGAAGGCGCGCACGACGCGGACGTGGCCGGGGCCCTGAACGCGATTCCTCCCGAGGCGGCCGCCCGCGTACTGGGCGCGCTGCCCTTCGAGCTCGCGGTGCGCGCGCTCAATCAGCCCGAGCTGGATCGCCGGGCGCGCCTGTTCGCGCATCTCCCCATCGAGCGCGCGGCCGCCCTGGTCGCGGCGATGTCCGACGATCAGCGGGCCGATCTCTTTCGCGAGCTGCCCGGGCCGGTGCGCGCGCGCCTCCTGCCCGCGATCGACCCCGCCACCAAGGAATCCCTCCGCGCCATCCTCGGCTACCCCGCGACCACCGCGGGCGGCATCATGACCACCGAGCACGTGGAGGCGCCGGGCGACTGGACGGCCGGGCGCGCCCTCGCCCACATCCGCGCGGCCGGACATCCGCACCGCCCCGTCTACGCGGTGTACGTCCTGGATCCCCTCGACCGGCGGCTCCTGCACGTGGTCACGCTGCGTGAGCTGGTCATGGCCGACCCCGACCGGGTCCTGCTGGAGATCGGCGACCGCCGCACGCCGGTGACGGTGGGCCCGTGGACGGACCGCGAGGAAGCGGCGCGGCTCATCGCGCGCTATGACCTGCTCGCGGTGCCGGTGGTGGACGAGGGCGGGCACGTCCTCGGCATCGTCACCGTCGACGACATGATCGACACGATGATCAAGGAGCAGACCGAGGATCTGCACAAGCTGGGCGGCGTGGAGAACCTGGACGAGCCCTACACACGCATCGGCTTCGGAGCCATGATCAAGAAGCGGGCGGGCTGGCTCTGCGCGCTGTTCCTCAGCGAGATGCTCACCGCCACCGCCATGCAGCACTTCGAGGGGGAGCTGAGCCGCGCCCTCGTGCTCACCCTCTTCATTCCCCTCGTGATGAGCTCGGGCGGCAACTCGGGCTCGCAGGCCACCTCGCTCATCATCCGCGCCCTCGCCCTTCACGAGATCGGCCTGCGCGACTGGTGGCGCATCGCGCTGCGCGAGCTGCCCGCTGGCTTCACCCTCGGGTCCATCCTCGGCGTCATCGGCGTCGCTCGCATCGCCGTGTGGCAGCTCCTCGGCGTGTACGACTACGGGACGCACTGGCCGCTCGTCGCCGCCACCGTGGGTCTGGCCCTGGTCGGGGTGGTGATGTTCGGATCGCTCGCCGGATCCATGCTGCCGTTCCTGCTGCGTCGAATCGGCTTCGACCCCGCGAGCGCGTCGGCGCCGTTCGTGGCCACGCTGGTGGACGTCACCGGGCTCATCATCTATTTCACCGTGGCCTATCTCGTGCTGCGGGGCACCCTGCTCTAGCGCGGCGTCGAGCCCCTTGACGGGGCGGCAGCCGTCCTCGATAGTCGGATCCACGCCGCATGCCCCTCGGACGGGCCGGCGCGGGGAGGCCAGCGATGGCACAGACGGCGCGGCGATACGACGTGGTCCAAGGCTGGGAGCAGCTTCCCGCCGGGTACGTGCACCGGGACGTTGCGGGCGTGGCGGTGGACGGCGAGGACCGGGTCTACCTGATCTGTCGGGGCGATCACCCCATCATCGCCTACGACCAGAAGGGCAACTTCATCCGGTCATGGGGCGAGGGCCAGTTCACCTATCGGACCCACGGCATCACGGTGGCGCCCAACGGCACCTTGTTCTGCACCGATGACGGCAACCACACCATCCGGCAGTTCACCCCGGAGGGCAAGCTCCTGCTGACCCTCGGGATCATGAACACGCCGTCCGACACGGGGTACGACGGCAAGGACTACATGACGATCACTCGGCCGGCGGGGCCGTTCAATCGGCCCACCAACATCGCCGTCGGGCCGCGAGGTCATCTCTACGTCTCCGACGGGTACGGAAACTGCCGCGTGCACCGCTTCTCGCCCACCGGAACCCTCGAGCGCTCGTGGGGCGAGCCGGGCACCGGCCCCGGCCAGTTCTACCTGCCCCACGGCATTGCCGTCCACGCGGACGGACGGGTGTTCGTGTGCGATCGCGAGAGCGACCGCATCCAGATCTTCAACCCCGACGGCGAATACCTCGCGGAGTGGACGGACACACAGCGCCCCACCCACATCGTGTTCGATGCCGAGGGGCGCGCCTACGTGTCCGAGCTCTGGTGGCATCCCGGCGACATCTCTCGCCGCCACGGGCCGACCACGGCGGCCAAGCCCGCGCGCCTCAGTGTCTTCGACCCCGAGGGGCGGGTCCTCGCGCGCTGGGGCACCGCGGACGCCACCGCGGCGGGGAGCTTCGCGGCGCCGCACGGCCTCGCGGTGGATTCCCGCGGCGACATCTACGTGAGCGAGGTGACGTGGACCTTCGCGGTCAGCCGCGGCCGCGCGCCCGCGGACACGCACACGTTCCAGAAGTTCTCGCTTCAGCGCTAATCGGGCGCCAGGTCCGCCTTGTAGCCGGAGGCTATTCGCGGACGAGCAGCTCGATCTCGTCCTTGTGGGCGCCGAAGCCGAGGAACACGCGCTCGTCGATGACGACGGCGGGCACGGCGAGCCGACCGATGCGCTTGAAGAGGTCGAGGCTCGCGTCCGGATCCTTGCCCACGTCGCGCACGTCCACCGCGACGCCGCGCGCCTGCAGATAGGCGAGGGCCGCCTCGCCATCGGCGTTGCCCTCCATCGTGAAGAGCAGGGCGCGCTTCACTCGGGACGGTTGGCGAGCCCGGGGTCCACGAACCGGAAGTCGCCCGACGCCGCCCATCCCGGCGCGACCGAGGCGAGGAGCAGTTCGCGGAAGGCGGCGACGCGATCCGCGGGCAGATCGACGCGGCTGTCGAGCAGGGCGGCGAGACCTTCGGGGTCGTCGTAGGCGCGCCGGCTCACCGCCGCCACGTGGTTGAAAAAGCGGCGCACGCGCCGGTCCATCTGGTCCTCCGAGAAGGCCTGCATGACCCGCGCAAGCGCGTCCGCCACCGCCGAGTCGAGCTTGAGGAAGCCCGAGAACTTCATCGCGCAGTAGGTGACGCCATCGGGGCCGTCGAGATGCTCGGTGTCGAGCATGATCACCACGCGACCCGACAGCGGGGGCAGCAGCGGGGGGTCGTAGCGGCCTTCCAGGTAGAACACGCGCCGGCCGTCCTCGGAGAGAATCGGCTTCATGAGGCCGCGGACTCCGCGCCCGTCGTCGGCCTCGTAGACGTCGCCCACCCGGCGCACGCGGTACTTGCCCTCGCGCAGGACTCGGGCGACGTCGGAGGCGAAGTCGGGATGGTCGAGCAGGTAGTCGAAGACGGGCTTGTGGCTCCGGAAGGTGATGTCCCGCACCTCGCGCGCGACCGCCGCCCCCTTGACCACGTCGCGCACGCGCTCGTAGTCCTGCATCTCGAGGCGGTCCCAGGGAATGTCGCGCTCGCGGCTCGTTGCGTGCAGCGTGACGCTCATTTCCTGCGCGCGCGCCGGGAGCGCGCCGAGCAACATCCCCAGCGCGACGCCGGCGGCCGCGATCGTCCGCGCGCGCACCTGCATGATGCCCCACGATACCATCCCTGCCTTGACCCTCCAACCGCGACTCTGCTATTCTCCGAACCCCGCGAGCGGGAAAGGAGTTCCTTGCATGATCCGTTCGGACATCGTGGCCGCGATGGCGGCCTCCACCGGCTGGACGAAAGCCGCGTCCGATCGCGCGCTACGTGCGCTTCTCGCCTCGATCCGCACCTCCCTCAAGCGCGGGCAGTCCGTCACGCTCGTGGGTTTCGGAACCTTCTGCGTGAGCCGCCGCAAGCCGCGGCGGGGCAAGAACCCCCGCACCGGCCAGCCCATGGTCGTGGCGGCGGGACGCACACCCCGGTTCAAGCCGTCCAAGGAGTTGAAGCGCGCCATCCGCTAGGCTTTTCGTTTCACGCTCCCCGCCCCCCGCGTTAAGATTTCCTGCAGTGTCCCGACTGGTGATCGTCGCCATCAGCTTGGCCATCGTGCTCGCCGCCGCGCCCGTCCCGGCGGCCTCGCCCAACGGCCAAGCCCTCTCCTTGAGCGCGGCCTCCGTGCTGCTCCTCGACGCTGACGGCAAGGTGGTCTTCGCCAAGAACCCGGCAGACGATCACGCGCCGGCAAGCCTCACCAAGCTCATGACCCTCTACCTCGCCTACGAGGACCTCGAGGCGGGCAAGGTGGAGTGGGAGGAGCCGGTCGGGGTCAGCCGCCGCGCCGCGGAGACCGCGCGTTATCGCATGGGGCTCCGCGCGGGCGAGACGGTGCCCTTCAGCATCCTGATGGAGGGTGTGGCCATCGCGTCCGCCAACGACGCGGCCGCCGCGGTGGCCGAGCATCTTGCGGGCAACGAGGAAGCCTTTGTCCACCGCATGAACGAGAAGGCCCAGTCGATGGGTCTGACCGGCACGCGCTTCGCCAATCCCCACGGGCTGCCCGATCCCCTGCAGCGCACCACCGCGCAGGACATGGCCACGCTCATCGGCCACCTCGTCAGCGACTACCCCGCCTCGCGTACCGTCCTCGGAGGCAAGACCTTCGTGTTCCGCGGGCGCGTCTATCAGCGACGCATCCCTCTCTTCGACGATCCGGGCGGGGTGCAGGCGCTCAAGACGGGCTTCACCAACGAGGCGGGTTACAACCTGGCCATCGCGGCCTGGCGGGCCGGCCAGCGCTTCCTCTTGATCGTGCTGGGCTCGCACACGCGCAGCCTGTCGTTCCGCGACGCGCGCAAGGTGCTGCAGTACGGGTTCATCGCCAATGGCCTCGACATCGGCGACGACCCGCCGCGCCGCCCGGCCGCGCCAGCACGTCGCGGGCCGCGGCGCTCCAGCGCGTCGATCCCCTCGTCGGGCTAGACGGGGACATGGCCGCCGGGGCAAAATCACGCCCATGGCGACGCCCCGCGCGTTCCTGTTCGACGCCTACGGCACGCTCTTCGACGTCCACACCGTGGTGGAGGCCGGCCGGGCCGTCACCGACGATCCCCAGGCGCTCTCGAGCCTGTGGCGCCAGAAGCAGCTCGAGTACACCTGGCTCCGCTCCCTCATGGGCCGCTACGTGGACTTCTGGGAGGTCACGCGCGCGGCGCTGTCCTTCGCGCTGCGCCGGCTCGGGCTCCGGCCGAGCCCCGCGCAGGCGGATGCCCTCATGGAGGCCTATCTCACCCTTGGCACCTTCCCCGAGGTGCGGATGGCGCTTGCGCATTTGGCCCCCGCGCCGCTCGGCATCCTCTCGAACGGCTCGCCCATGATGCTCGACGCGGCGGTGCGCTCGGCCGGGCTCGAGGGCATGTTCCAGCACCTTCTCTCGGTGGACGAGGTGCAGTGCTACAAACCCTCACCACGGGTCTACGAGCTGGGGCCGCGCGCCTTCGGCCTCTCGGCGGGGGAGATCCTCTTCGTGTCGTCCAATGCGTGGGACATCGCCGGCGCGGGCGCCTTCGGTTACCGCACATGCTGGTGCAACCGGCTGGGGGTGCCCATGGAAGGCCTCGAGGTCACGCCGGACGTCGAGGTGGAGCGGCTGGACCAGATCCCCGAGCGCGTCGGCGTCTAGCCGCGCCGCGCTCGCCTAGTCGAGGAACTGGTTGGGCGTGTCGAACACGCCCAGCACGACGCAGCCGTCCGGCGACCACGCCTTGTGCACGGATCCAGGCCGTCGCCACACGAAGTTCCCCGCGGTGCAGGCGCCGTCTTCGTCGACCAGGGTGCCCTGGATGACGTAGCTCTGCTCGAGGCCGACGTGCCGGTGGGTGGGCAGCACCGCGCCCTTGTCCATCTTGGTGAGCGAGGTGGTCTTGCCGGAGGCGTCCTCGTAGAGCTTCTTCGTGTACACCCCCGGGAAGCGGGTGGGTTCCCACTCGATCTTCGACACGTCGAGGTAGGTCGACCGCTCGGTCGCCGTGATGATCATCGCTCGCCGCCTCCCGGGCAGGATGGGTGCCGGGGTCCAGTGTGGGCGGGCGGAGCCAACCAAGTCAAGCCGCCACGTGATCCTGGAGGCGCCGGGCAGAGCCTGCAAGGAATCCCCTCGGGAGTCGCGCTGCCCTTACTTCTTCGCGAGCTTCTTCCGCTTCACGTAGGCCCAGATCTTCTTCGTCATCTCCGAGGGTCCAATGGGCGACGAGCCCATCACGGACTCCATCGTGTCGCTGCAGCCCTTGAAATTGATCGCGTAGCCGCCGAACGCCTTCTTCCCCTTCGCCATGCTCCGTCCTCCCTTCGAGTGATGTGGCCGCCAGTGTTGGGATGTGCCGCCCGGCGCCTCCCGATCCGGCCGAGGGTATTATCGCGAGACCACGAGGGAGCGCAAGGGAAAAATACAATCCCTGGGGGGTCTCCCACGAGGGAAGCCTACCGGGAGGGGGTATACCCCCCGGGGGGTCCGGCTAGCCGCGCGGGCGGAACGCCGGCATCACGTCGCGTGCGAACCAGGCGAGCTGCTCCTTGAACTCCTTCGGCCCCATGCCTTCGGCCCAGTGGATCATCATCTGGTCGAGGCCCGGGTACTTCGCCTCGAAGTACTTGATCCCTTCGATGACCTGCTTCGGCGGGCCGCACAGCCACGCCTTCTGCTCCACCCCGTCGCGGATGCTGGGAATGCGCGTGGGCGCGCCTGGCGTGCCCCACGGGCGCCCCTCGGCGTCGGCGTAGCGCACGAAGCCGAACGGGGCGAACCACTTGTAGCGCTCGTCGTGGTACGGCTCCACGCGGCGAATGGCCTCTTCCTGCGTGTCGGCGAGGTAGAGGCCGACGCCCCAGCAGAGATCTTCGCCGAGCGCCAGCGTCCGGCCCGCTTTGGCGGCCTCCGCCTGATAGGTGCGCGCGACCTCGTCCCAGATCTTCTCGCCGTTGAGCGTCACCATGCCCTTGATGCCGCGCTGGGCGATGTAGGGTAGCGTCTTGCCGGAGGCGATCGGCTGCCAGAGCTCCACCGGGCGATGGATGGGCCGCGGCACCATGGTCACGTCCTTCAGCGTGTAGCCGCGATACTCGACGGGCGGCGGGATCGTGTAGTGCTTGCCCTTGTGCGAGAACGACTCCTCGTTGATGGCCTTGAGGAGCACTTCCATCTGCTCCTCGAACAGCTCCTGGTTGGCCTTGTTGTCGAGCATGGGGGCGCCGAAGCTCTCCACTTCCCTCGTGTGATACCCACGACCCACGCCCATGATCACGCGGCCGTTGGTCATGATGTCGGCGGCGGCGTAATCCTCGGCGAGGCGGATGGGATGCCACATCGGCAGGATGTTGAACGCGCAGCCGAACTTGAGCTGCTTGGTCTGTGTGGCGAGCCACGTGCCGAGCAGGATGAGGTTGGGGAAGACCTCGTAGCCCTCGTGCTGGAAATGATGCTCGGCCGTCCACAGGCAGTAGTAGCCGAGCGCGTCCATGTGCTGGGCCACGTCCTTGGCGGTGTGGTACGCCTCGACCAGGCGCTCGTTCGAGTAGCGCCGGTCGTTGGCGGGCGTGCCCTGGAGCCCGACGTTCTCGAGCTCGATCTGTCCGACGTAGAGGACCGAGAACTTCGTGATCATTTGGCTCTCCAGCCTCCGTCCACGACCATGGCGTGGCCCGTGATGTAGCCGGCCTCGTCGGAGGCCAGGTAGCAGACCGCGGAGGCGATGTCCTCGACGGTGCCTCGGCGGCCCACCGGGACTAGCCCACGGATCTGATCGTCGTTGACAGCCACGCCGCGCCCGCTCATGTCGGGCACATCGGGGCCGAGGATGTCCTGCGAGTGCTGGCGCAGCCCGGTCAGGATGGGCCCGGGGCACACGCAGTTGACGGTGATGCCGCGCGCGGAGTAGGTGACCGCCATCTGGCGCGTCAGACCGACCACCCCGTGCTTGGCGGCGATGTACGCGGCCCCGCCCCCGGTGCCGTTGAGCCCGGCCACCGAGGCCATGTTGACGATGCGGCCGCGGCCCCGGGGCAGCATCTCCGCGATCGCGCGCTTGCAGCCGAGGAACACGCCGGTGAGGTCGATGTCGATGACCCGGCGCCACACCGCTTCGCTCATCTCGTCCACGTTGAAGTAGCCGTCGAGGATCCCCGCGTTGTTCACGAGGATCTCGAGCGGCCCGAGCTCCTTCACCGCCGTGCTCACCATGCGATCCACGTCCTCGGCGCGGCTCGTGTCGGCGCGGACGGCGAGGGCCCGCCCCGAGCCCTTGGTGATGAGCGCCACCGTCTCCTTGGCCGTCGCCTCGTCGAGATCCGCCGCCGCCACCCGCGCGCCCTTGGCGGCGAGGGCGAGCGCGATGCCGCGTCCGAGGCCGGAGCCGGCCCCGGTCACCACCGCTGTCCGGTCCTTGAAATTCACCGTGCCCCCTCACCCGGCCCTCTCCCCCGAGAGGGCGAGGGCGCATGTGTGTGATCCGTTAGATGGCGAGGGCGTAGCCGTCGCGCCGCGGGTCGGCGCCCGCCATCAGAGCCCCGGATTCGGGATCGCGCATGATCCCCTGCCCGCCACCCACGATCCATGACCAGTCGTCGATCACGTTGACCTGATGCCCCCGCTCGACGAGCGCCGCGCGCGTCTCCTCGGCGAGACGCGACTCCGCGTCGAGCTGCCGGTCGGCGTACACGCGGATGCGCGGGGCCTCGATGGCTTCCTGCACGTTGAGCCCGAAGTCCACCGCGTTCATGAGCATCTGGGTCTGGGTCTGGAGGATGCCGTACGAGCCCGGCGTGCCGATCGAGAGCGCGAACGCGCCGTCGCGGAAAAGCTGGGTCGGCGACATCATGGTGCCCGCCTTCTTCCCCGGCCGCACCGCGTTGGGCGAGGCGGGGTCCAGGTCCATCCACTTGAGGATATTGTTCAGCACGAGCCCGGTGCCGGGAATCGCGAAGCCGGAGCCGAATGCTCCGCCGAGCGTCTGGGTCACCGAGACCACCGTGCCCTCGGCGTCCGCGCACGCGAAGTGCGTGGTCTGATCGTGCATGAAGTTGGCGGGGTGCCCTTCCGAGACCTGGCCCATGCGCTGCCGCAGCGTGTGCCGCTCGCCCTCGCTCAGCGCGGCGCGCGCGGGATCGATGCGCGCGCGCTGCGACGTCGCGTACGCCTTGGAGACCAGCCCGGCGATGGGGATCTTCGCCACGTCGTTGAGGTAGGCGTAGGCGAGGCGGTCCGCGGAGGCGAGCTTGATCGCCTCGATCAGGTGGTGCAGGTGCTCGGGCGAGTTCTGGCCCCACCGCGCGACGTCGAAGCCCTCCATGATGTTGAGCGTCTCCAGCATCTGGAAGGCGGAGAACGGGGGCGGCATCGAGGCGATCTCGTAGCCGCGGTAGGTGATGGTGACGGGCTGGCGCCATTCCGGCGCGAACTGCGCGAGATCCGCTTCGCTGAGCCAGCCGCCCGCCTCCTGCACCGCGCGGACGATGGTCTTCGCGATGGGGCCCCTGTAAAAGACGTCGGCGCCGCCCTCGGCGATCTGCCGGAAGGTGCCGGCCAGCTCCTTGTAGGTCACGACCTTGCCGGGCCGCGGGCCCCCGTTGCCCAGATAGAGCCGCTGGGCCTCGGCGGAGTGCGCGAGCGTCTCACGCGACTTGTCGAAGAACGTGGTGTTCATCCAGGTGAGCGGCACGCCCTTCTCCGCGTACTCGATGGCGGGGCCGAGGACGCGCGGGCGCGGCATGCTCCCGAAGCGGTCCAGCGCGGTCATCCAGCCGCCGAGGTTGCCCGGCGTGGCGAAGGCCTTGGGCCCCCCGGCCAGCTCCGCCTCGGTGGCCTTGCTGGGATCGGCGGCGAGGGGCGCGGGGCCGATGAAGTCGAGCACGTGGCGCTCGCGCGTCTTCGCCCGCGAGATCAGCATGAGGCCGATGCCGCCGGCGCTCGACATGAAGGGTTCCACCACGTTGAGGGCGGCGGCGACGGCGACGGCGGCGTCCACCGCGTTGCCGCCCTCGAGCAGCATGCGCGCGCCCGCCATGGATGCGAGGGGATGCGCGGACGTGACGGCACCGCGGGTGCCCATGACGACGGGACGGTAGGCGTGGCGATGCGGGGGCATGACGTCCTCCGATCAGGTGCCGGGGTTTCGAAAATGCGAAACTCGCGCGAGGTATGCCAATGGTAGGCTGTCGACCAGCAGGTGCGCAAGGAGCCGCCGCGCACGCGAGGGAGACGCGGATGTCCACCGTCTACAACGCCATCGGTCGCGGCTACGCCACCCGCCGCCGCCCCGATCCGCGCATCGCCGCCGCCATCCGCCTGGCGCTGGGCGACGCTCGCTCCGTGGTGAACGTGGGAGCAGGCGCCGGCTCCTACGAGCCCGCGGACCGGCCGGTGATCGCCGTCGAGCCTTCGCGGGAGATGATCGTTCAGCGGCCGCCCGGCGCGGCGCCGGTTCTGCACGCCCTCGCCGAGGCGCTGCCCCTCCGCGACGCCGCCGTCGATGCCGCGCTCGCCATCCTCACGCTGCACCACTGGCATGATCGCGCGGCGGGGCTCGCCGAGCTCTTGCGGGTGGCGCGGCGCCGCGTCGTGATCGTGAACTGGGATCCGGCGGCGCGGCACGATTTCTGGCTGACGCGCGAGTACATTCCCGCGCTCGCCGAGCTGGACGCCCGGCTCTTCCCCACCGCGGCGGAGCTCGAGGCGGCGCTCGGCCCGCTGCGGGTAGTCCCGCTGCCCGTGCCGCACGATTGCGTCGACGGATTCCTCGGCGCGTACTGGCGCCGGCCGGAAGCCTATCTGGATGCGGGCGTGCGTGGCGCGATGTCGACATTCGGGCGCCTCGGACCGGAGCCCGCGCAATCCGTGATGGAGGGACTCGCGCGCCTGGGCGACGACCTCGCGAGCGGGCGCTGGGAAGCGCGGTTCGGCCACCTGCGCGCCCTGCGCGAGCTCGACCTGGGCTATCGACTCGTGATCGTGGAGCGCAACCTGCCGTGACCCCCGCCCTCCTCGAGGCGCTCGAGCGCGCGAGCTACATGTACGTCACGACGTACGGCAAGGCGGGCAAGCCGGGCACCGTGCCCACCTGGCTCTGGCTTCACGAGGGATGCGTCTACTTCACGACCAAGCGTGACAGCCTCAAGGCGCGCCGCATCCGGGACAACGGTCGCGTCAGCGTGCGGGTGGGAACGAAGGACGGGCCCGCCTTCGAGGGGCGCGCGGAGTGGGTGGACGACCGGGCGGACCTGGAAGCGAAGCTGCTCGCCCGCTATCGCACGAAGTACTGGCTCCTGGTCCCGCTCTTCATGGGGCCCTATATCCGGAAGGGGCTGGCCGCGAAGACCAGCGTCCTGATCCGGATCACGCCCGGCTGATCACCGCGCCGACCTCGGCGGCGAGCCGCTTGAGGTCGAAGGGCTTGGTGAGGAACCCATCCGGGCGAACGCCCGTGGGCGCCTCGGCAGTGTCGCCCCAGCCGGTGAGCACCAGCACCGGAGTGGTTGTCCGCGACTCCTTGATCGATCGCACGACGTCCCAGCCATTCAGATCGGGCATCCCGAGGTCGGTCATCACGAGATCGAAGCGGCCCGCCGCGAACGCGAGCAGCCCTTCGCGGCCGCCGCGGGCCACCGTGACGGAGTGGCCGTGGGCGCTGAGCACCTCGGCGACGATCTCGAGCACGGAGGCCTCGTCGTCGATCAGCAGGACGTTGCCCTTCCGCTCCGGTAGCGCCTGCACCGGCGGCGCCGGCGCCGCGGCGGCGGTCGCGGCGCCGGGGAGCCAGAACGACACGGTGGTGCCGATGCCTTCGGTGCTGTCCATCGAGATCTCGCCGCCGTGGCGCCGGATGGTGCCGTAGGCCACCGCGAGGCCGAGGCCGGTGCTCTTCACGCCCTTGGTGGTGAAGAAGGGCTCGAAGGCGCGCCGCTTCACGTCGGCGCCCATGCCGGTGCCGGAGTCGCTGATCGTCACGCCGACCCGATTCTTCTCGGTGTGCGTCCGGATCACGATACGGCCGCCGGAGGGCATCGCGTCCACCGCGTTCAAAAGCAGGCTCGTGACGACCTCGCGAATCTCCGCGGCGCGGCCGGGCACGCGCGGAAGAGGCGCGGGATCGTAGAGGACCTCGATGCGCGCTCCACGAATCTGGGCCTCGTGCTCCCAGCGCGGCCGGGTGAGCTGGATCCCCTCGCCGATGACCGCATCGAGGTCGAGCGCCCCCACCACGTCGTCCTTGTCGGTACGGCCAAAGGCCTGGATGCGGCGCACCGTCTCTGCCGCGTCCACCGCCGAGCGCTCGATGGTCTTGAGGCTGGCCACCAGATCCTCGGGCGGCTTTTTCATGAGGATGAGCTGGGTGCGCCCCAGCACCACCGCCATCAAGTTGTTGAGGTGGTGGGCGGCGCCGGCGGCCAGCTCGCCCACCGCGCGCAGGGTGGCGCCCCGCACGAGCGTCTCCTGGGCGGCTTTGAGATCGTCCAGGGTGTGCCGGAGGTCGGTGACCAGCCGCGCATTGTCCATGGCGATGGCAGCCTGCCGGGCGAGCGCGGAGAGGAGGCGAATCTCGCGCTCCGCCGGGCGATGCGCCTCGTCCCAGTAGATCCCCACCGCGCCCAGCACGGTCTCGCGGCTCACCACGGGCACGGCGAGGACGGCGCGGTAGCCGAAGCGCTTGGCCATCTCGGCGAGGCTCGCCTTCTCCTGCACCTGGATGGAGTCGTAGCCAGGCGGCGGATCCTCCACGACGTCGGCGCTCCACACCGGCGCGCGCCGGGCCACCGCGGTGCCCACCGCCCCCTGCCCCGCCAGCACCAGGTACCCCTTGTCCACCGGCATGCCGCGCACGGCGCGGGCGAGCAGATGGTCGGCCTCCTGATCCATCTCGAACACCACCGAGCGCTGCGCGCCTGTCAACTTGGTGGCGCTGTCGGCGATCGCGTCCAGCACCTCCTGGATGTCGAGTGTCGAGGCGAGCGTCTCACCGACCGCGGAGAGCGTCTGCACCTCGGCGGCGCGCTGGGCTGACTCCTCGTACTGCCGCGCGCGGTCGATGCCGAGGGCGACCTGGGCGCCCATCGTCATCGCGAGATCCTGATCGCTGGACGTCCACCCGCGCGGGGCCCGCGTCTCGTCGAGGGAGAGCGTGCCGATCACGCGGTCGCCCGAGATCAGCGGCACCACCAGGACGGAGCGCAGCCCGAAGGCCTCCACCCACTCCCGAGTGACCAGCCCCGAGCGCGACGCGTCGTCGATCACCACCGGCCGCCGGGTCCGCGCCGCCTCGGAGTCGGCGCGCATCTGCTGCACGCCGGCCTCGGCGAGGGCTTTGAAGCGGCCCCACAGATCATGGTCCACGTGGCCGTCGGCGAACTGGGCCATCACGGGAACGAGCCGGTCACCCTGGAAGAGGTTGATCGTGCAGCGCTCGGCGGCCAGGGCCTGCGCGACCTGGCGCGCCACCGCGCGCAGGAGCGGCCGGAGCTCGAGCGTGGAGGCGCACACCTGGGCGACTTCGAGCAGTGACGCGGTTTGACGCGCGCGCAGCCGCTCGCCCTCCATGCCTCGCACGGTGCCGATGGCAAGGGCGGCCTGCTGCGCGAGGCCGACGATGACCGTCTCGTCCTTGTCGCTGAAGTGCCCGTAGCTGCGCCGGTAGGCCCAGAGAATCGCGGTGACCTTGCCTTCCCGGTCAAAAATGGGCGCGCCGATCATGGCCTGTGTTTCTTCCGCTCGAGCCCAGTCGTCCAGGACCGGGGAGTGGGCGAAGCGCGTATCGGCGAGGTAGTCGTCGGTGCGCACCGCGCGCCGCTCCGCGAGGACCAGCCCGGCCATGCCCTCGCGGGCGACGAGGCGAACGCGCGGGAACTGGGCGGTGCGCGCGCCGTGCGTCACCACCGTCTCCGCGTCCAGATTCGACGGCTCCGCCAGCGAGCAGAAGGCGCCGTCGGCACGCAGCAGCTCGCACGTCTCGCGCACCACCGTGCGCAGCGCGGTCTCCAGGTCCGGCGACGACAGCGTCTCGGACGTCACGCGCTGGAACGCCTGGATCTCGGCGAGCCGCTCGAGGGCCTCGGCGTAGAGCCCCGCGTTCCGCACCGCGGTGGCGGCGGGGGCGGCCACCGCGGCGGCCAGCTTGATCTCCTCGGATGAGAAGTCGCGCCGCGTCCGGGTCATGCACGCGATGATGCCGATGGGGCTCGTGTCGAGCAGAATGGGCACGAGCATGACCGAGCGAACGCCCTCGGCCTCGAACCAGCTGCGGTTGCGCACCCGCGGGTCCGCGAGCACGTCGGGCACCGCGAGCGGCTCCTGGCTTTCGAGCACGGTGCCCGCGAGCCCCTCGCCCATGCGGAAGCGCTGCTGATAGTCCACGTCCTGGCCGGACGTGCCGGTTTCCGCGCGAAGGGTCAGCGTGCCCGCGCGCTCGCCGGCGAGCCAGATGCGGACGATGTCGACCCCGAGGCGCGTCTGGGCGACGTCGGCGAGGCGCTCGAGCACCTCGCCGAGGTCGAGGGTCGAGGCGACGAGCCAGCTCGACTCGGCGAAGACCTCGAGCTCGCGCGCGGCGGCCAGACGGGATTCGTTCGCGGCCATGTGGTCTCGACTCCCACAATGCGTCGGGAGCCTTGATTTCATGATAGCCCGCTCCCCCCCATTGTTCCTCGCCCTTCTTCCCACGGGGCTGCCCTTGACGGACTCCGAAGGCCGCCGTACGATGCACAACGCAGATTCTGCGCGGGAGCTCGGCTGGACACCCGGGCTGAGAGGGCGGCAATCGGGCCGCCGACCGCCAACAACCTGACCTGGGTAATGCCAGCGTAGGGAGGCCTCATGAAGACTTACCTGATTTCCCCACACGATTCGTCCCTCCGCGTCCCCGTCCGCGAGCTTCACCTCACCAACGGGGAGCGGCTTCGCCTCTACGACACCTCGGGGCCCTATACGGATCCCGACTACGCCCCCGATCTCAAGCAGGGGCTGCCTCCACTCCGGCGCGCGTGGATCCTCGGGCGCGGGGACGTCGAGCCCGGCGCGGGTGGTCGCTGGGGCCTGCGCGCTCGACCGGGGCGGCGGGTGACACAGCTGCACTACGCGCGGCGCGGCGAGATCACGCCGGAGATGGCCTTCGTGGCGCTGCGCGAGGGGATGGACGCCGAGGTGGTGCGGGACGAGGTGGCGCGCGGGCGGGCCATCATCCCCGCCAACATCAACCATCCCGAGACCGAGCCGATGATCATTGGCCGGCGCTTCCTCGTGAAGATCAACGCGAACATCGGCAACTCCGCGGTCGCGTCGTCGATCGAGGAGGAGGTCGACAAGATGACGTGGGCGACCCGCTGGGGCGCCGACACCATCATGGACCTCTCCACCGGCAAGAACATCCACGAGACGCGCGAGTGGATCCTGCGCAACTCTCCGGCCCCCATCGGCACCGTCCCCATCTACCAGGCCCTGGAGAAGGTGGGCGGCAAGGCCGAGGACCTCACGTGGGAGGTGTACCGCGACACCCTCATCGAGCAGGCCGAGCAGGGGGTGGACTACTTCACCATCCACGCCGGCGTGCTCCTGCGCTACGTGCCCCTCACCGCGAAGCGCGTGACCGGCATCGTGTCCCGCGGCGGCAGCATCATGGCGAAGTGGTGCCTCGCCCACCACCAGGAGAGCTTCCTCTACACACGCTTCCGCGAGATCTGCGAGATCATGGCCGCCTACGACGTGGCCTTCTCGCTGGGCGACGGCCTCCGGCCCGGCTGCCAGGCCGACGCCAACGACGAGGCTCAGTTCGCGGAGCTGGACACGCTGGGCGAGCTCACCACGATCGCGTGGGAGCAGGACTGCCAGGTGATGATCGAGGGGCCGGGGCATGTGCCCATGCACCTCATCAAGGAGAACATGGACCGGCAGCTCGCGACGTGTCACGAGGCGCCCTTCTACACCCTGGGCCCGCTCACCACGGACGTGGCCCCCGGCTACGATCACATCACCTCCGCCATCGGCGCGGCCATGATCGGCTGGTTCGGGACCGCGATGCTCTGCTACGTGACGCCCAAGGAGCACCTGGGGCTCCCCGACAAGCAAGACGTGAAGGACGGCGTCATCGCCTACAAGATCGCGGCGCACGCCGCCGACATCGCCAAGGGCCATCCTGGGGCACGCGCGTGGGACGACGCGCTCTCGCGGGCGCGCTTCGACTTCCGCTGGGAGGATCAGTTCAACCTCTCGCTGGATCCGGACACCGCGCGGAAGTTCCACGACGAGACCCTGCCCGCCCAGGGGGCCAAGCTCGCCCACTTCTGCTCGATGTGCGGCCCTCACTTCTGCTCGATGAAGATTACGCAGGACGTTCGCGACTACGCAGCGAAGCAGGGCCTGGCCGACACGGAAGTGCTCGCGAAGGGCCTGGAGGCGAAGGCCGTGGAGTTCGTGAAGAGCGGTGCGGAGGTCTACCGGCGAGCCTGACCGTCCATTGCGACGCGCCCATCATGGCCCTCGCGCGGAACGAGGGGACGGCAGGCACTTCTCGGCCAGAATTTCCTGAACAAGGTTGAATTGAACCAGACCGCCGACCGAATGATGCTGCGCGTGTCAGCGCGCCACTAGGCGTTCCCGATTTCCAACCGCGCTTTGCCCAAAGAGGGCTCGGCCCCCTGCGCTGAACGCGGACCCGGCGACGCCGAGCCCCGGGCCGGTGCCATTCGCATCGGAATCTCCGGTTGGCGTTATCCGCCCTGGCGCGGCGTGTTCTATCCGGCGGGACTCGCGCAGCGCCGCGAGCTCGAATACGCGTCGCACCGCTTTGCGACGATCGAAATCAACGGCTCGTTCTATTCGCTGCAGCGGCCCGAGCACTATGCGCGCTGGCGCGACGAAACGCCGGAAGGTTTCGTGTTCAGCGTCAAGGGGCCGCGTTTCATCACGCACATGCTGAAACTGCGCGACAGCGCCCAGGCCCTCGCGAACTTCTTCGCGTCGGGCATCGCCAATCTTGGAGAAAAGCTCGGTCCGATCCTCTGGCAACTGCCGCCGATGCTGCGATTCGACGCCGCGCGCCTGGAAACCTTCCTGGCGGCGCTGCCGCGCGACACCGACGAGGCGGCGGCGCTGGCCC
>DATJFY010000041.1:0-31719 GCA_035495415.1 Verrucomicrobiia bacterium
CCCCCGTGCCTCATCACCTACATCGGCGACGAGGCGGTGACTGATCGGCCGATCCGCCTGTTCCAGGGAACGGCCGACGTTCTCGCCCCCATCGAGCCCTGTCGAGCCTACGTGGAGCGGCTCCTGCGAGCCGGCGCGGACGCCCAGCTCACCGCGTATGCGGGAGCCCATCACCAGTTCGACCGTCCGGGCGACCGCGTGCGTCACAGCCCGCGGGAACAGAACGTCAGTCAGTGCCGCTGGGAGGAGCGGCCCGAAGGCCAGCTCGTGAGCCGAGCCACCGGCCAGCCGTTCAGCCTGGACGATCCGTGCGTGTCACGGCGCGGCAGCTTCGGGCCGGACCCCGTCGCGTATCGGGAGGCGCTCGAAGCCGTGAAGGCGCTCGTGGGCGACGCGCCGCGCTGAGGCAGGGCGTGCGCCCGAGTGCCGTACCCTTGCGGGATCACGGCAGCGTGCTAGACTCTCGGGCGTTCCCAGAAAGCGCCTGAGCCCGACCCTTCACTCGCGGGAGACCCGACCGGTGAATTCGCTCGCTCGCGCCGCCGCCGTCGCGATCATGACCGCGGCGCTCGGCGCCGCCCCCGCCGCCGCCTGGAACTGTCCCGTGCAAATCAAATCCGCCGAGGACGCCATCAAGAAGGCGGAGGCGATGAAGCTCTCGCACGATGCCAAGGGGCTGATCGAGCAGGCGAAGACCCTGGTGGAGGAAGCCAAGAAGCACCACACCGAGGCCAAGGCCAAGATCGACCACGCCAACGCGATGTGGAAGGCGCGCGCCGCGCAGGCGCAGGCCGAAGCCGCTGCGGCGATCTCCACGCCGTGAGGAGCGCCGACCGGCGATGAGCGACGTCCGGCTGCGCATCGGCTTTCTCGGGCTCGGCACCATGGGCGGTCAGATGGCGCGCCGGCTCGTCTCGCAGGGCTTCAGCGTGCGCGGCTACGATCCGAGCTCCGAGCGCGCCGCGCAGGCGAAGACTGCCGGGGTCATCCTCGAGGCGTCGCCGGGTCGCGTGGCTGCCGCCTCCGATGTCATCCTGTCGAGCCTTCCCGATCCCGCCGCCGTGCGCGCGGCGTATCTCGGCGAGTCGGGCGCGCTCGCGGGCGCGCACAAGGGGATGACGTGGATCGATCTCTCCACCATCGACCCTGAAACGTGCCGCGAGATCGCGGCGAAGGCCGCCCCGGCCGGCATCGACTGTCTCGACGCGCCGGTGAGCGGCGGGCCGGCCGAGGCGGGCAGCGGCAAGCTGGTCTTCATGGTCGGCGGCGACGCCGCGGTGGTGGAGCGGGCGCGGCCGGTGCTCTCCGCGCTCGCCTCCGAGATCCATCACGTGGGCCCGCTGGGCTCGGGCCTGGTCGTGAAGCTCGTGAACAACGTGATGTCGATGGGCAACATGGTGGTGGCGGCGGAAGCGATGGTGCTGGGCGTGAAGGCCGGCATGGACCCCCGCCAGCTCTTCGACATTCTGTCGAACAGCGGGGGCCGCTCCCACCACTTCCTCAAGCGCATGCCCAACGTGCTGAAGGGCGACTTCACGCCGAACTTCTCCATCGCGCTCTCGAAGAAGGACGTCTCGCTCGCGCTCGGGCTGGCCGCCGGGCTGGGCTTCCCCATGCTGGTCGCCTCCGCGGTCCGGCAAGTTTACGAGGCGGCCGCCGCGCAGGGGCTGGCCAATCAAGACATGGCGGCGGTGACGCGCCTCTACGAGCAGTGGGCGGGCGTGGAGGTGCGCGGCAAGGAGGGCGGGCATGCCTGAGCACGATGTCGTCGTCGTGGGCGCGGGCAATGCGGCGCTGGCCGCCGCGGTCTCCGCGCGCGAGCAGGGCGCGCGCCGCGTGCTCGTGCTCGAGAAGGCGCCCGAGGAGCTGCGCGGCGGCAACACGCACTACAGCGGAGGTCTCTTCCGCTTCGCCTTCGACCGCGGGGACGATCTGCGGCCCCTCGTCCCCGACGCCGAGCGGCGCATCCCCGGCTTCTTCTCCGACGTGGCGCCCTATCCCCGTGCGCGCTTCTGGGAAGATCTTCGCCGGGTGACCGAGGGCCGCGCCGATCCCGAGCTGGGCGAGATCCTCATCGGACGCTCCTACGACACCGTGAAATGGATGGCGGGCAAGGGGATGGCGCTCGAGCCCGCGCTGTCACTCTCGGGCGTGCGCGTCGGCAACACGATCAAGTGGTCGCCGGGCGCGGTCATCCGCGCCGAGCACGAGGGCGTGGGCCTCTCGCGCGGTTGGTTCGACATCGCCGCGCAGGCCGGCGTCGAGATCCGCTACGGGACCAGTGTGGTGCATTTGAATCAGGACCGCGCGCGCCGGGTGATCGGTGTCACCACGGAAAGTGCGCGCGGCTTCGAGGAGCTCACCGCGGGCGCGGTGGTGCTGGGCTGCGGCGGCTTCGAGGCCAATCCGGCCTGGCGCGCGCGGTATCTCGGACGGCCGTGGGATCACGCCAAGGTTCGCGGCACACGGTACAACACGGGCGACGGCCTCCGCATGGCCATCGACATCCATGCCTTGCCCTTTGGACAGTGGACCGGTTGCCACTCCACGCCCATCGACGCCGACGCCCCGCCCTACGGCGACCGCAAGCTCACCGACAAGACCAACCGCCTCTCGTACCCCTACGGCGTGCTGGTGAACAACCGCGGGCGCCGCTTCTTCGACGAGGGCGAGGATTTCCAGTTCTACACCTACGCCAAGCTGGGCGGCATCATCCTGAACGAGCCGGGCGGCGTGGGCTATCAGATCTTCGACGCCAAGGTGGCCGACCTCCTGGAAGGGCGTTACAAGACGGGCACGCCTCTCGTCGCCGACACGCTCGCCGCCCTCGTGGACGCGCTGCCGGTGGACCGCGCGGCCTGCCGGCGCACCCTCGATGACTACAACGCGGCCGTGAGCGCGGGCGCCTTCGATCCCACCGTGAAGGACGGGCTGGCCACCAAGGGCCTCGAGCTGCCGAAGTCGAACTGGGCCCAGCGCCTCGACACGCCGCCCTTCGTCGCCTATCCGGTCACCGGCGGCATCACCTTCACCTTCGGCGGCGTGCGCATCAACGAGCGCGCCCAGGTGATCGGCACCTCCTGGGCGCCGATCGCCGGTCTCTACGCCTGCGGCGAGATGGTGGGCGGTCTCTTCCACGGCAACTACCCCGGCGGCACCGGGCTCATGTCGGGCGCGGTGTTCGGCCGCATCGCCGGCGCCCAGGCCGCGGGCGGGTAGGGGCGCGCGATGGCCGCGAATACGTCCCAGCTGGTCGAGATGCTCCGCACCATGATCCTGATCCGGGAGTTCGACGAGCTCGCGATCCGCCTGCGAGTGGCGGGGAAGATCTACGGCGCGGTCCATCCCTATGTCGGGCAGGAGGCGGTGGCCGTCGGCGTCTGCTCGACCCTCAGCGTGAAGGACCGGGTCACCAGCACGCATCGCGGTCACGGCCACTGCATCGCCAAGGGCGCGGACATCCGCCGGATGATGGCGGAGCTGTTCGGCCGCGTCGACGGCTACTGCAAGGGCAAGGGCGGGTCGATGCACATCGCCGACTTCGCGGTCGGGATGCTGGGCGCCAACGGCATCGTGGGTGGCGGGCTGCCCATCGCGTGCGGCGCCGCGCTCGCCGCGCAGCTCGAGGGACAGGGCGACGTGACGGTGTGTTTCTTCGGCGACGGCGCCGCCGCGGAGGGCGAGTTCCACGAGGCCCTCAACATCGCCGCGGTGTGGAAGCTGCCGATCGTCTTCGTCTGCGAGAACAACCAGTACGCGGCGAACAATGCGGTGGGCGTCCAGCATCCGCGGAGCGACATCGCGGCCCACGCCGCCGCCTACGCCATGCCGGGCGTGGCGGTGGACGGCAATGACGTGCTCGCGGTGCGTGAGGCCGCCGCCACGGCGGTGGGCCGGGCCCGGCGCGACGGACCGAGCCTCCTCGAGTGCCTGACGTATCGCTGGCGATTCCACGCGATGCGGGCCGCGATCCCTCCGGAGACGCGGCCGTCCGAGGAGATCGCGGCCTGGACGGCGCGCGATCCGATCGCCCGGCTCGAGCGCCATCTCCTCGACGCCGGCGCCATCTCGCCCCCGGAGATCGCCACGCTGCGCGCGCAGGTCGCGGCCGATCTGGACGCCGCGGTGGCGTTCGCGGAGGCGAGCCCCTTCCCCAATCCCCGCGATCTCCTCGTCGACATGTTCGCCGACTAAGGGCGAAGGAGAAGGCCGGCATGCGCGAGATCACCTTCCAGCGAGCGCTCGAGGAGGCGGTGGCCGAGGAGATGCGGCGCGATCCGCGCGTCTTCACGATGGCCACCGACTTCACGGGGGATCCTGCCGCGGAGTTCGGCGCCGCCCGCGTGCGCTACACACCGATCTCCGAGGCGGTGCTGACGGGCATGGGGCTGGGCGCGGCGGGCTCGGGCTTCCGCCCGATCGTCCACTGGCGCATGGTGACCTTCTCCTTCGTGGCGATGGATCAGGTCGTCAATCAGGCGAGCAAGATTCGCTACATGTTCGGCGGGCAGGCCGACTTCCCCGTGACCTACCGCTGCACGACGGGCGGGGGCATGGGGCTCGCCGCGCAGCACTCGCAGAGCCCCTACTCGATGTGGATGCACCTGGCCGGGCTCAAGATCGTGCTGCCCTCGACGCCCGCCGATGCCAAGGGCCTCTTGAAGAGCGCGATCCGCGACAACAACCCGGTGGTGAGCTTCGAGTGCAGCCGCCTCGCCGGCGTCACCGGGCCCGTGCCCGAGGGCGACCACCTCGTCCCGCTGGGCGTCGCCGAGGTGAAGCGCGGGGGCACGGACGTGACCATCGTGGGCCTGGCCTACTACGTCGGCGAGGCGCTCGCGGTGGCGGAGGCACTGGCCGGCGAGGGCATCTCGGTGGAGGTGGTCGATCCGCGCACCCTCGTGCCCATGGACGTCGACACGCTGCGCGCGTCGGTCAGGAAAACCGGACGGCTCGTGATCGTGGACGAGGCGCCGGCGACGTGCTCGGCTGCCTCGGAGATCGCGGCGCTGATCGCCGAGGATCCCGAAACGTTCCGGATCCTCAAGGCGCCCATCCGGCGCGTGTGCGCGGCGCCGGTGCCCGTTCCCTACAGCCCTCCGCTCGAGCAGGCGGCGCTCCCCAGCCGGGACGACATCAAGGCTGCTGTGTACGAGGTCCTGAAGGACTCTCCACGCCAGGGCTAGCCCCATGTTCACCATCGATCCCCGTCGCACGGATCTGGCGCTGGAGTTCAAGGGCCGCCCCTTCGGCCCGCATAGCCCGGAGCTCCAGGCGGTGCTGAACGTGCTGCGCGGCTCGCGTCACTGCCAGAACCTGCTCCTGGTCTGCGTGAAGCCGCACGCGGAATGGGTGCTCGCGGAAAAGCAGCCCGATGGCCTGCCCCCCCGGCTCTTCTCGGATCCCGTGTTCTCGAGTCGTGAGGAGGCGGAGTGGCATGCGTTCCGGCTCCGCTGGGAGGCGGTGACGGGCGAGCGCCTCACCGTCTGATGAAGGCGTGACCATGCTCGCCATGCCGCGGGTGCTGGGTTACGCCGATCCGCTCAGCGTGGCCCCGGGCGAGACGATCCGGTTCATGGTGGGCACGCTCGACGGTCCGCGGCGCTATCGCGCGGAGGTGGTGCGCGTCGTCTGCGGCGACACCGGCCCCGGCGGACCGAAGACGGTGCGCGTGCCCACGCCTGTCGACGGCGAGCATCAGGGGACGCCGCAGCACCTCGACGCGGGCTCGTATGTGATCGTCGAGCGCCCGGACGCCTTCGCGGGGCTCAGGCGGTTCACGCTCGAGGCGATCATCCAGCCCACGCGGGTGCCGGTGCGGCCGACGGCACGGCCGCAGGTGATCATGGGCACCTGGGCCGAGGACGCGCGCGCCGGCTTCGCGCTGATGCTGGACGAGGCGGGCGCGCTGGCGGTCCTGGCCGGCGCGGGCGGAGGCCGCGAACCCGCGAGCGCCACCACCGGCGTCCCCCTCACCCCGCGGCGCTGGTATCAGGTGGGCGCGGTGGTCGATCTGGCCGCGGGCACCGTGACGCTCAGCCAGACGCCGCTCGCCGAGCACACGCCGAGCGCCGAGCGGCCGCTGACGATGGACGCCCGCATTCCGCCGATGGCGCCGCCGCCGGCGGGCGCCTTCTTCCTCGCCGCCGCGCGGCGCGGGACGGAGGACGGGCGGCTCCGCACCATGTGGCACTTCAATGGCAAGATCGACCGCCCGCGCGTCGTGGGCGACGAGGCGCCCCTAGCCGTCTGGGACCTGGCCGCCGACATCGCGGGCGATCGCGTCACCGATCGCTCGACGCATGCGCTTCACGGCCGCACCGTGAACGCGCCCAAGCGCGCGGTGACCGGCCACAACTGGGACGGCAGCGAGATGGACTGGCGGCGCGCCCCCGAGCAATATGGCGCCATTCACTTCCACGACGACGATCTGCACGACGCGGCCTGGCGTCCAAGCCTGAGATGGACGGTGCCGGCCGACACGCGCAGCGGCGTCTATGCCCTGCGCCTCGAGGCCGAGGGCGGACCGGAGTTCTGGGTGGTGTTCTACGTGCGCCCGCCGCGGAACGGCCCGCGGGCGCGCGCGGCCTTCCTCGCCTCCACCGCGACCTATCTCGCCTACTCGAACTACCGCGCGCGCATGCGCCCCGGGCCCTCCGAGCTCTACATCGGCGCGCTGCCCATGGTGGACGGCACCGACATCCTGCTCATGCATCATCCGGAGCTCGGCGGCTCCAGCTACGATACGCACTCGGACGGCTCGGGGGTGTGCCACGTCTCGCGCCTGCGCCCCATCGTCAACACCCGCCCCACCGGATGGCTCTGGAATCTCTTCCTGGACTTCTGTCTGCTCGACTGGCTGGAAGCCACGGGCCAGCCCTACGACGTCGTCACCGACGACGATCTCCACGCGGAAGGCGCGGATCTCCTGGCGCCGTACACGGTGGTGCTCACCGGCTGTCATCCCGAGTACTACTCCCGCGAGATGCTGGACGCCCTCGAGCGCTATCTCGGGCGCGGCGGCCGGCTCATGTACATGGGCGGCAACGGCTTCTACTGGCGTGTGTCGTACCCGCCCGCGCAGCCGGGGCTGCTCGAGGTGCGTCGGGCGGAGGACGGAACGCGCGCCTGGGTGGAGGCGGTCGGCGAGTACTACCACAGCTCCACCGGCGAGTACGGGGGGCTCTGGCGGCGCCAGGGCCGGCCACCCAACATGCTGGCCGGCGTGGGCTTCGTGGCCCAAGGCTTCGACCGCTCCTCGTACTACCGACGCACCGGAGCCAGCCGGGATCCGCGGGTAACCTTCATGTTCGAGGGCGTGGCGGACGAGGTGCTCGGTGACTTCGGCCACTCCGGCAGCGGCGCCGCCGGGCTCGAGCTGGATGCCTTCAGCACGGGGCTCGGCTCCCCGGCGCACGCGCTCGTGGTCGCGACCTCCGAGGACCACTCGAACGCCTTCCAGCTCGTCAACGAGGAGATGAACGTCTCGTTCGCCGGCGCCGATGGCCGCTTCTCGCCGGCGGTGCGCGCCGACATCGTCTTCTTCGAGCACCCGGGAGGCGGCGCCGTCTTCTCCACGGGCTCGATCGCCTACGTGGGGAGCCTCGATCACAACGGCTACGACAACAACATCGCCCGCCTCACCGGGAACGTCTTGCGCCGTTTCCTCGACGGGACGCCGTTCGTGATGCCTAGCGCTCGACCGGCATGACCTGACGCAAGGCCTCGGGCCGGACGGAGATCTGTCCGGTGAACGGGCGGTTGTGGGAGGCGATGAGCAACAGACAAATGGCGACCCCGGTCGCGAAGAGCCAGAGCGCGAGGAGCGCCGTGGGGCGGTTGTCGCTATGGATCATGGCGATGGCGACCAGCGTGCAGGCCGCCTGCACGAGCAGACCGGTCCACTTGACCCAGTTCACGCCCGCCTGGCTGATGACGATGCGCTGCCGCCGTGCCTCGAGGGCGCTCTCCAGGGACGTCACGAGCTCACGCTGGGCGGTGACCTGGCCTTCGTTCGCCGGCTTCAGCGCGAGCGCCCTGCGCAGGGCCTCGACGAGCGAGGCAGGCGTCATCCTGAGCGTGACCTGATGCCGCTCCATGGCTGGCCACTCGTGGGCGACGGCCTCATCGATGTGCTGGCGCACGAGCGTGCGTATCGCGTGCTCCTGCTCGCTGGGGAAAGGTGGCCGCGAGCAGCACCACCGCGCGGAGGGCGCTCGCCTCGCGGGTCACGGCTGCGTTCGCCCGATCGTTGTCGCCCCACACCTGCGCGGCCACGAAGGCCACGAAAAGCCCGAAGATGATCCCCAGCGGGGACAGCATGCCGGGGGACACGGCCTTGAACGCCCGCGCCCGCTCGCCCGCCGCCAGGCCGATGACGATCCCATAGATCGCCGTCGTCATGGCATACGTCCCCGCGAAGATGACCACGCCCATCCAGATGACGGGAAGCTCGTGGAGCCAGTCGCCCATGCCGTCCGACATCTTCGACGAGGACGTCGCCGCCCACAAGTGAACATTCGCTCGTATACTCGAGCTTGGACCTGTCGGGCGCATTTACAGTTTTCTTGAAACGAATTGTTTCGCGGTGATTCAATTCCTCCCCAAAAAGGGTCGAGGTCAGTTTCCTTGACCCGTCGATACGCTTGGAGCTGCTTGCGGTAGATCTATGGTTATCCAGGATGTTTCACCCACCGCGGACGTGTCGGCTGGATTAGCGGGTGGTTCATGGTCCAGGTCAACCCGTTGGCTATCTATGCGGCCACGGGCGTCTTTTTCGAACGGCTCGAATGATGCAGGACTTACCGGCTGGAGGCTTTATGAAAAGCAAAGCGCTGCTGGTGGCTGGCCTGATGATCCTGATGGCACAGATGCCGCCCGCCGAGGCGGACACCATCACCTCACCTTTGGACTGTACGATTGCTGGCCGGTCTTGCACGACGACAACCACGGACTGGGGGACGCTGACGTTCACCGATGTCCCGGACGGCGTCACGGTTGCCATCAATCTCACTGACGATTTCAAGATCCTCGGCTCCGCGCTCATGCTGAACGTGAACGAAGCCAACGTCGCCGACGGTACCAAGGTCAGCTTCTCGCTGGGCGCTAACTCCGGCACCGCGACGGTAGATTTCGACAACGTGAATGCGGGCGGCTGCGTCAACTGCTTCGATCTGCTGATTCCGGGCGACCCTTCGGCCAATCTCAACGACGTGACGATCACGCTCTCTGGTTTCAACATCACGGTCGCGAACATTTTCGGGGCCTTTGATAACTCGATCAATCTCGACGCGGCAGTGCATGTTGGCAACTGCGGCGCCAACGCCGAGTGTGCATCGGGATCCGTCTGGGCCGGCGAGCGGCCAGGGACGCTGCTGCGAGTGGACGCCATCCCCGAGCCAGCGACACTGACTCTGCTCGGCGCCGGGCTCCTGGGGTGGGGCGTGTGGTCGTGGAGGCGGGTCGCCGCTCCGAAGGTCTAGCCGAGGTTCCTCGCCCCCCCGTCTCAGGCGGCGCGTCCGCTTCCCTATGGGTCCGCATCGTTCGACGCGTTGCGGAACATCGACGAGCGACGAACCCACCCGATACCGCTCATCTGCCGCAAGCCGGCCTGATCGGCCGGCCCCGGCGCCCGTGCTCCACTCGTCCCTTTAGGTCTCGGCTTCGATGAGATCCGGCGTGTCCTGGGAAGGCTTGTAGCCCATGTGGCTCGGAAACTCCGGGCTGAGCGGCCAGGGCTTCGGGAACTTGAGCCAGAGGCGCAGCATGTGGCGCTTCTGGTCGGGCGTGGGGCCGTCGACGAAGCCAGTGCGCGAGTGAAGGATGGTGTAGTTGTTGATGAACTGGATGTCGCCGGCCTGCAGGTCCATGTCCAGGCGCAGGTCGGGCCGCCGGGTCTGCTCGTCGAGGAAGTCGAGCGCGGCGCGCTCGAAGGTGGTCAGCGGCACCTCGCGCTTCACCGCTCCGGCGTTGATCTGGTTGCGAATGTAGCGGCAGCTCACGACCCCGTCCTGCTGGCCGTAGACCGGGATCGGGCGCTCGGAGACGCCGCGCTCGGTCAGGGCCGCCTCACGGCGGATGTAATAGAAGCCGTTGTAGAGGAGGCCGAGGTACTCGGGGTGCTGGGCCAGGATCTCGTTGTGCACGGTCACCGAGCTCACAATGCTGCTGAGCCCCCCTTCGAGGCCGCGCCGCAGACAGAGCAGCCCCACGATGTCGCCCGCGTCCGTGTGGTACGGCAGGTACGCGTTGGTCTCGTAGCCGCGCACGTCGATGTTGCCGTAGGTGCGCCCGTGGTCGAAGACGTGGCCAAGCAGCTCGCCCTGGGGGTTCTGGTAGAGCGGCCCCCCCATGTATCGGCCGAAGCCCCAGAAGATGAGCCCGACGTCGTCGTCGCTGTAGCGGCGCACCGGCAGCCCGCGCAGCACCACGAACCCGCGGCCGGCGTACATCTCGGTCACCGCCTGCTCGAGCTTGGCGCGCATGACGGTCAGGGGGAAATGCTCGCGCCGGATCGCCTCGAGCCCGAGGCCCGAGGCTTTCGCGGTGGCCAGAGCACGATCGATGTCCGCGATCTCGGCCTCGGTGAGCGTGACGATCCAGGAGGTCTCGCGGGCGAGGGTCTCGCCGCGCCAGGCCTTCGCGTCGGTGATCGGGGTCATGCGGACGTGGCTCACGCGGCGGGCCTCCTTGACGTCTGGTGATGCGGACGGGCGCTCATGACTGATGTCGCGGGTCCAGGGCGTCGCGCAGGCCGTCGCCCAGGACATTGAGGGCCATGACGATCCCGAAGATCATCAGGCCGGGGTAGAGCGCCATCCAGGGCGCCTGCGAAAGATAGCGCTGGGCTGCGTTGAGCATGCTGCCCCACGACGGGGCGGGCGGCTGCTGGCCCAGGCCCAGGAACGAAAGGCTCGCCTCGGCGATGATGGCCGCCGCCACCGTGATGCTCACCTGGACGAAGAGCGGCGGCAGCGTATTGGGCAGAATGTGGCGGAGCGCCACCCGCGGGCGCGAGCAGCCGAGCGCCCGCGCCGCCTCCACGTACTCCTCGGTCTTGATCACGAGTACGGTGCCGCGAACGAGCCGGACGAATGTGGGCAGGGCCGCAATCCCGATCGCGATCATGGCATTGCCGAGGCCCGGGCCGAGGAAGGCGGCCAGCGCGATGGCGACGATGAGAAACGGGATCGAGAGCATGGCGTCGTTGATTCGCATTATAAGCCCGTCGAGCCAACCTCCTGAGACGCCCGAGAGGAGCCCGAGCGGCACGCTGAGGACGACCGCGATGGTGACCGGGATGACGCCGGCGAGGAGCGAGGCGCGCGCGCCCCAGAGCACGCGTGAGAGCACGTCGCGCCCCACTTCGTCGGTGCCGAGGAGATGCGCGGTGGACGGGGGCTTGCGCAGCGCGCGGTAGTCGATCGCGTTGGGGTCGTAGGGGGCGAGCTGCGGCGCGGCGACGGCCACCACGATGAAGCCGAGCACCACCGTCAGCGCGGCGATGGCGGCGGGGCGGCGCGCGAGCTGGCGCGCGGCCTTGTAGCGTCGCGTGGCCACCACCCTGGACGGCGCGGCGAGGACGGCCGGGGTGACGCTCACGTGGAGTCCCGCAGGCGCGGGTTGGCCAGGAAGTACAGCACGTCCGCGCCCAGGTTCAGCAGCACGTAGAGCGTGGCCGAGACGAGAACAACGGCCTGCACGACGGCATAATCGCGGTTGAACACGCCGTCGACCAGTAGCTTGCCGAAGCCGGGGATGGCGAAGATCTGCTCGGTGAGCACCGCGCCGGAGAGCAGGCGGCCGAACTCGATGGCGCCCAGGGTGATAACCGGGATCAGCGCGTTCCGCAGGGCGTGCTTCAGCACCACCAGGCGCTCGGGCACGCTCTTGGCCCGCGCGGTGCGCACGTAGTCGGCGGCGAGGGTCTGCAGCATCGCGCTGCGGGTGTGCCGCATGATGACGCCGGCCACCCCGGTGCCGAGCACGAGCGAGGGCAGCAGGATCGTGGTCAGGTTCCGGCGCAGGTCCTCCCAGGGCGGCACGTAGCCGGAGGCGGGCAGCCAGCCCAGGCGCACCGCGAACAACAAGATGAGCATGATGCCCAGCCAGAAGTGCGGCACGGAGAGACCGGAGAGCGCGAAGAAGTTGGCCACGGCGTCCACCGCCGTGCCCTTGCGGGTGGCCGAGAGGATGCCGGCCGGGATGCCGATGCTGAGCGCGATCAGCATCGAGCAGAACGCCAGCTCCACCGTGACCGGCAGCTTGGAAGCCAGCAGCTCGCGCACCGGGATGCGGCTGCGCAGCGACTCGCCGAAGTCGCCGACCAGCACGCGGCCGAGCCAGAGACCGTACTGCACCACGACCGGCCGATCCAGGTGGTAGCGCGTGCGGATGGCTGCGACCGCGGCCGGGTCGTTCTCCTCGCCGGCCAACGCCACCGCCGCGTCGCCAGGGAGCAGCTGTTGCAGCGAGAAAATGAGCACCGAGACGAAGAACAGCGTGGGCACCAGGATCGCGATCCGGCGCGCCACGTAGAGCCAGAGCGCCATGCCGATCAGTTCAGCTTGAGGCCTCGGAAGCGGATGATCCCGTCGGGGTAGGGCGTGAAGCCCTGCACCCGGCTGCTGAATGCGGTGAACACGCGGCGGTGCCATAGGATCAGGCGCGGCACGTCCTTCGCCATGATCTCGGTGGCCTGATCGTAGAGCTTCTTGCGCTCGGCCTGATCCGCGACCTGCCGGGCCTTGGTGAGCAGCGCGTCCACGTCGGCGTTGCAGTAGTGGCTGTCGTTCTGCGCGCCCTTGCAGGTCGTGAACGAGAAGACGTTGCCGTCGGGGTCGGGCCGGCCGCTCCAGAACGTGAAGTAGGCCTCGAAGTCGCCCTTGCGCCCGGACTGCAGCATCGTCACGTTCTCCTGCGTCTGGAGGTTTGCGGTGATGCCGGCCTCCGCCCACATAGCTTGCAGGATCAGCGACGCCTCCTGTCGATCGCGCTCGGGGGGCACCACCAGCGTGAAGGCGAGGCTCGACTGGCCCGCGTCCTTGAGGAGCTGCTTCGCCTTCGCGACGTCGCGCTTGGCGACCGGCACCTTGTGGTCGTAGTACGGGTTGGCGGGGCTGATGAACTGGTTGCCCGCGATGTACTCGCCATTGAACACGGTCTTCACCAGCGTCTCGCGGTCGATCGCGAGATCCAGGGCCTGGCGCACGCGGGCGTCCGCGAAGACCTTGCTCTTCGCGCCGTTCGCCACGTTCAGGGGGATCATCTGGTAGCCGAGCTCGGGCACGCCGGTCACCTTCAGCTTCGAGTCGCCGCGGATCTCGGCCAGGTCGGTGGGCGACGCGCGCTCGATCATCTGCAGGTCGCCGGAGCGCAGGCTGGCGAGGCGCGAGGTGGAGTCGGTGATGGGCACGAACTCGATGCGGTCGATTGAGAAGGCGCCCTTGTCCCAGTAGTCGGCCACCTTCTCCATCACGATCTTGCCCTGGGCCACCCGCTGCACGAGCTTGTAGGGGCCGGCGCAGACCGGCTGGGTGCCGAGCTTGTCACCGAGGGCCTTGGCGGCCTTGGGCGAGACCATCATGCCGGCGCGGTCGGTCAGCGCGGCGAGCAGGGGCACCAGCGGTTGCGAGAGGTTGAACCGCACCGTGAGGTCGTTGACGGCGTCCACGCTGGCGATCTCGGCGATCTCCGACTTGCGGAAGGAGCCCGGCGTGTTCTGGTGGCGCTCGATGTTGAACTTGACCGCCTCCGCGTTGAACGGCTCCCCGTCCTGGAAGCGCACGCCCGGGCGCAGTTTGATCACGATCGACTTGCGGTCGGCCGCCCACTCGTAGCCGGTGGCGAGCTGGGGCACGATCTTGAGGTCGGGGGTGACGTCGAAGAGCTTGTCGCAGAGCGCGGCGAAGACCAGGCGGCCGGTGTAGGCGCGACTGATCGTCGGGTCGAGCGCGTCCGGATCGTCGTTGAGCCCGATGCGGAGCACGCTCTGGGCGCGTGCCGGGGCGGGTAGGAGCAGCAGGATCGCGGTCAGGGTGGTCAGGATGGCTCTCACGGGGGGGTCTCCTCCGACGGAATCTTGCGGGGGCGGAGGCGGCACTGTCAAGACGGGCCTGATCGCGGTACTGTATCCGCCCCGGTCCTTTACTCGAGGAGGAGCGATCGAATGCCACGGATCATCGACATGGAGTGCAGCGTGCCGTACGGGGCGAACGTGGAGAAGAAGTCCGCGGCGGCTCCAGCGGAGGCGGCGGCCGGCGCGACCGAGCAGCCCGCCGGCTACGGCATGGCGAACTACGGGCGGATCTTCCGCGCCCGGCGCGAGGGCGCCGACCACCGTCCGGACGAGGAGCTGGACGACTACGTCGAGAAGCTCGGCAAGCTCGGCATTGTGCGCTCGGTCCCCTTCGGCATCTCGAATGAGGAGCAGGCGCAGCTCCTGCACCGGTTCCCGGGCCGCTTCCTCGGACTGGCCCGGATCAGCATCAACGCATTCCACGGCATGAGCGGGGTGCGCGAGCTGGAGCGACTGGTGCGCGACGAAGGCTTCTGCGCCCTGGGCGTCTCGGCGCTGGTGGACTGCATTCCCGCGAGCGACCGCCGCTACTACCCGCTCTACACCAAGGCGGCCGAGCTGGGCATCCCGGTACGCATCTACTCCTCGATGAACTACGCCAACGATCGCCCGTATGACCTCGGCCACCCGCGCAACCTCGACCAGGTCGCGATGGATTTCCCCGAGCTCAAGATCATCGGCGGGCTCGGCGGCTGGCCCTGGGTGAACGAGATGGTCGCGCTGGTGCGCCGGCATCCGAACCTGTACATGGACACCTCCGCGCATCGCGGACGGTACCTGGGCCAGCCAGGCTCGGGCTGGGAGATGCTGATGCAGTTCGGCAACACGCTGATCCAGGACAAGGTGCTGGTTGGCCTGTCGGCCGGGCTGGTCGGGCAGCCGTACGAGACGCTGATCCAGGAGTACCTCGCGCTGCCGCTGAAGGACGGGGTCAAGGAGAAGTGGCTCTACGGCAACGCGGCCCGCGTCTTCGGGCTGGCATGACCGCGATGAACGAGCCCCTCGCGCTGCCTGGCGCCGGGCGCGGTGGCGCGCTCGCCGGGGTGGTGATCGTGGAGCTGGCGGAGACGCTCGCCGGTGAGATGGCGGGCGGGCTCCTCGCCGATCTCGGGGCCACCGTGATCAAGATCGAGCCAGCGACCGGCTCGCCGATGCGGCGGCGCGGTCCTGGTCTCGACGGCGAGGACTCGCTCGCCTTTCAGTCGGAGAATCGCGGGAAGTATTCGGTGAGGGCCGAGCTCGCGGATCTCTCGGCCGAGCCGTGGCTCGCGCGGCTGCTCGCCACCGCCGACGCGCTGGTGGAGGACCTGGGGCCGGGGCGGCTCGAGGCGGCGGGGCTCGGGCCAGAGGCGCTCGAGCGCCGCAACCCGCGGCTCGTCACCCTGCGCATCTCGCCCTTCGGGCAGACCGGCCCGCTGGCGGGCGTCCGTGGCGACGACCGCATCGCCCAGGCGTTCTCCGGTGTGCAGTTCGTCACCGGGTTCCCGGACCGTCCGCCGCTGGCGGTCACCGTGCCGCTGGCCGAGAGCTGGACCGCGATCCTCGGCGCGAGCGGGCTCCTGATGGCGCTCTTTCACGCCCGGCGCAGCTGCCGCGGGCAGGTGGTGGACATCGGCCTCTACCAGACCGCGCTGCGGATGCAGGAAGAGGTGGTCGTGCGCCACGACCGCACCGGGACAGTGGCCGAGCGGCTCGGCACCGAGTCGCCCATCGTGGTGCCGGCGAACGTCTACCGCACGCGGGACGGCGGATGGATCGCGGTGTCCGGCGCGGGCGACCAGCCCTTCGCCCGCCTCTGCGAGGCAATCGAGAAGCCCGATGCGCCGAAGGATCCACGGTTCGCCACGCCGGCGGCGCGACTCGAGAACCGGCCCGCCTCCGACGAGCTGGTGGGTACGTGGATCGCCGCGCACGACCAGGCCGACGTCGAGGCTCGCTTCGCCGCGGCCGGCGTGGCCGGGACCGCGGTGCGCTCGGCGGACGACATCGTGGGGGACGCGCACGTGAAGGCGCGCGAGGCCATCGTGCGTCTCACGTCGGCGACCGGAGCGGAGTTTCTGGCGCCCGCGGCCGTGCCGAGGCTCTCGCGGACCCCGGCCGCGCCTCCGCGGCGCGCCCCCCGGCTCGGGGAGCACACGGACGCCGTCCGGTCGGCGATCGAGTGGCTCGAGGCCCGGGCGCGAGTCAATTTGCCCCTGACGTCTTCCAGCGGATGGGGCCCGCTGCGCGGGGTCCGCGTGCTCGACCTCTCGCAATGGCTGGCCGGCCCCGCGGCCGCCGCCCTGCTCGGCGACTTCGGCGCCGACGTGATCATGGTCGAGCTGCCGAGCGTGGCCGCGGATGCCCAAGGCCGCAAGAGCCCGGGCTTCGTCGTCACCAACCGCAACAAGCGCAGCATCACGCTCGATGTGCGCGCGCCCGTTGGACGGGAGGCGTTCCTCGCGCTGGTCCGGCAGAGCGACGTGATCGTGGAGAACTTCCGGCCCGGCACGCTCGAGCGCTGGGACCTCGCTCCGGCCACTCTCCTCGCGGCCAATCCGCGACTCGTGCTGCTGCGATCGTCCGGCTTCGGGCAGAGCGGGCCCTACACCGCCCGCGCCGCATTCAACCCGGTCGGGCTCGCCTTCGGCGGGATCACCTACCTCAACGGCTGGCCGGACCGCCCGCCGGTGCGCGACGGGGTCATCGCCGGCGACTACTCCACCGCGCTCTTCAACGTGCTGGGCATGGTGGCCGCGCTGCTGCGGCGCGACGCGGACGGCCAGGGTCAGGTGGTGGACACCGCGATGTTCGAGGCCGCCCTCCGGCTGACCGGCGACCTGCTGGCGGTGCGCAGCGCGCTCGGCATCCGCCGCGAGCGCGAAGGCGGGGCGTCGCCGCTCTATCCGGCCAGCGTCACCGTCGAGGCCGCCGACGGCCGCTTCGTGGCGGCGTCGGCTCCATCCTGGAGCGACGTTGCCGAGGCCCTCACGCGGCTGGGCCGGCGGCCGCCCGAGGATCGCGACGGCGTTCGCGAGGACGTGGCCAAGCTGGTCGGCACGCTGCCCGCCGCCGAGGCGGTTGCCGCGCTTCGCAGGGCCGGGCTGGCCGCGAGCGCGGTCAACTCAGTGGCCGACCTGGTGCGCGAGCCGCATTGCTGGAGCCGCGGCGATCTGGTTCGGCTCACCCATCCGGAGATGGGCGAGATCGTCACGCAGGGGATCGTGCCGTTGCTCTCGCGCACCCCGGGCCGGGTGGCCGGCTGGTCGCCCCGGCCGGGATCCGACAATGAGACCGTCTTCGGAGGGCTCCTGGGTTACACGACGGCCCGGATCCGCGAGCTCGGCTGAGTCGAATGTTTCCGGGGCTTCGCATAGTGTAGCTTGAAGGCACGCGCCTGTAGCTCAGCCGGATAGAGCACTGGCCTTCTAAGCCGGGGGTCGGGGGTTCGAATCCCTCCAGGCGCGCCATTTGTTCACGAGGACTTGCGGCGTACAGCCTGAAAGTCCCTCACGGCGCGGTGCCGGTTTTGGTGCCGGTTCTGCTCCCCGGAACGCTTGGCGCCAGCTTCTCCACCGCTGCCCGAATGTGGCCGGGGCTCAGGTGCGCGTAGCGCTGCACCATCGCCTGACTCTTCCAGCCCCCGGCTCGCTGAACCGTGTAAAGGTCCGCACCCGCCATTGCCAACCGACTAGCGAACGTGTGTCGGGAGTCGTGAAAGCGGAAGTCGTGGATGGCAGCGGCACGCAGGGCAGGGCGCCAGACCCGCTCGAAGTTGTGCAGGAAGCGCCCCTCGGGTGAGCAAAACACGTAGGGACCGCTCACGCGCTGCTCGCGCTTGAGGGTTCGGAGAGCTTCGAGAGCCACCCGGTTGAGCGCCACCCACCGGCCATCGCCGGCCTTGTCACGGCGGACCCGAAGCGCCCCGGTCGCAAAGTCCACATCCTCCCATCGAAGCGCGGGTAACTCGCCCCGACGCATTTCCCTATGTAAGGCCGTCGTCATGAAGGGGCGCGGGCTGGCGGGTAGGGCGTCAAGTAGGCGTGCCTCCTCCTCGACGGATAGGCACCTGTTCCGCGCGTTGTGCTCACGCGTCAGTCGCACAGCGGCGACGGGGTTGTGGCCAACGTGGCTGCCATGGCGGATGGCGCGGTTGCAGACGGCGTTGAACAGCTTCAAGTGATGGTTCACGGTGGCGACGGCCCGTCCCTCCGCAGCGAGCGAACTTGAGTTCCTCGACGTCTTTGCTATTCACGTCGCTGGCAAGGCGGCTGCCGAAGCGTGCCCGCAGTCGCGCGGCCCTCGCTAGATCAGCGCCATAGATCGGGTCAGGGTCCGGGCGGCGGCCCGCTGAACTGCCCGCCACGTCGGGGACTTCGTCGCTTCAACTAATGCACAATGTCCCGAAGTCGGGTCTTCAGTATGAGCTCTGCCCCGCTGGCGATGCGCTCGACAATCGTTGCCGCTGGCAGAATATCCTCGATCAGCCCGACGCCTTGGCCAGCGTAATTCGCCATGAGCTCCGCGCGTCCCCTCGACGTGGATTGTCGGCATGACAACTGAAATGGGCTTGACGTCAACGATCTCGTCGCCGCGTCGCATCCGGCCAATGCTGTCTTCCAGTTTCTCCGTCCCGTCCGTCAGTGCACTGCGGAGCACCCGCACAGGCGAATGGGGCGGCCATCCAATGTGATGAAGCTCCGTATGCACGGTATCCACCTCACGCGCCGAAATGAGTCTCTTCTTGTAGTCTGGATGCGCCTCGGATTCATTCGTCGCGATAAACCGCGTGCCGATCGATGCGGCGTCAGCTCCCGCGGCCAGAACGGCCGCCAGTCCCCTGCCGTCTACGATTCCCCCTGCCGCGATGACCGGTGTGTCGGGGACGGCGTTGATGATCGAGATCAACAATGGAAGGAGCCCGATTGTCCCGCGTACATGCCCTCCCGCCTCCACGCCTTGCGCGATGACTAGGTCCACGCCTCCGTCAACAGCCTGGCGAGCTTCGTCGGTGGTTCCTACCTGATGCATCACGGCCATCCCGGCGCCATGGCAACGCGGAACGAAGGCGACGGCGTCGCCCCAGAAAAAGGGACGCTACTGGGACCCGCTCTTCAATGCAGACAGCAAGTTGGGCGTCGAGTGCTTGAGTAGTCGCTACAGGGATGAGGAAATTGACGCCGAATGGTTGCGTGGTCATGGTGCGGGTAAGCCGTATTTGCATCCTGACAAATTCGGGCGTCTGAAAGGCATTGCGAGCATGCCGAGGCCGCCTGCATTGCAGACTGCGGCCACCAATTCCGCGCGCGCCAGGCTCCCAATCGGCGCCTGCACGATTGGATGCCGTATCCTCAACTTCTCAGTCAGCCTAGTCGTGAGTATCTTGGCGCCCTCCCTACTCTCAATCTTCGATCGGCTACTTGTTCAGAATTCAGAATCACTGTACGAGGAATGTCCTTCGAGTTGGCAGCGCCCGCCGCCATCCGCGACGGCTGCGAGCCCCGTTGAATGGTGTCGCGACACCTCCACTACTGGATCACGTGGTCCGCGCGCTGCAGGAGCGCCGGTGGAATCGTCAGGCCGAGGGCCTTGGCGGTCTTGAGGTTGATGACGAACTGGAACTTCGTCGGTTCTTCGATGGGCAGGTCGCCGGGCTTGGCGCCTTTGAGGATCCTGTCAACGTAGGTGGCGGCAAGTCGGGACATTGCGAGGCCGTCGATCGAATACGTCATCAACCCTCCCGCATCCATGAGCGCCTGACTCCCGGACATCGTCGGCAACCGGTTGCTCAGAGCGAGGGCGCTGATCTGGGCTGACTGCAAGGCCACCACTTGATCGCTAGCCACGAAGATCGCTCCGGCACGGCCCTTCAGCGCATCGCGGAACGCCGTCGCGACGTCGTCGGGTCCCGTAATGCTGAAAAGCTGGACCTGGATGGCGAGCGTTCGAGCTGCCGCCTCTACTCCCTTCAGCCATGGAGGATTCAATGGGTTGCCCGGATTGCCCAGGATCGCTATGCGTTTGACCTCCGGGACGGCTTCCTTCAAAAGCGATAACTGCTTTGCGGCAAGCTCCGGACCAAAGGAGGTCAGCCCAGTGAGATTCTTGCTTGGTCGGCCGAGGCTCGTTGTGAGTCCGAGGTAGACGGGATCACCCACGTTGACCATGACGATGGGGATCGACGTTGTCGCGTCGCGAGCCGCCAGGGCCGCCTGGGACGCCGTCGCGACGATCAGGTTTGGGGCAATGCGGACGAGGTCTGTCGCGAGCTGGGGAAGACGGTTTAGCTGGCCCTCCGCCCACCGGTATTCGATGATGATGTTCTGGCCTTCGACATAGCCCAGATCACGGAGACCCTGCCGGAATTGTTCCACGAAGGGCGACGCGGTGGCAGTACCACCCGAGAGAAAGCCGATCCGGTAGACTTTCGGCGCCTGCTGCGCCTCGGCGGCGAGCGGCGCGGCGCGGAGGCTACCGGGGAGCAGTGCTAGGAAGGTGCGTCGCTTCATTACGAGGGACGAATTCGGGGCTTGAGGTACGCGGGCCGGGCTCATCCGCTAATGGCTCCCATGCGGCAGGGAGTCTATCAGAGATGCGCCCGGAGCCCCGCACCCGGCCAGGGGGCTCGCACGAGGGGATTTTCGTCTGCTCGATGCGGCCATTGAGAAGCTGCGCACCCAGAAGAACACGCGCCCTCTGGGCGACGCCCTGGCCGAGCGCATGCGGCTCCAAACCGTCGAGCGCGCGGAGGGCTACTGAGCGGAGGCCGAGACACGACCTCGCCTTCGCGGGCGTGTGATCGCCTGGTCCTCGCCGGCCGGGCAGGAGATGTAGGTGGCGCTCGCCTGCATTGCCCTCGCGGCCTGGTTCATGTGGACGGCCCGCAAGGAGGCCGGCGAGAGAGCGGCCCTGAGCACGGTGGGGCGGCGACCGGTCAAGGGTCAGGACGAACACCGCGCCGCACGCGCCCCCGACCAGAGCTAAGAATCCCCGAGCCTCATTCGCGGGTCGGTGTCCGAGCGCGCAAGGCTCACCGGGGATGTACGCGACCGAAATACAGGCCGATCAGCCCGATCGCGAGAAGCAGCACAGAACTCGGCTCCGGGACGGAGATACTGCTGCCCGTCAAGGGATAACGTGTTCCTGAGGCTGCCGAAAGCGAGGCATTCGGAACCGGCCGGCCGTCTACGTCGAGAAGATCGACCGATGAAAGAGTGATGGTGTCTGCGAAGTCCGTGACGCCTACGAAGTTTGCGGGGCTAGTGGGATCCAACTGCACTCGCGACAGAGATATCATCCGCAACTCAACGGTGTTCGGCTCCCCGTAGACGATACCGAAATCGAACTGCGCCCTGAAATGGTCGTACTCCGCAGCGTCCAGGGTGAGGACGCGGTCATTGAAGCGAAAGATAGAGTTTGTTACTAGCCCCAACAGCTGCGTGCGTGCGAAGCCATCCGAGTTAATGCTGCTGAGCTCCGCATGGTTCTCCCCCGAAATATCGAAGGTGTAGACGAGACGGCCGAGTGTGCCGGCAGGGAGACCCTGAGGCGTGAGGATGTCCTCGCTTTGCGCTTCTGCGACCGCCTGGTTCAGGACATTGGAAGGGCCGGTGCTCTGCACCAGAAACAACGCTTCCGTTCCCATGGTGACAAACCCGGCGTTGGCTTTTGCGGACCCGGCTGCAGTGAAATTGCCGCAATCAGCGTTGACCGGTCCGACGAACGTAGCCGCGCTGCCGCTTTCGGCTAGCGTTTGGCCGCAGAGGGTGACAGCCGCGCTCGTGATGAGACCCGCCACCGCAGGTCCGGGGCCGGCGAAGAGCGGGGAGAGTAAGGAGACGGCCGCTACGATCCAAAGCCTCGCCATCACGCGTCGTCCATACGTATCCACGTTCGTCCTCCTGGAAGTGGCCGGTCTTAGTCCAGTGGCCCTTGACGAACGATCACATTCCATCGGACTTCGCTTCCGAAGCGGCGGCGGAAGCAACAGCCGTTGGAGGGTAGACGACATCAACACCCTCCGCCCGCGCTCCCCCATCGCGTATCCCCGTTCCCGTGCTGTCAGCCCCCCCCCCAGCTCCGCACGCTGGAGTCCCGCTGGAGCCGTAGGCACAGCGCACATGACCGGATTCCGCGCGGCCGCCGGCGCCATCGAGGCTGATCGGGATGCTACCCAGGCACACCCTCGTCGTCAAGCCACGCAGAGGAGAGCGAGCGACATGGGGAGCGGGATGTGGAACGTGCGAATGAGGTTGTCCAGCGGCCCGTGCGAGTCTGCATAGTCCTTGGTAAAGAGGCGGCGGCGCCCCGACACCGGCAAGGAGTAAGAAGTGATTCCGCCGTCGCGAGCCAACGCGGCCGGGGGCGACTCTATATCAACCAGCGAATTCGTTCCTAGCGCGAAGTCACAAGGCACTCCCTGATACGCTCTTCGCGCAGCCGTGACCACTCTCTCCGGTCAATTCTTGCGTCCAGCGATTCCTCCGCGACCACGACGCACGACTCGAAGCGCTGCCAGGCGGTTATCCACCGATGGAGAAGGAAGCCGCCGACGAAGCCGACGGGGAGGGAGAGTACGACCGCGAGGATCACTGCCCTCGGCGGAGTCACCCAAGCAGCTCCGTCACCGGCATGCCGAGGGCCTTGGCAAGTCTCCGCCGACGCATCAGCAAGTCGCCTAGCGGCCGAGCGAAAGCCAGTCGACGACAACAGAGCGGATGGCAATGCGCGCGCCGAGCGTCCGTCCCGACGCTCGGCTCACCAGCGTGCCGATCCGCCGGACGAGCGTCGCAATGCCGAGGCCTGCGGCGACGATGGGGAGGAGGGCCATCCCGATGGCGGCGTAGGCGACGAAGAAGACGCCGAGAACCGCGCCGGTGAGTACCCGGATCGCGATGCGGCCCGAACCCGTTGCCCCGGCAACGAGCGTGCGCACGGGCCGAAATTAACACCGTCAATAGCGCCCCGTCCAGATTAATGTGCCAAACCGCTCGGGACCGTGTGGTCTAATGCGCCGAAAGGGCGCCGGGAAATGGGCGCCGATCGTCATCCCCCAACAACGGAGGAGGGCCTTCCCATGAGACGCCTCGTCGCCCTGCTCGTCGCGCTCCTGTTCATGGCCGGCATGGCCGGTCTCCCGGACGCCTTTGCCCAGACGCCGCCCGCCAAGAGCGAGGCGAAGCCCGCCGCCAAGGATGCCGCGAAGCCGGCGACCGACGCCAAGAAGGACATGGGCAAGCACGACCCCATCGACATCAACTCGGCGTCGGCGGAGGAGCTGAAGGCGATTCCCGGGATCGGGGACGCCTACTCGAAGAAGATCATCGACAACCGGCCCTACAAGCGGAAGGACGAGCTAGTCCAGAAGAAGGTCGTGCCGCAGGCGACCTACGACAAGATCAAGGACCACATCGTCGCCAAGCAGAAGTAGCCGTTCGGGCGCCGATAAGGGGCCATCCGCTTCGTTGCCGCCCTCTACCGCACCCTCAACGTACAGGGAGTACGCCTCGGGTGCGGTTTTCGGGCGGCGCCTCGCGGCTGACCCCTTCTCGCCGCCCGGGGGTTCTGAAGCGACGAGAAGCGCCTAGCCCCCGGCCTTGGCGGCGGGCACGCCGGCAGTGGCCGGCTGACCGTTCCCCTCCGCGTGGCCGTCGGCCGCGCATGCCTCCACGGCTCCGCGGTGGATCGACAGGTCCGTGATGCTCGGGTGCTCGCCGCAGAGCGGGCACTTGGGATCCCGCCGCAGCTTCACCTCGCGGAAGCGCATGCCGAGGGCGTCGTACGTCATGAGCCGCCCGATGAGGGGCTCGCCGATCCCCAGCAGCACCTTGATCGCCTCGGTGGCCTGCACCACGCCGATGATGCCTGGGAGCACGCCCAGGACGCCGGCCTCGCTTCAGGACGGGACCAGGCCCGCCGGGGGCGGGGTCGGGTAGAGGCAGCGGTAGCACGGGCCCTGGTTCGGGGCGAAGACGCTGGCCATGCCCTCGAACTGGAAGATGGAGCCATGCACGTTGGTCTTGCCCGCCAGGTAGCACGCGTCGTTGACGAGGTAGCGCGTGTCGAAGTTGTCCGACCCGTCGACGATCAGGTCGTAGTCCTTGATGATGTCCATCACGTTGTCCACCTCGATGCGAGTGGGCAGCGAGATGACGTTCACGTCGGGATTGAGGGCCTTGATCGCCTCGGTCCCGGACTCGACCTTGGGGCGTCCCACGTCTTTGGTGGAGTGAAGGATCTGCCGCTGGAGGTTCGACACGTCCACGACGTCGCCGTCCATCAGGCCGATGGTGCCGACGCCCGCGGCGGCGAGATAGAGCGCCGTCGGCGAGCCGAGCCCGCCGGCGCCGATGAGCAGCACCTTGGAGCGCAGGAGCTTGCGCTGCCCCTTCTCGCCGACCTGCGGGAGGAGGAAGTGGCGGCTGTAGCGCTGGATCTGCTCGGTGGTGAGGGGCCGGTCCTTGGCCACGGGCAGGCCGGACTGCGCCCACTTCTGGAACCCACCCTGCAGATTGATGACGTTCTCGTAGCCCAGCTCCTTGAGCTGGCGGGCCGCGAGCATGGAGCGGAGGCCGGTCTGACAGTAAAGGACGAGCGGCGTGGTGGGCTCGGGCGCCACCGTGCCGATCCTGAACTCGAGGAACCCCCGGCTGATGTTGGCGGCGTCCTCGATATGGCCATCGCGATACTCGTCGGGATCGCGCACGTCGACGACCACGACGGACTCACCGGCGTCCAGCCGGCGCTTGAGGTCCGCCGGGCTTTGCTCGGGCACGACCTGCCGCGCCTCGGCCAGCATCTCCTTCAACGTCTTCATCCCTGCCCCCCCGTTGACCTTTTAGATTACTCCTATTCCCGGTCGGATGCAGGGGCAAGACTGCTATAATCGGCTGAGAAATGAAAGGGTTAATCCTCTCCGGAGGACGGGGAACCCGGCTTCGCCCCATCACCTACACCTCGGCGAAGCAGCTCGTCCCGGTCGCCAACAAGCCCATCCTCTTCTATGGCATCGAGGCCCTGGCGGCGTCCGGCATCCGGGAGATCGGGATCGTGGTGGGCGACACCCACCAGGAGATCCGCGACGCCGTGGGCGACGGCCGCCGCTGGGGGGTCACGGTAACCTACATCCAGCAGGAAGCCCCGCTGGGGCTGGCCCACGCCGTCTTGACCGCCGAGCACTTCCTCGGGGGCGACACCTTCTGCATGTATCTCGGCGACAACCTGATCCTCGAGCCGCTCGCGCCGCTGGTCGAGCGCTTCCGCACCGCGAAGCCCAACTGCCAGATCCTGCTCGCGCGGGTGCCCGATCCCACCCAATTCGGCGTGGCGGAGCTGTCGGGCGACAAGGTGAAGCGGCTCGTCGAGAAGCCGAAGGCGCCGCCATCCGACCTCGCGCTGGTCGGGGTCTACATGTTCGACGCCAACATCCTGCGCGCGGCGAAGGCCATCACGCCGTCGGCGCGCGGCGAGCTCGAGATCACCGACGCCATCCAGTGGCTGATCGACTCCGGGCACACGGTGCGGCCGCACGTGATCGAGGGGTGGTGGAAGGACACGGGTAAGCTCGAGGACATGCTCGAAGCCAACCGCATCATTCTCGACCGGCTGGAGCCGCGCAGCGAGGGCATCGTCACCGACTCCGAGATCCACGGCAAGGTCGTGATCGAGCGGGGGGCCCGCGTGGTGCGAAGCACGGTGCGCGGGCCGGCCATCATCGGGCGCGACGCCGTGGTCGAGCACGCCTACATCGGCCCGTTCACGTCGGTGGGCGAATCGGTGGTGGTGCGCAACAGCGAGGTGGAGCACTCGATCCTCCTCGAGGGCTCGAGCATCGCGGACGTGGGCGGCCGCATCGAGTCGAGCCTGATCGGCAAGAACGCCTCCATTTACCGCACGCAGGGCAAGCCGCAGTCGTTCACCTTCATGCTGGGCGACCGCAGCGAGGTGGGGCTCATCTGATGAATCTCGGCGACGCCGCCAAGCGGGCCTTCGCGCTCCAGGATTACACGCCGCAGGCCCCGATCGGCGGCGTGGAGATCATCGACCTCAAGCGGTTCGTGGACGACGGGGGGTCGTTTCTCGAGCTCGGGCGCCTCACCGCGGGCGCGCATGCCGCGCTGCGCGGCTTCGAGGTGAAGCAGATCAACTACAGCGAGATGGACCCGGGGGTGATCAAGGCCTTCCATCTCCACCGCCGGCAGACCGACGTGTGGTTCGTTCCCCCCGACGCCCGCATGCTCCTCGTCCTCGTGGACGCGCGCGCGGGCTCGCCCACCGAGAACGCGGTGCGGCGGCTGGTCCTCGGCGATGGCGCGACGCGGCTCGTGCGCATCCCGCCCGGCGTGGCCCACGGCGTGAAGAACCTCGCCGCCACGCGGGGCCGCATCATCTACCTTGTGGACACCCACTTCTCGCCGGACCCGGACACCTCCGACGAAGGGCGCCTGCCCTGGGACTTCGCGGGCATCGACGTCTGGGAGCCCACGCGCGGGTAGTGGGAAGGCGCATGACGCGGCGTTGAAGATCCTCGTCACCGGCGGCGCCGGCTTCATCGGCTCGAACTTCGTCCGCCATGTGCTCACCGCCCACCCCGACGATGCGGTGGTGACGCTCGACAAGCTGACCTATGCCGGCAATCCCGCCAATCTCACGGACGTCGAGGCCGACTCCCGCCACCGCTTCGTGAAGGGCGACATCTGCGACGCGGGCCTCGTGCGCGACCTCATGGCCGAGGTGGACGCGGTGGTGCATTTCGCCGCCGAGACCCACGTGGACCGCTCCAACACGGGCGCCGACGAGTTCCTGCGCACCAACGTGACCGGCACCTTCACGCTGCTCGAGGCGGCGCGGGGCCGCCGTCTCGCGCGCTTCATCGCCGTAGGCACCGACGAGGTGTACGGGAGCATCGCGCGCGGGGCCTCCCGCGAGGTGGATCCGCTCAACCCATCGAATCCGTACTCGGCGTCGAAGGCGGCGGCCGACCTCCTCGCGCGGGCGTACTGGACCACGCACAAGCTGCCCGTCATCGTCACGCGCAGCAGCAACAACTTCGGACCGTACCAGTACCCCGAGAAGGTGATTCCGCTCTTCGTCACCAACGCGCTCGACGAGGTCCCGCTGCCGCTCTACGGCGACGGCAAGAACGTGCGCGACTGGCTCTACGTGCTCGACAACTGCGCCGCCATCGACATCGTGCTCCGCAAGGGCAAGGACGGGGAGATCTACAACATCGGCGGCGGCAACGAGGTCGAGAACGTGGTGCTCACGCGCCAGATCCTCCGCCTGACCGGCAAGCCGGAGACGCTGATCAAGCCGGTGGCCGACCGGCCGGGCCACGACCGCCGCTACGCGCTCGACACCGCGAAGGTGCGCGCGCTCGGATGGAAGCCGGCGCACGACTTTCCCGCCGCGCTGACTGCCACGGTGGCGTGGTACCGCAGCCACGAGGCCTGGTGGCGGCCCATCAAGTCGGGCGAGTTCCGCGCGTACTACGAGCGCCAGTACTCGACGAGGTGATCTCCATGCCGCAGCGTCGTGCCCTGGCTTTCGTGCTGCTCGCCCTGACCGTGGTCGCGATCCCGGTGATCCTGTTTGCCGCCCCCCGCGGCAGCGCGCCCCGCCCCGAGGCCCCGGGCCTGGACAGCGCGCCGTCGTTCGCCCGACGGGTGGCGCCGGCCATGGTGTCGCTCCGGGTCGAGGCGAACCCCCATGCGCCCTCCTCCGCGAATCTCGGCGCGGAGCGCGCGGGCAGCGCGGTGATCTTCGACCCCGCCGGGTACGCCGTCACCGTGAGCTATCTCCTCCTCGACGCGGACCGACTCGAGGCGACCCTGCGCGACGGCCGCATCGTTCCCGCGCGGCTGGTCGGCCTCGATCTCGAAGTCGGCCTGGGCGTGATCAAGCTCGCGTGGCCGGGACCGTGGCCGGCCGCGCCCCTCGGGGACTCGACCCGCATCGCGGTGGGCGACGGCGCGGGCACCGTCGGGATGACCGAGAACGGGGATCTGATCGCGGTCGAAGGCCAAGTGCGCTCGGTGCAGCGCTACGTCGCGCCGTGGGAATACATGCTGGATCGCGCGTTCGTCGTGTTCCCCGCCAACACCGCCTTCGGGGGCGGCGTCCTCATTGACGGCTCCGGGTCGGTGGTCGGCATCACCTCGCTCCGCCTGGGCGAGAAGCCCTTCGCCAACCTGGCGATCCCGATCGAGAAGTTCCTCGCCGGCCGGGACGAGCTCCTCGCCAAGGGGCGCGTGGAGAGCCGAGGAGTCCGGCCCTGGCTGGGCGTCTACACGGAGAGCGTGCCCGGGCGCGGCGCGGTCGTGGTGGGGGTCTCCCCGGTCGGGCCCGCCGGGCAGGCCGGGTTCCGCCGCGGCGACCTCATCGTCGCCGTCAACGGGCAAGCGGTGGCGAGCCAGGAGGAGTTCTACACCCGGCTCTGGGCCGGGCAGATCGGCGAGCCGGTGGCGGTGGAGGTGCGCCGGCAGACGGGCTCCCAGGTCATCACGGTACGGCCGGCCGACCGGTATCGCATCTTCCGGACGACGGAGAAGTAGTAGGCTCTAACCATGCGAGGGATCGATACCTATCGTGGACGCGGGCTCATCGCCGATCCCATTCACCGCTACATCCTCTACACGCGGCCGGACGGCGCCCCGGGTGAGGCGACCGAGGAAGACCTGATCGATTCGCCGTGGATGCAGCGGCTGCGGCGCGTGCCGCAGCTGCAGTCGGCGCGATGGGTGTTTCCCGCCGCCGAGCACAGCCGCTTCCAGCATTCGCTGGGCGCGATGCACCTGGCGAGCCGCTTCGCCCAGCAGCTCCATCCGTCGCTCCGTGCGGAGTTCGCGGACGCCCCATCGGCGGCGCTCTTCGAGGAGCTGCTGCGGATGGCGGGACTCCTCCACGACATCGGCCACGGGCCCTTCGGCCACTTCTTCGACGACAATTTTCTCGCCGACTGGGGCCTCACGCACGAGATCGTGGGCCAGCGCATCATCAAGGAAGAGCTGGGGGAGCTGATCCGCGGGCTGCGGCGCAGTCCGTCCGCCCATTTCGAGCCGGGCGAGCGCATCGACCCCGAGTGGATCTGCTATCTCATGGGCAAGCACCGCACCGAGCCCGAGGCGGGGCATCCGCGCTGGCTCGCCCATCTCAAGCCCCTGCTCTCCGGGATCTACACCGCGGACAACATGGACTACGTGCTCCGCGACTCGTACATGTGCGGCGTGGCGGTGGGACCGATCGACGTCGAGCGGATCATGTACTACTCGTTCTTCAGCGACAAAGGACTCACGCTCGACCGCGGCGGCATCCAGGCCTTCATCATGTTCCTGAACGCCCGGTTCTACATGTACACCAACGTGTACTACCACCGGACGACGCGCGGCATCGACCTGCACCTCAAGGAGATCTTCCGCGACACCATGCGGCTGGTCTTCCCCCATGATTTGAACAAGAACCTCAAGCCTTACCTCGGGCTCACGGAGTGGACGCTCCTCGCGGACGTGGAGCGCTGGCCCGATTCCGACGAGGCCGAGCGGCGGGCGCTCGGCGCGGAGTGGCGCCAGATCCTTGACCGCCGTCTCAAGTGGCGCATGGCCCACGAGGTGGTGCTGGATCTCTTCGAGCCGCGGCGTGGCCAGGCCTTCATGAAGGTGGAGGAGCTGGAGGATCGCGTGCGCCAGGCGCTGCCGCCACCCCTGCGGCAGCATCCCTTCAAGATCGACATGGCGCAGCAGGACCCGCGGCCGCTGAATCCCATCGAGGGGGGCGACCGCCAGATCTACATCTATGATTCGGCCTCGCAGAAGGTCTCTGCGGAGCCGCTGAAGGAGCTGTTGAAGCATCTACCCGGCAAGGTAGCTCACTGCCGGATCTTCGCTGCGACCCACGAGCACGACGCTGCGCTCGCCAAGGCGCTGGAGCTGGCGCTCAGCGAAGACCGTCCGGCGCATTCCACCAACCTCTAGCGTGGTCCACTAGCGAGGGGATATGGACCTGCTCGAAGCCAAGAACCGGGTGGCCGAAGCGCTCGTCGAGTCCATCTTCAGGCGAGCCCGCTACGACATCACGCCGTACCGCCGCTCGCCCGCGGCGGGGCTGCGGGTGGGTCGTGACGATTTCTCGCCCGACTTCTGGGTGAAGCCCACGGGCGAAGGCGGTCCGGGCGGCAGCGGAGGCACGAAGGACTTTCTCATCGAGGTGAAGTACCACCCGCACATCGGCCAATTCCTGGCGGTGGAGAGTCAACGCAGCGAGCGGTCCCTCTTCCAGATGGCGCGCCGGCAGTGGCCGGATCTCTACTTCGTCCTCGTGTCGGACAAGCCCGACCCCGGCCGGTCCTGCTTCCAGGCCTTCTCGCTCGCCTCGTGGGCGCCGGGCGCGCCCTGCCAGACCCTCGACCTCGCCGAAGTGGAAGAGATGGGCATCTTCGCGCACAATGTGGCTGACCACGAAGAGCTGATCCGCCGCATCTTTGCGCTGCTGACGGGCGGCTAGCGCGCGCAGAAGGACGGAGCCATGGAAAAGTTCAGAGGCGTCGACTACTACGGCATCGAGGAGCACCTCTCCGACGAGCAGCGGATGATCCGCGACACCGTGCGCGACTGGGTGGAGTCGCGCTTCCTGCCACTGGTCACCGAGCACCATCGCAACGCCACGTTCCCGGTGGAGCTCGCGAGCGAGCTGGGCGAGATGGGCGTGTTCGGCGCCACCCTCAAGGGCTACGGCTGCCTCGGGCTCGACAACATCGCCTACGGGCTCATCATGCAGGAGCTGGAGCGGGGCGACTCGGGTCTCCGCTCCTTCGCCTCGGTGCAGAGCGGCCTCGTGATGTACCCGATCTACGCCTACGGCTCCGACGCCCAGAAGAACCGCTGGCTGCCCCGGCTGCAGTCGGGGGAGGCCATGGGCTGCTTCGGCCTCACCGAGCCCGACCACGGCTCCGATCCCGGCTCGATGAAGACGCGCGCCGTGAAGAAGGGCGCGGAGTACGTGCTCAACGGCACCAAGCTCTGGATCACCAACGGCTCGGTGGCCGAGGTGGCGGTGGTGTGGGCCAAGGGCGACGACGGCGAGATCGGCGGCTATCTCGTGGAGCGGGGGACCCCGGGCTTCGGCACCCTCGACATTCACGGGAAGTTCTCGATGCGCGCCTCCATCACCTCGGAGCTCTCGTTCCAGGACTGCCGCATTCCGCTCGAGAACAAGCTGCCCGGCGTGAAGGGGCTCAAGGGCCCGCTGTCCTGCCTCTCGCAGGCCCGCTACGGGATCGCGTGGGGCGCCATCGGCGCCGCCATGGCGTGCTACGACTGGGCGCTCCAGTACGCGCAGCAGCGCATCCAGTTTGGCAAGCCGATCGGCTCCTTCCAGCTCGTGCAGCAAAAGCTCGTCTGGATGATCAACGAGATCACCAAGGCCCAGCTCCTGTGCCTTCAGCTCGGGCGCCTCAAGGAGGCGGGGACCGCGCGGCCGCAGCAGATCTCGCTGGCGAAGATGAACAACGTGCAGATGGCACTGGACACCGCGCGCATGGCCCGCGACATCCTGGGCGCCGCCGGCATCGTGGACGAGCACCCGATCATGCGGCACATGATGAATCTCGAGACGGTCAACACCTACGAAGGCACCCACGACATCCACGTGCTCATCGTGGGCCGCGACGT